>JAUNOK010000028.1 GCA_030537195.1 Eubacteriales bacterium | reverse complement strand
TATAAATAATGTCTACAATAATTGGGTTGGTGTCTACTTTTAGATTACCACTTCAGAGACACGGAGGAAGTCCAAAAGGGACGAGTAGAAGTGGTGGATTGGACTTTGAAGCGGAAGGAAGGCAGGAGGAAGTCCAAAAGGAACGAGAAGGAGCAGCGGATTGGACTTAGAAGTGGAGAGAGACACGGAGGAAGTCCAAAAGGGAAGAGAAGGAGCAGCGGATTGGACTTTGAAGCGGGGTGAGACACGGATGACGTCCAAAAGGGATGAGAAAAAGCGAAAGGTTGGACGTTGAAACAGAGAGAAGACAGGAGGTATCTTATGAAAAAGAAAATAAGTAGAAAAGTTATAGCAGCAATTGTTGTAGTATTGGCAGTTGTGGGGATTGCAGTGTATCTGATAAGCAGTACATTAACACAGGTAGTTAATATTGATATCAGTGGATATAGTGAGATGACAATAATGTCTGGCGGTACTGGAAAGACTATAACACCTAATGAGGAACAGAGGGCGCAGATAAGCAGTCTGGTAAAGAATATGAATCTCAAAGCAAAGAAATTTCCACAGGTTAATGGCTGGGGATATCGCATTACATATTATAAAGATGGAGTGGCAAATACAATTGTACTTGCTGGAAAAGTTACATGGAATGGGGCAGATTATAAGGTAGATAAAGAATCGTATGATAAACTGAAAGAATATATTGATACTTTGTATAAATAACTTGATAATCAAACTAATATGTATTATAATTTGAAAATCAAAATAATTGGAGGCTCAAATTGAATACTAATGTTTTTAACAGGAAAAAATTGATTACAAGTATTATTTTTAAGGCAATATCGCTGATTGCTTCGGTGTATGGTCTGGTGTTTACGATTGACAGCATTATGTCATTCACATTTTTTACAACGCTGTCTAATGTGGCGCTTGATATTGTGCTGGCGGTGTTTATTGTGCTTGATGTTATACTGCTCACTAAGGGAAAGGATTATAAAAGCAACGGGCTTTATATTCTTAAATTCCTTATGACACTTTCGATTACACTGACATGTCTGGTGTATATGATTATTCTTGGACCGACTTCGGAGGATGGACTGATTGGTGCATATCTTCATAATTATGCAGGAAGTCTAGGAGTACATTTGATTGGTCCGGTATTTGCAATTGCTGATTTTCTTGTGTTTGACAAGGGATTTGTTGCAAAGAAGGTGTATGCAATATATGCAGTTATTCCGCCACTTTGCTATGTTGCATTCGTATATATATTGGCTGCACTTGGAGTAAGATGGTATGACACAATGACAGCTCCATATAACTTCCTTAATTATGCTGTACCAACAGGCTGGTTTGGCTGGGATTTAAGCCAGATGGGTTCTGAATCTTTAGGAATCGGAGTTGCATATATGATAGTGGCTTTGCTGCTTATATTTATAGGAATTGGACTTTTATATCTTGCAATTAACGGAGCAGGCAGAGACGTTAAGGCACAGCAGGCAGAATTCGTGAGCGAGTAGAGATTATTAAAAATGTCCGGCATGCAATTTACAATTAATTGCATGCCGGACATTTTGCATACTTTTTCATTGTCTTACTTTATGTTATAATGGCGGTCGGGAATTGAAGAAGATTTAATATAGAAAACAGGAGAAGATTATGAAAGAGAATCTTAAGAAACTTGCCAGATACTACAAACCGTATTTAGGCACATTTATACTGGATATGATACTGGCGATGATGTCAGCGGCGGTGGCGCTTGTGATACCGCTTGTTGTAAGGTACATCACATCAAAGGTTGCTTATATGAGTGCGGATGAGGCACTTTCGAAAATTATGATTATAGTTGCGGTGCTGTTTGTGCTGGTGCTTATACAGTGGGGCTGCAACTACTATATATCTAATTATGGACATGTGATGGGTGCGAAGATTGAGTACGATATGAGGGCAGAGATATTCAACCATTATCAGAAGCTGTCGTATTCGTTCTATGATGACCAGAAAGTTGGACAGTTATTGTCACGAATAACATCGGATCTGTTCGACATTACAGAGCTTTTACATCATGGTCCTGAGAATATAACTATTTCGCTGATTAAGATAATCGGTGCGTTGTGCATATTAAGCTCGATTGACTGGAGACTTACGATTGCCGCATTTGTGCTGATTCCGTTCATGCTTGTATTTGCGTATGTGCTTAACAAGCGCATGAAGAGAGCATTTAAGAGAAACAGGGTAAGAATCGGTGAGATAAATGCGCAGATAGAGGATAATCTGTCCGGAATCAGGGTTGTCAAGTCATTTGCAAATGAGGATATCGAATGTGAGAAGTTTAAGAAGGGCAATGATTTGTTTCTTGAGTCTAAGAGAGACAGCTATCATTACATGGGAATGTACAATGCGGGACTTACTGCATTTACAACAATGATAAATGTAATTGTAATCGCAGCAGGCGGTATCGGAATTGCAAAGGGCTGGGTAAATATTACCGATTTCGTTACATTTCTACTGTATATCAATATATTTACGGAGCCGGTGAAGGTGCTTATTGATTTCACAGAGCAGTTTCAGAACGGTTATTCAGGTTATGAAAGATTCCTAGAGATTCTTTCAGTAGAGCCGGAAATCGATGATAAGCCTGACGCGAAGGAGCTTACTGATGTCAAGGGAGCGATTACATTTGAAAATGTGTCCTTCAGATATAAAGACGGTGTGGACGAGGTGCTTTCTGATATCAATCTGTCTGTAAGACCGGGTGAGTATGTTGCGCTTGCAGGCCCTTCAGGAGTAGGAAAGACGACACTGTGCTCGCTTATTCCAAGATTCTACGAGGTGACGGGCGGCTCGATTAAGATTGACGGAACAGATATCAAAGATGTTACACTTAAGAGCCTGCGCGACCATATCGGAGTTGTACAGCAGGATGTATATCTGTTTATGGGTACAATTAAAGACAATATCAGATATGGAAAGCCGGATGCAACAGATGAAGAGGTAATACAGGCGGCAAAGCTTGCAAATGCGCATGATTTTATCATGAGCTTTGAGAATGGATACGACACAGATATCGGTCAGCGAGGCGTGAAATTGTCAGGCGGTCAGAAGCAGAGACTGTCAATTGCAAGAGTATTCTTAAAGAATCCGCCAATTCTTATATTTGACGAGGCAACATCAGCACTTGATAACGAGAGCGAGCAGATTGTACAGGAATCGCTTGAGAAGCTGGCTAAGAACAGAACCACATTTGTAATAGCACACAGACTTACGACTATTGAAAATGCGGAGGAAATCCTGATGCTTACTGACGAGGGCATTAAGGAAAGAGGAACTCACGAGGAGCTTATGAAGCTTGATGGTGAGTACGCAAGAATGGTGAAGATACACAGCAGGGCATAACATATCAGTTTACAATGTTTATATGCAATGCTATTATATAGGAAACATTGGAAGGAAGATGATAATCATGGACAGAACAAGAAGATTAAGAATGAATGCGACATTAAGAGATATGGTAAGAGAGAATCATGTAAGGGTGGATGAGCTTATATATCCTGTATTTGTTACCGAGGAAAATGATGTAATACAGGAAGTGCCGTCAATGCCGGGAATATGTCAGTATTCGCTTGACCATGTTCTTGAAGAAATCGGACGTGCCGTAGAGGTTGGAATTAAGGGAATCCTGCTTTTTGGAATCCCTGTACATAAAGACGAGGTCGGAAGTGAGGCATATGACGAGGAAGGTGTTGTGTGCAGGGCAATCCGCCTTATTAAAAATGCGTATCCAGAGCTTGTTATTATGGCTGATGTGTGCCTGTGTGAGTACACTTCACATGGACACTGCGGACTTGTAAAAGACGGTGTTATATTAAATGATGAGACTCTGCCTCTTCTTGCAAAGGCGTCAGTTGCATACGCAAAGGCAGGTGCAGATATAATTGCACCTAGTGACATGATGGATAAGAGAGTTGAGGCAATAAGAAATGCGCTTGATGAGGCAGGACTGGTTAATATTCCTATATGCTCATACAGTGCCAAATTTGCATCAGGATACTACGGTCCATTCAGGGACGCAGCACATTCAGCACCGGGATTTGGTGACAGAAAGACATATCAGATGGATCCGGCTAATGGAAAAGAAGCGTTAAGAGAAGTTGAAGAAGACATATTAGAGGGCGCAGACATGATTATAGCAAAGCCTGCACTTGGATATATGGATGTCATGAAAGAGATAGCACTTAACTTCAATATTCCTATCATTGCTTATAATGTAAGCGGTGAGTATGCGATGGTTAAGGCAGCAGCAATGAATGGCTGGATTGATGAGAAGAAGATTGTAATGGAGAATATGACTGGCTTTAAGAGAGCCGGAGCTAAGATGATAATTACATATCATGCTATAGATGTGGCAAAATGGTTAAAGGAAGAGTAACATTTTAAGCAGTATTAAATTGTGCAGCAGGAGGATTTGGATATATGAATGAAGAGATGTCAAAGGATTTATATGAGAGAGCAGTTAAACATATGCCGGGCGGTGTAAATAGTCCTGTAAGGGCATACAAGGCAGTTGACAGAGTGCCAAGATTCATTGCTTCTGCCAAAGGTGACAGAATTACTGATGTAGACGGTAATGAGATGATTGATTATATATGTTCATGGGGACCGGGAATATTAGGCCACGCACATGACAGAGTTATTGCAAAGGTTAAAGAAGCAGCAGAAGCAGGACTTACATATGGCGCGCCAACCAAGAGAGAAGTAGAGATGGCAGAGCTTATATATGAGCTTATTCCTACAATGGAGGTGAGCCGTCTTGTAAGTTCAGGAACAGAAGCTGTTATGAGCGCAATCCGTGTGGCAAGAGGTTACACAAGAAGAGACAAGATAATTAAGTTCAGAGGCTGTTATCATGGACATTCTGACGGACTTTTGGTAAAAGCCGGTTCAGCAGCGCTTACAACATCAGTTCCAGACAGCGCAGGAGTTCCTGCTGATTACACTAAGAATACTCTTGTAGCAGAATACAATGACTGTGATTCTGTTAAGGAGCTTTTTGATAACAATAAAGATGAAATAGCTGCTGTAATTGTTGAACCAGTTGCGGCTAACATGGGAGTTGTTCTTCCAAAGCCTGGATTCCTTGAATTCTTAAGAGACATAACTAAGGAAAATGGAAGCCTTCTTATATTTGATGAGGTAATAACAGGCTTCAGACTTTCAATTGGCGGAGCACAGGAGTATTTTAACATCAAGCCTGACCTTACAACTCTTGGTAAGATTGTAGGCGGCGGTATGCCAGTCGGCGCATATGGCGGTCGTGCTGATATTATGCGTATGGTAAGTCCTGACGGTCCTGTATATCAGGCAGGAACATTGTCAGGTAATCCGATTGCAACGGCAGCAGGTTTAGAGACTTTAAGAATCTTAAGAGATAATAAAGACATCTATGACAGACTTGAGATTAAGACTAAGAGAATTGCTGACAGTGTAAGAGAGTGTGGAGCCGGAAAGGTATCAGTTAATCAGATTGGCTCGCTTATGAGCATATTCTTTACACCGGACGCAGTAGAAGATTATGACAGTGCAGTAAAGTCAGACACCAAGGAGTACGCAAGATACTTTGGACATATGCTTGATAATGGAATATATATTGCACCATCACAGTTTGAGGCAATGTTTGTATCAGACGCACATACTAATGAGGATATCAACCGTACAATAGAGGTTATGGAAGAATTCTTCAGAAAATAATTCGGATAATAAGTGAGATTACAAATGCAGTTAGGATATGTAGGTATTAACTATAAGAATACAGACCTTTCAGTAAGGGATAAGATTACATTTACAGACAGCGCAGTAGCAGATTTTATGCAGCAGGCAGAGGGGGCTGGCGTGAATCAGTGCATGTGTCTTTCAACATGCAACAGATGTGAAGTGTTTTATCTGTATGAGGATGAAACATTTGTACAGACGATGTCTGATTTGTTCAATAATTACTTTGGGCTTACTGACATTGAATTAGCCAGTGTCAAGTGTGGTGAAGAAGCGCTTGTATATCTGTTCCGCATAGCAGCCGGGCTTGAAAGCATGGTGCTTGGTGAAGACCAGATACTAGGCCAGTTAAAAGATGCGGCAGACCTTTCAAGGACACTTGGACACAGCGGAAAAGAGCTTAATTACATAGTAAGAGAGGCAGTGAGCTGCGCCAAGCAGATTAAGACAGAATACAAGGTAAGTGAAAAGCCGGTATCTGTATGTTATGTCGGGATTCAGGAGTTGGACAGAGTGTGCGGCATAGCAGGAAAGCATGCGCTTGTTATAGGAAGCGGCAAAACAGCGGCTCTTGCCATAAGATATCTGGCAGAATATGGTGCTGATGTAACTGTGTGTTCAAGAACTTACCAGCATGCAAAGGCGCTGCTTAAAGAGTTTCCACAGATTCAGGTTGTGGCATACGATAAGAAAACAGAAGAGCTTAAAGGCAGTGATATAGTTGTTTCTGCAACTTCATCACCTCATTTGGTAGTTAAATGTTCTGAATTAGAAGGTTGCAGCAAGATGGCACTTCTTGACCTTGCTGCCCCAAGAGACATAGAAAAATCAGCAGGCAGCCTTGCGGGAGTGACTCTGATTGACCTTGACAGGATAGGCGAGATTGTGAAGTTTAATCAGGATGAGAGAGCACATTTGCTTAAGGAAAGCCAGTGTGTGATTGATGAATATATAGAAGAAACCAAGAAATGGCTCACATCAAGCAGAATGGATACAACTATTCAGTCGCTTGGCAAAAAATGCGATGAGATAGTACAGGACAGCTATGATTATCTTAACCGTAAGATTGACCTTTCAGACCATGACAGGGTAATCTTAAAGAAGATACTTAAGTCGTCACTCCACAGACTGTTAAAAGAACCGATTGAAGAATTGAAAAATGTGGAAGAAAATGAACAGCAGCAGTATAAAGATATGGTAGAAAGACTGTTTGGCTTGTAGGGAGGATTATGCATTACAGAATAGGAACAAGGGGTTCAAAGCTGGCACTTGTCCAGTCGGAATATGTTAAGAAGAGAATGGAAGAGGTGTATCCTGAGGATACATTTGAACTTGTTATAATTAAGACAACAGGCGACAAGGTTACGGATAAGCCGCTTGCTGCGATTGGAACTAAGGGGCTTTTTGTTAAGGAGATTGAAGAAGAGCTCCTTTCGGGAAGCATTGATATGGCGGTTCACAGCATGAAGGATATGCCGGCTGAATGTGAGGCTGGACTTACATTTGCAAAGGCGTGGAAACGCGAAGACTGCAGAGATGTGCTTATATTAAAGAATGCAGGAAGTTTTTCAGAGCTTCCTTCTGGTGCGGTTATAGGCACTGGGAGTCTGAGGCGTGCATGCCAGCTTGCCATGCTGCGTCCTGATATTCAGTTTACTGCTATCAGAGGAAATGTTGATACAAGAATTAATAAGCTCATGGATGATTCATACGGACTTGACGGAATTGTGCTTGCAGCAGCAGGACTTAACAGGCTTGGCAGAGCATCGGAGATAACAGAGTATCTTGATCCGGAGGTTGTTATTCCGGCACCGGCACAGGGAGTGCTTGCCATAGAGACAGCACAGGCGAATACTGAACTGCTTGATAAGATAAATGCTTTGTCAGACGATAATTCGCACAGGGAAGCTGTGGCTGAAAGAACATTTTTAAGATTAACCGGAGGCGGTTGTCATGCACCAGTCGGAGCACACTGTGTAACTAAGGAGAACGGCGACCTTCGAATGGTTGTGTTATTCGGCAATGATGATTGCAGCAGGATTCTTAGAATTGAAGTTACAGGAACTGACGGCGAGGCGGTTGGCCACGAAGCAGCCCGTATGCTTGGATTGGAGTAGATTGTGGGTAAATACATATATACATATATTGAAAATGGACAGATGTACGATAAAAGCCCTTCCTTTGCGGATTTGTTTGCAAAGGAGGGGCTTTCCTGTGAAAAAATAGTGACTGGCAGGATTGGTTATATTCGTGTGGAGGATTTTTCTGAAAAGATAAAGAATGCGCAGTGGCTTGTGTTCACCAGTAAAAATGCAGTGGCTGGGTTTGTTTATAATATGGGAGAGCTGGCTTGTGAAGGCGTGCCGAATTGTGACGGTATGCTAAATGGAGACAGTGAGGTGGATTATAGTGGTGCGCTGAATTGTAGCAGTGGGGGGAATTGTAACAGTGTCAGGGCTGCCAGTGTGGGGCGTGAACTTTCTGCCAGAGTTAAGATTGCGGTAGTCGGCGAAAAGACAAAAGAAGCTTTAAAGGCGGCATGTGGTCTTGAGGCAGACGTTGTATCATCTAAATCTACAGGTTTGGAGCTTGGAAAGAGTCTGATGAATATTGCAGCCGGTAAGATTGTATATCTGTGTGCAGAGGTAACAAGCGGTTCACTTGAGGCAGCTATGAAGGACTATGGAGAGCTTGTTAAGATTCCAGTATATAGGAATGAATATGTTGATACATGTGCTGAGTACGAAACTACAGATTACAGTGATGTCTCAGGTATAGTTATTACCAGTGGCAGCAGTGGTGAACGGATAAAATGGCTGATTGATAAGCTGGGCGATGTTCCAGTATATAGCATTGGCCCTGCATGTAGTAGAAAGCTTGTGGCGGCAGGAGTGCCAGGGTGGCGGATAATTGAGGCGCGGGAGCATAGTTATAGCGGGCTGGTGGATGTGATTAAGAAGTCAGTGGGAAGCTGAAGGCGTGGATTGGACGTTAGAGCAGAGGAAGTCCAAAACCGAGAAGCTGGCAAGCGGAATACACATGATTTAAAAAGAAAAATAAAAAAGTACTGTACAAATCAAAATCATTGTTCTATAATAACATATAAACATAGTATGTTTATGTACTACATAAACATATCACCTGATTCATGAATGACTTTCATGGATTGATATTAGAAAATGTGGAATAATACCACAAGATGGAGGATTGTATGGGAAAGATATATAAATCAGCAGCAGACTTAATAGGTAACACACCACTTGTAGAGGTCGGACATATTGAAGAAAAGTTCGGACTTAAGGCAAGAGTTCTTGTTAAGCTTGAGTATTTTAATGCGACAGGAAGTGTTAAGGACAGAGTTGCCAAGGCAATGATTGAAGATGCTGAGGAGAAAGGTATTCTTAAGCCGGGAGCAACTATTATTGAGCCTACATCTGGTAATACAGGAATCGGTCTTGCTGCTATTGCTACAGCGAAGGGCTACAGAACAATTATTGTTCTTCCAGAGACTATGAGTGTAGAAAGAAGAAATATTATCAAGGCTTATGGTGCAGAGATTGTACTTACTCCTGGTTACAAGGGAATGACAGGTGCAATTGCGAAGGCAGAAGAATTAAAGAATGAGATTGAAGGAAGCATGATTGCAGGACAGTTTGTTAATCCAGCTAACCCGGAGGCACACAGAAGAACAACAGGTCCTGAGATATGGAATGATACAGATGGAGAAGTTGACGCATTTGTTGCAGGTGTTGGTACAGGCGGTACAATCACAGGGGTTGGCGAATATCTTAAGTCTAAGAATGATAAGATTGAGATAATTGCAGTTGAACCTGCCACTTCACCAGTGCTTTCACAGGGAAAGCCTGGCCCACATAAGATTCAGGGAATCGGAGCAGGATTCGTTCCAGAAATTCTTAACACTAAGATATATGACAGCGTTGTTCCAGTAGAGAACGATGATGCATTCGAGTATGCCAAGATAATCTCACATACAGAGGGTATTCAGGTCGGAATATCAGCAGGTGCGGCGCTTTATGCAGCAATTGAGTGGGCTAAGAAGCCAGAGAACGAAGGCAAGACAATAGTTGCATTGCTTCCAGACAGTGGTGACAGATATTATTCAACATCACTTTTTGAGAACTAATAACAGAATAAATGTGTCAAATGTGGACATTCTATAAGGGCAGGGCGTAAGTCCTGCCCTTAGTGCTGTAAATGTGCTGGCGAAAGGAGTAAGCATGACTGATTTTACAACTAACATAGACATGAATGTCCGCATGATGAATGAAAAGTTAAGAGTGGACAAGAATTTTGACATTCTGCAGAGAGATGTGTTAATTGGCGGGAAGAGAACACATTTTTACTTTATAGATGGATTCGTACAGGAAGATACAATCGAGAAGCTGGTGCAGTTTTTTTATTCATTGAAAGAATCGGACATAAAAGATATAGATACATTTTTAGAAGTGGGAATGCCGTATACAGAGATTGAAAAAAACGGACATTACGACGAGGTGGAGAAGGCATTTCTTTCAGGACAGACAGTCATGATAATAGATGGCTTTGACGAATGCATACTGATTGACTGCCGTACTTATCCGATGCGTTCAGTTACAGAGCCGTACAAAGATAAGGTTCTGCGCGGCTCAAGAGATGGATTTGTTGAGACACTTGTGTGCAATGCGGCACTTTTAAGACGAAGAATAAGGGATAACCGTTTCTCAATGGAAATGTATACAGTAGGTGAGCGTTCACAGACAGATGTTGCGGTGTGTTATATTGAGGATAAGGTTGATAAGAAGCTGCTTGAAAAAATAGAAAATCTCATAAACAGCATAGAGGTTGAGGCACTTACCATGAATATAGAGAGTCTTGCAGAATGTATGTTCAAGGGAAAGTGGATTAATCCGTTTCCAAAGTACAAATATTCTGAAAGACCGGACACTGCTGCGGCTGCGCTTCTTGATGGCAATATCGTTATTATGGTAGATACCTCGCCTGCGGTGATGATAATTCCGACAAGTGTGTTTGATATAATAGAAGAGGCGGATGATTTTAACTTTTCGCCGATGATAGGAACTTATATAAGACTGTCGAGATTCTTCTTTACGCTGCTTACGGTTTTTCTTACACCTGTGTGGCTTTTACTAGAGAGCAATCCGCAGTGGGTGCCGGAGTGGCTGAAATTCATAACGATAAGCGAGGACATAACAGTTCCGGTTATTCTCCAGCTTTTCATTCTTGAACTTGCGGTTGACGGACTTAAGCTGGCGGCGGTTAATACGCCCGGAATGCTGTCAACGCCTTTGAGTATTCTTGCCGGTATTGTTGTGGGAGAGTATGCAGTGCAGTCAGGGTGGTTTAATTCGGAATCGCTTCTATACATGGCAGTTGTGACTGTGGGAACTTATTCACAGGCAAGTTTCGAGATGGGATATGCGTTGAAATTCATAAGAATAGTCAATCTGATTCTTGTGCAGTTCTTTGGAAGAATCGGACTTCTGGCAGGAGTCATATTTGCAATAGTGCTTGTATGCTTTAACAGGACGATATCGGGAAAAAGCTACATTTATCCGGTTATTCCTTTTAACAGCCAGATGTTTAAAAGAAAAATTCTGCGGGTAAGACTGCCGCATAAGATTAAAAATAACTAGCAATATATGGCGTATTAAGTGCTGAAATGTGGCTTAATACGCCATATATTGCTAATTAATAAAAGCTGTGATACAATATCACTTCATGTTATGGAGGAGATTAATCATGGAAAAAACAAACGAGAAAAAAGATTTTTTACAGAAAACATGGGTGGTGTGCGCCCTCGCGCTTGTATGTACATTCCTTTGGGGAAGCGCATCACCATGTATCAAATTAGGATATGCACTGTTTAAGATACCGTCAAGTGAAACATGGACACAGGTATTATTTGCAGGAACAAGATTCGTGCTTGCAGGAGTACTTACAATCTTAATCGGAAGTATTCTTAACAGAAAAATGCTTCTTCCAACGAAATCAAGTGTACCGAGTATAGTAAAACTTGCAATGTTCCAGACAATTCTGCAGTACATATTCTTCTATATCGGACTTGCACATAACAGTGGAGTAAAAGCGTCAATAATAAATGGTTCTAACACATTTTTCGTAATACTTGTATCGACAATTATATTCAGACAGGAAAAGCTGAATCTTAAAAAGATTATCGGCTGTGTGATTGGTTTTGCGGGAGTTATCGTAGTAAGCATGAACGGACAGAAAATCGACATGAACTTAAGTATTATGGGTGACGGAAGTCTGTTCTTATGTGCGTTGTCATACGCATTTTCATCATGCCTTATGAAGAACTATTCAAAGAAAGACAATCCGGTAATGTTAAGCGGATACCAGTTCATATTTGGTGGAATAGTAATGGTTATATTAGGACTCGTGATGGGCGGCAGAATAACACATGTGTCAGTATCAGCAATACTCATGTTATTCTATCTCGCATGTATATCAGCCGTAGCCTACTCAATATGGGGAATCCTGTTAAAGCATAATCCGGTATCCAAGGTGGCAATCTTCGGCTTCACCAACCCGGTATTCGGTGTACTTCTTTCAGCGTGGTGGCTTGGAGAAGGAAGCAGGGAACTAGGAATAAATGCACTAATAGCGTTAGTATTAGTGTGCATAGGAATCTGCATAGTCAACGTGAAAGGAAAGAAAGCGGAGTGATAACAAGGAAATTAAACGAGCGAAGCAAGTTTGTCCTAAAAGATGTCTCCCTTGCATAGCAACTGCAAGCAAAGGAAGTAGAGAAAGCGAAGAAAATAAAAAAGACCGGTTCAGGCATTGAGGAGCCGCCGGTACTTAGCGAATCAGGACAGCCCCGAAGGGGCGAATCCTGATGAGCTTAGTACCGCTGCGAGCGACGCATAGCGAAAGCGTGCCTGAACTGGTCTTTTTTATTTTCGTAGTGATTCGCCACTACCTTAAAGCCTCTCTAACCGCCTCCGCAGCCTCATGCAGAGAAGCTGCCTTCTCCTCATCAAGCTTGTCAATAGGAGCTTTAGATATAAGCTTACTCAGATGTCCAATCTGAGTCTTAACATTCTTTTTCTTGTCCTTCTCCCAGACTTTCTTGTTGGCAGCAAGGGCGTTGTTAGCTTCATTAAGAGTTCTTACTGCGTCTTCCCTTATATCAATGAAGCTCTGGTATGCCTCGTCCTGCTTGCTGTAGATTTCAGCTTCCCAGCGGGCTTTGGCAATCTCTTCCTCAGTCATGTTAGAACTTGAGGTGATAGTAATACTCTGCTCCCTTCCGGTGCCTAAATCCTTGGCAGATACATTTACAATACCATTAACATCAATATCAAATGTTACCTCAATCTGTGGAACGCCTGCCATTGCGCGCTTAATTCCGTTAAGACGGAAGTTGCCAAGCAGCTTGTTGTCCCTTGTAAACTTTCGCTCGCCCTGAAATACCTTGATATCTACAGAGGTCTGGAAATTGCCGGCTGTAGTGAATATCTGGCTGTGTCGTGTAGGAATTGTAGTGTTCCTTTCGATAAGCCTGCTTGCGATTCCACCCATAGTCTCAATAGAAAGAGACATAGGAGTTACATCCATAAGTATAATCTCAGAAGTAGCAGAGCCAGCCTGTAACTGGTTTCCAAGCTTGCCTCCCTGAACTGCAGCACCGAGGGCTACACATTCATCAGGATTAAGATTTCTTGATGGCTCTTTACCCATAAGCTGTCTTACCTTATCAGCAACGGCAGGAATTCTTGTTGAACCACCGACTAATAAAACCATATTAATATCAGTTTTGGAAAGACCTGCGTCACGGAGTGCATTCTCGACAGGTGTGATTGTCCTGTCGACAAGGTCAGCAGTAAGCTCATTAAATGTCTGTCTTGATAAAGTGATATCAATGTGGTGAGGTCCGTCCTTAGCCATGGCAATGAAAGGAAGATTGATATTAGTTGTCACAGAAGATGAAAGTTCTTTCTTGGCTTTCTCGGCTTCCTCCCTTAAACGCTGCATTGCAGAAGCGTCCTTAGAAAGATTAATACCATCACTTATCTTAAACTGCTCAACAAGATAATTAACAATTCTTTCATCAAAATCATCGCCGCCTAAGTGGTTGTCTCCTGAAGTTGCAAGAACTTCAATGACATTGTCACCGATATCGATAACAGATACATCAAAAGTTCCGCCGCCCAGGTCGTACACAAGAACCTTCTGCGCATTACCGTTGTCAAGTCCGTATGCGAGTGCGGCAGAAGTAGGTTCATTGATAATTCTTAATATATTAAGTCCGGCAATCTTTCCGGCGTCTTTAGTAGCCTGTCTCTGTGCGTCAGTAAAATAAGCAGGCACAGTTACGACAGCGTCTGTCACAGGCTGTCCTAAGAAATCCTCGGCATCTTCCTTTAACTTCATCAGTATAAATGCAGAGATTTCCTGAGGTGTATAATACTTTCCGTCAATCTTCTTGCGGTAGTCCGTACCCATGTGTCTCTTGATAGAGAATATAGTTCTGTCAGAGTTGACGGCAGCCTGTCTCTTGGCAGCATCACCAACGATTCGTTCCTTTGATTTCGTAAAGGCAACAACAGAAGGAGTTGTGCGGTAGCCTTCTTTGTTGGTGATGACAGTAGGTGTATCACCTTCAATAACAGCCACACAGCTGTTAGTTGTTCCTAAATCAATTCCTATAACAGTTCCCATAATTAACTCCATTCAAAATATTGATACATTTATTCTACCATATAAAATGCATTTGACTATTAAGAAAAAAATAAAAATAAGAAAAAATTAATAAATTGGGGTTTTGCTTGATGATATATATTTTAATATGTTAAAATAAATCCTATTGAAAAGATGAGGAGAATATATTATGGCAGGTTCAGTGTTTGGAAATATATTTAAGATATCAACATGGGGAGAGTCGCATGGAGAGGGACTGGGAGTTGTAATTGACGGGTGTCCTGCAGGTCTGCCTCTTTGCGAGGAAGATATTCAGGAGCAGTTAGACAGAAGAAAGCCCGGTCAGTCGAAGTTTACCACACCACGAAAGGAAGATGATGAGGTGCATATTCTTTCGGGTGTATTTGAAGGTAAGACTACAGGAACACCTATATCACTTGCAGTATATAATAAGACACAGAGGTCGGCTGATTATTCAGAGATAGCCAATTATTACAGACCGGGACATGCTGATTATACATTTGACGAGAAGTTCGGATTCAGGGATTACAGAGGCGGTGGAAGAAGCTCAGGAAGAGAGACAATCGGAAGAGTTGCTGCCGGAGCAATTGCCATGAAGATTCTTAAAGAGCTTGGAATTAATATTACAGCATATGCTAAAGAAATCGGTGGAATCGGCATTGACTATGATAAGTTTGATATAACTGAAAGAGATAATAATGCATTTAACATGCCTGATAAGGAAGCTGCAGAGAAAGTAAAGGATTTTGCAGAGAGTAAGATGTCGGTTGGTGATTCAATCGGAGGCGTGATTGAGTGCAGGGTTTCAGGTATGATGACTGGAATCGGTAATCCTACATTTGAAAAGCTTGACGCTAATCTTGCCAAAGCTATAATGTCAATCGGCGCTGTCAAAGGCTTTGAGATTGGCGATGGCTTTGAAGCAGCGAGAGTGACTGGAAAGTATAATAATGATGAATTTGCAATGAAAGACGGCAAGGTTAGCAAGCTGACTAATCACAGTGGTGGAGTGCTTGGCGGAATAAGTGACGGTGATGAGATTGTGTTCAGGGCAGCGGTAAAACCGACACCTTCAATAAGTGCATTGCAGGAGACTGTCAATAAGCAGGGAGAGGATATCGAGGTTTCTATCAAAGGAAGACATGATCCGATGATAGTTCCAAGAGCGGTTGTTGTAGTTGAGGCTATGACAGCACTTACACTTGTTGACCTGATATTTGATAACATGACAGCAAGAATGGACAGAATTAAAGATTTCTATAATAAATAAAAGGAGCAGATATGTACAAAGTTTTAAAGACAGACGGCAGGGCAAAAAGAGCAGAGTTCACTACAGTACACGGAACTGTGCAGACACCTGTATTTATGAATGTCGGAACAGTGGCAGCCATTAAGGGCGCGGTTGCGACAACTGATTTACAGCAGATAGGAACACAGATTGAATTATCTAACACTTACCATCTTCATGTAAGACCGGGCGATAAGATAATTAAGCAGCTTGGAGGACTTCACAAGTTCATGAACTGGGACAAGCCAATCCTTACAGATTCAGGCGGATTTCAGGTGTTCTCACTTGCGGGACTCCGTAAGATTAAGGAAGAGGGTGTTACTTTCCAGTCACATATTGACGGTCATAAGATATTCATGGGACCAGAGGAAAGTATGCAGATACAGTCTAATCTCGGTTCAACAATTGCGATGGCATTTGATGAGTGTGCGCCAGCCAAGGCAGACAGAAAGTATATCCAGAATTCTGTTGACAGAACATACCGCTGGTTAGAGCGTTGTAAGAAAGAGATGACAAGACTTAACTCACTTCCTGATACAGTTAATCCTAATCAGATGCTTTTCGGTATCAATCAGGGTGCGGTATTTAATGATATAAGAATTGACCATGCCAAGAGAATATCAGAGTTAGACCTTGATGGTTATGCAGTAGGCGGACTTGCCGTTGGTGAAACACATGAGGAAATGTATGACGTACTCGATAATGTTGTGCCATATCTTCCAAAGGATAAGCCAACATACCTTATGGGTGTTGGAACACCAGCCAATATTCTTGAGTCAGTAGACAGAGGAATAGATTTCTTCGACTGCGTATATCCTTCAAGAAACGGCCGTCACGGACATGTATATACCAAGTTCGGAAAGATTAATCTCTTCAATGCAAAGTATGAAACAGACACAGCACCAATCGAGGAAGGATGTGGATGTCCTTGCTGCCAGAACTACACAAGAGCATATGTAAGACATCTTCTTAAAGCCAAGGAAATGCTCGGTATGCGTCTGTGTGTTCTTCATAATCTTTACTATTATAACCATCTTATGACAGACATAAGAGGTGCGATTGAAGAAGGAAGATACGCAAGTTTCAAGGAAGAAGCATTGTATCAGATGAAGACATACGACAAGCAGTAATTTACTGCTGTATGTTTATAAATATTTTGTTAAAAATACATTTTGTGGTAGACAATCAGCCGTCAATTATGTATTATATGTTAAGTTTGAAAGAGACTTTTTAAGGAGGAGTATCAATGAATATTGCTATTATAATTTTTTATGTCGTAATTATTGGTGCAATGATGTATTTCATGGCAATTAAGCCACAGAAGAAGGAACAGAAGCGTCAGCAGGAACTTATGGATTCTATGGAAATCGGTGATTATGTTCTTACAACAAGCGGTTTCTATGGTGTTCTTATCGATATATCAGATGATGATGTAATTGTTGAATTCGGTAACAACAAGAACTGCCGTATCTCAATGCAGAAGAAGGCAATTGCTCAGGTTGAGAAGCCAGCAGACAGCACATCAGCAGAATAATCTGCGGATAGTTCAATGCGAATAATTTAAGGAGGATTCCGGCTAAGACACATTTGTCTGGTCAGGAATCCTTTTTTTATTGAAAATATTGTGAAAATGTTATATCATATTAAATTGAATTATCATATGAAAAAGGGGTAAAGGTTTATGGAAAGCAGAATAACTTTAATTCCAGGTGATGGAATAGGACCAGAAATCGTCAGAGAGGCCGTGAAGGTGCTCGATAAAGTAGCTGATAAATATGGTCACAAGTTTAACTATACTAAGATTCTTATGGGTGGATGCTCAATTGATGAGTACGGTGTTCCACTTACAGATGAAGCAGTTGCAACAGCTAAAGCTTCTGATGCAGTACTTCTTGGAGCAGTTGGCGGCAATGTGGGTAATTCCAAGTGGTATGATGTTGCACCTAATTTAAGACCAGAAGCAGGTCTTTTAAAGATTCGTAAGGAATTAGGACTTTTTGCTAATTTACGTCCGGCATATCTTTATGATGAACTTAAGGCAGCGTGTCCATTAAAGGAAGAAATAATCGGTGATGGATTCGATATGGTCATCATGAGAGAGCTTACAGGCGGCCTTTACTTTGGTGATAGATATACTAAGGAAGTTGACGGATTAGAGACAGCCGTTGATACACTTACATACAACGAAGAAGAGATAAGAAGAATTGCAATTAAGGGATTTGAGATTGCAATGAAGAGAAGAAAGAAAGTAACAAGCGTTGATAAGGCTAACGTTCTTGATTCTTCAAGACTCTGGAGAAAGATTGTACATGAAGTTGCAAAGAATTATCCGGAAGTTGAAGTTTCAGATATGCTTGTAGATAACTGTGCTATGCAGCTTGTTATGAATCCTGGACAGTTCGATGTTATCCTTACAGAGAACATGTTTGGAGATATATTATCAGATGAGGCAAGTATGATAACAGGTTCAATCGGAATGTTATCAAGTGCAAGTCTTAATAAGACTAAGTTAGGTCTTTATGAGCCAAGCCATGGTTCAGCACCTGATATTGCTGGAAAGAATGTTGCTAACCCAATTGCAACAATTCTCAGCGCAGCCATGATGTTAAGATACTCTCTTGATCTTGACAAGGAAGCTGATGCTATTGAAGCAGCAGTTGCAGCCGTATTAAAAGAAGGTTACAGAACAACTGATATTATGTCAGATGGATGCACACTTGTCGGAACTGACAAGATGGGTGATTTAATCGCAGAGAGAGTCTAATATTAAATAATACATATATTAAGGAGATAAGTTATGATAAGTGATAACGCCAGAAGTGGTATGCAGCAGGCACCTGCACGAAGCCTTTTTAATGCACTTGGCTTCACAGCAGAAGAGATGAAGAAACCTATGATTGGTATTGTAAGCTCATACAATGAGATAGTACCAGGTCATATGAATATTGATAAGATTGTTAATGCAGTTAAATTAGGAGTTGCTGAGGCAGGCGGTGTGCCTGTAGTATTCCCAGCTATTGCAGTATGTGATGGTATTGCAATGGGACATGTCGGAATGAAGTACTCTTTAGTAACAAGAGACTTAATTGCAGATTCAACAGAGTGTATGGCAATTGCACATCAGTTTGACGGACTTGTAATGGTTCCTAACTGTGATAAGAATGTTCCTGGACTTTTAATGGCAGCAGCAAGACTTAATCTTCCAACTGTATTCGTATCAGGCGGACCAATGCTTGCAGGTCATGTTAAGGGTAAGAAGAGAAGTCTTTCTTCTATGTTCGAGGCTGTTGGTTCATATGCAGCTGGAACAATGACAGAAGAAGATGTACTTGAATTTGAGGAAAAGGTATGCCCAACATGTGGTTCATGTTCAGGTATGTACACAGCTAACTCAATGAACTGCCTTACAGAGGCACTTGGTATGGGACTTAGAGGAAACGGTACAATCCCAGCCGTATATTCAGAGAGAATCAAGCTTGCAAAGCATGCAGGTATGGCTGTTATGGATATGGTTAAGAAGGGTATCACAGCAAGAGATATTATCACTAAGGATTCAATTATGAATGCCCTTACAGTAGATATGGCACTTGGATGTTCTACTAACTCAATGCTTCACCTTCCAGCTATTGCACATGAGATAGGATTTGACTTCGATATCAAGTTCGCTAACCCAATCAGCGAAAAGACTCCTAACCTCTGCCATCTTGCACCAGCAGGTCCTACATACATGGAAGACCTCAACGAAGCAGGTGGTGTATATGCGGTTATGAAGGAGCTTGCAGATATCGGACTTCTTAACACAGACTGTATGACAGTTTCAGGAAAGACAATCGGCGAATGTATCGCAACAGCATACAACCGTGATCCAGAAGTCATAAGAACAGTTGACAACGCATACAGTAAGACAGGTGGTCTTGCAGTTCTTTCAGGAAATCTTGCACCAGACGGTTCAGTAGTTAAGCGTTCAGCAGTTGTTCCAGAGATGCTTGTACATGAAGGCCCAGCAAGAGTATTTGATTCAGAGGAAGATGCAATCGCTGCAATTAAGGGTGGTAAGATTGTTGAAGGTGATGTAGTTGTTATCCGTTATGAAGGACCTAAGGGCGGCCCTGGTATGAGAGAAATGCTTAATCCTACATCAGCTATTGCAGGTATGGGACTTGGTTCATCAGTTGCCCTTATCACAGACGGACGTTTCTCAGGTGCAAGCCGTGGAGCATCTATCGGTCATGTATCACCAGAGGCAGCTGTTGGCGGACCTATCGCTTTAGTTGAAGAAGGAGATATCATCAGTATTGATATTCCTGGACTTAAGCTTGAACTTAAGGTTTCAGATGAAGAACTTGCTGCAAGAAAGGCTAAGTGGCAGCCAAGAGAACCTAAGGTAACAACAGGATACTTAAAGAGATATGCTTCACTCGTAACATCAGGAAACAGAGGAGCTATTCTTAAGAGTTCAGTAGAAGAATAATATTTAATTAAATTATTAAAAGACATTAAAGAGAAATCAGGAGAAGATAAATGAAGTTAAATGGTTCAGAGATAATTGTTGAATGCTTGAAAGAACAGGGCGTTGATACAATATTTGGATACCCTGGTGGAGCTATTCTTAATGTATATGATGCTCTTTATAAGCATTCAGATGAGATAACTCATATTCTTACATCACATGAGCAGGGTGCATCACACGCTGCTGATGGATATGCAAGAGCAACAGGTAAAGTTGGTGTATGCTTTGCAACATCAGGTCCGGGAGCAACTAACCTTGTAACAGGTATTGCTACAGCTTATATGGATTCAGTTCCTATGGTTGCAATTACATGTAACGTAACAGTTCCGCTTCTTGGAAGAGACAGCTTTCAGGAGATTGATATAGCTGGTGTTACAATGCCAATTACAAAGCACAGCTATATTGTTAAGAATGTCAAGGATCTTGCCAAGACATTAAGAAATGCTTTCAGAATTGCCAAAGAAGGAAGACCAGGTCCTGTATTAGTAGATGTTACTAAGGATGTAACAGCAGCAGAATGTGAATATACTCCAAGAGTTCCAAAGCCAGTTGAAAGAATTACAGCAAGCATTAAGGATGAAGATATCGACAAGGCTGTAACACTTATTAAGAAGGCTAAGAAGCCATATGTATTCGTAGGTGGCGGTGCAGTTATATCAGAAGCATCTGATGAACTTAAGACATTTGTAGAGAAAGTAGATGCACCTGTATGTGACTCACTTATGGGTAAAGGTGCATTTGACGGTTCAAGCGACAGATATACAGGAATGCTTGGTATGCATGGTACTAAGACATCTAATTACGGAGTTTCAGAGTGTGACCTTCTTATCGTAGTTGGCGCAAGATTCTCAGACCGAGTTACAGGTAATACTAAGAAATTCGCTAAGAATGCCAAGATTCTCCAGTTCGATGTTGATGCAGCTGAGATTAATAAGAATGTTAAGACAGATGCATATGTACTTGGCGATGCTAAGGAAATCCTTAAGAGAATCAATGATAAGTTAGATGATCAGGATCACTCAGACTGGATGGAACACATCAAATCTTACAAGCTTGATTATCCAATGAGATATAACAGAGATATTCTTAACGGACCTCTTATCATGGAAAAGATATATGAGATTACTAAGGGTGATGCCATTATCACAACAGATGTTGGACAGCATCAGATGTGGGCAGCACAGCATTACAAGTTCAAAGAGCCAAGAACACTCCTTACATCAGGCGGTCTTGGAACCATGGGATACGGTCTTGGTGCATGTATCGGTGCCAAGGTTGGACGTAAGGATAAGACAGTTGTCAACATCGCAGGTGATGGCTGCTTCCGTATGAACATGAACGAGGTTGCAACAGCAACAAGATATAACATTCCTATTATTGAAGTTATATTTAACAACCATGTACTTGGTATGGTAAGACAGTGGCAGGATCTTTTCTATGGCAAGAGATATTCAGCTACAGTTCTTGATGATCAGGTAGATTTCGTTAAAGTATCAGAAGGAATGGGAGCTAAGGCTTACAGTGTTGATACAATCGAAGAGTTTGAGAAAGCATTTAAAGAAGCAATAGAGCTCAATATCCCATGTGTTATTGATTGTCATATTGACAGAGAAGATAAGGTATTCCCTATGGTTTCACCGGGAGCTGCCATATCAGAGGCATTCGACAGAGAAGACCTTAATAACAAGAAATAACTCAGATATTGACTTTAATGTGATAAAGGACTAAAATAGTCTTCAATATTTTATATTTTAGGAGGAAGAAAAGGTGAGTAGAGTTTATAACTTTAGCGCTGGTCCAGCTGTTTTACCAGAGGAAGTACTCAAAGAAGCAGCAGATGAAATGTTAGATTACCAGGGAAGCGGACAGTCGGTAATGGAAATGAGCCACAGATCCAAGGTTTATGACAACATCATCAAAGAGGCAGAGAAGGACTTAAGAGACCTTCTTAACATCCCAGATAACTATAAGGTGTTATTTTTACAGGGTGGTGCATCGCAGTTCTTCGCTGAAGTACCTATGAACCTTATGAAGAATAAGAAAGCTGGTTATATCCTTACAGGACAGTGGGCTAAGAAAGCATTTGCAGAAGCCAAGATTTTCGGCGAGGCTGTAGAGCTTGCTTCTTCAGCAGATAAGACATTTACATATATTCCAGACTGCTCAGATCTTGATATCCCAGAGGATCTTGATTATGTATATATCTGCGAGAACAACACAATTTACGGAACAAAGTTCAAGACATTACCTAATACTAAGGGACACATTCTTGTATCTGATGTTTCATCATGCTTCTTATCAGAGCCTATGGATGTAACTAAGTACGGCGTTGTATATGGCGGTGTTCAGAAGAACATCGGACCTGCAGGCGTTGTAATTGCAATTATCAGAGAAGATCTTATAACAGATGATGTTCTTCCAGGAACTCCTACAATGCTTAAGTGGAAGACACAGGCAGATGCAGATTCTCTTTACAATACACCACCATGCTACAATATCTATATCTGTGGCAAGGTATTCAAGTGGATTAAGAAGATGGGCGGACTTTCAGCAATGAAGGAACACAACGAGAAGAAGGCTAAGATTCTTTATGATTTCCTTGACGAGAGCAAGTTATTCATGGGAACAGTTGTTAAAGAAGACCGTTCACTTATGAATGTACCTTTCGTATGCAACATTGAAGATAAAGAAGCTAAGGACGCTATGGAAGCCAAGTTCATTAAGGAAGCTTCAGAAGCAGGATTTGTTAATCTTAAGGGACATAGAACAGTTGGCGGTATGAGAGCATCTATCTACAATGCTATGCCAATCGAAGGCGTAGAGAAGCTTGTTGAATTCATGAAGAAGTTCGAGAAGGAGAATGCATAATGATTAATGTTAATTGTCTTAATAATATAGCAGCCTGCGGATTAAAGCTTTTCTCTGATGAATACAATACAGAGAGTTCATTCGAAGATGCACAGGCTGTACTTGTAAGAAGTGCCAAGATGCATGATATGGAGCTTAGTGATAACCTTCTTGCAATCGCAAGAGCTGGTGCAGGTGTTAATAATATTCCTCTTGACAAATGTGCTGAGGAAGGTATTGTTGTATTCAACACACCAGGAGCTAACGCTAACGCAGTTAAGGAACAGGTTATTGCAGCTATGCTTTTAGCTTCAAGAGATTTAATCGGCGGTAACAAGTGGGTTGCTGATAATGCAGAAGACCCTGATATTGCCAAAGCAACTGAGAAGGCTAAGAAAGCATTTGCAGGACAGGAAATCAAGGGTAAGAAGCTCGGTGTTATCGGTCTTGGAGCAATCGGTCAGTTAGTTGCCAATGCAGCAGTTGCACTTGGAATGGAAGTATATGGATATGACCCATATGTTTCAGTTAAGGCAGCATGGAATCTTTCAAGTGAAGTTAAGTATATATCTGATGTTAAGGATATCTATAAGGAATGTAACTACATTACAGTTCATGTTCCAGCACTTGACAGCACTAAGGGAATGATTAACAAGGAAGCATTTGACCTTATGCAGGACGGAACAGTAATTATCAACTGTGCAAGAGATGTACTTGTTGATGAAGCTGCTATCGGAGAGGCACTTAAGTCTGGAAGAGTTAAGACTTATGTTTCAGATTTCCCTAATCCAACAACAGCTAAGATGGAAGGAGCAATTGTTCTTCCTCATCTTGGAGCTTCAACAGCAGAAGCAGAAGATAACTGTGCAGTTATGGCAGTTAAGGAACTTAGAAACTTTATTGAGAATGGTAATATCGTTAATTCAGTTAACTATCCTAACTGTGATTGCGGAGTATGCGCAACTGAAGGAAGAATTACTGTATGCCACAAGAATGTACCAGCAGTTATCAGTAAGATAACAACAGTTCTTGGTGCAGCAGGAATCAATATTGCATCTATGGCTAACCAGTCAAGAGGTGATTATGCATATTCTCTCTTAGATATTGAATCATCAGTATCAGATGCAGTTGTTGAAGAACTTTCAGCAATCGAAGGTGTTATCAAAGTAAGAGTTATTAAGTAATTATATTTAATAAGAATAATATTAAAGACCAGTCATTTGTTGTAACATTTGGCTGGTCTTTCTTGTATTAAGGATGTCTGAATGTTAAAATATATTTAATAATTAGCACGTTTGTAAAACTAAAGAGTGCGGATGGAGGTTAGTATGGCAGTAATAAGACCATTTGAATGTGTAAGACCCAATGAAGATGTAGCAGACAGAGTAGCAGCGCTTCCTTACGATGTATATGATTCGAAAGAGGCAAGGGCAGAGGTGGCAAGAGAACCATTATCATTCCTTAAGATTGACAGGGCAGAGACCCAGTTTGATGAATCAGTTGATATGTATAGTGAGCAGGTATATAAGAAGGCTCATGATATGCTTATGGAAGCTATAGATGATGGAACATTTATAACAGATAAGGATAAGGCATATTATGTGTATGAGCTTACTATGGACGGAAGAACCCAGACGGGAATCGTAGCATGTGCGTCTATTGATGATTATCTTAACAATGTTATCAAGAAGCATGAGAACACAAGAGCTGACAAGGAATTAGACAGAATCAACCATGTTGATACATGCAGCGCACAGACAGGTCCTATATTCTTAGCATACAGAGCCAATGCAGTGATTAATGCAGAGGTTGCCAAGGCAAAGCTGGAAAAGCCGATATACAGCTTCACAGCAGTTGATGGAATAAGACATCAGGCATGGAAAATCAGCAACAAAGAATCTGTAGAAGCTATAGAAAAAGCATTTGCAGGAATTAACCAGATATACATTGCGGACGGACACCACAGGGCAGCTTCTGCTGTAAAGGTAGGCTTACGCAGAAGAGAAGCCAATCCGGGATACACAGGCAATGAAGAATTCAATTATTTCCTGTCAGTATTATTCCCAGACGAAGAACTCATGATTATGCCATACAACAGAGTTGTAAAGGACTTAAATGGCTTAACAGAAGAAGAGTTCATAACTAAGATTAAAGAGAAATTCACTGTAAGCGAGAGCAGCACACAGGTTGCACCTTCTAAGAAGGGTGAATTCGGAATGTATCTTGGAAAGAAGTGGTATACACTCACAGCTAAAGAAGAAATCTTAAGCAGTGACCCAGTAGACGGTTTAGACGTAGCAGTACTTCAGAACAACGTATTAGAGCCACTCTTAGGAATCCATGACCCTAAGACAGATAAGAGAATAGACTTCGTAGGTGGAATCCGTGGCTTAGGCGAACTTGAACGTAGATGTGACAATGACTGCGTCCTTGCTTTTTCAATGTATGCAACTTCTATAGGTGAACTTTTCGCGGTAGCAGACGCAGGACTTCTTATGCCTCCTAAGTCAACATGGTTTGAGCCAAAGTTAAGAAGCGGACTTTTCATACATAGATTCTAAGCAGATATTAATCTGCTTTTTGTAGAAGTGTAGATGTGCTGTGTGTATATTTTCGTGCGTGGTCGATTTATGACGAGCTGTGTGGCATTTACTCCCACTAAGCGCAGGAATCCATGAGACCACGCATGAAAATATACACACAGCACCACAACTACATTTCAACTACAATTAACTAGCTAGATAGGAAGGACTGACAATGTTACATAAAACTATTAATATAGACTTACCATATAAGGAATTAGGAATAGAACAGAATGGAAGTGCGACGATTACAACTTACATCAAAGACGTATTTCCTAAGGATCAGGATCCGTTTAAGAGACCTCTTATTGTAATATGTCCGGGAGGGGGATATAACCATCATTCACCAAGAGAGGGTGAAGCCATAGCTATTAAGATGCTTGATATGGGGTATAATTCTGTTGTATTAAGATACAGTCTGGCACCTGTTACATATCCGGCGCAGCTTTTTGAGGCGGCTTATACGATGAAATATGTAAGAGATAATGCGGCGGAGTGGGATGTTGACCCTGATAAGATTATTATTGCGGGATTCTCAGCCGGCGGTCATGTTGCAGGACTGCTTGGAACAGGATGGAACTCTGACAGGCTTGATTATCTTCTTGAGAATGTACTTAAGTGCAGTCATGAGTATGTTAAGCCGAATGGCATGCTTCTAGGATATCCTGTAATTACATCTGGGGATAATGCACACAGGGCATCATTTGAGAGAAGCCTTGGGGATAGGTACGATGAGCTTATTGATGAGGTATCTATAGAAAAGAGAGTTGATAAGGATACACCGCCTGCATTCATATGGCATACATGTGAGGATATGACAGTGCCACTTGAGAATTCACTGCTTATGGTTGAAGCATTAAGAAAGCAGGGGATAGCATTTGACTATCATGTGTATACAAAGGGCACACATGGACTTGGTCTTGGAACGCGTGAGACAGCAACAATTAATATGGGACATTATGAACCACAGGTATCATCATGGACAGAATGTTTCAGACAGTGGATGGGAGTAATGTATGAATAAGAATTTGTACGGCCTGATGAACTGGCCGGATATTGAGGGGATTGTATATGCAGAGTGCGACAAGCCTAAAGAACTGCTTGGCGCACATGTTACAGCAAAGGGGCTGCTTGTACAGATTATGCGTCCTGATGCTGTAGCAGTGAAGCTTCATATTGAAGGCAGAAAGACTGCTGTTAATATGGAAAAGGTAGATGAAGCCGGCTTCTTTGCAGCACTTGTTTCACCAAAGAAGAAGCTTTCATACACTTATTCGGTTGAGAAAGTTAATGGAGAGGTCACAGAATATACAGACCCCTATGCATTTGACAATATTAGCAAGGCATCCGATTACAAAGCATTTCTGGCGGGAGAAGAGAAAAATGCAGCACACATACTTGGTGCTCATGAAAGAACTGTCAATGGGATTAAAGGTGTGCTGTTTACTGTCTGGGCACCTGAAGCACTCAGCGTAAGTGTAATTGGAGAATTCAACAAATACGATGGCAGAGTCCACCTGATGGAGAGAATTGAAGATACAGGAGTATTTGAACTGTTTATTCCGGGTCTGTCGGCTGGATGCGAATATATGTATGAGATAAAGAGACAGGGCAAGGGAACAACAAGAAAGTTAGACCCTGTGTCAAGACAGATATCGTCAGTTCCAGTTACCGCATCAGTTGTAAGTGGCGAGAAAATGCCTGATTCTTACACATGGAATGACGGATTATGGATGATAAAAAGAAAAAGAGAGGCTGGAAAGAAGAATCCTGTTACAGTATATGAAGTATCGCTTAGTGACTGGCTGAAAGAAAAAAGTGCAGATGAGCTTGTAAAGTATGTAAAACAGGAAGGATATACACATATCTGTCTTCTTCCAGTTGCAGAGTATCTTAACGAGGCAATGAACGGATATTCAACACTGGGATATTTCGCGGTGACACACAGAATAGGTGGAAGTGATGGACTTAAGAAACTTGTTGATAATTTCCATAATGCCGGAGTTGGTGTCATAATTGACTGGAACGGAGCTTACTTTGGCACAGAGTCAAAGGGACTGTATGATTTTGACGGGGCAGATGCTTACGGATATCTTAAGCCATCACTTGAGAAGCATCCTGAGTGGGATATTATCACATTTGACTATAAGAAGGGTGCGGTCAGGAGTTTCCTTTTATCAAGCGTGTTAATGTGGCTTAATGATTACCATATTGATGGAATAAGAATTGATGGTGTGGCTTCAATGCTTTACCTTGATTACGGCAAGCAGCCGGGCACATGGACACCTAACATGTACGGCGGCAACGAGAATCTTGATGCAATCGAATTCCTTAAGACCATGAACAAATGTATTGCCAGACGTGGCGACGGATGTTTTACAATTGCTGAGGAATCGAGCGGCTGGTTTGGAGTTACTGCGGCAGATAATGATGACCCACTCATGTTTACTTATAAGCAGAATAACTGCTGGACTAAGGATTTTCTTGAATTCATGGGAACTGACCCGCTGTTCAGAAAGGGTGAGTATGATAAACTGACATATGGAATGCTCTATAATTATGGTGAGGATTTCATGCTGTCACTTAACCATGATGATTTCAGACAGAAGGCATTTGTGGAGATGGTGTCAGGCAGTGATGAGAAGGCACATTTGTCAGATATTAAGGCGGCACTTGGATTCATGTATGCACATCCGGGAAGCAAGATGTTTACTGCAGGACAGGATGCCGGACTTGAGAAGTTCATATCAGAACTTAATAAGTTCTATGTAAAAAATGCGGCTCTTTATGAACTTGACAACGACCCTGATGGATTTATGTGGCTTGAGAATTCTAATCCGGAAGAGACAGTTATTGCTATGCAGAGGGCTGACAGTAAGGGTAACAAGCTGGTAATTGCTGTGAATTTTACTCCGGTTAAGAGGGAAAACTACAGACTTCATGTTGATGTTCGTGGAAAGTATAAAGAAGTATTTAACAGTGAGTGGAAAAAGTTCGGCGGAGATGAGAAGGTTAATGGACAGATTATCAAGTCAGATAATGATGGTGATGATATGGAATACATTGACGTTACACTGCCGGGACTGTCATGTGTTATATACAATAGTGAGCCATATACACAGCTTGAACTTGAGGAGATTGCTGTATTAAAGAGAGCTGCAATTGCTAAGCAGGAAGCTATGAGAAAGGCAGCAGAGGCAGAAAGGCTTGAACTTGCTGCAGCAGAAGAAGCAAAGCGTGCAATTGAAGCAAGAAAACAGGCGGAGAAAGCCTGCAGGGAAGCAATTGAAGCCAAGGAAGAAGCTGTAAGAAAAGCAGAGGAAGCTGCCCGCGCAAGCGAAGAGATTGATATACAGACTAAGAAGCAGTTAGAGCAGCTTAAGAAGAAAATAAAATAAAAAATGAAATAATACAAAGGAGGGGTTGCTATGGGATTCATAGGACTTGTGGCAGATGCAGCCACAACAATTCAGCAGGAAACAGACCAGATAACAAAGTTCTTTTCTATTGCACATTTGAAACAGTTATTAAACGAGCTGGGTAACTGGTCAGTATCACTTGTTGGTAAACTGATTATTGCAGTAATTATATGGGTTGTCGGAAAGAAGATAATCAAGGTGCTTGATAAGCTTGTTAAGAAGATGCTTGACAGAAGCTCACTTGATAAGGGTGTTGTTAATTTCGCAGTATCAGTATTAAGATTTGCAATGTACGCGATACTTATTATGATAGTTGTTGACAAGCTGGGATTCCAGACGACATCATTATTGACGCTGTTTGGTTCTGCAGCACTTGCAATTGGTATGTCACTGCAGGGAAGTCTGTCAAACTTCGCCGGGGGAATTCTTATTCTTATATTCAAGCCTTTCAAGGTCGGTGATTATATTATAGTTGGAACTAATGAGGGAACAGTTAAGTCTATTGAGATTCTCTACACAAGACTTATTACAATTGATAATAAAGTAATAATGCTTCCTAATGGTTCACTTTCTAATTCAAGTATTGTCAATATAGGTGCAGAGAATACAAGAAGAATTGACATTGAGATAGGAATAGGGTATTCATCAGATATTCCTAAGGCTAAGAAACTTCTTGAACAGGTTATTAACAGTGAGCAGGGAATTCTTAAGGATAAGGATGTGGCTGTAGTTGTTAAGAGCCTTGATGAAAGCTGTGTAACACTTGAAACAAGAGCATGGGTTAATACACCAGATTACTGGAATGTAAGATTTAACCTGCTTGAGCATTATAAGGGGATATTTGATGAGAATGGAATCGAGATTCCATTTAACCAGCTTGATGTACACATGAAATAATTGCTTAAATATGAGGTGGGATATATGATTAAGTTTATTATAATTGCGATTATAGTATTAATGATTATCTATGGAATTGTTTCGGGAATAAAGTACGCATTTGAGAATCATTATGTAATAAGTAGTACAGTTGTTATAGGTATTTTGTCTTTGATATTAAAGAATATTCTGGTATTCATTATATGTGAAATAATTCTGCTGGTTGTGGCTTTATGTATAAGACAATATGTTAAGGCCAGAGATGCGGAAATTGCACGTCAAAGGGAAGAACAGAGAAGACAGGATATTGAAAAAATAAGACAATGGACAGAGGCTGGTAGAGATATACATATTGATTTGAGAGAAATACTTATAAAGCTTGTTGATAATCTTTCTTCTGGTTATTATGGATATTATAATTATAATAACATGCCATATGGAAGAGCCGAAGCATTTATAGGTAATTTTACGCATGAAAGTCAGAATGATAATGAATATTATTTTTTTAAGCCAGAAAGAACGATGGATACATGTTCTATCAGAGAGAATGGATTGTTAATAGCCAAATCCGGCATATATATAATATACGAAAGTAAGGACTCGAATAATAATGTACATCTTCATAAATATTCATTGGAATATAAGAATTTATGGGGATTTACAATAGACCAGACAACAAAAGTCATAGATACAATGGTTGTTATTAATCATACTGGTGACGGGTTTAATACATTATTCGCAAGTGATTTCGGGATAAACAAAGTATT
>JAUNOK010000027.1 GCA_030537195.1 Eubacteriales bacterium | reverse complement strand
TATACTCCGCAGAATTGACTATACGCATAATTTGTTCTTCTGATACTATTCCTGTTTTATCATGCATTTTCTTTATAGCTTCATACTGTAATTCTGTTACTGGATATAAATGCTTATAATAGTTATCTTTTATATTATTGTCAGTATGCCATACCTTGATATTATTCTGCATATCATAATTAACAATAAATGTCTGAATAACGAGGTCTCTAGCTTTTACCTTTACTTTCTTATATCCCCATTCTTTCTTTGTTTTAAAATACACATTCTTTTCAAGAGTATAATATAATTCTTTGTCTTTTCTTGAATACGAACCTTTTAACAGCCTATATCCATCATTATCCTTTATAATAATTCTGCCATAAGATGATATCCATGCACTCTTATAGTCTAATAAACTAACAAACTTTTCATCTCTGGTTATATAATTTATTCCTGATACCGTCTTAGTTAATATTCTTAATGAATTGATATGTTTATATTTACGCTGTATTTGCATAGAAATATCTGTTTTATATAGTTCTATATTAGCTTGCATTCTTTTAGCATGACAATACTCCCTGTGATATTTATTACCACAATCTTTACAGAAACTTCTTATATACCCATTACTAATAGCATATTTATCTAATGGAAGCTCCCTCCCACACCTCTTACATATTTTTGTCTCTTTATTATCATTAATCATAATCCTCCTTATTAATAAATCAGAGGTCAAGAAAACACATAATCGAAAAACACCTTAATAAGCTACCATCTGGCAGCAGACCTAATATTCAATTTTTCATATTGTAAAATGTGCTGAATTGCACTATAGATATTCTTGAACTCTGATACAGTCTTTCTTTTACTTCCTGCCTGTTAGGAAATATCCATACATTTATTTTGAATCAGTGTATGTCTGCCGATTATTTTTCTTCACTTAAAATCTTATTATTAAAACGCTCACAAGCTTCTTTCAAAAACCTTGCTGCTTTTACCTTTAACTGATACCTTGCAGGAATAATAACCTTTTCTCCTGTGGCAACATTCCTAGCATTTTTAGAATTTCTCCATACTGGCTTAATTGAAAAATACTCTCTTATTATAACTGCATTCCCCTTTTCAAGTTCTGCTATTGTTGTATTTAGTAGTTCTGTTAATACTGTTTCAATTATCTGCTGTGAATATTTTTTCTTATATTTACCATGATAAGGAATACTAAAATTAATACTCTTATCTTGTAAATTATCTGCAACTTTCTTTACAAGTTTGTCTCTGGTTATTCGTTCCATTACTTTTCCCCTTTCAAATCCTTGCAAGCTGCATTTAACTTAGTACCTGTCTTAATTCTTGCTTTATAATGTGCTGGTATATAAACCCTTGACTGATCCGCAACATTTTTAACTTCTTTAGCCTTATACTGTTTTGGATATATGTTCATATATCCTTTCAATACAACCGAATCACCTTCAGACAAAATATCTGCTACAGTGTCTAAAAAGGCTGTCAAACATATATCAACTGTTTCCATCGATATGTTCATTCCTTCATCTGCAATCTTCTCAGCAATTCTTCTTACAACTCCTGGTTTAATAATCTTCTGTTTCATTTGTCCTCCTTTAATTAATACCATGAAATCACCATTTCAAATTAGCCTTCTATATACGGCTTAAAAATGCGTATATGGCTCAAATTTAACTTTTTATGCTTTATATGAGTATTTTTATCATCTACACATTTTAAGGCACTAAAATAAGCCCACATACCTGTAAAATACAAGTACATGGACTTATTTATATGTCTTAATATTAAGTTGTATCAATGAGCATCTTTATCCATAATATATTATTATAGTTGTCTCCACGGAAAACAAACTGTCTCCATTTTGTCTCCACCATCACACCAACATACGCCAAATTATGCCAGCTTATGCCACAATATTGACAATTTATCCATTCACAGGAATCCCAGTAATCAAGCTACAAATTCCCTTAAATACAGTAATTATCATAACTCTCATTAAGGTCATAAGGAGTTATCTGGTATACATAATAATTCAACCAGTTCGTATAGAGGTTGTTAGCGTGGCTTCTCCATGAAAGCAATGGCTTTCTGTTGCAGTCATCATCAGGATAATAATTAACTGGAAGGTCAGGTTCAATTCCTTTGTCAATGTCACGCTTATATTCCTGGTCAAGAGTTAATCTGTCATATTCAGGGTGTCCCATAACAAATATCTCTTTTCCGCCATCACCAAGAACAATATATATTCCTGCTTCATCTGAATCAGCAAGTACTTTAAGTCTTGGATTGTCAAGAATCTGCTGTCTGCTTGCCTGTGTATATCTTGAATGTGGTGCCATGAATACATCATCAAAGCCTCTTACTAAAGGCTCTTTTCTATTCATAACTCTGTGCTTGTATACACCTGACAGTTTCTTAGAAAGTAATTCCTTCTTGATACCATAATGGTAATACAGTCCTGCCTGCGCACCCCAGCATATATGAATTGTTGAGGTAACATGCTTCTTAGACCACTCCATTACTGTTGTAAGTTCATCCCAGTAATTAACCTCTTCAAAGTCGAGTTTCTCGACGGGTGCACCTGTAATAATCATTCCATCATAATTATTGCTTTTAATCTCTTCAAAGGTCTGGTAAAACTTCTTAATATGTGAAGCTGATGTATTCTTTGAAACATGTGATGACATCTGTAAAAATGTAACATCTATCTGTAAGGGTGTATTAGATAACCCTCTTAAAAGCTGTAATTCTGTGTCCTGCTTTATAGGCATAAGATTAAGAACTATTATCTCCAAAGGTCTTATATTCTGTGAAATAGCTCTATTTTCGTCCATGACGAATATATTCTCTTCTTCCAATTCTGCTTTAGCTGGTAAATCACTCTGAATCTTAATTGGCATTATTGTTCCTTCTTTCTGTTATCGTTGTTGTCTGATTATATCATATCACCTTTAATAACTGAACCAAAGTATGTGAGTTTTCTTTATATTTTTTTGTAACTTTAGTGTCAAACCAAACTTAAAACTGGAGAAAACCTGCCTGAGCATGTCTTCTCCAACTTTTCCCATTTTTATATATTCTCTGATATTTAATACTAAAAAATCATCCTCCATATAATTCTTTCCACTTCTCCATTACTCTGTACACTTCATTTGTTTCATGTATTTCTCTGTATCTGCAAGAAGATGGACTTGATTCTGAAAGAGATTCTTTATACGACGCTTCAATTGCATCAGCGAATTGTTCAACCTGTTTCTTACCTGAAACCACAAAATTCTTGGTAATGCTTGAAGTTGCCATACATAATCACCTCCATATCTTTCTATAACAAATTGTTTTCTATTAATATTATATTAGACATATATAACATTATCAACCTGTTAATTCTTTACTTTATCATTTCCATAAATTCATCAATCGTAAGCACCGTTACCCCCAGCGCATTAGCCTTATCAAGCTTAGAACCTGCTGCCTCACCAGCAACAAGATAATCCGTCTTCTTGCTGACACTTCCGGTAGCCTTGCCTCCATTGGAAACAATCAGTTCTTCCATATCCTTACGGCTGTAATTATCAAAACTTCCTGTTACAACAACAGTCTTTCCTGCAAGCTTGTCGGAAGCCTCTTTCTTCTCTGGCATCTGCATATTAAGACCTAACTGTGTGAATCTGTCCAGCAGTTCAATATTAGCTTCATCATGGAAAAAGTCATATATACATTTAGCTGTGGTTGCACCTATATCCGGGATATTCTGCAGTTCTTCCTCTCCTGCGTCAGCAAGTGCCATAAGATTATCATAATAATTCATAATCTGCTTAGCGGTATTCTTACCGACATTTCTTATTCCAAGTGCAGTAAGAAGTCTGTCTGGTGTGTTTTCTTTAGACTTCTCAATAGCTGCAAGCAGCTTATCAGTATTCTTCTCTTTTCCTATGATTCCCTTCTCAATCAGTTCATCACGATGGTCTTTCAATGTGTATATATCAGCATAATTGTGTATATATCCATCTTTTATAAGAGCATCAACAAGAGTTTCGCCAAGTCCCATGATATTCATGCAGTCAAGAGATGTAAAATACGCCACTGTTCTTGACAACTGTGCTGCACATGACGGATTGACACATCTTATATCTGCTGTATCCTCTTCTCGCACAAGAGGTTCACCACATACAGGACATACCTTTGGTGCTTCAAACACATGTTCTGGCTTCTTTACGCAGCCATTAAGCTTAGGAATAATCTCACCACTCTTAAACAGTTTATATTCTCCACCGATTCCTACATTCATCTGTGTAATATAATCCTGATTATGAAGAGTAGCTCTTGATACACTTGTACCGCACAATCTTGCTGGTTTGCCTGTTACAGGATCATGGAATATTCCTGTAAATGTAAGTTTTCCTGTTCTTCCCACATCTACAAGAATATCATCCATAACAATAACCTTTTCTTCTGGTGGATACTTGTATGCAATATGTCCGCTTGAATACTTACTTCCTGCCGGGAACTCCTGTCTGAATGCAATATGGTCAATCTTTACAACAGCCCCATCAATATCATATGGAAGTTCTTCTCTCATTCTTCCTATCTCATCAATAGCACTGACAACCTCTTCTTTGGTCTTACATATCTTATGATATACAACCGGTACACCTGCTGCCTTTAATATATCCATTCCCTTACCGTGACTTTCCATAATCTCAGCAGGTCCATCCTGTACATTAAAGATAAACATCTTAAGACCTCTCTTCTTCGTAATTGAAGTATCAAGCTGTCTTAATGTTCCAGCAGCAAGATTTCTAGGATTAGCAGCTGTCTTTTTCTCAAGTCTTTCCTGTTCTTCATTATACTTTTCAAAATCCTCATGGCTCATATACACTTCACCACGAAGTTCAAGTGAATCATAAGGCAGGTCGATAACCTGTAATACATCACCAATAACTCTTGCATTAGCTGTGACATCCTCACCAATAAGTCCGTCTCCTCTTGTCTCTGCTAACTGCAGATGTAGCTTTCCATCTGCTTCTTTTACATATCTTAAGCTCATGCTTAAACCATCAATCTTAGTCTCTACTGAAAATGTGCAGTCAGGATGCATGGCATGTACTTTATCAATCCATGCACACACAGCATCTTCTGAAAACACATCTTCAATAGATAACATAGGTACATTATGAGTTACCTTTACTCCGGCTTCTCTTTTGACAGTTCCACCAATCTTCTGTGAAGGTGAATCAGATGTCACCCATTCAGGATGCTCTTTTTCAATCTCCTTAAGCCTTATCATAAGCTTATCATACTCATAATCACTTATCTCCGGCTCATCCTGATTGTAATATCTGTCCATATGGTAATCTATGGTCTTCTTAAGTTCTGAATATTCCTGTAATAAATCCATAATCCGCTCCTTATATGCTTACTTATATATCTGCTCATAAAGTGTATTAAGTTCTTTACTGTCAAGTTCTCTGTACTCACCTGTCTTTAAATCTCCAAGCTGCACATTCATAATTCTTATTCTTGTCAGTTTAGTTACACTATATCCACATTCTGCACACATTCTTCTTATCTGTCTGTTAAGTCCCTGTGTAAGAATTATCCTGAATGTCTTATCTGATATCTTTTCTACAACACATTTTCTTGTAGTTCTGTCGAGTTCTTTAAGATATATTCCACCTGACATTCGCTTTATAAAGTCTCTATTAATCGGTTTATTAACAGAAACGATATATTCTTTCTCATGACCATTAACAGAACGAAGCAGTCTGTCCATCATGTCACCATCATTAGTAAGCAGTATAAGTCCATCAGAATCCTTATCCAGTCTGCCTACCGGATATATTCGTTCTTTATATCCTATATAATCTACTATGTTATTCTTCCCCTGTTTATCAGTTGTAGTACATACAATTCCGACAGGCTTATTAAAAGCTATGACTACCTGTGGCGGTGTGCTGCTGTCAACTTTTCTGCCATCAACACATATAATTGTATTGTCGTCTACCATCTCACCCATAGCTGCAATCCTGCCATCAACTGTGATACGTCCTTCCTGTATCATTCTGTCAGCTTCACGTCTTGAACAGACTCCATGGGCGCTGAGATATTTATTAATACGCTCTGACATTCTTCCTCCAATTCTTATCATACAGATGTATTAATTCTAACAAAAGAAAAAAATTAATTCAATTGTTGCGGGTTTTTATTTAATAATGTATATTAGATAAGCATATAAATTAATATATGTTGTGTACATGTAGCTTAGCTGGATAAAGCGTTCGCCTCCGGAGCGGAAGATCGTGGGTTCGAATCCCATCATGTACATTAATTGATTATTCCGGATTATTCTACATAGTTATAAGTCTCTGGGTTCTGTTATATTCATATACATGATCCGACAGCACTTCTTCTGCTGCAACTCCTTCAGTATTAACTTCCCTTACCATATTGACAAGTTCATCCTTCTCGAACACAGCCAGCTTAGGAAGCAGTATAACTTCATGCACTGATGATGGCAGTATGTACAGGTCTTCACCAAGTTTCTGTGCGAAATCATACAACACATTCTCATATAGAATACACGCTGCACCGTTAAGCTTCGTTTCATTAGTGAGTATGTACATATCTGACGGAACATAATCTCTTAGATCAATCTCTTTTCCATCAACATTAACACCACATTTTTCAAAAAGCGCAGCCATTGAACTTATCCTGCAATGCAGAAGATCAGGAGTATTCTTTAAGGCAGCCTTATAAACATCATCAATTGTTACTTTCCAGTTCTTAAGATTGTTATTGTATATAAGTGCCGTAGCACTCTTTCCATATTCCTTATCAAGCAGGCAATAAAACACGACAGCAAGATCAAGTATTCTCTTATGAGGAATCTGCTCAAGCAGCTTTTCATTACTTCTGTAATTGACAACTTTATAGACAATCTTGTCTTTTATAGTCTCAAAATGCTTAAGAATATTAACGTCAAATGTGACATTATTCTTGTTCTCCTTATATACCGTCTCAATCTGCCTTATAATATTCTTGATATCCTCTCCCCTGGTATACTCCTCGTAAAATCCTTCAAGATATATAGTCGGTGCAATCTCCTTCCCCTTCTCCATAATCACAAGTCCATCCATCTCGCAGCCATTGTTCTTAATTACATGGTTGATAGTAACATTGCCTCCCTCTCCTGCAATATACCCTGTGTTCTCCTTAATATATTCGACAAACTTCTTATACTCCATATACCTTTCCCTTTCCAATTCTCATATCCCTGCGCATGGATTAATATAAATGTTTTGTACGAGTATAAGATTATATTAATATATAATCTTTGTCAATAATATATATAGTATTGTGACCGTTTTGTCGTAATCCGTTATCTTCATGTTATAATCGGTATAAAAAATGTCGTATCCGGTATGTTTTAGCTTCTTAAAAAGCATTTTCCCCAGATACGACATATACAAGATATAGTTTTTAGTTATGCAAGTTGTTTGAGAACATCAGTTATAAGTTCCCATGTTCTTCTTGTTGATTCAATGTCAAGTTTCTCTTTAACAGTATGGATATCAATTATATCAGGACCGAAAGATACACAGTCAAGTCCGTCAATCTTAGCTGCCATTATTCCACATTCGACACCTGCATGCATTGTCTCTACAAGCGCATCCTTTCCGAAAAGCTTCTTATAAGAATCACACAGCATGTCTCTTATTGCAGAATCTTTCTTAAATTCCCATGCCGGATATACTCCTGCAAGTTCGTATGTTCCACCAAGATAATCAGTCATCGCTCCGATTTTATCTGTAAGGTACTCTTTTTCGCTCTGTGAACTGCTCCTCAAAAGATATGTCGTATAAAATGCTGATTCATCAGAACTTACAACGCCCAGATTAAGAGATGTCTGCACCAGACCTTTAATATCATTACTCATCTTAATTACACCATCAGGTATATAGTTAAGCACATTTATTATCATCTGGCTTGTTTTATAATCACTCGCAGAGCAGCTGCTTTCGCCCTCATTATTCACTGTGATATTAAGCTGTGGGTCTGTTACTGAATATTCATCTTTTAAAACATTTGCAGTTTTATTAAGAAGCTCTGTAACCTTATCTGCTTCCTGTGTCATTATTACTGCATTGGCAAATGGAGCTATCGAATTATCTTTCTCACCACCCGATATGCTTACAATATTCACATATTCCTTAACTGCAAAAAGAATACGTCCCATCAGAATATTAGCATTAGCACGCTGACATATTATATCTGTTCCAGAATGTCCACTTGTAAGTCCATTAATCTTTATTGTAATCCTGGTTCCTGTAATGTCCGATTTATTCAATGGATAAGAAGCCTTTAAAGTCGCTCCGCCTGCACAACCTGAAAGGAATATTCCTTCTTCTTCAGAATCTATGTTAAGCATAATCTTACCATCAAGGCAGTCAAGATTAATTGCCTCTGCACCTGTCATTCCAACCTCTTCATCAACTGTAAACACAGCCTCAATAGGCGGATGGTTCATATCCCTGCTGTCTAATACTGCAAGTGCATAAGCTACAGCAATTCCATCATCAGCACCAAGAGTTGTGCGGTCAGCTTTGACATATCCGTCTTCTATATACAGGTCAAGGCCTTCTTTTTCCATGTCTTTAACCTTATCATCAGTCTTTACAGCTACCATATCAATATGTCCCTGAAGAATAACCGGTGCTGCCTTGCTTTCACTGTCGCTGGCAGGTTTCTTGATTATTACGTTATAACTTTCATCCTGCTTAAACCACAGATTCCTTTCTTTTGCAAATTCACACAGATAATCACTTATCTGTTTCACATTACCAGAGCCATGTGGAATTGCACATATCTGTTCAAAATATTTAAATACAGCCTGTGGCTGTAAGTCTGCTAAAATGTTGTTACTACTCATATCTGCCTCCTGTTATTAGTATGTGATAATTATTATAGGTAATATGCGCAGCAAAAACAAGACATGCATCAATCACTCTGTGTAAGCTTTCTCCCCACTGAGAAGTCTGTCAAGCATATCAGCTAACGGTACCATCGCATTTTTAACCTCTGTACTTGTATTAGTCTGTGCTCCTGCCTCAATAAGCATTGACCTTCCTTTCATGTGAAGGCAGTAACGGTATGCATTAATATATATTTTTCTTAATAAACCAGGATAATATTCTTCACCTAACAGATACATCTGCAGACTCATTGCAAGATTGTCATCTCTGTTTGGATTGTACAGATACCCTATATCTCCTTTAGCCTTGCTGTAGCTTATTCCGTTAAACAGCATAACCTTAGACATTGATACCTCGTTTACCTCTGTTACAAGTCTTGTTGTATCTGGCACACCATCCCTGTGAAGGTCAATTACAACTTCAATTGACGGATTTTCTTCAAGTATTTTTGCCACATTTTCTTCTGCATATGTATATGCTTTGCTTCTGTCAAGCTTTCCGTCAACATAATCATATACAGTTGTATCATGATATACGTTATAACCATATGTATTAGTAAGTAAATCTGTAAGATAATCCCCTACTCCGATTATTGTTGTAGATGTATCTCCTTCTACAGTATCTGTAAATCCTTCCTGTGAATGTGTGTGAAATATAAGTATCTGCGGGGAATCCGCATTTTTCTCCAGAGACAGGTCTTTTGCCAGAAACTCCTCAGGACGCATTATTTCTGGTGTAAGATCCGTAATTGATGTGACTGTGTAGAATTTCATAAGAAAATCATAATTTCTTAGATCCGATATATTATAGACATTTCCCGGTGCACTCTGCTGTGTATCCTGTGAAAGTGCACCTGCTCCCGCTTCGACAACCCCTTCATCTGTCTGGGTTGCAGGTACTTTATCATCCTGCGTCATTCCGAAAACATACTCAGAATCGACCCATATTGCCCCCGAATTCTCATCATAATTATCTTCAAAATATGTTTCAACAGGAAACAGCGTTTTTACTGCATTTTCATAGATTCTGTTCTGAATATAATATATAAGATTGAAACTATAATTCATCATTATTACCATAAGTATTAAGCCTGTGAATATAAACATATACACAGGCCTGTACTTTCTATCACCCATACAGCCTCCTTGTTTTGCGTTACCATTATATTGTATTCACGTCATCCATGAATATGAACGCCAACACGGTTAATTGCTTTGGATATTATGATGCTTATATTTCTTATGTCTGAATCGATGTCCTTCGGAGTCACATACATTTTCCCTGCTCCCTGAATAATTCCTTCCGCGTCTATAACAGTCGGCACACCAATTGCAAGCACCGGCACCCCAATATTGTCCTTAGTTATTCCGATTCTGTGATTACCCACACCTGATCCCGGATTAATTCCCTGGTCAGAGAGCTGTATTGTACTGTTTAATCTGTTCACACTTCTCGCAGCAAGTGCATCTATGGCTATGCACACATCAGGATTTATCTGGCTTACAACACCCTTAATAATTCCGGCAGTCTCAATACCTGTCTGTGCCATAACTCCTGGACTAAGCGTGCATACGCCAGTCTCCTCGCCCTCACTTATATTAATGCAAATGTTGTCTACAACCTCAGGTCCCAATGAATCCGATGTTATATTCCTGTTGCCAAGTCCTATAACAAGGATTTTTTCAGGCTTAACATTCTTATTCATGCGCTTTAAAAGCTTGAATATATAGCCTGCAAGCGTCGATATAACCTCTTTGGCATAGTCCTCATCACCGCCTGTAATCTCATCCGCTTCTATTGTCAGATAAGTTCCCTTTGGTCTTCCAATTGCGGCTTCGCCCAAATGATTAGTCACCTGTAATTCTGTGACTTTAACGCCCATTCTTGACTTCCTGCTTTCCCTTAATCTGATACCTTTAAGTCTTCCACTGCCATTCATGGCCTCTTCATTAGCTTCGACAGCAAGGTCAGTTCTAACCACTATATTATCCATTTTTCATATCACCTCACAACATATTGTGTAGAAAAATAAAATTTTTATACTAAAATCTTCATTTGCTTATTGACATATAGAAATTTCTACTATAAAATGTGTGAGTATGTTTACATTAGATCGTCCGTGTCCGGCTTTAATGCGAAACAGATATTATTATTGAATTATGATTTGGAGGTGTACGGATTGGCTAACATTAAATCTGCTAAGAAGAGAGTAATTACAAGTCAGGTAAGAGCTGAGAGAAATAAGGCGATTAAGTCTAGAGTTAAGACTTATATCAAGAAGGTAGAGGCTGCTGTTGCTGCTGGTGACAAGGCTGCTGCTAACGAAGCTCTCCCTGTTGCTATAGCTGAGATCGAGAAGGCTGCTTCTAAGGGAATCTTCCACAAGAACGCTGCTGCTAGAAAAGTATCTCACATTACTAAAGCTGTTAACACAATGGCTTAATAGGAACTTGAATATTTTAAAGAACCCGATGCTAACACCCACTCGCATCGGGTTCTTTTTTATTTGCTGTATTTAATTATAATAAGTTCAACTCCCAGTCTGTCATTAAGTCTGCCCTGCTTTACTGCTTCTTCTGTTCTCGCACATTCATTCAGTGCATCCAGAAGTGTATTCATCTCGAAATATTTGGCCTGTGCCTGATATTTGCCGGCAACAAACGGTGCAACTCCTATCCTTGAGGCAATCTCTTTTCCTGAAACTCCCCTTGACATAAGATCTTTTACCTGTAATATTCCGTTAAACTGTCTTACTATAAGATATAATATTCTCATTGGAGGCTCTTTTAATTCCAATAAATCATAATACAGGTCAAGTGCCTGCTGCTGTTTCTTATTGGCAATCGCACTTATCATATCGAATATGTGGCTCGTTGTCTGTGTTGCACACACTTTCTCAACATCCTCTACTGTAACAACTTCTCTTCCCTGACAGTAACTTACAAGCTTCTCTGTCTCCTGCTTAATATAATCCATGCCTGCACCTGTCTTATCAAGAATCAGGTCACATGCATCACGGCTTATTCTTAAATTATCTTTAGCAAGAAGCCCTGCTATCCATTTTTCAAGAGTGGCAGTTGTCTGTGGCTTCATCTCACATACATAACCAACAGAGTCTATTGCCTTATACACCTTATTACGCTTGTCTACCTCTTTCTCTACCATCACAATAATAAGGTAGTCAGGAATATGCTTAATATAATCAGCAAGTTCATCATTAGAACTCTTTAAAAATCCTGTATTCTCCATTACAACAAGTCTCTTCTCTGCAAAGAAAGGCATTGTCTCACATACATCAATTATATCCTTAACACTGGCGTTATCCGAATCATAATATGAATAATTCATAGTATCATCACCAGCTATGGCATTCTTTAATCTGTCTCTGTACTGCTTCTTAAGATATTCTTCCTCTCCATACAGAAGATATACACTCTTAAATTCGCCCTTCTTAATATCATCACTTATGACCTTCAAACCTGCTGCCTCCGTTTCTAATCTTTAATAATAGTATCAGATATGTATCAGTGGTTCAAGTTGAAAAATGTTTTCTCACGAACTCCTCAATCCTGTACGAACCGCCCCTGACACGCACAATAATCTCACCTGCCTCATCTGTCCTGTGCACATCTGCACCAGTCACCGACAGTCTCTGCAGCGTTTCCTTATGCGGATGCCCATAAGAATTACCTGTGCCACATGATATGAGCGCAGTTTCCGGCTTCACATATTCTAAGAAATCCTGTGAACTCGCCCCTTTGCTTCCATGATGTCCAACCTTTAATACATTAACAGACGATAACTTAATATTGCCTGTCATTGAATCCTGAATCATACATTTTTCAGCCTTTTCTTCTGCATCTCCTGTCATAAGCATTGAAAAATCCCCATATTTTACAAGATACACTGCGGAATAATCATTTGTGGATTCATAATTATAACCTTTACATGGATGCACACACATGACCTCAAAATCTCCTGATTTAATACAGTCACCGGCAGAAGCATACACCACCTTAATACCGACATTTTTCAAATTCTTCTCAACATCTGACAGTCCTGACGTATCACCTGCCCCAGCACTGGCAGTTTCCTTAATTTCCGGCAGCACAACAGCTCCAATCTCAAATGTATTATCACACATTTCAATCAGTTCATATATTCCATTAATATGGTCTTTATCAGGATGACTCACGAATACATAATCAAGCTTTCTTACCCCGCAGTGCTTCAGATAACTGTATATCGTATATCTGCCGACATTCTTCTTAGTTGTGCTTCCGCCATCAAATAAAACATTCATGCCGTCTTTAGTATGCACTGCAATCGAGTCTCCCTGTCCCACATCAAGCATGGCTGCCTTCATATCTGCATTGATATCATAATGAAGCCCTGTCATAACCAATACAAGCAGAGACAGACATATCGCATCTGCTCTTTTATTCTTTAATAAAACATGCACCAGAATCCAGACTATAAGAACCGTAAAATATAACACAACCCTTGAATTTTCCGGTGTTCCCGTAACTATTACAGCATATTTAAAATGTGATGATATACCGCACAGCATATTATAGAAATCCAGTATATACCCGCCAGCGCCTGCAAAAAAGCAGGCGGCACCAATTGAAAACATACCTGTAATCCCTGTAAATATCCCGCTTACCATTATCACGGACATAAGCGGAATCACTATTATATTAAGAAACAGACTTATTACAGGCACCTGTCCAGATATAATTAATACTACAGGAAGTGTCGCAATTGTAATGCTAAGTCCGGTTATAATTGAATCTGCTAACCGGAACACAATCATCTGCATGAATGTAATATGCTTTTTGTCAGGACGTTTTATATATATTAATATTGTTTTATCATCAGAAAGCAGTGGTTTAATAAATATAATTCCTGACATAGCAAGAAATGAAAGCCAGAAAGCGAAGTTAATAATATTATAAGGGTTAATCCAGAGTAGAATAACAGTTGCAATGCCTAATGTATTAGCACCGTCACTCGTTCTTCCAAGCACATCCGCAAGCATATATACAAGAATCATTATCACTGCACGGCTTGCAGATGTACTGTATCCTGTCATACACAGATATGACAGGATAAGAAATGTACTGATACATGCCGATACGATTCTTCCGGTCTTTCTTTTCAGAAAATCATATATACACATTCCTACAAGTGAAACATGAAGCGCACTTATAGCCAGAATATGTGATATTCCATTCTTTTGGTAAAGTATTTTCACATCATCATCAAGTTCTGATCTGTCTCCAAGCACAATTGACTGCATAATTCCGGCATTCTTCGAAGAATATGCCTTTTTATATATATTTTTTACAGACTCAGACAATCTGTATACATAACAAAGATAAGTGCTGCCACCTTTAACCTCTATTACATCAACGATATCTGCACAATAGATTAATCCAAGTGATGTATAGTATTTCCTCGAATTAAACTGTCCCTCATTGGTAGGAGTGCTATAGTCTTTCAGAATAACTTTAAGATTTACATAATCGCCAGTAACGAAAGAATCTTCTTTAGAGTATATATTTATACCACATTTTAACTGAGTTTCCTGCGAATCCGGAACTATCGTAGCATTCCTTATCTGAATTGTATATGAGCTGTCTCCATGTTTAATGTCTGATATATATCCCTTGACATATGCAGTATATGGTTTGTCAGACAATTTTCCCTGAAACTTAAGCCTACCTGTATAATCTTTAGTTCTTAGACACATAACTGGAAACATCATAATAAAAAACACATAAAACACAGGAATGCCTGTGTGCTTAAGATATATGAAGAATCCGGCAGCCACCAGAATCCCCACTATAATCACGATATATGCAGAAGCATATACAGATAAATATACGGCAGCAATGCTTAGAACTGCTGCCACTAAAAATGGTCTTTTCAATAAATTCCTTTCCAGAAATGACCACCATAATCAACTAATTATCAGTTGCATCTTTATTAACAAGTTCATTATTCATATAAAATACTGTATCAAGACTTATAACATCCCTGTACATCAGATTAGAATTACCTTTTACCATAATCTTGACACCATCAATACCATCAAGACCGGCAAGTGAATTGACAATGGAATATATTGTTATGTTGCTCTTCGCATTAACCATATCGGTCGCGAATTCCTGACTGAAATTAACATAACATATTCTGTCTACAACAGATATACTAAGAAGCTTTGTGCTTGATGGTATACTCTGGTAACAGCCCGTTTCACTGGTTCCTTTAATAAGCTGTTCTACAACAACCTTCTCTACTGAAACATTCTTGTTATAACAGATTCTCTGGCTGTTCTTCACAAGTGCATCGCCAGATTTATTAGCAAAATACAGATTAATTGTCTTCCACTGGACATCAGCCATATCCCCTTCCTGTGTATCCACGAAATCCTCTGCACTCATATTGCCAATATTAGTTCCATCCTTATATACTGCATCCTTACCATCAACATAGAATCTGACATATACAACATCACTTATCTGTGATAATTCCCTTACAACGGCTGCCCTGTACATAACCTCTGTATTATCTTTCATTCCATAATATGAACTATCAAAATATACATTAGCATATATACCATTAAATTCAACATATGGCTGACTTACAGATGAAGGCTTAATAATACTTGTATGTCTTCCTTTGGCAACATTCATCTTATCAAGCAGTTCTGCAGCAATAGTCTGTGAATCAGAACTCTCAATATATATCTTTCTTTCTGTGAGTGCTGAACCATCTTCATTAAGATAATATACAGAATACGCTGTTCCACTCTTCTTACCGGAAGAACATGCAGCAATTATTGACATCATAACAACAAGCATTATAACTGATATTGATTTCATCATAATATTTCTTGTATGTCCTGTCATTATAACTGCCTCCTTTATTCTTTCCTACTGCTGACTGTCAACATAATTAAGTGGTATTCGCATTGTAAATGTTGTTCCGATATTCTCCTCACTATGAACCTTGATAGTACCATGGTGCATAAGAATAATATTCTTTACGATTGCAAGTCCTAATCCTGTTCCACCTGTTTCTCTCGACCTTGCCTTATCAACTCTGTAGAATCTCTCAAATATCTTATTAATACTCTCTTCTGGTATTCCTATTCCCGAATCCTCAACTCTTACATAAAAATACTGGTAATCTGCATTAAGAGAAACATGTACCCATCCATCATCTACATTATACTTAATAGAATTCTCCACAAGGTTGGATATAACCTGTGTCATCTTGACTTCATCAATCTGGGCCACAACAGGTCTGAAACTTTCAAACAACAGCTCTATATTCTTCTTCTGTGCCAATGGTTTCAGTCTCTTAAGTGTCATTTCAAGCAAATCATTCATATTAACAGATGTAATATTAAGTGTTGCCGCTGATTTATCCATCCTTACCAGCGTAAGAAGATCTTCAATAATCTTACTTTCTCTGTCAATCTCACTTACAATATCCTGCATAAACTCCTGGTATACCTCTAAAGGCACATTCTCCTGTGTATTAAGCGACTCGGCCAGTACCTTGATTGATGTAATAGGCGTCTTTAATTCGTGTGACACATTAGATACGAATTCTGCTCTGGACTGGTCTGTCTCATTAGCCCTGTCCATAATATTGTTAAAATCATCAGCTATCTCGCGTATCTCTGTATAACCTTTCACCGGAATTCGCTCATCAGTGTGTCCTGCACTTACATTAGCAACAATATCAAGCACACGCTTTACTGGTCTGTTAAGGAAATATATTCCAACTATCAGTGCAACAAAACATATTGTTATAATTACAATCTTAATATTATTATTCTGACTGTTCACATCATGAAACATTGCATCAATCTCAGTATAATCAAGATCTGCAACAAGAACTGCAATAAATGTTCCTGAATCATTGTATACAGGAACCGCTGCCTGAATATTACCTGTCTTCTTATCATATCCTGAACTATTCTTATGATTGCTGAATATATCAAACACCCTTGGATTAAGAATTGTCTTGTTGGTATCAATTGAATAAGTATCAGCACTTACAACATAATTAAGATCAACAACCCTTATCCTTATCTGGTTAAGTGCTGAATAGCTGCTGAGTCTGCTGTTCATATCGTTATTCTCAGCCGCATCAAGACTCTCATAATTAGCATATTCTGCAGCAATAAGAACGGCTTCATTCTGTATTATAGCCGTCTGTCTTGTAATTACAGACTCCCTGTATATATATTCGAATCCCTCAAATGTACAGATTACGGCCGCTGCAATTATAACCGCAGCAACCGTAAACTGTCTTGTTGAATATTTATTAATGAACCTTAAAAATGACTTAAATCCCCTGTCAAAAAAGATTCTTCTATGGTCATTTCTTTTCTTATTCTTATTAAACATTAAAATAGTAACCTACTCCCCACTTAGTGTGAACATACTTTGGCTCGCTTGGATTATCTTCAATCTTCTCACGAAGTCTTCTCATATGAACATCTACCGTTCTGCCGTCACCTGAATAATCCTGTCCCCATACAGCCTTAAGAAGATTATCTCTGCTGTATACTTTACCCGGATTAACCGCTAACAGCTCAAGAAGATCAAATTCCTTTGCTGTAAGATTAATTGGTCTCCCTGCAATATAAAGATTACGGCTGTCACAATCTATCTTCATATCACCTGCATTAATTACATTACTCTTGGCAGCCTTCTTTTCTGTAACTGCATTTCTTCTTAAAATTGCTTTCATTCTGGCTTTAACTTCAAGAATGTTAAATGGCTTGGTAATGTAATCATCTGCGCCATATTCAAGTCCAAGGATTTTATCCATGTCATCCCCCTTGGCTGTAAGCATAATAATAGGAACATCGGAAAACTCTCTTATCTGCTGGCATACTGACAATCCATCAAGCTTAGGAAGCATTATATCAAGAAGGATTATGTCATATTCATTGTTCTTAGCATATTCAAGGGCTTCCTCTCCATCATACGCGCAGTCTACAACACTATAATCCTGCATAAGACTGAACTTAAGCCCCTTAACAATCATCTTCTCATCATCAACAACCAAAACTCTGCCTGCCATAATCTACTCCTTTTACTTTTACCAATATGCCTTCATCATACGCATATATAATTCTTTATCTTGTTAAATGCAGCTTCCTTAATTCCAGACACTTTCATAATATCTTCTATAGTCTGGAATCTGCCATTATCAGTCCTGTAACTTACTATGTCTGCTGCCCTTGAGCTTCCTATTCCCGGAAGCGTCATCAGCTCCTCAGCCGTCGCTTTATTAATATTAATAAGCCCTGCTGTCTCTTCTTCCATAACAGGTATATCTTCACCATATGACGGAATATATATACGCTGCCCATCATTAACCAGTGCTGCCAGATTAACTAAAGACATATCTGCAGAATCATCAGCCCCTCCCGCCAGTTCAACTGCCTCATATAATCTCATACCACTTTGGCACTTAACAACTCCCGGTGAATTAACATGTCCGCATATATAAACATATATATCGATGCCTGATGGCTGATATTCTGTACTGTTGACATCTTCTGTACCTATTAATACATCCTTGTCTGCAAATGTGTCCTCAGACGCAGACATATTATTTCTTCCAGCAAGATATATAATACCTGCTATTATTATAAAAACTGCACATATTGCGTATTGTACAGCTTTCTTATGTTTCTTATATAGTTGCCTGTAATCCATGTACACTCTCCTTAAGTATTACCCTAAGGAAATCCCTTTTGCGTACTTTTCTATTTTACAAAATTGTCCTATCGAATACAAGCCTAATTTGCTTATAAATGTTTACACTTTTTTTGTTCTTTGGTAAAATGTTACTATTATCGGCTAAGGGAGGGAAGCCATGAATTCATCTAAGAAATCAATTCTTAATTCTAACTTTACATATCTTGTTGCCTTTGTACTTCCAGTCATCATGATGCTGGCTCTGTACTACACAAGAGGCATATTTCCATGGGGAACTGAATGTTATCTGAGATCTGACATGTATCATCAGTATGCACCATTCTTTTCAGAACTGTGGCACAAGATAAGGAATGGCGAAAGTCTTACTTACTCATGGGATATAGGAATGGGAACTAACTTTACATCTCTGTTCGCATATTACCTTGCAAGCCCATCTAACTGGTTCGTTGCACTTTTCCCACAGAAATACACTATCGAGATAATGAACGCATTTATAATACTTAAGATAGCTGGCAGCAGTCTTTCCATAACATACTATCTTACCAAGCACAATAATAACAAGCATGTTATTGCTGCAATATTTGGTATGTTCTACGGTATGTCAGGATTCATTGCAGCATACAGCTGGAATATTATGTGGCTTGACTGTGTTATTCTTGTTCCGCTAATCATGCTTGGACTTGAAAGACTTGTTAATGAGAACCGCTGCATATTCTACTGCATAACTCTCGGATTATGTATATTTACTAATTATTATATTGCTATCATGGTGTGCCTTTCAGTAGTAATCTACTATGTTGTGCTTATGATTGCTTATAACGGTATTAAAAGTCCTATGCAGTATGTAAAGAAATTCATTAATTTCTGCGTATACTCACTGCTTGCTGGTGGACTGGGAGCATGTCTGCTTCTGCCTGAATTCTATACATTTTCACTTTCAGCATCAAGCGACACAACTTTCCCTGATAAGCTTATTTCTTATTTCAGCATATTATCAATGCTTACAAGACAGCTTATCAATATTCCTGTTCACTTAGGACTTGACCATCTGCCTAACATATATTGTGGTGTTGCTGTGTTAATGTTAATTCCACTTTATATTATGTGCAGCAAAGTCAATGCACGTGAGAAGATTGGCAAATGTGTCATACTGCTTATCTTCCTTACAGCATTTAATTTAAATATACCTAATTACATATGGCATGGCATGCATTTCCCTAACAGCCTGCCTTGCAGACAGTCATTCATATACATATTCTTCCTGCTTGCAATGTGTTATGAAGCTGTTATTAACCTTAAGAGTTCAACAAACAAGCAACTCGGTGCATCCCTGTGGATTGCTATCGGTCTTCTGCTTATTATGGAAGAACTGTTTATTAACTCAGAGACTGAATATTCATTCAAGAGTGTATATATAAGCGGATTATTTATTCTTATATACGGTCTGTTAATGTTTATTCATAATAACGCAAAGCTTAAGATTCCTGTTGTCCTCATGCTTGCATTCTCGGTATCAATCGTTGAGTGCACCATGAATATGGATGCAACTGGTATAGGAACAACCAGCCGTACATCGTATCTGCTTGACTATGATGCAATAAAGACTGTAACCAAGAATGTATCTGATAACGATGACTCATTCTATCGTATGGATAAGCTCTTCGGGGCACGTTCCAAGAACGATGGTGCATGGCACAATTACAGGACTGTTTCAACATTTTCATCAACATGTAATGCAGGTATGTCAAAGCTTTACAACCTTATAGGAATGGAGAATTCTACTAATGCTTATGGTTGTAATGGTCTTACTGCTGTTACTGACTCGCTTTTCTCTGTCAAATACACTATCTCTAACCGACTTCTGGTTGAGAGTGATATAAGAAATTATTATACAGGCAGCGACGGTGAATTTGTGTATAAGAATAATTACACGCTTCCTATTGGATATGCGATTAACAGCTCTACTGCTTATGACCTTGTTATGTCTAAGGAAAATAATGGTATTGAAAATCAGAATCTTCTTGTGCAATCTCTTACTGGAATAAGTGATATATTTGAATATACTACTTCATTTCCAACAGAGTCAGATTGTATTATCACGCCTTCAAAGAGTGGACATATGTACCTGTCAGTTGCGAATAAATCTGTTGATGCTGTAACTGTAACTATTAATAACACAACAACTTACACTTACAATAATATAAAAAGTAACAACCGTATCCTTGATATTGGTTATGTCCATAATTCTGATACCGTTGAAGTAACTTCTGATACTGGCGGAATGAATCTTACTGTATATACTCTTGATGAAGATAAATTCATCAGGGCATACAATAAGCTTAACTCTGAAAGATATCAGATTGAGAAGTTCACAGATACCAGATTTAAAGGAACAATTAATACATCAACAGACAAGGCTGTCCTGTTCTCTATCCCATATGATGCAGGCTGGTCTGTATATATTGATGGTAAAAAGGTTGACACTTATGCATGGCAGAATGCATTATTATGCGTTGATATAAGTGCTGGAAACCACACTGTTGTATTAAAATACCGCCCTGTTAATTTAATATTGGGTTGCGTTATTACTATACTTTGCATTATTATATTGATTGGCATTTATCTTGCCAGCCGCTTTATTAAAGCAGGAAAGGTCAATATGGCACATTTCCCGTTAGTTATCAGAAAATATCTTGATGATCCGTCTCTTACTGACAAGGACATCAAGAAACTGTCTGATGATAATATAGAAAGTTCTATTCTTGATGATATGGATGATTTCGAGAATCTCGAAACAACTGATATTGATGATGAACTTACTGACAATCTCCTCTCTTCTATTGAAGATGAAGAAGATGATTTTAATGAAGAAAACACGGATATTTAATTCAAGGAGGATTTATACATGAAATTATGGGGTGGACGTTTCACCAAAGAAACTAATGAGCTTGTTAACAACTTCAATGCATCAATTTCATTTGACCAGAAGTTCTATAAGCAGGATATTGAAGGAAGTATTGCACATGCTACTATGCTTGGCAAGCAGGGAATTATTCCTGAAAGTGAAAGTGAGCAGATTGTAGAAGGTCTTAAGGGAATTCTTTCTGATATTGAATCAGGAAAGCTTGAAATCACTGATGAATATGAGGATATCCATACATTTATGGAAGCTACTCTTATCGAAAGAATCGGTGATGCAGGAAAGAGACTTCATACTGGCCGAAGCAGAAATGATCAGGTTGCTCTTGATATGAGACTTTACACAAGACAGGAAGTTCTTAATACTGACGCTGAGCTTAAAGAGCTTATGGCTGTTATCTTAAGAATCATGAAAGAGAATACACATACATTTATGCCTGGATTTACTCATCTGCAGAAGGCACAGCCTGTTACTGTTGCTCATCATTTCGGTGCTTATTTCGAGATGTTCAAGCGTGACAGAAGCAGACTTCATGACATATATGAAAGAATGAACTACTGCCCTCTTGGTGCAGGTGCACTTGCAGGAACAACTTATCCATTAGACAGAGAACTTACTGCTTCTCTTCTTGGTTTCTACGGACCAACACTTAACAGTATGGATTCTGTTTCTGACAGAGATTACCTTATTGAATTCTTATCTGCATTATCAACTATCATGATGCATTTAAGCCGTTTCTCTGAGGAAATATGTATCTGGAATTCTAACGAATACAGATTCATTGAACTTGATGACGCTTTCAGTACAGGAAGCTCTATTATGCCTCAGAAGAAGAACCCTGATATCGCAGAACTTGTAAGAGGTAAGACAGGCAGAGTATATGGTGCACTTATGAGTCTCCTTACAACAATGAAGGGTATTCCTCTTGCTTACAACAAGGATATGCAGGAAGATAAGGAATTATCATTTGACGCATTTGACACAGCCAAGGGCTGCATCAGCCTTTTCAAGGGCATGATTGATACTATGAAGTTCAACAACAAGAGAATGGAAGATTCAGCAAAGAACGGCTTCACTAATGCTACTGACGCTGCTGATTACCTTGTTAAGAAGGGGGTTCCTTTCAGAGAAGCCCACGGTATTGTCGGTCAGCTTGTTCTTATGTGCATTGAGAAGAATATCGCACTTGATGACCTTTCGCTTGAAGAATACAAGGCTGTAAGTCCTGTATTTGATGAGGATATCTACGAGGCAATCAGCCTTCAGACTTGTGTAGATAAGAGACTTACTCTTGGTGCTCCTGGTCCGGAGGTAATGTCGAAAGTTATTGCTATATATGATAAATATATGGAAGAGAATTAAATAGTATTTCAGGGTTGTACAGTCTGTGAGTTAAGCATTAGTGCCAACTTTAGGTAAGCTGACCTAGTGGCTGTAAATGCCGCCATATACAGAGTTTATTACGGTGCAGGAAATCAAACGCGTTTCGCTTGAACGAGATTTCCTGCACCGAACTTTTGTATATAGCGGCATTAACACCCACACGGTAAGCTTACATGCCGTTGTCGCTAACGCTTAACTCACAGACACTACCACCGCGAAGTTACTGTTCTTGCTTCATATATATCAAAAAAGGACGGTGTAAGGCTTATGCCTTACTGCCGTCCAGTTAAAATTATCCTCTTATTTCCAGCATTTTAAAAGGGAATGGAGTTAGCCATACCCTACTCTGACTAAAAGAGCGACCTTGCCGGTCAAATTATTCTTTTAAATGTGGTCTTGCCGACCAAAAGCAGTCTAACTAACTGTCTATTTAAATTATACACAAATATATATTTTTGTAAATATATTTAAGTTGAGTGTTTTTATGTCTTAGTAAATTACACTTTTTACAGGTCGTCATGTCGAAGAAGTGCTTCACACTGTCACAACTAAATTGTAAGCTGTCCGTGTGGATGTTATGCCGCCAATATACAAAAGTTCGGTGCTGGAAATCTCGTTCAAGCGAAGCGCGTTTGATTTCCAGCACCGTTATAAACTCTGTATATGGCGGCATTTACAGCCACTAGGACCGCTTACCTTAGTTGTGACAGTTTGAAGCACTTCTTCGACTCTCCAACCGTTAAACAACTACACTCTTATCTTCGTCCCTTTAGTATCCCTATGCGCCGTCTTCATCTTGGCAAAGCTGATACTCTTACCCTTATATTCCATCGTGAACTCGTCACCTTCTGTAAGCAGGAATACATCTTCTATATAATCGTCTTTTGAAAGCTTGATTCCTCTTACACCAACAGCACTCTTCTTCTTCATTGGAATGTCTGTTAATGGAAATTTTAAGAATACTCCGCTTTCTGTCTGTACAATTACATTCTGGTTACTTTCAACAACCTCTTCTTCTTTGATTTCACCATCAAGTGAGAACTTTGAGTAGATTTCTACTCTCGCATCTGTTGAATACATTCCGATAAGCTTATCGTCATCTGCTAATTTCGTACATGCAACTGTACGCTTTGCGACCTGGAATTCTTCGCTGTCTACAAGCTTCATCATGCCTTGTCTTGTGACAAAGAGCATTTTCTGATTCTTAAGACGTTCAAATGGCGTGATATACACAATTATCTCCTTAGAACTGTCATAGTTACACAGGTTATCAATAGGAGTACCTTTATCCCTGAACTTAGTGAATGGCAGATCCTTTATCTTTAACTGGTGCATGTCTCCCATATCAGTAAATATGCAGATTTTGTCTGTGTTCATAACTGGAATGACATATTTGTTCTCATTAAATACAGCCTCTTTATTTCTCTCAAATGCAGCCATATCAATAGTTCTTGCATATCCGAATCTGTCCATGATGAACATAACTTCCATCTCTGGAATCTTCTTTTCCTCAAATACAGCAGCTTCGCCGTCTTCGATTACAGTTCTTCTTGCAACACCGTATTCCTTCTTAATATTAAGAAGATCAGCCTTGATGACCTTAGCCATCTCTTTTCTACTGCCAAGTATCTTTTCATACTTCTCAATCTTCTTGACACACTCGTCATATTCCTTCTGAAGATTAAGAATTTCAAGACCAATCAGCTTATACAGACGCATTTCCAATATGGCACTTGCCTGTCTTTCTGTGAAATCAAGACCTGCAGCCTGCTTCTTTGACTGCTCTGACTTGAACTTGATTTCCTCAACATTACCATTAACAAGACAGTCTTTAGCCATCTTAAGATTAGCACTGCCTCTTAATATCTCAATAATAAGGTCAATAATATCACATGCTCTTATAAGACCTTCCTTAATCTCCCTGTTAGCCTTCTCCTTTTCAAGAAGTGTTGTGTACTTTCTTGTGGCAAGCTCATACTGGAAATTAATGTGATGTCTTATTATATCCTTAATCCCTAAAGTCTCAGGTCTGCCATCAACGATAGCAAGCATGTTTACGCCAAATGTATCTTCTAACTTGGTTTTCTTGTACAGAAGATTCTCAAGATTCTTGACATCAGCATTCTTCTTAAGTTCAAGTACAATCCTTATTCCTTCCTTAGAAGATTCATTGGAAATGTCGACAATATCGGTAGTTTTCTTAGTCTCTATAAGGCTTACAACATCGGATATGAATTTACCTATGTTAGCACCAATCATTGTGTATGGGATCTCTGTAATAACAAGCTTGTCCTTCTCAGAACGGTTCTTGGCAGGCTCGAATACAACCTTGCCTCTTAACTTAATCTTGCCCGTACCTGTCTCATATATTGCACCAAGCTCACTTTTATTAATTACAATTCCGCCTGTAGGAAAATCCGGTCCAGGGCAGACCTGCATAAGTTCCTCTGTTGTGATATCCTCATTATCCATATATGCACATACTGCATCAACAACCTCTGAAAGATTGTGTGGCGGGATATTAGTTGTCATACCAACTGCAATACCATCTGCACCGTTTACAAGCAGATTAGGTACTCTTACAGGAAGAACCTCAGGCTCTTTCTCTGTCTCGTCAAAGTTAGGTACGAAATCAACAACATTTTTATCAAGGTCAGCAAGATATACGTCCTGTGTGAACTTCTTTAACTTAGCCTCTGTATATCGCATGGCGGCAGCTCCGTCACCTTCGATAGAGCCGAAGTTTCCGTGTCCGTCAACAAGTGCCATACCCTTCTTAAAATCCTGTGAAAGTACTACAAGTGTCTCATATATTGAACTGTCACCATGAGGGTGATATTTACCCATTGTATCACCAACGATACGCGCAGACTTTCTGTGAGGCTTGTCGTAATTAAGCCCCAACTGGTCCATGGCATACAGCACTCTTCTCTGTACCGGCTTTAAACCGTCCCTTACATCAGGAAGTGCTCTCGCTGTAATAACACTCATGGAATAATCTATATAGGACTTCTGCATAACTTCAGAATACTCAGTCCTTATAATCTTCTCAGCCATTTCCTACTCCTTTAGCTATTACGCATCAATCTCAGCTTCATTAGCATGCGTATATATAAATTCTCTTCTAGGTGGTACATCTGTACCCATAAGCATAGCAGTAACCTCAGTCGCAAGCCTTGCGTCCTCAATCTCAACCTGCTTTAAAATTCTTGTTTCAGGATTAAGAGTTGTCTCCCATAACTGGTCAGGGTCCATCTCTCCAAGACCTTTGTATCTCTGGAGTGTAAATGTTCCCGAAGTATGCTTCTTTCTGTAATCCTCAAGTGCCTTATCATCATACAGATATTCCCCCTCACCCTTCTTAGGCACAACCTTATAAAGAGGCGGAGTGGCAATATATACATGTCCCTGATTAATAAGCTCAGGCATGAATCTGTAGAAAAATGTAAGAAGCAGTGTGTCAATATGTGCTCCATCTACATCGGCATCAGTCATAATAATAATCTTATTATATCTTAATTTGCTGATATCAAAATCATTACCGTAGCCCTCTAAGAATCCACAGTTGAACGAATTAATCATTGTCTTAATCTCAGCATTGGCAAGAACTTTATCAATACTTGCCTTCTCAACATTAAGAATCTTACCTCTGATTGGAAGAATCGCCTGTGTTCTTCTGTTTCTTGCAGTCTTTGCTGAACCTCCGGCTGAATCTCCCTCTACAATGAATACCTCACATTCCTCCGGATTCTTGCTCTCACAGTTGGCAAGCTTTCCGTTGCTGTCTATAGAGAATTTCTGCTTTGTAAGCATATTTGTCTTGGCTTTTTCTTCTGCTTTTCTTATCTTCGCAGATTTCTCGGCACAGGCAATTACCGCGTTAAGGTCGTCCAAATGTCTGTCAAAATAAAACTGTACCTCGTCACCTGTTACATTAGCAACAACTGTACCAGCATCAGGATTATCAAGCTTGGTCTTGGTCTGTCCCTCAAATCTTGGTGCAGGATGCTTAACTGCAACAACCGCAGTCATACCATTTCTTACATCAAGACCTGTAAAGTTAGCGTCCTTATCCTTAAGGATACCAAGCTCTCTCGCATACTGGTTAATAATCATTGTAAATTTGGTCTTAAACCCTGTAATATGTGTTCCACCTTCCTGAGTGTATATATTATTACAGAAACCAAGAATATTTTCTTCAAATTCATTAACAAACTGGAATGCGACTTCAACCTCAATATCATCCTGTTTTTTCTTAAAGTAAATGATATCACATACTGTTTCTTTGCCGTTGTTAAGGTCTTTGATATATGCCTTAAGTCCGTCAGGCTCATGGAAAGTTTCCTTATCCTCGCTGCCCTTTCTCTTATCCTCGAACTCAATAGTAAGTCCCGGATTAAGATATGCTGTCTCATGAAGTCTGCTCTTTATTGCATCCGCTTTGAATCTTGTCTTTTCAAATATTTCTCCATCTGGAAGAAATGTAACAGTTGTACCAGTATCATTCTTTCTGCATGTACCAATCTTTTCAAGTGGTGCTGTTGCCTTGCCTCGCTCATATCTCTGCTTATACACGCCACCGTCAACTCTTATCTCAACTTCAAGCCATACAGAAAGCGCATTAACTACTGAAGCACCAACTCCGTGAAGTCCGCCGGATATCTTATATCCGCCATCTCCGAACTTACCACCTGCATGAAGTACTGTGAATACAACTTCAACCGCTGGTATTCCGGCTTTAGGATGGATTCCAATAGGAATACCTCGTCCGTTATCCTTAATAGTTGCTGTTCCATCATCATTAAGAGTTACATTTATCTGGGTACAGAAACCAGCCAGATGCTCGTCCACTGAATTGTCAGCAATCTCATATATAAGATGGTTTAGTCCCTTAGTTCCGACACTTCCAATATACATACCAGGTCTCATTCTTACCGCTTCAAGACCTTCCAGTATCGATATACTGTTAGCATCATATTTATTAGCTGCCATTATTAATTACTCTCCTCTTTACTTACCAAAATACGCATTAAAAGTATCCTCAAAGCTGCTTCCCAGTATATACGCATTCTGAATACTTAACTTCTTCCACTCGCTGTTATTAAATTCCATATATATTCCAGCTTCATATTTCTCAAAATCAGCATTAAACTGCTCTAACTTTCTCTTTTCAAGAATTGCAGATTTATTAACCTCAGTCTTAGCCTTATCATTATCTGATGTACATCTTATAATGTAATATCTGCCTGCGGCCTCAACTATGCTACTCATCTCACCAGTAGACAGGTTGAATGCTGCATTTTCAAATGCTTCATCCATCTCCCCACGCTTAAGCTCATATTCGTATTCGCCATCAGCATTATACTCCTTGGCAACTGCAAAGAATGAGCTTCCTGAATTCACAAGATTATATGCTTTATTAATATCTTCCTCTGAATCTGATACAATATACTGAATATCAATAACTCTTGCCTCATCTGCACTTACCTCAATATCCATATTAGAAGTAAGGTCATCGTACAACTTCTTCGCAATTGCGAATTCAGTAAACATTGTATTCAGTTTATCTTTAGTTATTCCTGTATTGCTTATCTGCGACTCTGTTAATTCATTGTAAAATGCATCAACAGCCTTACTTACAGAATCTTTTTCTTCTCTTCCAAGCACAACACCGCGTTCCTTAGCCTTGACATTCATAGCCTTGACACGCATTAACTTGCTCTTAATCTGGTCCTTAATATAGCTTTCAAAGTCAGCATCTCCGATTTTCTCTTTCCATATATTACTGCCAAACATTTCTTCATATTCTTTCTTAACATCAGACATGAGAATATCTGCCTCACATGTATAAGTTGTCTTCTGTCCTGCTGTCTTAATAAGCTCGCCGCTCTTCATCCCTGTAGTAAAATATATTAAACGTCCATTAAAGAACTTAATATATCCGGCTACCAGAAGCACTACAACAAGAATAACAGCTAATATAATAAATGGTTTCTTTCTTCTTTTCATATTCTATCCTCTTCAATTACTTGTGATATGGCTCATTCTTCATAATCCTGTAAGCCCTGTATATCTGTTCCAAAAGAATAACTCTCATAAGCTGGTGTGGAAATGTCATCTTTGAAAAACTCAGCTTATAATCTGCTCTTTTAAGTACTGCATCTGCAAGCCCTAAAGAGCCTCCTATTACAAATGTTATGTTACTTGTTCCGTCTATTCCAAGTCTATCAATCTTCTCAGAAAGTTCAACAGAATCAAGCATTTTGCCTTCTATTGCAAGTGCACATACATAAGCATCATCTTTAATTGCAGAAAGAATCCTCTCGCCTTCCTTGTTCTTAATCTGCTCATTGACAACATCACTCGCATTATCAGGAGTTTTCTCATCAGGCAGTTCAACAATATCAAGCTTGCAGTATCTTGAAAGTCTCTTGGAATATTCATCAACCGCCTGAGTATAAAACTTTTCCTTAATCTTACCTACACATACAACAGTTATACGCATCTGTACTATCCTTCCACAAAGAAATATCCGCCATTATCAAGCTTGAATACCTCTAACTGCTCAAGAAGCTCATCATTGCTTAGATCAGATACATCCATACCTTCATCATCCATAACTTCTCTTAACTCTTTAATATCCTTGCAGTATACTGCCATGCAGTCCTCTAAGAATTCCTTAGCTTCCTCTAAATCATATGCAACAGGCTCATCAAAAAGCTGTTTCTGATCTCTTAAAAATACCTTTGCACACTCATCAATATGCTTTTCCATAAATCAATCTCCTTATCTTATCTCTTTAAATTGTTCTCTTAATGTTCCTTCTACCCATCCTGTTACGAAACGTCCATGTTTCTTGACATCTGGGACGGCTTTCTCCATAACATATGAATAATATACCTTGTCCAGCATGGCAATATCATTATAATTATCGCCAAATGCCATACATTCTTCCGGTTTCAGTCCGAAATACTGCTGTATCTGCTCAATTCCCCTTCCCTTATTGACATTAGTATCCATAAGGTCTAAGTAAAGTTCTCCAGATACAAGTACTGAAGCCTTATCACTCCATTTGTTAATAAAATGCTCTTTAGAATTCTTAATTCCCGACATATCACACACAGCAATCTTTAATATATCCTCATCTATGTCAGTGAATTTATCAACTAATGTAGTATGATAATTAACAACCTTAGTCATTCTGTAGTAATATTCTTCAGACTTAGGCTTAATATATGCTGTATGTTCTCCTGATACAAGCACCTCACAATTAGGCTGTTCAATTACATCCTCAATTATCTCTAACGCAAGATTTCGCTCCATTGCAGTCTTACCAATAGTTTCACCCCTGTATTCTACGAGTGCACCATTCTCTGCAATATAAGCCAGTTTATTACTAATTGGTTCAAAAAGCCTCTTAAGACTTGTTATCTGTCTGCCACTTGCCGGCGCGAATATAACGCCATTGTCAACAAGTTTATTAATATACTGTACTGCAGATTCATCAACGCTCTGTGCCCCGTTAAGAAGCAGTGTTCCATCGAGGTCACACGCTACGAATTTAACCATATATTTTCTCCTTAAAATGCTTTAAGTTCATGCACAAGTCTTGCAACAGGGAGACCAACAACATTATTATAGTCGCCTTCAATTCCTTTGATATATGCGGCAAATCTTCCCTGAATACCATATGCGCCGGCCTTGTCCATAGGCTCTCCTGTGCTTATATAATTCCTGATCTCTTCATCGGTCATATCATATACCCACACATCAGTCTTTTCGTAAAAACTTACATTCTTATGCGCACTGCATATAGTTACTCCTGTATACACCTGATGAATCTCACCCTCTAAAGACTTAAGTATCCTGAATGCATCTTCTTCATCCCTAGGCTTGGTAAGAATCTCTCCCTTATGGTAAACAATAGTATCTGCACCTATAACGATTACAGAATCCTCTTTATCTGAATACTGTTCCAAAACAGACTGTGCCTTAACAGAAGATAATTCTCTTACATAATCTTCCGGCTCCATCTCTTTAATATTCTCATCTGCATCACTTGTAACAACAGTAAAATCAAGTCCTACCTGACTCATTAATTCTCTTCGTCTTGGCGAACCCGATGCAAGTATCAAATGTTTCATAAAACTTCCATCTCCTTGTTCTTCACTGTATTTTGTGTTCAGAGCCTACTTCGACTCATATATATTGCATTATAGCATAAAAAAACAGAGTGCTTCAATACCACTCCAATAAAAAAGGCACAACATTATATGCTGTGCCTTAATAATCATTAATGTTTAATATTATTTTTTATTATTCTTCTTGCTCATAACAATAACTGTTCCGAATATAACAACTGCCGCCACAAGAACTATAACATATACCCAGACATGATTGTTATCACCTGTCTTTACAACTTCTTCATCAGCAGCAACTTCACCGTTCTTTCTTACTCTTGAACCGTCTATTGCAGCTCCGTCTTTTCCTGTTACTAGTTCTTCATCCCCAGCAACTTCGCCACTCTTCTTAGTAACATCAACATCTGATATATCATCAGCTTTTTTAGTCGCATCCCCTGTCTTTATTGACTCATCAGATTTTGTTGTATCATCAGATTTAATTACCCCATTAGATTTTGTTGTTTCATTAATCTTAGTGACATCATCAACTTTAGTTACATTATCTGCCTTTGTTGTCTCACTTACTGTAGTCTCTTCAACAGCCTTTGTTGTCTCATTAACTTTT
>JAUNOK010000041.1 GCA_030537195.1 Eubacteriales bacterium | reverse complement strand
ATAATAAGAATCATTTTGATAAAGATTTTGAGTTTAGATGTGAATTTTGCGGTTCAATTGTATCTTCAAAAGATGCAAAATGTCCTAAGTGTGCAGGTGATTTCGGTAAAAATAAAGAATATCTGTTAAAGAAATGAGCAATGCATCAAAAATATTTGCAGTATATTAAAGCTCAGGAAGATGCTATTGAAAAAGGAATAGACTATATAAGTAATACTTTGAACGCAATTAAGCGATATAAACTGATTCGTCATAAATATTTGAATTTTGAAATAGGAAATCCTCCGGTTTATAAACCTGCAAGTGACTATGAATTCACATGTGAATATTGTAATAATAAATTAAGGGGCAGCAGTACAGATAAATGTGGCTGCAGTAATTGTGGTGCTTCATATGAAGAAAATCTGGAACTATTGGTACGCGAGGAGGAAGACAAGATTGAAAAATGTCATTATGAAGAATATATGCAGCTGAGAGATTTGGAAGCAGATCAAAATATCAGGAATGAACAAAGAGATGCAAGGGTTGATGAAAGATACAGGACTCCTATTAAATTAGCGGAAGAAAAGGGAAAGTATATTGCACTATTTATTATATTTGTATTAATGATGATTTCTGCTGTGATAACATTTTTTATTATGAAGTATAGATAAACATTGAGAAATAAGATGAAAGTACATAATTAAATGGAAAATGTTGTGTATCTGAAAGAACAAAATGTATAGTTGTTTGGAGAAGTATATTGGGATTAGAATGGATGCTTTTGGTTTAAGCATAGAGGTATTAATTTACCAGGCGATTTATATAAGAATTCTTTAGGAAAGCAGTAAATATTTGCGATTTAGGGTGTATGCTGTATGAATAATGAAAGAAACTAAATGGCTGGTAAAATCTGAGAAAATGGCTTAAAATAGGCAAATAAAGATTTAAGCAGAATTAAAAATGGCTTAAATTTGTTAGATTAACAATAACATGAGATGTATTGAAATTGTCTATCTCCTTCCCATAACCCTAGCTGAATCTGATTAACAATAACATGAGATGTATTGAAATAAATTGAAAAAATATGAAACACCAGTCGCTAAAAGATTAACAATAACATGAGATGTATTGAAATTATGCTTTAATCGCAAATAACAGCCATGATGTTGTCGATTAACAATAACATGAGATGTATTGAAATTCCTTGTTTTCCTTGCTTTCTGCTTCCTGTGCCATAGGATTAACAATAACATGAGATGTATTGAAATACAAAAAATGTTAATAGATTTGCAATCAGATCAGTTGATTAACAATAACATGAGATGTATTGAAATTGTTTCTTACCTGCATCATCAGTCCACGGTGTCTGAGATTAACAATAACATGAGATGTATTGAAATACAATGCCCGTTATGAGGAAATACTGACATTGACAGATTAACAATAACATGAGATGTATTGAAATCAGAATAGATGAATTAGTTAAGAGATTTGAGGATAAGATTAACAATAACATGAGATGTATTGAAATACTCCTCTATACAGCTTATCCCATTTAGCAATCTGGATTAACAATAACATGAGATGTATTGAAATACCTTCAAATATGCCTTAGTGCATTCTTTGATTGGATTAACAATAACATGAGATGTATTGAAATTACAACAGCATGAACCGTGATTTTTCCTCCGACGGTGATTAACAATAACATGAGATGTATTGAAATGGTTTATATACAACAGAACAGAAAGCAGAAGACGGGGGATTAACAATAACATGAGATGTATTGAAATTCCTTGAAGCTAAACGACAGCTTCTTTTCGTCCTGATTAACAATAACATGAGATGTATCGAAATAGAGATTCTATCCTGTCTCTCATACGCTCCATCTCCGATTAACAATAACATGCGATGTATTGAAATCATAATATGACTGTCCTCTGATAGCACGACCGCAAAGATTAACATTAACATGAGACGTATTGAAATAACAACGGTAATTTGTTATGTAAGGGGGAATATATCGGATTAACATTAACATGCGATGTAATGAAATCTCACAAACTCCACTGGGGGTGCGTTAGATTTCTCGATTAACAATAACATAAGATGTATCTAAATTTCCCCAATAAAAAACAACTCCACCACGCAGATAATTACAAAAATCTAATATTACATATCAAAAACTATCCCAATCCCCCTATTTTGCCCATAAAAGCAGAACAATAAAACCTCACAATAAACAGTATATAACAGTTGACAACACATACCAACTGTTATATACTGTTTATCACAAAGGAGAAAAGAAAAATATGCATATTATATTAAATCATTCTTCCATGGTTCCGATTTATGAACAGCTTATGGAACAGATAAAGTCAGAGATTATTCAGTCTGTATTAAAAGAGGGAGAGGCGCTTCCGTCTGTGAGGACGCTTGCAGGGGAGCTTCGCATCAGCGCGCTGACTGTAAAGAAAGCCTATGATAAGTTAGAGGAGGAAGGCTTTGTCACAACTGTTCATGGAAAGGGAACGTATGTGACCGCTTCGGATAAACAGCTTGCGTCGGAGGCGAGGAGACTTGCAGTGGAGGAAGACTTTGACAAAGCCATTGACCGGGCAGTGGCAATTGGAATGGATAAAGAAGAAATCTTAGAGGTTGTAAAGCTTATACTTGATGAAAAATAGAAAGGCAGAGGCAGATTATGATAACAATGCAGAATGTCCGAAAGAAATATAAGGACTTTGAACTGGATCTATCTTTGGAAATACCAGAGGGGAGAATTACAGGATTTGTAGGAAAAAACGGTGCAGGAAAAAGTACGGCAATCAAGCTGATGCTTGGACTGGTAAAGCCCGACGCGGGAAGCATTTGTGTGCTTGGAAACGAAGGCGGGGAGCTTCCAGCTGCGGTAAAGCAGAGAATCGGAGTATCTTTGACAGAGTCGGGATTTAGTTCACAATTTACAGTGGATGATGTATGGCACATTCTTGCGAAAATGTATCCCGATTTCCAGAAGGATTTTTTTAATCAAAAATGTGAGGTGTTAAAGCTTCCACGCAAAAAGAAATTAAAAGAATTTTCTACCGGAATGAAAGCAAAGCTGAGGGTGTTGACGGCAATCAGCCATAAAGCCGATTTGTTGATTTTAGATGAGCCAACCGCAGGGCTTGATGTGGAGGCAAGGAATGAAATCCTTGATTTGCTGCGTGAATATATAGCGCAGGACGAGAAGCGCACGATATTGATTACATCTCACATTTCTACAGATTTGGAGTCGCTTTGTGACGACATTTATCTTATTCATGATGGAAAAATCATTTTGCATGAGGATACAGATGTTATTTTAGAGCAGTATGGCATTTTGAAAGTCAATGAGGAGCAATACAGGACATTAGACAAGACAGCAGTCATAAAAGTGCAGAAGGAAAACTACGGCTACGCCTGCTTTACTAATGACAGAAGATTTTATCAGGAAAATTATCCGCAGATTGCGGTGGAGCAGGGCGGAATTGATGAATTAATTCTTATGATGACGGGAGGGTACAGATAATGGCAGGATTAATAGAAAAAGATATCCGGTTAATGAAGTGCAATAAACAAGCATTAATTCTCTTTCTTATTATTGGAGTGGTGATAGGATTGCAGAATCAAACATTTGTCCTGGGATGGCTGCCGTTTGCGGTGAGTATTCTTCTGATAAATACAGTTGCCTATGACGAACTCGATAAAGGATATGAATTCTTGATGACATTGCCGCTTGATGCCAAAATGTATGTGAGGGAAAAGTATATTTTCTGTCTTACAGGAGGAACAGTTTCATGGATTCTGGCAGCAGGACTTTACATGATTTCAGAAATGAGACAGCAGATGTCAGTAGACATGGCTTCCCAGATTCCTGTGGTATTGGTGTTTCTGCCAGTTACGGCATTGTTGATTGCATTGCTGATTCCGATGCAGCTAATATTTGGAGTAGAGAAGAGCAGAGTGGTCGTTTCGGGGGTATGCGGTGCAATAGGAGCGTGTGTCATTGCATTTGCAAAGCTGGTAAAGACAAATGTATTAAGTGCATTTTCGTTTTTGAACCAGATGAACGGCTGGATACTTGCAGGAATTGCAGTAGTAGCCACAGTGCTTCTTATAATGCTCTCTTATGCATTTAGTGTAAGAATTATGAAAAAGAAAGAGTTTTAGAAGAATAAATATTTAAGCGGGACATTCATAAATAAATGAGTGCCCCGCTTATTAACATATATTAGAAATTATCCCCGTTCCAACCCCAGTTAGAAACAGCCTGATATTTTACATAGACATGATCTGGTGCGATGCCAAGAACATCTTTAAAAATGTCGCATATCTGGCCAGTGAGTTTAGAAAATGCAGATGGATTCTCACTTCCGTAAACGCTGACCTCAACCATAGCCATAGGCTCGGCATTGCTTCCTCTGAAGTAGAGCTTGTAGTCAGGTTCAAAGCCAACCATGAGCCAGCTTTCTGACTTGCCGGGAATCGTCTGGATAGCCTGTCCCAAACGGGCTTTGATTTCAGTTTCCTGTGCTTCTGTAAGAGAAGTGCTTATCTTAGAATTAATAAATGGCATATGTTACCTCATTTCTGCGCCGCAGGCGCGTGTATTCATGTGATGATTATAGCACTTTACATTTGTCAAAGAAACATATTAATTGTCAGCGCCTTCTTTGATGCCGTGGCGTTCTGCATATCCAGTGAGGATAAGTGTGAGCGCACCATCGCCGGTTACATTGCAGGCTGTTCCGAAGCTGTCCTGAAGTGCAAATATTGTAAGCATAAGGGCAGTTCCAGTGTCGTTAAATCCAAGCACGCCGGTAATAAGTCCGAGCGAAGCCATAACCGTTCCGCCAGGTACGCCAGGTGCGCCAATTGCAAATATTCCAAGAAGCACGCAGAACAGAATCATAGTTCCGGCTGATGGAATAGTGCCATACAAAATCTTAGATACAGTCATGCAGAAAAATACCTCTGTCAGCACTGAGCCGCACAAATGTATATTTGCAAACAAAGGAATTCCGAATGAGACCATGTCTTTTCTTAAAACCTTTGATTTGCCGGCACACTGGAGTGCAACTGCGAGTGTGGCAGCAGACGACATTGTTCCAATTGATGTCAGGTATGCAGGACCGTAATGTCTGATTACTTCAATCGGGTTCTTCTTAGAATACAATCCGGCTATTGTGTAAAGCAGAGTCATCCAAATGTAATGTCCGATTAATACAATAATTATGATTTTCAGGAACACTGGAACTTGCTTTGTTATTGAACCTTCGTATGAGAGGCCGCAGAAAGTAAGTCCGATGAAAAATGGAAGAATTGGTATCATGATTCTTGAAACTATCGCAAGCACGATTTTCTGGAATTCTTCAAGAATATTTGAAATCAATTCTGCTTTTGTCCACGCGGCAGCAAGTCCGACCATGATTGAGAACACGAGCGCACTCATAACAGGCATTATCTGTGGAATTGACAATTCAAAAACCGCAGCCGGAAGCTCTTTCAATCCATCAGCAGTAGAGGATATTGATAAATGTGGTATCAAAAGATATCCAGATGCTGTAGAGAAAAGTGCAGCACCTACTGATGATGTATATGCGATTGTAACCGCAATCAGAAGAAGCTTTGAAGCATTTTTACCCATCTGAGTAATCGAAGGCGCAATAAATGCAATGATTATCAGCGGTATGCAGAAATTAATTATCTGATTGAGAATATATTTCAGTGTTACAACGATATTCAAAATGGCGCGTGAAAATGCATTGCCATCGGTTGAACTTAACAGCAGTCCAATCAGGACGCCGGCAATAACGCCCACCAGTAATTTAAACGGCAGGCTGCGAAAAATACTATTTTTCTTCATTTTATAAATCTCCTTCATTGGTGTAATTAATAAAAATTATAATATAGGTCGGAAAAAATAACAATGGAAAGGTTTGGGGGATTAACTGAGAAATGTGTAATTTAACTAAATTACATATTGACAAAATAATTTGATGTGATATTATAAAAATGTAATTTAACTAAATTACAGAAAGGAGCTGCGATGAAATTAGAACAATTAAGTGACTTAGTTAGCTTTACAATAGGTAAAAATCCTACGAGAATTAAAGAGCAGGAATTAATTTTGTATTCGTTAGAGGATTTCGAAAATGATTTGTATGGAATAACAGAGCAAAGTAATAAATCAGAATGTATCATTAATCTTATAAAATCAAAAGTAGCTCCAGTTTCAGTTGATAATAAAGATAAATGTATTACATCAAATTTTCTAAAATGCGAATTTAATGAGCAAATACTGGATAAGTGGTATTTTTGTTATCAATTTAATGAAGGAAAAGATTTTGAACAGCAAATAGCAATGGTTCATCAGGGAACAACCTTAAGCGTAAAGAAGCTTAATATGAAAATAGTAGGAGAACTGAAAATAAGATTGCCTGATATAGAAACACAACATAAGATTGGAGAAATATATAGACAGTCTTTAGTGCAAAATCGCCTAATGATAAAGCAGGCAGAGGATATTAAAAAATTAACTCTTACAATTATAAGGAAACTCGAGGAGGATTAAAAATGGCAGAAAGTAAAGATTTATTGCAGGTATTATGGAGTGGAGCAGATGTGCTCAGAGGAAAGATGGATGCGAATGAGTACAAAACATATTTATTAGGATTAGTTTTTTATAAATATTTATCAGATTCATATTTAGCAAAAGTGTATGATTTGTTGAATGATGAGACACCAGATGATTTACAAGAAGCACAAAAGCAATATGAAGAAGTAATGAAAACAGCGGATGCAAAGGATTTGTTACAGGAATTAAGAGAGTCAATGCATTATACACTTGATCCAGATATGACATATGTAAGTATATTAAATGATGCTAAGGGAAATGCATTTAATAGAGAAAAATTACAGGCTGCATTTAATCGTATTGAGGAATCAGATGAGTTATTTAATGGATTATTTGCTGATGTGGATTTGTATTCTAATAGATTAGGAACGGGAGATCAGAAACAGAGTGCTACAATAGCAGAAGTAATAAAAGTACTTGATGGAGCAGACTTAATTCATGCAAAAGGAGATGTTCTTGGAAATGCATATGAGTATTTAATAGGACAGTTTGCATCGGAAACTGGTAAGAAAGCAGGCGAATTTTATACTCCACATGGACCTGCACAGATTCTTTGTAGAATTGCAATGACAGGGCAGGAAAATAAAAAGGGACTTCAGGTTTATGATCCATGTATGGGTTCAGGTTCTTTAATGCTCAGTTGTAGAAATTATTCAACAGAACCAGATTATATTAAGTACTATGGTCAGGAGCTTATGCCATCAACTTATAATTTAGCAAGAATGAATATGTTTTTACATAGAGTTCATCCTGAAAATCAGCATTTAAGAAATGGAGATACATTAGATGCTGACTGGCCTACTGATGAAGAGACAGAATTTGATGTTGTTACTATGAATCCTCCTTATTCAGCTAAATGGTCTGCAGCAGAAGGATTTAAACAAGATGAAAGATTTATGGATTACGGGGGAAAACTTGCGCCTAAGTCAAAAGCAGACTATGCATTTTTACTTCATGGTTTTTATCATTTGAAGCAGACAGGAACAATGGCAATCGTACTTCCTCATGGAGTGTTATTTAGAGGGGCTGCTGAAGGAGCAATCAGAGAAACCTTACTGAAAAATGGTTCTATATATGCAGTAATTGGTTTGCCAGCTAACATGTTTTATAATACATCAATTCCAACATGTATAGTAGTTCTTAAAAAACATAGAGAGGGTAGAGATGTCCTTTTTATAGATGCATCTAATCTCTATGAAAAAGAAAAAAAGCAAAATGTAATGAATGAAGAACATATTGATAAAGTATTAGAACTTTATAATAATAGAAAATCTGTAGATAAACTTGCATATTTGGCTTCATATGAAGATATAAAAGCAAATGATTATAATCTTAATATCCCTAGATATGTAGATACAAGTGAAGAAGAGGATGAAATAGATATAAAAGCACTTACAGATAGCATAAAAGAGACCAATAAGGCTATTAAGGAAAGTAATACAGCCTTAGTGGATATGCTTAATGATCTTACATTTAGCTCATCTGAGACAGAAACAGCAATTAAGGAATTTATAGAGATTCTTAAGGAGGTGTAAGAATGGGAAATACACCTAATATTAGATTCAAAGGATTTACTGATGATTGGGAACAGCGTAAGTTGGGGGATGTATTCAAAGAATACTCCGAAAAGCA
>JAUNOK010000007.1 GCA_030537195.1 Eubacteriales bacterium | reverse complement strand
AGACCGTGGTTAGCGGTCTTTTAGAAGTCAAGGTACTTGGGTTGGAGCGTTTACGATGATTCGGGTTATTTAGATAGATTATATGTCCACAAGGATTATCAGGGAATGGGAATTGCATCTGCAATTTGCAATGAACTGGAAGATTCTGTAAAGGAAAAGAGTATAACAACTCATGCATCTATTACGGCAAAGCCATTTTTTCAACAGCGGGGATATCGAGTTGTGAAAGAACAAAAAGTTATTAGACAGGGAATTGTATTGACGAATTATGTAATGGAGAAGTAGATAACTTTCAGTTTGCTAAACGAGAACGATTGAAACTTTGTTGATTTCCTATAAATTAAGAAATAATCTTTTCCTTATAGGCATATTCTCTCTTTTTTTCTTATGTTACAGGATATTTTTAATAAAAATTCCTATAAAGTATATTAATATTTCCAATTTATAGGTTTATTTTTAACTAACATAATAGTCAGGCGTTGCTTTTATCCTATAAGTCTTTTAAAAATGCGACTATTGATAGGTATCACGATGTAATTGTTTTAGCAAAAACTCGGTTCTGTAAAGATATGCACTTTCTCAATCAATGTATCATGATATAATTGCTTTATTAAAAATCAGCATGATATGGATTCAAGAGAAATTCGAGGATTTTTGCAACAGTCGGTTGACAAAATTATAAGAGTTTTGTGCCAACAATTGAAGATATAGAAACAGAATTAATAGATTATCAAGAGAGTATGAATAAATAACTAAAATCAGGAGGCAGCACAAATGAATATAAGAACCGCAGTAATATCCGACTTAGACGCAATAGCAGGCGTGGAAGCACAGTGCTTCCCAGCGTCAGAAGCAGCGACAAAAGAAGAATTTATTGAAAGAATCGGACATTACGGGAATCATTTCTGGCTTATGTTTGATGATGACAAGCTCATTGCATTTGTAGACGGATTTGTCACTGATGAAGCTGATTTGACAGATGAGATGTACGAAAAGGCTGACATGCATAATGAGAATGGAGCATGGCAGATGATATTCGGAGTTAATACAGTTCCTGAATACCGCAGGCATGGATATGCAGGAGAGCTGATTAAATGTGCAATCAGCGACGCTAAAGAGCAGGGGAGAAAAGGACTTGTTTTGACATGTAAAGAAAAGTTAATACATTATTATGCAGGATTTGGATTTGTCGATGAAGGAGTAACTGATAAATCCACACATGGAGGTGTTGTTTGGCACCAGATGAGACTGGAATTTTAAAACACATTTTAAAACGAATTTTAAAGTGAATTTAAAAGATATAATATACAAAATCAGGGGGAAATGTATGGCAAAGAAAATACCAACAGCGGCAGAAGTGAGAGAATATAAGGAGAAACAAGCGAATGCTCCGATAAGAGGACCTGAATTTCCGGGAGAAACTATCTGGAGGAGACTTAGTACTTTACTTTTGCTTGAGGCAGCAGAACAGGCAGGAGTTTCAAATGAAGTTATATGGAAGTTATGCAGCAAGATTGCTTCGACAATTCATGCACCTGTGGCTAAAAAGGAATATGAGAGAATGCTGCCATTCGCACAGAATCCGGAAATAGTAGATGTGGTGCTTAAATATTTTGAAATATATGGACCGGATTATGAGGACAGGACTTTATTCACGATATTTGATACTATAGGGTATTATTATTGTGTGGCTTTGATATCCCAGTCAGACTACAGACAGGAAGATTGTATTAAATTGTTGTGGGAATTAGTGGATTATCATATTGAGAACAATAACAAGAAAAATCCTTGTTCATATAGTGTTTTATTGCGTAACATGAAAGTGTTAGAGGCAGACAGGCCATATCTTACACCAATGAAGGAAAAACTGCTGGAAGCAGGGGGATAATAAAAACGCAGGATATATGGGAGTTAGTCACTATATCCTGCGTTTATTTTAGTTGTATTTATATACTTTGTTATTAATCACTTTAACGATTCCTATAACATTGTATGTTAAGAAAATGTTGATAGGAAGCTGGATTAAGTTCTTTGAAAATCTCATAGTGAGATAGAACATAAATCCTTTGCCGTACATGATACTGCACCAGTATGTTCCAAGAAGAACATTTACAAGGAGTGTGTCAATGGTAAGGGCAAGCACAACTCTTAAAAGAAACTTGAAATCAATAATTTCTAAAAGACTACGCTTCTCACCTGATACTTTTTTCTTGGAAACTTTGATGTTGCAGTCATAGAAAAATAAACCATAGATAAGACCGGCTAAAGCTGCGCTTAATGTCCAGCCTGGGAAATATGGTCCTGTTGGTTTAATAATGTACTGGATTATATCTCCAAGTCCTCCGCACATAAATCCCATAACAGGACCGAACATGTATCCGATTGCACAGTTGGCAAGGAAAGATACTGAAATTCTAAGTGCAGGGGTTACATTAAAAGATACGAAAACTGCTAAAACAGTGTGAAGTGCGACGAGGAGTGCCGCAGCAACAATTGACTTGAGACATTTGAATTCTTTTGCTGAAAATGCAAAATTCTTTAATAAAATTGACATAAAATTAACCTCCTTTGCAGTAGTATTCGCACTACATAAGAGGCTATCGACCAGTATATGTAGCAGCGGGATGCGGATTATGTATCGCAAGAAATCTTTTCGTCCGTATGGCAACTCCCTGTCCATATGGCACTTAACGCACATATTCCTACTCTGCTTATATAATTGATTTGTACAGGCATTATTAAAGCACATATTGATATAAATGTAAAGCAGTATATTCAGAAGGTTTACAATATATTATTATTTCTGCCTTGAATTAATACATCTTCTGTTGTACATAAGGTGCATGCTCATGGCGTCCTGTGCTTTAATGGCGTCATGTTCTGCAATAGCATTAGCTATTTCACGGTGTGTTTCGATAGTCTCTACTTTAAGAACATTACCGGTTGTCTCAACAAAAAGAGGAATTGAACTGTTGATAATTGGAATAAGTCTTGGAATAACAAGATTCTTACTACCCATTGCTATTGCAGTGTGGAATTCTATATCTTTCTGGGTATGATCTTTTTTCTGTTTAAGAAGGTCTTCAACTTCATCACATAATGAAACAATTTTTTTGACATCATTATCATCTGCATATGTTGCAGACATAGCCGCAATAGCCGGCTCTAGTAAAAAACGGATTTCTAGCAAATCCTGTACAAGCTTTTTTTTATCAGATATAAATGTGAATCCGAGAGGGTCGTCAACTACACCAGGTGATGATGCTACATATGTTCCAGACCCCTGCCTGATTGTTACAATGTTGCGCGAAGCAAGTAATTTCATAGCTTCACGAAGAGAACTGCGTCCAATATTGAGTTCTTTAGCAAGATGGGCTTCATTAGGAAGCTTGTCTCCCGGCTGCAAATGTTCATTTAATATAAAAGATATTATGTCTTCGGAAATCTTCTGTGGGAGATTCCTTTCATCAGATTCTAAATTCATCATATGATTTCTGTGCTCCTATGCTAATCAATATTAATAATAAATATAAATACACGGTTATCCATATAACTTCTCCATCATATAATGATTCTTTTTAATTGTCAAAATGAAAAAGTGCACAAAAATATATCAAAAAATTAAACATTTTTACGGTATTGATTTTTTAAAGAACCCATATTATATTAAATACATCAGATGAATTTCGAAATAAATCTTAGAAAAGTAGCAGAAAAAGACGAAAAGCAAAGAAAAGGTATGATGTATTTATTTAAATACATCAGATGATTAGGAGGTAAAACAATATGGAACAGACAGCATTTGTTGCAAATCCAACCAGATTACTGATAGCGGCAGCAGTCGGAATTATTGTATTGCTGGTATTAATAATCAAGTTCAAACTTCACCCGGTTATATCTATGATGATAGCAGCTATTATCATAGGTGTCGGAGCGGGTATGCCGCTTACAATGATATCAGATACCGTTGAAAAAGGTGTTGGGAAAACGCTTCAGGGAATAGCGCTGCTTGTAGGACTTGGTTCAATGTTTGGTGGAATTCTTGAAGTAAGCGGAGGAGCACAGAGAATAGCGCAGACACTCATTGATAAGCTCGGTCAGAAAAAGGCAGGAGTTGCACTTGGAATCACAGGTCTGGTTATAGGAACGACAGTATTTTTTGAAGCAGGTGTGGTTGTACTTATTCCACTTGCATTCAGTGTTGCAAAGCAGACAAAGAAGTCAACATTATATTATGCAATACCACTTCTTGCAGGTCTTGCAAGTGGATATGCATTTGTTCCGCCATCAGCAGGTTCGGTTCTTGTAGCAGATTCACTTGGAGTTAATCTTGGCGTAATGATTATGGTCGGTATACCAACTGCATTGATATGCATGATAGTTGCAGGCGTAATATGGGGACGATTCATAGGGAACAAAGTATTTACTAAATTACCGGTTAATGTGGAAGAGATAAAAGAGGATTCCAAAGAACTGCCTCCATTTGGACTGGTGCTTGGAGCGATTCTTATACCGCTGGTATTAATATTGATAAGCACTGTTTCTAAATACATGCCGATTCCGGACAATATTAAAAATGTGCTGGGATTTATAGGAAAGCCATTTCTTGCATTAACAATAGCAACACTTGCGGCAATGTATTTTCTTGGAATAAGAAGAGGTTATACCGGTGCTCAGTTAAAGAAGATACTTGATCACTCATTACGTCCGGTTGGAATGATACTTCTGGTAATAGCGAGTGGTGGTGTGATTAGATGGATGCTTCAGGATTCAGGACTTGGAGACATTATTGGTCCGGCATTAGAGAAAAGCGGAATGCCTCTTATAATTGTAGCATTTCTTATAGCATTACTTGTAAGGGCATCAGTTGGAAGTTCAATGGTAGCCATGACTATGGCGTCTGGAATAATGGCAACTATGCCTGCTGTTATGGCAACAAGTATGTTATACAGGGCAGCTATGTGTTGTGCAATATGTGGCGGAGCAACAGCATTAAGCCATGTAAATGATGCAGGCTTCTGGCTTGTAGGAACATTTCTTGAGATAGATGAGAAAACTACATTAAAGTCATGGACAGTTATGGAAACGCTTATAGGTATAACAGCATTAATTGTAAGTCTGATTATTTCAATATTTGCTTAGCTTATATTAAGAATCAGCATTTGAAATGAATACATAAAACAGGAGGCTTAAAAATGGTAAGAATTCCGGTATGTTTGAACAATATGACTGATGCAAAGCATTTGGTACAGATAGCAGAAGGCTGCGGGAAAGATGTAGACCTTATGTGTGGAAAGTATTTAGTTGATGCCAAATCAATGCTTGGAGTATTCAGTCTCCCACAGTTCGATAATGTAGAGATGTGCGTGGATGATAGTGAAAAAGATAAAGTATATGATAAATTGGAACAGATGAATTTATTAAGATAAAAGGAAAGGCAGGTAATTATTATGTGTTTAGTAAGTCAGGAAATGAGAAAATTAGCTCCAGAATTAGATCCATTAAGAATAGGTACAGGCTGGAAAAAGGAAGACTTGGGAAAAGTTCAGGTTATGGTGGAAAGTACATATGGTGACAGCCACCCAGGAAGCGGTCATCTTAATATACTTGTAGATGAAGTACGAAAGGGAGTTGCCGAAGAAGGTGGATTTGGTGCAAGGTACTATTGTACAGATATATGTGATGGAGAAAGTCAGGGAACTGATGGTATCAACTATAGTCTTGCAAGCAGAGAAATGATAGCCAATATGATAGAGATACATGCAAATGCAACACCATTTGATGCAGGAGTATATCTCTCAAGCTGCGATAAAGGAATGCCGGGAAATCTTATGGGACTTGCAAGAGTTAATATTCCATCTGTGGTTGTTCCCGGAGGTACTATGAATGCGGGACCGGAGATGCTTACACTTGAGCAGCTTGGAATGTATAGCGCTCAGTATGAAAGAGGGGAGATTGATGAAGAGAAGCTTGACTGGGCAAAATGTAATGCCTGCCCTAGCTGTGGTGCATGTTCATTTATTGGAACAGCGTCAACAATGCAGATAATGGCAGAAGCACTTGGATTAGCACTGCCGGGAAGTGCGCTTATGCCAGCTACAAGTCCGGATCTGTTAGACTATGCAAGAGAAGCAGGAAGACAGTCAGTAAGACTTGCAAAAATGAAGAACATGAAGCCTTCAGATATAGTAACATTAGAGAGTTTTGAAAACGCAATTCTTGTTCATGCTGCAATATCAGGAAGTACTAATTGTCTGCTTCATATTCCAGCAATAGCACATGAATTTGGAATTGAGATTACAGGAGATACATTTGACAGATTACATCGTGGAGCACATTATCTTCTTGATGTGCGTCCGGCAGGAAGATGGCCAGCAGAAGTCTTTTATTACGCAGGAGGAGTTCCAGCAATTATGGAAGAGATTAAGGAACACCTGCATCTTGATGTAATGACTGTTACAGGAAAGACTCTTGGGGAGAATCTTGAGGATCTTAAGGAAAATGGATTCTATGAAAGATGTAGTAAATGGCTTGATGATTTCAACAAGCGTTATAATGTAAATGTTACTAAGGAAGATATAATCAGACCATATGATAAGCCTATTGGAGAAAATGGAAGCATAGCTGTTCTTAAAGGAAATCTTGCACCAGAAGGAGCTGTCATTAAACACACAGCCTGCCCTAAAGAAATGTTTAAGGCAGTACTTAATGCAAGACCATTTGATAGTGAAGAGGAGTGTCTTGATGCAGTAATTCATCACAAGGTTCAGAAGGGTGATGCTGTATTTATAAGATATGAAGGACCTAAGGGAAGCGGAATGCCAGAGATGTTCTATACATCGGAGGCAATAAGCAGTGATAAGGAGCTTGGAAAGAGCATAGCGCTTATTACAGATGGAAGGTTCTCAGGAGCATCTACCGGTCCGGTAATTGGACACTGCAGTCCGGAAGCGGTAGATGGAGGTCCTATTGCGCTTGTTGAAGAGGGGGACCTTATTGAAATTGATGTTGAGGAAAGAAAACTTAACATAGTAGGTGTTGCAGGAAAGAGAATGTCACCAGAAGAGATTGATAAGATTCTTATGGAAAGAAGAAAACAGTGGAAACCTAAAGAACGTAAATATAAGAAAGGTGTGTTAAGATTGTTTAGTGAGCTTGCAGCAAGCCCAATGAAAGGTGCTTATCTGGAATACGATAAATAAGAATAGTAATAGTACAATGGTGGGAAGATTAGTTTCTTTCCACCATTTTTTAACCAGCATATTTTATCATGAATACATTGTGATATAATTATAATTAAGTGGCAAAGATGTAAAGCTGTATTTTATTAAAGGTGCGGATCATGGCGGAAGTGAGTTCTGGACTGAGGAGATTCAGCAGATTGTGATTAAATTTATGGAGGTGCATCAGCATGGAAATTAAGAGCGTACTCATTAAGGATACAACGAAAGAGGAGCGAATCCGCATTGTGCAGGAGGGACTTAACCAGTGTGGCGGCGCATGCGATTTCTGTAATGGCTGTGATAATCTTGGCGGAGGTTCGGTTGACGCATTTTACGAGCCATACATCAATGGAGAGAAGGAGCTTCGCCAGATTAATGAAGAATACAGAAGTAATTCTGGAATGGTAAAGTAAGGTGATGATATGAGAGCACCAGAGATAGCAGAATCTACGGAAGAAGAAAGAAGAGAGTATATCAGGAATACTTTCAAATGTATTGCTGATTGTGATATGTGTGGACTCTGCACAGTATTCAGAGGAAAAGACCCTGAGCTTGCCTATGTGGATTATATTATGGGAAAACGTGATTTTCTGGAGGTTTCAGGGGATTATAAATAGTCAGAAAGCAGGAATTAAGCCTCGGACAGATAAAGGCTGGATTGATGCGGATATTGCTGCAGATGTTGATAGGTGTTTTGGCGGGAAGATGTCATTGGAGAGAAGTTTTTTATGAAATCATTGTTTTTAGGAAATGTTTTGCTTCACGATTTTGCTTAGGAATAAGATGTGATACCTATAGGTAGTCGTATTTTCATGAAACTTATAGGTAGGAAACAGGAATGACTATAATTATAATTGAATGATGTGCCTATAAATACAAGAGAATTGACACATTTATAGGAAGCCATTGTGGTTATGGGAGTTTAGTGGAGAGATTTATTCTTTCCACTTTTTTATGTGGTGCAGAAATACAATGTCTGAAAAAAAATTATTTTTTGGGAAATGACCTGGTTATGGTAACCATTAATTTTATGTAGAGAAGCAAAACAGTTTTTAGTTTTAATTATCAAGGCTATTATGTTAAAATGAGTAAAACAGAATGGTATTTTAGATAGAAATATAGAGATATAAGGAGAACTGTGATTTGAATAACAATTCAGAAATAATAATTTATACAACTGAAGATGGACTTACCAAAGTTGATGTATCATATGAAGATGAAAATGTATGGCTTACACAAGAACAGATGTCTGAATTATTTCAGAAATCTAAATCAACAATAAGTGAACATATTAGCAATATATATAAAGAAGGCGAATTGAAAAAAGAAGACACGATGAGAAAATTCGGAAATTCCGAATTTTCTACAAAGCCAACAAATTATTATAATTTGGATATGATTATTTCAGTAGGATATCGAGTGAAATCACAGCGAGGTGTTCAATTTAGAATATGGGCTAGTAATATATTAAAAGAATATATGAAAAAGGGATTTGCAATGGATGATGAGCGTCTTAAGAATCTCGGCGGAGGCGGATATTTTAGGGAACTGATAGAACGCATTAGGGATATTAGAGCTTCAGAGAAAGTTTTTTATCGTCAAATTCTTGAAATATATGCAACGAGTATTGATTATAATCCTAAAGCAGAAGAATCATTAATTTTTTTTAAAATGGTGCAGAACAAAATACATTTTGCAATATCGGGAGAAACGGCTGCTGAAGTAATATATCATAGAGCAGATGCTGAAAAGGAATTTATGGGATTAACATCATTTTCGGGTAATCAACCGACATTAAAAGATGCTAAAATTGCAAAAAATTATTTGGATGAAAAAGAATTACGAGCAATGGGACAATTAGTGTCTGGATATCTTGATTTTGCTGAACGCCAGGCAGAAAGAGAAATACCTATGACTATGAATGATTGGGCGAATCATCTCGAAAATATACTAAAATCAACAGGGGAAAAGGTGTTAGAGGGAAATGGCACTATTTCACATAAACAAGCAATACAAAAAGCTGAAAATGAATATAAAAAATATAAAACAAGGACATTGAGTGATGTTGAAAATGATTTTCTTGATAGTATAAATATGATTGAGAAAAAAACTAAGTCTGCAAAGTAATGGAGGAGCCCCCAATGACCACAAATAAAGCAATCCGCACATCATATGGAGCCATAATTATATTAATAATTGTTCAGGTTATTGCACAATTCATTGCAAATGTGTGCGCTATAATAAAGATTCCAACTGGAATATGTAATATCATTGGCGGGATTATATATGCCGGACTGGCGTATTTTATACTGAAAATGTTTATCAGTAAGTTAGTTAAGCTGCCAGCCTCAGATTTTGGAATGCCTGCGTTTGGAATTAAGGCAAGATGGATTATGACAGCAATATTGCTGCCAGTCATTGTAAAAGGAAGTTACCTTTTAATATTCAAAGGTGAATATATATCTTCCAATATGACCGGAAATCAGATGTTTAATACTTTAAGTGCAGGGATTATATTTACAGGGATAGCGGCTGGATTCGTTGAAGAAATGGTGTTCAGGGGAGTTATACTTAACGCGCTGAAGAAAAGATGGAATATTAAAGTGGCTGTTATTGTGCCATCGTTGCTGTTTGGAATTGTACATATTCTTGGACAAAATTTTTCGATAAGAAGCTGTTTGTTAGTTATTATCGCAGGAACTATGACGGGAATCATGTTTCAGTAATATATGGCGCAGATGGTCCGACAAGTGTTTTTATGTTGGGAAAATCTAAAAAACAGCCATTAAAGGCCAGAATAAGAAATGCCAGATATCAGTCTAAGCGTAAAAAAGCAGAGGCAGCAATAATGGTGAATCCACATTCTCTTTCTGAAACAGTGGAGTATGCAAAAGATAAATACGGATTAACCGAGACTGCCTGCACTGTGGATTGTCATCTCTATGAAATAAGAATTGATGATGATTGTCTTGAGGTTGAAGTAGATTATAACAGGAATATATTGGCAATATCGTATTCATGTAGTAAAGCGTTAATGAAAAGGTTTAAGGAAATATCCAGAGATTTATACAGCTATTATAGTGTATCTGAGGACGATATTAAAAATAAGACAGAGAGATATTCTGCATTAGTAACAGAATTGAGTTCTTGACAATTAAATGGATAATGCTATAATACATTTAACATTTAAGTTAAATGTTAAATGAAGGAGGGATGAATTTGAGCATGCAGGATACGCTTCAGGCACTTGCTGACCCTACAAGACGAGAGATACTTAATCTGCTTAAGCAGTCCCGAATGTCTGCCGGAGAGATAAGCAATCATTTTTCAATTTCAGGTGCGGCAGTTTCCCGTCACCTGTCTGTTTTGAAGGAAGCTGATTTAATTCGTGACGAGAGGGAAGGCAAATACATTTATTATGAGCTTAACGCCACTGTGCTTGAAGAGATTTTATTATGGATTAGCGAACTAAAAGGAGGAAAAGGCCATGATCAGACAACATAAAAAAATGTTAATATTAACATCTGTCGTAACATTGCTTCCCATCATTATAGGTTTACTTTTATGGAGGCAGCTGCCAGCTTCTGTAGCAACACATTTTGGCGTAGATAACCAGCCAGATGGATATTGTTCCAAAGCGTTTGCAGTTTTTGGACTTCCGGTAATTATGCTGCTTTTTCATCTTATATGTATAGTTATAACAAATGTTGACCCAAAGAGAAAAAATATAAGCGAAAAGGTATACCATGTTGTTATGTGGATTTGTCCTGTGATTTCTCTGGTTGTTTGCAATACACTTTATGTATTTAATATGGGATACAAGCTTGATATTGGATTTGTCTGCGGATTGCTAGTTGGATTTTTTTACCTCATTTTAGGCAATTTTATTCCTAAGGTAAAACCAAATTATAGTATTGGTTTTCGTGTTTCCTGGGCATTGAATGATTCTGACAACTGGTATCAGACACATAGATTTGGCGGAAAATGTATGGTAGTTGGTGGAATTGTTATGATTGTAACCGCACCATTTCAAAATGTGTGGATACTTCTTGTTCTTGTCATTGTACCATGCATTTTGCCAGTAATTTACTCATATATGTTTTATCGGAAAACAATTGGGTAAGCTAATTGTGCTTATGGACAGAATTAAGTATAATGAGTGCAGATAAGGGGGCAGTATTGAATATGAAAAAGCTTGATAACTTTATTAATTGTCTGACTATATTAGCAAATGCGGATTTTAAGATGGCAGAAATTAATGATATATACCGGACAGGGGTTATTTGGCAATTTAATAGTACTTTTGAACTTGCATGGAAAGCGTTGCAGGAGATTATGAGAAGACATGGCGTAGAAGATTCTTCTACCGGTTCACCACGAGAGATTCTGCAGCTTGGTTATAAATTTGGATTTATCAATGATTCAGAAACGTGGCTGCTTATGTTAAAAAAGCGCAATACCTCTGTTCATATATATAATGAGGAGGAAGTAGATGAATTGATTCTGCTGATACGCGACAGCTTTATTCCAGCTTTTACAGCTCTTAAAGATACACTTGTAAAGAAGTTGGATGAAGCAGAGAGTAACTGGGAGTAAAGAAACATGTCGTATACAAACCGTTTTGATGGAAAAGGTGAAATCTATGCCAAAGCAAGACCGAAATATGCCGAAGGGCTTTTTGATTATTTGAAAAATGTATTGAATATCCCGGCAGAAAGCGTATTCGCAGACATCGGTTCGGGAACAGGGATTTTCACAGAGCAGTTGTTAGGCTGTGGCTACAAAGTCTATGCGGTAGAACCGAATGATGATATGCGTAAGAAAGCAGAGGAAAAGCTGTCTTATAATGAAAATTATATATCCGTCAATGGCAGTGATACAGATATGAATCTGCCAGACAAAAGTGTTGATTACATAACTACTGCACAGGCATTTCACTGGTTTGATTGTGACGCATTTAAGAAAGAATGCAGGAGGATTCTGAAGCCTGGTGGAAAGGTGATTATTGTCTATAATTCCAGAAACGAAAAAGCTGCATGTACAAAAGCGCTGGCAGAGCTGCGGCACAGATATAATCCTGAATTTCATGGATTTTCCAATGGCATGAGCCATGAAAAATGTGTTGCTTTTTATGCGGGAGAATGTCAGGTATTCCACACTGATAATACGCTGATATATGACAGGCAGGGGTATATTGACCGCGTGCTGTCATCATCGTATTCATTAAAAGAAGGTGATGAAGGTTACACGGAATATCTGAAGGAAATTAACAGCATTTTTGATATATTTTCAGTAGACAATCGTATTGAAGTGCCGATGGAAACAGTTGCGTATGTTGGGGCGGTATAAGGAAATTATCGTTTGACATTTTTAAAAAATCTAAATATAATAATCCACGAACGAGTAGCAGACTAGCGTAAATCCAGTTTAGCTGCTCGTTTTTTGTGTGTAAAATGCTTATTTTAAAGTTGAATATTGTGTATAAAAGTGTGTAGCTTATCAGCGTAAGTCCAGCTTACGGGGTAAGGTGCACATTTTTTTATGCAAAATAATGAGGGCAAATGCTGCTGCAAGGGCGCATGCTATGCTGGCATAGCAGACATTTGCCTCGCAAACAAGGAGGATATGATGGCAGAAAGTAACAGAATGAAGGATATGCCGGTTAATAAACTCATGGTACAGATGGGAATACCGATGATTTTATCAATGGCATTACAGGCGGTCTATAATATTGTGGACAGTGCATTTGTTGGGAATATGAAGGCAGGGAGTGAAGCAGCACTTAATGCACTTACGCTTGTATTTCCGGTTCAAATGCTTATGGTAGCGGTTGGAATTGGAACGGGTGTGGGAACGAACGCATTTCTGGCAATGACACTTGGACAGGGAAATACCAGGAAAGCGGCTAAGGTGGCAGGAAACAGCCTGTTTCTTGGGGTAATCATATATGCAGCATGTCTGCTTTTTGGAATATTTGGTGTAAATGCGTATATTTCATCGCAGACCGTTGACCAGGAAGTTATTTCGATGGGAACAGGCTATCTTAGAATATGCTGCGTGATTTCTTTCGGAATTATATTCTTTTCATTATTTGAAAAGCTGTTACAGGCAACGGGGCGTTCACTTTATTCTACAATTGGTCAGGTCGTAGGAGCAGTAGTAAATATTATTCTTGATCCAATCATGATATATGGTCTAGGACCAGTTCCTGAAATGGGAGTAGAAGGGGCAGCATATGCAACTGTAATTGGACAGGTTGCGTCGGCAGTCCTGTTATTCATATTCCATGTGAAATTAAATAAGGAATTTGAGCATGGCATAAAATACATGAAACCAGATGGCGGAATTATAAAGGGAATCTATTCTATTGGACTTCCAGCAATTATCGCGCAGGCACTTATGTCAATTATGGTTTATGTGATGAATCTGATTCTTAAGTTCAATTCTTCTGCCCAGACAGCATATGGATTATTCTATAAAGTTCAGCAGTTCGTGTTGTTCTTAGCATTTGGCTTAAGAGATGCAATTACGCCAATCATAGCATTTGCATATGGAATGGGAAGCAGGAAGAGAATAAATGACGGCATAAAATATGGTCTTATCTATACAATCATACTTATGATTGCGGGAGTGGCAATTACGGAGATTTTCCCGGGAGCATTTGCAACATTGTTTAATGCAGACCAGTCAAGAGAATATTTTATCGGAGCAATGAGAATTATATCTATCAGCTTTATTTTTGCCGGAATAAATGTGGCATATCAGGGAATATACCAGGCTTTAAATGGAGGTATTGAGTCGCTTGTAATCTCTCTTATCAGACAGCTTGTTGTTATATTGCCGCTGGCGGGAATTTTTTCTGTTTTTGTAAGGAGCGGACAAATGGGAGTTTCACTGATATGGTGGGCGTTCCCGATAACAGAATTTATAGCATGTATTGCTGGTTATGTATTTTTGAAAAGAATCAGGAATAATAAGGTGGAGAGTCTGAAGTAAGATTTTACCAAAACTTTGAAGAAATGCACAATATTTGTAAATAAAACTTTGAAGAAATGCACATTTTGATGAATAATAACATTGAAGAAATACATATGCTATGTTATAACATATTTATATTGGGGAGGTGCTTATGTATTTTAAAAGAAAAGCGTATGACAAATTACTAGAATGGAAGAATCTTTATTCGGATAGATATGCGGTTTTACTGGAGGGTGCAAGGCGAGTAGGTAAGTCAACTATTGCAGAGAATTTTGCAAAGAATGAATATAAATCATATATTCTGATAGATTTTTCAAAGACAACTAATAATATTTTAGAATGTTTTGATGATATAGGTAATTTAAATATATTTTTTCTGAGGTTACAGGCAGAAACAGGAATAACATTATATGAACATGAATCTCTTATTATATTTGATGAGGTACAGCTTTTCCCAAAGGCAAGACAGGCAATAAAACATCTTGTTGCAGATGGAAGATATAGTTATTTGGAAACAGGATCTTTGATTTCAATAAAGAAGAATGTAAAGGATATTCTGATTCCATCTGAAGAAATGAAAATTCAGGTTTATCCGATGGATTACGAAGAATTTTGTGATGCCACTGGCAGCAGCTATGCACTTTTAAGACAGATATATGACTGTGGTACAGCTATCGGACAGGCAACTAATCGTAAGTTAATGAGAGATTTGAGAATATATATGGCTGTAGGAGGTATGCCTCAGGCAGTAGAAGCTTATGTAAATGGTAGAAATTTTTCAGAAATTGATATGGTTAAAAGACAGATTATTTCTCTTTATGAAGAAGATTTTAAAAAAATTGATTCATCTGGAAGATTATCAGCTATGTATCATTCAATTCCTGCCCAGTTAGCAAAAGATACAAGAAAATACCGTATAACATCGGCAATAGGAAGCAGAAATAATACAAAAGCTGAAGAATTATTATATGAGCTTATAGATTCAAAAACAGTTTTGCCATGCTTTAATTCTACTGATCCAAGAGTGAGTCTTGCAGATACGAAGGATTTTAACAGCTATAAATTATATGTCTCAGATACAGGTTTATTTGTTACATTAATGTTTATTGACCGTTCTGTAACAGAAAATGATGTATATGCAAAGTTACTTTCTGACAAATTGCCTGCAAATCTGGGATACTTATATGAAAATCTTATGGCACAGATGATTGCTGCATCAGGAAGAGAATTGTATTATCATACATGGAGCAAAAAAGAAAGCACACATTATTATGAAGTGGATTTTCTTATATCCGATGGAAGTAAAGTAAATGCATTTGAGATTAAATCTTCGGGGGTTGGAAAGCATGAATCAATCAATGAATTTTGCAGAAGATTTTCTCAAAATGTGAATAAATCATATTTGATTTCTCAAAAAGATGTAGGTAAAGAGGGGAATTTATTGCTGAAACCATTTTATCTTGTTCCTTTTTTAGTAAAGGGGGCATAGCTAATGATAATTGTATTACAGCTTGTATTGTACTGTCTTTTGTTCTTTATGCTGGTAAAATGTGCAGCGAGAGACAATGGACTTAACTGTCTGTATTTTTACTCAGACGAGTATCAGCAGGAAGCGAAGAAAAGAGGATTTGTTGATGATTTAGACGCTGTTAAGAAAAAGGGTAAAAGATTCATGATACCATTCTGTATTGTTATGCTGATTGTCCTGATTCTTATTATCGCAGTATGGAATCATGTTACAGATTTTAAGACAGCATATATCCAGACGGTAATTTTCCTTGTGGTTATGAACTGGTTCGATGGCATTATGATTGACAGAATCTGGGTAGGTCATAGCAAAATCTGGAGAATAGAAGGTATGGAAGGTGTTCCATATGTTAAGTCGTGGAAGACAATATTTACAAGACGCGGGTTGGGTACATTATTGTATCTGATAATTGCACTTGCGGTTGCTGGAATTATTGTGTTGGTTGGTAATCTAATATAATTATAATAAAGTTGTTATCTGTCGCCGGACAGAGAATTTAACATTAATTTTACATATTTTTACATAACAAAGATAGCAGTTAAGCCGTCTCCAGTTTACATTTAAAGTAAAGGGAGGCGGTTTTTTGACATTTGAAGAAATAAAAAAGAATAAAGAAATTAATGAGTTTATAAAGAAGGGAAATTATAATCTGGGACTTTTAGGATATACGGACCATTCGCAGATTCACTGTTCTATTGTAGCTGATACTGCAGCGATGATTCTTAAAAGATTTGGATATTCGGAGCATGACATTGAACTGGCGAAGATTGCTGGTTACATGCACGATATTGGAAATGCAATTAACAGGTCACATCACGCGGAATATGGGGGATTGCTTGCTAATGAAATATTGAAAAAATCGGACATGGATATAAAGGGCAGAATAACAATTGTTTCAGCAATTTCTAACCATGATGAATCGACAGGTGGAGCGGTCGATCCGGTTTCGGCGGCATTAATTATCGCAGACAAAACGGATGTAAGGCGTGACAGAGTAAGAAGCGAAAAAGGTAAGGCTGCATTTGATATACACGACAGGGTTAATTATGCGGTTACTGAACACAAATTAAAAATTAATACAGAAAAGAAAACTATTTCACTTAATCTTCAGATTGATACTAAGATATGTTCAATGTATGAGTATTTTGAGATATTTCTCGGAAGAATGATGATGTGCAGAGGCGCAGCTGATATGCTTGGCGCAACATTTAAACTTATGGCAAATGGTTCAAAAGTGCTGTAAATATTTGCAGAGGAGGGTATTTTCTTATGAAAAAATATTATGTGCTTGATACTAACATTCTGCTTCAGAGTCCTCGTGCTATATATGGCTTTGAAGATAATACAGTTGTCATTACAGGAACAACACTTCAGGAGCTGGATTCCAAGAAAAATCTTGATGGTGAGATTGGATATAATGCACGTCAGACAGCAAGAATACTGGAAGATATAAGAAAAATGGGTAATCTCATAAAGGGAGTTAAGCTGAAAGAAACAGGTGGTAAGCTGATATTTGAGCCAAATGAAGTATCACAGGAAAACCTGCCAGAGGGGTTTGACATTAAGAAGCCAGACAACCGCATTATCAGCTCATGTATCGGAATTGCCAGAAAGACAAAGAGAGCAGTCATCCTTGTTACTAACGATATTATGATGAGAATTGCTGCTGCTGTATGTGGAGTTGAAGTTCAGGAGTATAAGAATGATCAGATAAAGGAATCTGCATATATGGGGTATCGTGAGATAAAAACCTCACGGGAAATTATTGATGAAATATATAAGAACCAGAGCCTTAATCCTGAGATATTTTCAGATGAAAGTCCATTTGTAGCAAATGAATATATAACACTTACAGACGGTAATACCTCGGCATTATGTGTATATAGAGACAATTGTATCAGACTGCTGAAGGATACAACTGCATTTGGAATAAGACCGCAGAACAGGTTGCAGAGATTTGCACTTGACGCACTTTTAGCTCCGGCTGACGAGATACCACTTGTAATACTTCGCGGACCTGCCGGAACAGCAAAGACATTTTTATCAATGGCGGCAGCACTTGATAAGACATATACCGATGAATTTACAAGACAGACCAGTAGTACATCATATGATAAAATATATATTGGTCGTGCAAATGTATCAAGTGATGAAGCATTTGGCTTTCTTCCCGCACTTGCAACGGAGGCGCTTAACAGACTTATGTAAGGTGGGGTGTGAGTGAGGGCGTTGACCTTCCTGATTTTTAATATTCCAGATAACATTGACAATACATGTTTTCTGGAATACAATTCTATATAATTTAATAAGGCTGTCATCTGCCACCGGGCAGATGAATTAACAGCGTTCAGAAACTGTCGCAGGTACGGTGCATATGCATTATAAGATGGTTTTTGGGCGCTGTTTTTGTTTTAGAGAAAGGCGGATTTTATGGAATTAGTTGTAAAGCATTTTAAGGAATTGAGTCTGGATGAGCTTGTTGATATATACAAACTGCGGGTTGCGGTATTTGTAGTTGAGCAGCAATGTCCTTATCAGGAAATTGATGACGCTGATAAAAAGGCATATCATCTGTATTTAAAGGACGAAGGTGGAATACAGGCATATGCAAGGGTTTTACCGGCTGGAACTACATTTGAAGAAGTATCACTTGGCAGGGTTATAGCGATAAAGAGGCGGTGTGGGCTTGGAAGCCGGATAGTAAATTCCGCAATCGACATTGCAAAAGGGAAGTTTAATGCAGAGACTATAAAGATAGAAGCACAGGTCTATGCGAAGAGAGTGTATGAAAAAGCAGGATTTGTTTAGGTTTCAGAACCATTTCTTGAAGACGGAATCCCACACATTTTAATGGAGTGGAATTGCAATAAATAATCATTAAGACATATTTAAAATGCGTTCCCAATTCGCTATACTAATGGCAGAAGTATAATATGTCTGATGAGAATAATATAAAGGGCTATGTAGGAATTCATAAGGATTGCTCGCTGGGATTTGAGTATGTGGATCCGGCTTCGAGACGACAGAATGTTGCAAGCAGGATGCAGCTTTATATAGCAAAATACATGCTTGATAATGGCATGCTGCCATATGTTATGGTTTCTTCAGGCAATGATATTGCTAAGAATTTTCAGAAGAAACTGGGGCCTGAATTCGCTGAGAAGTTATTTTATTTCTATGCAAAAGGACCTTACGAATTAGAATAAATGTAGGTTTATGTGAGAAAATGGACTTTGGCATACTGGAAAGCGGAGTGAAGGTCCAATCAACAAGAAGTTTCAAGTAAGAATGGACTTCGAGAGAGAAAATACCGATTCAGAGGTCCAATCAGTCTGCCCGAAAAGATATAAAGTGTTTGTGAGAGCACATGATACCTATATGTAGCCGGATAATGAATTTATAGGAAGCACAGAATAAATGAGCAACCGTAGTTAAGAAAGGAAGCTGACAATATGTTAAAATACGGAATTTATGCGAAAGCAGTAGAATTATTATGTTTCAAGCATGCATTGGAAAAACTTGCAACAATATATCCAGATATGGATATCAAGGCTTACAAGAAAAAAGTAAAACATGAATACAAAGCAATGCTTTTAAGAACACCGGATATAGGCGGCAGTTCATTGGAAATGAATCTCTATATTGCAGCATTTGTATTTTCACTGCATAAGGCGGAGCCGGACAGAATCAATCCTGATGTAGTGAATGAGATGGTGACAGCAGTGTTTGATTCGCCATTCATGATTAAAGCTCACGAGAATAAAAAATGTACTTTATTCACAGATAAGGTGCAGGATAAGAAAGTGCAGGAAAGTATTGCAAGCCAGAATTCAAAATATGAATTAGACTGGAAATTCCAATATGAAAAAGGTGTAGATGAATTCTACAATACATATACAGAGTGTGGAATCTGCAAGCTGGGTAAGAGAGAAAATTGTTTTGAGTTCGTTCCATGTCTGTGCAATATGGACGAGAGAAATTACAGAAATGAAGGCGGTCAGTTACATCGTACAAAGACACTTGCACAGGGTGATGAGTGCTGCAATTTCCATGTTACGAGAATTAAGAAGTAGTTATTAATATGCAAATTGACTTTATAAGTAACAGATAGTAATATAAACATATACCCCATATGGTACGGAGGAATTAGATATGAAGCAGTGTATGGATTCAGACAATTTACATCGCCGCCTGAAAAAGATAATCGGTCAGGTACAGGCAATAGATCGTATGATTGATGAAGATGTTCCGTGTGAAGATATTCTTTCACAGATTAATGCGGCTAAATCAGCTCTTCATGGTTGTGGAAAGGTTGTCTTGGAAGGGCATATAAAACATTGTGTAAGAGATGGAATTGAGCATGGTGATGCAGATAAGACAATTGAAAAATTTACAAAAGCAGTAGAACGATTTTCTAATATGAGCTGATTGTTATATTAAGTTTAATAAGCAGACAAAATATCAGGGAGTGTACCTCAGATGTTGGACATAAACATGTTTAATATCCGAGGTGCACTTCTTTTTTATTCGTTAGAAAAATATATAAAAAACCATTGATAACCTATACCCATATATGTATATTATACTCATACCCTATAGGGTATGAGAAAGGGGTGCTGTTAATGAAACAGATTATGAAAAAACTGGAAGAGTTAATGGAAATAGGCGGTACAAAGAAAGATATCGTGCTGCTTGTAATCTCTGGAATATCAATTATCTGTAGCTTACTTAGAGTTAAACCGTTTTCTTTCGATTTGGCATGGGTAGCTATTATTCTATGCGGACTTCCTATTATTCTGGAAGCCATTATAGGATTAGTTACGGAATTTGATATTAAGGCTGATGTGTTAGTTTCACTTGCGCTTATTGCTTCTGTCTGTATTGGAGAAATATTTGCAGCAGGAGAAGTAGCATTTATTATGCAGCTGGGTGGCTTATTAGAGGAATTAACTGTAGCAAAAGCCAGAGCAGGTATTGAGAAGCTGGTATATCTGACACCACAGACAGCAAGAGTTTTGCATATGGATAAAGAAGATATTATTCCGGCAGAACAGGTTATGGTTGGTGACAGAATCCGCGTGCTTCCTGGTGAAACAGTTCCTGTTGATGGAATTATTATCAAGGGACAGACATCAATCAATCAGGCAGTAATGACAGGTGAATCGCTTCCTGTTGATAAAACAATTGGAGATGAAGTATCCAGTGGTACGGTAAACCAGTTTGGAACATTTGAAATGGAAGCAACTAAAGTTGGGGAAGACAGTTCTATCCAGCGAATGATAAGACTGGTTCAGTCAGCGGATGCCGGAAAGGCAAAGATTGTTGGAATTGCTGATCGATGGGCAACATGGATTGTTGTAATAGCATTGAGCGCAGCAGTGATAACATGGCTTATCAGCGGACAGATTATAAGGGCGGTTACAATACTTGTTGTATTTTGTCCGTGTGCATTAGTGCTTGCTACACCAACAGCAATTATGGCAGCAATAGGTAATGCGACAAAGCATGGCTTCCTTGTAAGACAGGGAGATGCGTTGGAGCGTCTTGCAAATGCGAAGATAATAGCATTTGATAAGACAGGCACGCTTACTTATGGTACGCCCAAAGTTACTGCAGTACATAGTATGTCAGATTTGGTAACGGAAAAAGAATTGTATCAGATGGTGGCTTCTGCTGAACAATATTCAGAACATCCGCTTGGTAAGGCAATTGTTAATTGTTTCAAGAAAGAAAAATGTGATCTTGCCAGAGTAGAGAATTTCAAGATGATACCTGGAAGAGGTGTTAGTGCAGATGTTGAAAGAAAAGAAGTGCTTGCCGGTAATCAGGAATTATTAAAGGCTGATAATGTAACAATTCCAGAATTCAAAGAAGCAGAAGATTATGTAGAAAAAGGCTGCACAATTATCTATGTCTCTGTAGATAGTACATTTGCAGGTTTCCTTGCATTATCAGATACTGTGCGCAAGGAAAGTGAGAATATGATAGCCGAGCTTTCAAAGTTAGATATACGTCCGGTTCTTTTGACTGGAGACCATGAAAATGCAGCTGATACGATAGCTTCGCAGCTTCATATTAAAGAAGTGAAAGCAAACTGTATGCCAGAAAATAAGCTTGAATACATTGAAGATTATCAAAAGAATGGAATGCAGGTGTGCATGATTGGTGATGGTGTCAATGACGCTCCAGCATTAAAAAAGGCTGATGTAGGAATTGCTATGGGCGGAGTTGGCAGTGATATAGCGGTTGATGCTGCTGACATAGCATTAGTCGATGATGAAGTCAAAGAACTGCCACATCTGGTAGCACTGTCTAAGCATATGATGATTATAATTAAGTTAAATATGACATTTTCAATGACTTTGAATTTCATAGCAATAACATTAGCGATACTTGGAATATTAAATCCTGTCATTGGTGCGCTTGTACATAATGCGGGGTCAGTATTTGTAATAATTAATTCAGCATTTTTATTGAAGTGGAGGAAAAAAATAATAATTTAAGGAATGTGATAAATATTGGCAATGCCTCATTTTGTGATAAATGATGGTGTTGCCTTTTTGTTTTATGATATACTAAATTGTATAATTTTAATATATAATGAAATATATTAGACAAAAAAATAATGGTTGGAGCAAAGAAAATGTTTAGAAGAATCAGAAAAAAGAAGAATGAAATAGATATAAATGCAGCACATGAATTATTGGAATCTGGCAGACGAGGCGTTTTTGCTGTGAATGGTGATGATGGTTATCCTTATGCAATTCCGATTAATTATTACTATGAAAAAGATAATCAGAAGATATATTTTCATGGAGCAAAGGCTGGACATAAGGTTGATGCACTAAGAGCAAGTGATAAGGTGTGCTTCACTGTTTTTGGAAATGAAACAATAAAAGAAGAATCATGGGCACCATATATGCAGAGTGTTGTTGTATTTGGGAGATGTCATCTGGTAGAAGATGCAGAGAAGTCATTAGAACTGTTGAAAAAATTTGCAATGAAATACTATCCAGATGAAAAACTGGCAGATGAAGAGATAGCAAAAGCGGGAAAAGCTGCGCAGATGTTTGAAATAGAAATAGAACATATGAGTGGCAAGGAAGTACAGGAAAAATAACTAGAATAATTTATTATGAAATAAGGACAGATAAAATTATATTGATTTGATTAGCGAAACTTATCAATGCGATAAGAATAAAGATTTGATTAAGAAGTGTAATTGAATTAACATTAAGACGACAAAGGGAAATATAACCAATAAAGAGGTAATCGGTATGGCAAAGAATCTAATTATATACTCTTCGAGAAAAGGCGAGAATTATGTGAATGGAAGGATTGTTGATTTAAAGAAGGGTAATACGGAAATCTGCGCGGAGTTTATTCAGAAAGCAGTATGTGGAGACCTTTTTGAGGTTGAGACTGTGAATGATTATTCTAAGGATTATCATGAGTGTACAGAGGAAGCAAGCCGCGAGTTAAAAGAAAATGCACGACCAGAATTAAAGAAGTATCTTGAAAGCATTGATGATTACGATAACATTTTTGTGTGCGGACCTTGCTGGTGGGGAACTTATCCGGTGGCAGTATTTACACAGCTTGAAAGACTTGATTTTACAGGGAAAAAGGTCATGGCGCTTATGACACATGAGGGAAGCGGACTTGGAAACAGCGAGCGTGATCTTAGAAGAATCTGTAAAGGTGCATCATTTGGACATGGAATTGCAGTTCATGGTGCGGACGCAGCAAAGGCGGAATCTGCAGTAGCTGACTGGGCAAAGAAAAATGTTGATTAAATGGTATATAATAATATATAAAAGAAATTAATTAGGAGGGCAACATAATGATTAAAGTATTAGTTACATATTTTTCAGCAAGTGGCGTAACAAAGAAGATGGCAGAAAAGCAAAAGCAGAAGTACAGTAGAGATGAAGGACAGAAGCAGCCGTCCGGATATTGCTGAAAAACTTGAAAATATGAATCAGTATGACGTTGTATTTGTAGGATTCCCAGTGTGGTGGTACAGAGAGCCTTCGATTATTGACACATTTATGGAGCAGTATGATTTTGCAGGAAAGACAGTTGTACCATTTGCAACATCTGGCGGAAGTTCAATTGGTGATTCAGGCAAGAATATGCAGGAGTTAGCATCTGCTGCAAAAGTCGCTGTGGGAAAGAGATTCCCTAACAGCGTTTCTGTAGACGAGCTTAAGAAGTGGGCTAGTGAGTGGGTGTAGAGAAATCATGAAAACTAATTACGAAAAAATGATTGCGGAGGAAGAATATTTTCCGGATCAGGAACTGGCAGATCTTGCGTATGAGTGCAGCGAAGGTCTGCTATTCATAAATTCACAGCCACCCCGCAGCGAGGAACGCCAGACATTTCTTAAGAAATTCTTCGGTTCTTTGGGTGAACATGTAACAATCAAGGGAAATTTCAATTGCGACTATGGCAAAAATATTTATATAGGAAATGGTGCAATTATTAATTGTAATGTGACTATTCTGGATACTAACCGCGTGGAAATTGGTGAAAATGTGTTTATCGCGCCGGGAGTAGTTATCAGTGCAGCAACCCACCCGATAGATGCACAGCGTCGTGTGAGCAGGCATTTTCAGAGCCACCCTGTTATCATAAAGGACTGTGCATGGATTGGTGCAAATGCTACGATTCTAACAGGAGTTACTATTGGTAAAAATGTAGTTGTAGCGGCAGGTGCAGTTGTAACAAAAGATGTACCTGATAACTGCCTCGTTGCCGGAGTTCCGGCTAAGATTATAAAGGAGATTCCACAGAGCAGCGATATGCAGGATTTTTCTATGGAAAATTTTGGATTGTAAGAGATAAATTTTAAATGTAATTATAAATGGTTAAAAAATCAATCGTAAATTTTTTCGATTGATTTTTCGATTGAATTCATTTGACAACAAAAATTAATTTAGTATAATAACAAAGTCGGACGGCACAGATAATGTGCCTTGCAAGGTGTTTCAATATAGAATTGAGATTCCCGGATGGACATGAACAGCATGAGCCAGATAAGACAATTAGTCTTATCTGGCTTTATTTTTTTGGAGGAAGAAATGGATTTATTAAAAGATAACTTGAAAAAATTGTACCTGAGATTTTTGATTCCGTCACTTGGAAGCGCAATGGTAATGTCAATATATACATTGACGGACGCAATTGTTATAGGAAAGGGAGTTGGTGCAAATGCGCTTGCAGCACTCAGCATTACGACCCCTCTTCTGTGCATACTGATGTCGATGGGAATTCTGTTCGGTGTAGGCGGTTCAGTTCAGATGAGTGTATACAGAGGAACAGGAAACTACGAGAAAGCAAACAGATATTTCACATTGTCGTTCGCAACATTGGCGTTGATTGCACTGCTGTTGTGGATAATCTACGGATTTGGAATTTCAGCGCTGCTTAGAATCATGGGCGCAAATGACATTCTTTACCCATACGCACTTTCATATATGAGATATATAAATATATTTCTGCCGGTTGCCGTATTTTCTAATTATTTTGCCATATTTGTAAGAGCTGATGGAGATCCTAACCGTGCAATGGCAGGCGTTATGTCTGGCGGAGTTGTAAATATTGTACTTGATATCGTATTTGTATTTCCAATGCAGATGGGAATTGGCGGAGCTGCACTTGCGTCAGCTATTGGCATGGTAATTCAGGTAATCGTTGCCACAACACATTTTTTCAGCAGTAAAAATGCGTTGAAATTCATACGCCCAAAGCATGTGGCATCAAGTGTCATGCAGATTATAAGTAACGGAATACCAAGCTTTTTCAATGAATTTGCAAATGGTTTCATTGTACTGCTTTTTAACATTCAGATTCTGAAGTACTGCGGTTCAGCGGCATTATCTGTGTACAGCGTAATTTCTAACTGTGTTATATTGTTTAACTCTCTTTTCACAGGAGTTGGGCAGTCAGTCCAGCCGATTATTGCAACCAATTATGGTGCCGGCAGATGGGACAGAATCCAGAAGATAACAAGAATGGCATTTCTTACAATCGGTGTTATGGGACTTATTTTTTCACTGAGCGGAATTTTGTTTCCAGAGGGAGTATGCGCCATTTTTATGAAACTTGATGGAGAAATGAAGGCAATTGCCCAGATGGGAATAAGAATGTATTTCATCACATTTTTACCGATGGGAATTAATCTGTTGACATCATATTATCTGCAGTCTATTCTGAGTGTAAAGAAATCGCTGTGCATTTCACTGCTTAGAAATGTGATTTTAAGCAGTATTGCAATTATTGTTTTCCCGATTCTGTTCAGCGGAAACAGCTTATGGATTGCAATGCCGGTGGTAGAGATAGTTGTGCTGTTTATCAGCGTGGTGTTTTTATTACAGAACAGGAGAGGTTAAATTATTAACTCGACACATATTGCAATCTGTGTTGTTCTTTTCCTTCTTTGGGGATGATACACTTTAATCATCAAAGAAAAGGAGGCAATAAATCATGAATACAGATAAGATTTATGCAGAGTCACTTGCAAATGAATATGCACCAAAGGATACAACTAAGGTTGTACAGTTAAGAAAACTGGACACAAAAGCAAAGCTTCCAGCTAATATTTTTGGATATGGTTTTGGAACTTTAGCAGCATTGGTATTAGGTATAGGTATGTGCTTAAGCATGAAAGTAATTGGAGACGGAAGCACTGCTGTGTTTGTATTTGGTATAGTGGTAGGAATAGTTGGAATCATCGGTGTGAGTATCAATTATCCAATCTACAGAAAGCTGTTAGAAAACGGTAAGAAGAAATATGCATTTGAAATCATGGAACTTGCAAAAGAAATTAGTGATATGCAGGAATAATAGAATTGGAGGCAGCAGATGAATCGGGCGGAAAGTAAATACTTTGTCACCGCGGGTAAGATGGACGAAGCATTTATCGAATTACTGGGTAAGAAGGATTTTGAATATATAACAGTAAAAGAGATATGCGAAAAAGCAGGTGTGAACCGCTCGACATTTTATCTGCACTATGAGACAATTGCGGATTTGTTAGGCGAAAGTATGGAATACATTGACAGACAGTTTTTCAGTTATTTTGCGGAAAATAGCAGAGATTTAGTGGCAAAGATTCCAGACATGAAACCGGAAGAACTTAATTTTGTGAATGCACATTTTCTTATTCCTTACTTAAATTATGTAAAGGACAACAGGAAGGTCTTTCAGGCAACAATTAATCACCCTGAAGCACTTAATGCGGAAGAGAGGTATACTAATCTTTATAAATATGTAATTAATCCAGTTATGGATAAATATGGTGTTCCGCGTGATAAGATGGTATATTATAATACTTTTTTCCTGAATGGAATGCTTGCTGTTATCAAAGAATGGGTTCGTCAGGATTGCAAAGATTCTCCAGAGGAGGTGTCTGATATCATTGAAAGTCTGGTTATCAGGTAAAAATAAATATCTGGACAAATTATTTAGCGACAGTCAGTTCCGTGTGTTTCTGGCTGCCGCCTTTTGTGGTGGCTGGAATTTTATATATGCACTTTTTAATATAATTCTGGGTGTAATATACAGGTCAGTCTGGTCTTTGACATTGGGAATATATTATTTTTCATTTGGCTGTATGAGGGCAGCATTGGTTGCTCATGGAAAAAGCGCAAAGGATAAAAGAAAATCAGAATCCGTAGTTAAGCACATAGGGTTAGCATTCTTTCTGGTTGCACTTCTTTTTTCTGGAACGGTTCTTCTTAGCATTGTAGAGAATCATAGTAAAAGATATAATACAATAATAATGATAACGATAGCCACATATACATTTTTTCTGCTGATAATGGCTATTGTTAATATTTTTAAAGCAAGAAAATCTTCAGATATCAAGCTGATTGCAATCAGAAATATATCTCTGGGCGGAGCTGTTGTTTCTATGTTTTCACTTGAAAAATCAATGATGGCTACTTTTGGTGAAAATTCAGTTCAATATGCATTTTTAATGCAGATATTATCTGGAGCTGGGATATTTCTCATAATTATAGTGCTTGGAGCGAATCTGATCAGGATATCAAGGGATAGGAAATTAGTTAATTGAAGGGAAATGTGAAACAGGCAGCCGATAATATCGGTGCAGTAGAATGGTGTATAACAGTAGAGGAGATTAGGTATTATGAATGATACAAAGCAAGCAATTCATACAGCATTTATTTCGCTTTACCGAAAGTATTCTTTTAATCAAATTTCAGTAAAGGAATTATGTATACAAACTCCTGTTGCCAGGACAACTTTTTACAGTTACTATAATAATCTTGCTGAATTGAAAGATGAGATAGAGGACGAATTGATTGAAGGGATCCTTGAAATTGCAAAGCATAGTATAGATGACAGTCCTGACAAAGCAGATATGACCAGTTTCTTTTCTAAAACATTAAGTTATATAAAGCTGCACTGGGATGAGAATTATGCATTTCTCATAGCCCAGCCAAATTTTTCATATATTACAAAGTGGAAAGATGCTATCAAGTATCATCTCGCATTACGTTTTCCGGGAAGGGAAACGATGGCAAATTACGGATTGATTTTTGAAGTTATTGCATCAGCAATTATTGGTGCATATACATATTGGATGGAACATCCAGATGAAGTGGATATACCTCAATTCACAGACATCAGTATACAAATGCTTTTGGCAACGGGACAAATATTGTAAAGACTGCGGAAATTCTGTAGTCTTTTTTTGCTTTCATAATAAGTCCAAACACTTTTGCAAAATGTGTCGTTTTCTTCAGGGGTACTCCTGGATATAATAATCACGACAATAAGAAATGCAAGGAGGATTTTATGATGGCAGAAATAAAAATTCATGTATTACATACAGGAATGGTTTGCGTTGCTCCGGAACTGCCTTTTGGCGGTGAGCACTGCAATCCAATTAAAGCAAGCGGTGTATTTGGGAAAAAAGATGACCGGCTGTGGCTGCCGGTATCGGCTTATCTGATTGAGTGCAGCCATGGTAAAATTTTATTTGATTGTGGCTGGCACAGGGATATGAGTCCGAATGGGGAATTTGACAGAGAGGCTCAGATTAAATCACTTGGAGGTTTTCCTCTTTACAAAACAAATCAGGGAGAGCTTCCCAATGGGCAAGCGATTGATGAGCAGCTTGCGGTGTTGGGGATACAGCCATCAGATCTGGATTTGATTCTGCTTTCACATCTAGATTGTGACCATGCAAATGGATTGAAACTGGTGTCGGAGGCAAAAAGAATACTTGTGTCAAATGATGAAATCCGATTTGCGGAAAATGGCAGTCTGATGAATAAAATACGATACAATAAAGACTGGTGGAATGGAACAAAACTGGACGGCTTTGACTGGAATGGCACAGATGGTCCAGTGCAGAAATCATTTGATATATTTGGGGATGGAAGTCTGGTAATGGTAAATATTCCGGGACATTGTGAAGGGTTATGTGCTCTGAAAATTTCGAATGATAGTGGAAAATATGTATTGCTGTTCTCAGATGGTGGTTATGCAAAAAAGTCCTGGGAAGAACAAATTACATCAGGGATTGCGGATAACAAAGAACAACAGAAAAAGTCACTGGCATGGATCAAAGAGCAAAGTCTGAACATTAACTGTATAGAGTCATTGGCAAATCATGATCCAGATATCACACCACATGTAATCTGTTTATAGGAGAATCATACATGAGTCAGACAGCATTAATTACAGGAGCTTCCGGAGGGCTGGGACTGGAATTCAGGCTTTGGAGATTTTGGAAATTTTTGGACTGTGGATGAGCAGAAACAGACCAATCTTTTGCAGGTAAATATTGTGACGCTTGTGCAGTTGACAAGATATTTTATGCCCGGAATGATTGATCGGCATTATGGAAAAGTTTTGAATCTTTCTTCGGTTGCGTCTTTTTGTGCCGGACCGAAAATGTCACTTTACTATGCATCTAAAGAATTTGTACGCAGCTTTTCAGAAGCAATTGCAGAAGAAACGAAAGGCACAGGAGTATCTGTTACAGCATTGTGCCCGGGACCAACGGCAACTGGCTTTGAAAAAGCAGCAGAAATGAAAAACTCAAAGATGTTTACCTTTTTCAAACCAACAAATGCAAAAGATGTTGCAGAAGCCGGGTATAAAGCCATGATGAAAAAGAAAGTTCTTTTATATTATGGTGCATCAACAAAACTGATGAATATTGGAGCAAGGATTGCACCAAGAAGCATATCAAGAAAGTTTGCGGGAAAAATCAATGGATAAAATGAAAAAATTAACAGTTACTTTTATCAGTTGAACGAAAGCGAGGAAATTATAATGGATATATTAGAGATAATGAAAGAAAGACACAGCGTAAGACAATATAAAAATCAAGCTATCGAACCATCTAAAAGAGAAGAAATCAATGCCTTGATTAATGATGTCAATGCGGAGAGTAAGTTGTCAATACAGGTGTTTTATGATGAACCAAAATGTTTTAATTCATTTATGGCTCATTATGGAAAATTTGAAAATGTAAATAATTACATTGCTATTGTCGGAAATAAGAATGAACAGGAAAAAGCAGGATATTATGGTGAAAAGATTGTGCTCAAGTGTCAGGAACTTGGTCTTAATACATGCTGGGTAGCAATGACACATGGTAAATCAAAAGCAGAAATAAAGAGAGGACAGAAGCTGTTGATTATCATTTCTCTTGGATATGGAGAAACACAGGGAGTTGCGCATAAAAGCAAGAGCATAGCAGAACTTGGAAAGGCAGACCAGAGTACGGAATGGTTCGACAAAGGAATGGAAGCAGTAAGTCTTGCACCTACTGCCGTAAACCAGCAAAAGTTTTATTTTGAATTGAAAAATGGAGAAGTAACAGCAAAGAATCTTGGTGGTTTTTATTCTAATATTGACCTTGGAATTGCAAAATATCACTTTGAGGCAGTAACTGGGCATGAGGCAAAATGATGCAGATAATATGTTGAAGTGTCTGGCTTGAATAAAAGAAATAGGGCGAATGGAAACGCAGGAATGTACGCAGGAATGTAGAATTTTACATTCCTGCGTTTTTACTGGTATAATAATTGAAATAGAAGAAACGATGTGTTTTGGAAAGGTAAAATTATGAGTAAGAAAAAAGAATTGATTTCTTTGATAGTAGGATTATTGGGCACCATGCTGGGGACTTATGGTGTTGTAGCATTTAATCGATTTGTGCGTTTGTCGATAGTGGCAGCAGATATAAATACTTATGGCAATTTATCTATGAGTTTTTGTATTGTATATTTGCAGTTGGTTTTGTTGAAGAATTTGTGTTTAGAGGATTTGTTTATAAAAAAATTAAACTCATCAGTCAATTAGAAGTTATAGAGAGGACGATAATATGTTTAAGAATATAAATTTTGGAATGTCAATGCTATGTTTTTGGGTGTCCTACATTATTGTAACGTGTATCGGCATTTTCCACACCATATTCAATATTTATGTTTTGAAAATGAAGCCGATGGACGAGAACGGTATGGGCGAAGGCTATGAGAAAACAAAGCCGTGGCATCCGCTTTATAATATTATTCTGTTTTCAATCTTTGGTTGGCTATATATGAACAGTCTTGTAGAACCGACTTTAACCGAATCTTTAATTACGGGCGCAATATGGATGGGAATATGCATTATATTTGATATATTTGGCTGGGTGCTTATCAAACACCCATGGAGTTTATCTTTCAAAGAGTTCTATGTGGACTATCAACCTTGGATTACACTCATATACCTTGCAATATTCGCAGGACCTGTGGTTGGATATTTGATCACATTGATCTGAATACACATAAAAGAGAAATGGTTAGTGATTTGGATAATATAATTACTAAAAAATGTGTCTACACACAAAAATGAGGAGAAGAAATTAAATGAATTTGAAGCAAATCCAGTATAAATTGACGGTTTGTAAAGTATCAGATATTTCTGATATAGACATTAGTGCTGATTTCTACTTTATTGGCAGGACAGACGAAGAAGTATCGTTGGTGTGTAAAACGCAAGATACACCAATGAATACACTTGAGCGTGACGATGGCTGGAGAGGATTCCGCATTCAGGGTGTTCTTGACTTTTCGTTAATTGGAATTCTGTCAAAATTATCGGGTATTCTTGCAGAACATCAGATTGGAATCTTTGCGGTGTCGACATACAACACAGATTATATTCTTGTAAAAGAAGAAAATTTTGAACGGGCATTGAAGGTATTGGCTTCTGAAGGATATACAATAGTGTAAATTTTTTATGATTGATTAAATCGGAATTGTGAGGATTAAAATGGAACCACATAATATTTTGAATATTACAACAAGAGAAGAGTTCAGGAAATGGTTGAATGATAATCATAATACAGAATTAGAGTGTTGGATGGTTGCAAAGAAAGGCAAGAATTCACCAACAGACTGTGTATGGTATTTAGACGCAGTTGAAGAAGTGCTTTGTTTTGGATGGATTGATACAACACATAAAAAGATTGATGGTGTAGATATGCAAAGATTTACACCTCGTGCTATTAGAAGTCCATGGTCGGAATTAAACAAAGAAAGATGTCGCAGATTGGAAAAACTTGGATTGATGACAGATGCAGGACGTTCTGTCTTGCCAGATATGTCTGAAAATGGATTTGTAATTGACTCTGAAATATATCAGGCATTTCAGGATAATCCAGATGCCTGGAAAAACTTTCAATCTTTTCCGGATTTATATCAGAGAGTGCGTATTGATTCAATACAACGTGATAAAAAGAAAGATAGAGAAGTATTTGATAAGCGATTAAAGAAATTGATTGACCAGTCACAAGCAGGAAAAATGTTTGGCGACTGGAATGATTATGGGAGATTGCTTGACTATTAAACCATCAAAAGATGCGTATGCATTTGTTATGAAAAACTATCTGCAGGATTAGTTTAGTAGAGGAAGTTATTATGATAAGGAAATTACAAAAAGCAGATATAATAAAAGTAGCAGACATATGGCTGGATACTAATATAAAAGCACATAATTTTATCACTGCGCAATACTGGAAAAGTAATTATGAGCTTGTAAAAGAAATGTTGTTACAGGCGGAAGTCTATGTGTATGAGAGCAATGGGAAAATACAGGGATTTATAGGCTTAGATGGTGAATATATTGAAGGAATTTTTGTCTGTAATGAATTGCAGTCGCATGGCATAGGAAAACTATTGTTGGATTTTGTGAAGGAAGGCAGAACGCAATTAAGTTTAAATGTGTATCAGAAAAACAGGGGAGCGATACATTTTTATCAGAGAGAGGGTTTTGAAATTCACAGTGAAGGTTTAGATGAAGCTACGGGTGAAAGAGATTATGTAATGACATGGTGTTAGCATGAATGCAGAAAAATGTTGTTAAAGGAGAAATTTATATATGAAATACCCTTTGAACCTGCGAAAGATTCAAAGGGTATTTTAATTATTTACCGCTGAAAACAGGCATTAATTTCAAGAGTCCATATCCTTTGATCGGTGTGATTTTCTTCAATGTGGTCATATCTGCATCACTGATTTCAAAATCTACTGCAGCATTTTCTTTCATGTGTATAGGATTTGCCGTTTTGGGGAGTGTCACTGTACCCAACTGGATATCGTAACGGATGCAGAGCTGTGAAACAGATACTCCGTATTTATACGCGAGGGACATGACCTCTTTGTTTTTTAGCATTTTTCCGTGGGCAATAGGTGCGTAGGATTCCACAAGAATATCGTGGCTTTCACAGAAGGAGATCAGCTGCGCGGGGGTATTGCTGATATGGCAGAGCACCTGATTAACCCATCGGTTTTATCTCGCAATGTTCCAGAATGTTTTTCAGGTCATCTTCCAGAAAATTGGATACTCCGATCGCCCGTACTTTACCTGCTTTATAGGCTTCTTCAAGTGCATGCCAAACCTCAACATTTTCACTGAAATAACGTTGCGTTTTGTTGCGCCATTTCTTCCACGGCTGCGGAGCATGGATAATAATGAGATCGAGATAATCAAGCCCGGTCTTACTGAGAATATCACTGATAGCTTTTTTTGCGTCTGCGTAGCTTTTGGCTTCAGCGGCGATTTTACTGGTGATAAAGAGTTCTTCACGGGGCACGCCGCAAGTACGGATACCTTCTCCAACACCAGCTTCATTGTTGTATGCCTGAGCAGTATCAATCAGACGGTATCCGAGCCTCACCGCCTGACGGACTGCTTCCGCTGCATCTTTGTTGTTGATGAACCATGTTCCAAGCCCCAGCTTGGGAATCGTTACGTCATTGGATAGCGTATAGGTTTCGTTTAAAATCATAATGGATACCTCCTTAAAGTTTTGCGTATTCCTGCTCAGACACTTTATCAAGCCACTGTGTGCCAGAATCCTTTCCGGGGATTTCTACGGCAAGATGATCCTCGATGAATATGCCAGAAGCATCTGGCGCCGGGTGCAAAGCTGACATTTACAAAGAAATAGTCCTGCTTGCCAATCATTTTCAGGGGCTTCATGTAAGTCTTTCCAGTCATATTCTTTGCAAACAGGGGTTTCCTTGCGATGCTGAAACATAACCGGGAAAGATATAATCCTTATGCGGCTTATCCAAAAGAGGAGCAAAATATCATCAACAACTACCTGTGCACAACGTCTATGAATCTGTATCGTCAGTGGGTCGAGGATGGTAAGCGCATCCCGCTGGAGCGGATAATTGAACTGTCTGGGCAACTGTTGACGGAAGGAATTGACTCGATTGTCAAATCGTAGGAGATATGAATATAAGTAAACAAATTGTAAATTTATTTTATTATTTTATAAATAATTAAAGCAATCCATCAATCTTGACAAATAAAGATAACACATTTATTATTATGCCTAAATTAATATAGAGCCTGTCTCGGCGTGAATGAAGACTATAGATTTTACTGTTTCTGAACATAACAGTGAGTCTATAGTCTTTTTGTTTTTATTACTGAATTATAAATGTAATAACTGCCGGGATAAAGGCAGAAAGGGGCTGTACAATGAGCAGATTAGAATGGATAAAGAAAATAATTATAATAGTTGTAGGTTCAATCGTGGCAGCATATGGTATCACACTTGCTTTATATGCAGGATTTGGCGGGGCGACGCTAGCTGTTTTATGGCAGGGAATTTCTAAAACATTTCATGTAAGCATAGGAATGGCGTCTATGATAGTAGCTGTAATTATGATTGTATTTGCATTTTTCTATGACAGGTCGCAGATACATATTGGTACAATTCTTTATCAGATTGTATACAGTTTTTGCGTTGATTTATTTGCAAATGTGCATGTGTATAGTACACATTTGTGGATAAATGTATTTATCATGTTATTGGGAGTAATTATTTTTGCAATAGGAACAGGAGTTTATGCGGCAGCTTCTTTAGGCAGGGGTTCATATGAAGCATTAACATTTTCACTTGCAGAAAAGAATGGCTGGCAGATAAAAATTGTGCGTATGATACTTGATATTGCAATGGTTATTATCGGAGTTTTACTGGGTGGAAAGTTTGGAATATGCACAATTGTGACAATCGTTATATCCGGTCCGGTTATTCAGTTTACAGCTTCAAAAACAAAAAAGATATTTAATATCTGAATGATAATTATGTGTTATACTGGGGGAAATACGGAAATCGGAGGCTGACGCAGAATATATGAGCGAATGGAATGCAGCATTATATGATAATAAACACGATTTTGTAGCAGAATATGGCAAAGGACTTTTAGAGTTTGTGCCGGTTAATAATAATCAGAGTATTCTAGATCTTGGCTGCGGAACGGGAACGCTTACAGCACAGTTAAGAGAGCTGTCAAAAGAGGTAATCGGAGTTGACAGTTCACAGAGCATGATAAAAAGGGCACAGGAGCAGTATCCAGACATAGAGTTCATGGTATGCGATGCACTTGCATTGCCATTTAACAGACAGTTCGATATTGTTTTTTCAAATGCTGTTTTTCATTGGATATCAGACCATAGTGCCTTGTTGAATAACATATATAAAGCATTGAAGCCGGGAGGCTTATTGATATGCGAATTTGGTGCTGCTGGAAATATTGCTGCGATTGAGAACGCATTTATGAAAGCAGGAAGTGAATTTGGATATGAATACAGGCCAAAGTTTAATTTCCCGACAACCGAACATTTTGCTGAAATGTTGAGAAACAATGGATTCGTTATCGATAAAATATATGATTATGACAGACCAACACCATTAAAAGATAACAAAAAAGGTTTAGCCAACTGGGTAAAACAGTTTTTTGCATCTGATTTGGAATTGATGACGGACAAACAGCAGGCAGAAGTTATTAAAAATGTTGAGAATTTAACCAGAGAATCTTTATGGAATGGAAGACAGTGGATTGCTGATTATCGCAGATTAAGGGCGGTTGCGCATATATAATATTATTTAGTGAGCATTTTACGATAACTGCTGGGTGACATGCCAACTGATTTCTTGAATACATCACCAAAGAAATTACTATTGTTGTATCCACACTCATATGCGATTTCTGTAATGCTTTTTTCAGAAGAAATAAGCATTGATTTGGCTGCTTCGATTCTGGTTTTAGTGATATATTCTTTGAAAGTCATATTAGTAAAAGCCTTAATCTTCTTAGTTAATGCAGATTCACTTAATCCAAACTGAGCTGCTGTTTCGGGCAGAGTGAGTTGTTTATTAAAATTATCTTCAATATAACGTGCAATTTCACCTATTGTGATATTAGACAGGTTAGTTTTTTGATTTATATCAGCTGCATAGCGCTGGCAGCGAATAAGATAAATAATTATTTCAAAGAAATAAGCTTTTGTCAGAAAATTGGACATGTCATCAAGAGTATATTTTTCAAATTGTAGTTTTTCGAACATGCCAGAAAGATTAGAAAAACTTTTTCTTGATAATTTCATATGTCTGTTGACAAACAGAGTATTAATTTCATTTTTAAAATTCCCGTCAAAATACCAGTTTAACTGCTCATCTGATATATATAAAACCGTTCTTTTAACATCCTGAGTATATGGATATGTAAATGTATGTTCCTTATAAGCAGGTATAAAAAATACACTTCCATCTTCAACAGTATATTGTAAGTCATCAATAAATACATTACATTTTCCAGACTGCAAAAAATATATTTCATTGTACTGATGAGAATGAGTAAGTGGTTCATCTTTAATAACATGACGGGTTCTATGATCTATTACAAAATCTTTGCTTATGCTTTCAAACATAAATTTAATACCTCTCAAATAAATCATCCATTTTATGTAGATTATAAGATACTTTACTGATAATTGGTAGTCATTTTTTTATATAAATTTTATAATGCAAGCATCATATTTTATTAAATTACAGGAGGAAAAATAATGGCTTATCATATTATGGACATGGGTGCATCAGGAGATGGCAAAACAAATGATGCATATATTATACAGCAAGCAATTGACAAATGTGATTTAGAAGGCGGTGGTACAGTTGTACTTGATGGAGGACATACATATCTTTCGGGTTCTATAGTTCTTAAAAGTAATGTGGAACTTATGATAGAAAAAGGAGCTGTGTTAAAAGCAAGTGAAAATCTGAATGATTATAATTATATCAGTGAGATTGAAAAAATCGGACATAATCATGGACTTGAAGTTCCAACATTTGTAAACTGTGAATATAATGGTAAGCCAAGACAGTACTTTATATATGCCAAAGATGCGGACGGTGTATGCATAAGCGGAAGAGGAACAATAGATGGTTCTGAAGAAATATACTATGGTGAAATTAGAAAAGACCAGATAGATGGAGCATTTTATCCCAGAATTCCTATGATTCTTATGGAACATTGTACGCATCTTACAATAAAAGAGGTAACAATCCGCAAAAGTGGTTTTTGGACAACACATCTTGTTGGATGCGAGGAAGTAGATATTACAGGAATATGTATACTGAATAATCGCATGATGGCTAATTGTGATGGAATTGATCCAGATCATTGCAAGCATGTAAGAATCAGCAATTGTCATATTGAAGCAGCAGATGACTGCGTAGTATTAAAGACAACAGAAGCAAATAAAAAATATGGCGATTGTGAAGATATAATAATAAGTGGTTGTACATTGGCATCAACTAGTGCAGCAATAAAGATAGGAACAGAAAGTGTCAATGATTTCAGGAATATTATTATCAGAGGATGTACAATTTATGATACTAATCGTGGAATATCATTTCAGCTAAGAGATGAGGGAAACATTGAAAATGTTATAATATCAGACTGCATAATTAATACCAGGAATTTTTCTGAATGTTGGTGGGGATGTGCCGAACCAATTAATATTGCATCGATAAACAGGAAAAATAACGTACCATCAGGAAATATAAGATGTGTTTTGATAAACAATGTAATATGTACAGGTGAAGGTGGTATATACATAGCAGGAAAAGAAAATGCACCAATCTATGATCTTACAATAAATAATGTTCGTCTTACTCTTGAGAAAAACACTGATTATCCAATATCCGGGTATGATTTCAGACCATGTGCAGGACCTGATTTTTACAGAGGAAAGATTAATGGCGTATATGTGAAAAATTCCGAAAAAGTAACAACAAATAACATATATGTCACAGTTAAGGAAGAGATGAAGCAATATGTAGATAAGGATATATGTATAGATGAAATAAGCCGGTTGTCTGAATAAACAACCGGCTTATTCAACTTTTCATATATAACCAGTGACATAGTCTGGTTTGAACAGTGCTTGATATGTTGGTGTATTATAACTCTACAGACTTTTCTTATAATTATTTCCCCATTGTTCCATTGCATCAAGTATAGGACGCATACTTTCACCAAGCTCACTGAGTGCGTATTCTACGCGAGGAGGGACTTCTGGATAAACAGTTCTTGTAATAAGTCCGTCTTCTTCCATAGACCTTAAAGAGTCGGTCAGAACCTTCTGGCTGATTCCTTCAAGGCTTTTCTTTAATTCGTTGAATCTCCATGGTCTTATAAGAAGGTTTCTCATAATCAATAATTTCCATTTGCTTCCAATAAGTTGTACGGTTGTTGCTACTGGACATTCTGGTAGTTCTTCCTTGGTCATCATAGTTGCTGCCTCCTTCAAAAGTTTAAAATATAATATAAGTTTCAAATATAATGTAGCATACATATAAGAACCTGTCCATAAGTTACAAAAAGGTGCCTATGGCACAAAAAAGTGCGTACTTTTCGGATGTATAATTCACTGATATTCTAAAAATGCAAACAGGGCATAGCCCATAAATTTATTAACAGGAGGTAATGAAAATGGCATTATCAAACATTTTTGGATGGAACAAGAAGACAGAGGCACAGCCTTCGGCAGCATGCGGAACAGCATGTGGAGCATCAGACAAGCCTGAAGAGAAGCCAGCAGCATGCGGAACAGCTTGCGGAGCATCAGATAAGCCGGAGGAAAAGCCGGCAGCATGCGGCGCAGCTTGCGGAGCATCTGATAAGTAAAAGAAGTTAAGGAAGGAGTTGGATAGGATGAGTCAGTATAATGGTGGGAAATCATATTTTTCATTTCAGTGGCACATTACAGATGAATGTGACCAGCGTTGCAAACACTGCTATATATTTTCTGGGGAGGGCTGCAAAGATCTTAAGAGTATGTCATGGAACCAGATGAAAGAGGTGGTGGCAAACTGTGAAGATTTCTGTAATGTATATAACAGAATACCATATTTTTATATTACAGGCGGAGATCCTATCCTTCATCCTGACTTCTGGAAACTGATGGTATTGTTAAAATTGAAAAATATACCATTTACTTTGATGGGAAATCCATTTCATCTGGATGATGAAATCTGCCGTATGCTAAAAGCGTGTGGCTGTGATAAATATCAGATGTCGCTTGATGGGATGAGGGAAACCCATGACTGGTTCAGAAAGCCGGGAAGTTTTGACCTTACGATTGAAAAAATCGGCTGTCTTAACAGGGCAGGAATAAAGAGTGTGATTATGAGTACGGTGTCCAAAACTAATATGAATGAGATACCGGATATTATTGATGAGGTAGTGAAAGCGAAAGTTAAAGTCTTTGCATTTTCGCGTTATGTGCCTACAGGCGGCGAGGTTGATACGAGCATGACTCCGCAGGAGTATAGAAAGCTTCTGGAAATCTGTGACGCTAAGTATAGGGCATATGAAAAGGCAGGGTGTGAGACTTATTTTAATAAAAAAGACCATTTGTGGACTCTGTATGAATATGAGACAGGGCAGTTTAAGCTTCCTGAAAATGCAGAGAAAGGAATGATTTATGGTGGCTGCAACTGTGGAAACTGCCATATAACAATCTCTTCAAATGGAGATGTAATGGCATGCAGAAGAGTTACAGACAGTAAGATTGCAAATGTATTTGAAGACCGTCTGGCAGATGTATGGGTATGTCAGATGGAGAAATACAGGGATTACAATAGATTTGAGAAATGCAGCAAATGTGAATTGAAGGCATGGTGCAGAGGCTGTCCAGCAGTTGCTAATGGTACAAGCAGTAGTTTCTATGCGTCTGATCCGCAGTGCTGGAAGACAAGAAATGAGATTACCGGGGAGAAATTGTGATGTTAATGGATATTATTAAAGCAAGACATTCTATCAGAAAATATACTGATGAGCAGATAAGCCTTAATGATTTGGAAAAGATTCTGGAAGCCGGCAATTATGCGCCTAATGCCGGAGGCGGGCAGAGAAGTATGATGGTTGCCATTCATAACAAAGAGATGACGACATATGTTGGCAAAATGAATATGGCACACTTCGACCGTACACATCTGGCAGGCAGCTATGTGTCAAAAGAACAGCCAAGTACAATAGATGATCCATCAATAAAGAATGGATTTTATGATGCACCAACGGTTATATGTGTATTTTGTCAGGACAACTTTTTGTTCAAGACAGCAGACGCTTTCTGCATGATGGAAAATATGATTTTACAGGCGACTGAACTTGGAATTGCTTCGTGTATAGTTTCAAGGGGTTATGAAACATTTGCATCAGAAGAAGGTAAAAAATTGATGGAAGAATGGGGCGTGCCAGAAGGTTATGCATGTCAGGGATTTGTGATTCTTGGCTATATTAATGGTGAGCAGCCACACAGCAAGCCGAGAAAGACGGGCAGGGTTAAGATAATCGGTTAAATAACTATTTATTGGAGGAATATCATATGGATTTACAGACATGTTTAAAGAAAATGCAGCTTGTTGGAGTTCTTGCATTTGCAACAGTAGATAGTGATGGCGCTCCGCAGATACGAAATATAAGTGCAATTCATTACGAGGAAAATGCATTGTATTTTTTCACGGCAAGAGGAAAGAATTTCTGCAGGGAGTTAATGGAAGATGGCAGGGTGCAGATTTTGTGCTATACAAGATATAAAGAAATGATTCGTTTATCAGGAAAGGCATATGCTGTAGCAGATGAAGAACAGGAGATGTGGTGTGATAAGATATTTGAGGAACAGCCATATCTTGCAAATGTGTATCCGGGAGATACAAGAAGCATTGGCATAATATTCTGCATTGATAAAGCAGAGGTTGAGTATTTTAATCTTGGAGTTAATCCGATTTTCAGAGATACATATATTTTAGGAAATGCAGTAAAGAGAGAAAAGGGGTATATTATAACAGAGGCATGTATTGGATGTGGAATATGCAAGAAGAACTGTCCTCAAAGATGTATTATTGAAGGAACACCTTTTTCAATTCAGCAGAATCATTGCCTGCACTGTGGTAATTGCGCAGAGGTATGTCCAGGCAGATGTATAAAAAGATTATAGTGGGGTATGTATCATGACACAGGAAGAAAGAAGAATATATTTAATTAAATATCTTTTAAAAGAAGAAACAAGGATTCGCAGGCATAAGATACCTGCTGAAAAGGTGGAACAGGAAAATCTTCTTCGTTCTCTTATGAATGTGAGGATGCCGATGCCAGTCAGTGAAGAATTTCTGAAGATACAGGATGAATATCTGCAACAGAGAAATGCAGAACGAGGAATTACAGATATCAGAGACTTAAAGCCGGTTATGACGGATAGCAGACTGTATATATGGCAGGGTGACATTACTACATTAAAATGTGATGCGATAGTTAATGCCTGTAACTCCCAGATGTTAGGCTGCTTTTCACCCATGCATGCCTGTATTGATAATTTTATTCACACATATGCAGGAGTAGAGTTAAGGCTTAAGATGAATGAAATAATGCTTGAACAGGGGCATGAAGAGGAAACAGGAAAGGCAAAGATAACATCAGGTTACAATTTACCGGCAAAATATATACTCCACACGGTAGGACCAATTATCCAGTGGGAGGTTACCAGAGAAGATGAGGAACTGCTTGCTGGCTGTTACAGGGAATGTATGAAACTGGCGGCTGAAAATGGAGTGAAATCAATAGCATTCTGCTGTCTGTCAACGGGTGTGTTCAGATTTCCACAGCAGATGGCAGCACAGATTGCAGTCCGGACAGTTAAAGAATTTCTTGATAAAGATAACAGAGTGGAGAAAGTTATATTTAATGTTTTTAAGGATGAAGATTTAAGAATATATAGAAATCTTCTAGCGTAGAAGGATGATGGATATGTTATTTAAAAGATGGATGAATAATGACAATGATGACAGAAGTTATGAGGATAAACTGTCAGATATAAAAGAATTAACTGCAACTGCAGATGCCATAGTTATTGGTGCAGGAGCCGGACTTTCAACATCAGCAGGATTTACTTATAACGGAGAGAGATTTGATAAATATTTTTCTGATTTTAAGGGAAAATATAAATTTACTGACATGTATTCTGGCGGATTTTATCCATATCAGACATTAGAGGAGCATTGGGCATTCTGGAGTAGGTATATCTATATTAACAGATATATGAATGCGCCAAAGCCGGTATATGATAATTTATATGAACTGGTTAAGGCTAAAGATTATTTTGTTATTACAACTAATGTAGACCACTGTTTCCAGAAGGCGGGTTTTGATAAGCACAGGTTATATTATACACAGGGTGATTATGGTTTATTTCAGTGCAGTGAACCATGCCATAAGAAAACATACGATAATGAAGATACTATACGGAAAATGGTTATGGCACAGGGATATGAATTTAAACAGGATGGTTCTTTGTATCTGCCAGAGGGAAGAACCTTAAAGATGGCTGTTCCATCAGAACTTGTCCCATACTGTCCTGAATGTGGAAAGCCAATGAGCATGAACTTAAGGGCAGATAACACATTTGTGGAAGATGAAGGCTGGCATGTGGCAGCACAGAGGTATGAGCAGTTTTTAGAAAGACATAAGGAATTAAATGTTGTTTTCATAGAGCTTGGTATAGGTTATAATACACCTGTTATAATAAAATATCCGTTTTGGCAGATGACAGATAAATGGTCACATGCACATTATATATGTCTTAATTATGGACAAGCATGTGCACCGGATGAGATTAAGGAGAAATCTGTCTGTGTTAATAAGGATATTGATGAGGTTATAAGGAGGCTGTTATGATGATTGTCCGGGGAACCCGGGTTATATAACAGGCAAGATACATGATATGAATAGTATAAAGAAGGCGTATTACCATCTTCCGGGATTGTTTGAGTTCTATGAGTTGTATGAAGCATTTTTGCCGATATATCGTGAGCATAGGGAATATTTCTATGACTGGTGTGAGATTGGCTCGATATATGGTGCACCTGCAGATTGTATCTGGGGTGGCGGACGAATCGGTTCGGGTGAACATAACGTGCATGAGATTATGAATCTGATGAATGAGTATGGGATATCGGCAAGGCTGACATTCAGCAATTCACTGCTTCGTGAAGAACATTTATCCGATGAAAAATGTAATGCATTATGTAAGGCACTTAACGACAGCGAAGGCATGAACCAAGGTGTGCGCAATGGCGTGATTGTACATTCCGACATGCTTGCCAAGTATATCAAGAAGCATTATCCGAATCTTTATCTTGTATCATCGACAACGAAGGTGCTGACGGATTTTAATGATTTTTTAAATGAGGTGAAAAGAGAAGATTTCCAGTATGTAGTGCCGGATTTCAGGCTGAATAAAGCATTTGACAAGCTTGCGAAGCTGACAGATAAGGAAAAGGATAAGGTGGAATTCCTGTGCAATGAGTGCTGCTGGTTCGGGTGTTATGACAGAAAGAACTGCTATGAGATTGTTAGCCGTCAGAATCTTGGCGAGGACTGTCCTGACCATGTATGTGTTGCACCGGATTCACAGAGTGGATACCGATTTTCTAAGGCAATGGAGAATCCGGCATTTATCAGTGTTGATGATATCAGGAATACATATATGCCGATGGGATTTTCTAATTTTAAGATAGAAGGGCGTGGCTTGGGAAGTGCACTGGTTCTGGAATTCCTGTTGTATTACATGACGAAGCCGGAGTACCAGATACATGTGAGGGAAGAGATATATCTGGATAATATGCTGGATATATTCTAAGAAGCACAGCTTAATAAGAGATACAACTTAATAAGCTATATAAGACACAGAGCAGATGTGAAAATGAGGTAGTTCCTCAGAAACACATTGCTTTGTGTCTTTTTTACTGTCCGAATGCAACTTAGCATGCTTAAAATGCAACTTAGTGGCAAGTGTATAGACTTGGGGACGGAAAAAGTATATATATGAATAAAGCATTTGTATAAACAGAAGAAAGTAAGGGTGATGTTTTGAAATTCACAATAGAACAGATTACAGACAGCAAGGCAGAGGAAGTTCTGGTTTGATGCAAGAGACGCAATTGTATATGCCATATTTATCCTGATTGGAAAAGTATTCTGGCATATAGTTGATTATAGTAAAAAAGTAAAGACAGCGGACTTTAGTAAGAAATTATCGCTCGTATACACAGAATATGAGAAGCTTGGAACTTCAAGTGCAGAAGCTGAACTGAATAAGATAGGACTTTCACTGCAGGGACATGAATATTGCGGTAATGGTAATCTGGATATGGTAGAATGGATTAATAAATACATGAAATAATTCTCATTAAGGAGGGGCTGGCTATGTCGGATATTATTAAGATAGAACATCTGAATAAATGTTTTGGCGATGTGAAGGCAGTTATTGACTTAAGTTTCCGCGTAAAGAAGGGAGAGTTGTTTGCATTTTTAGGTGTAAATGGTGCGGGAAAGAGCACAACAATTTCTATTATATGCGGGCAGCTTCGCAAGGACAGTGGAAATGTGTGGATTAAGGATAAAGACGCAGAGCGTGCGGGCAGTGAAACAAAGAGAATGCTGGGAATTGTGTTTCAGGACAGTGTTCTTGATAAACCTCTTACAGTTAAGGAGAATCTGAAAAGCAGGGCGGCGTTATATGGAATTACCGGAAATGCATTTGAAAAGAGACTGGCAGAACTGGTGGAGATACTTGATTTCGGAGATTACATTAACAGACCGGTTGGTAAGCTGTCAGGCGGACAGAGAAGAAGGATTGATATTGCAAGGGCACTTATTCACAGACCTGAGATACTGATTCTTGATGAGCCGACGACTGGGCTTGATCCGCAGACAAGACTTCTTATATGGAATGTTATTGAAAGGCTTCGTATAGAGGAGAATATGACGGTATTTCTTACAACTCATTACATGGAGGAGGCGGCAAGTGCCGGATATGTTGTGATTCTTGATAAGGGAAGTATCGTGGCAGAGGGAACGCCTTTGGAATTAAAGAATGAATATGTTCAGGACACGATATCTCTGTACGGAGTTACAGAGGACGAGATTAAATCTTTGGGAACAGAGTACAAAGCAATCCGTGATGGTTACAGGATTCAGGTTAAGAATACACTTGAAGCTACGAAAATGATTGTGAAACATCAGGAGATATTCCGCGATTACGAGGTCGTAAAAGGCGGCATGGATGATGTATTTCTTGCCGTGACTGGAAAAATACTGGGAGGTGGTCAGTGATGAAAGAGATAGCAGCACTTGTAAGCAGAAACAGAAAACTCTTTTTTAAGGACAAAGGAATGTTGTTCTCATCAATGATAACTCCGGTAATTCTTATCGTTTTGTATGCAACATTTTTAGCAAATGTATACAAAGACTCCTTCGTTTCTGCAACCAAAGACATGATTGCTTTATCAGACAAAGTTATTAATGGCACAGTGGCAGCACAGTTAGCAGCGGCACTTCTTGCAGTAAGCTGTGTGACAGTTACGTTCTGCGTCAATCTTACGATGGTGCAGGACAGAGCCAGCGGAGCAAGAAAAGATTTTGATGTTTCGCCTGTAAGCAAAACTAAGATTTATATAGGATATTTCTTATCGACAGTGCTTAATTCACTTATGGTTAATGGCACGGCGCTTGCATTATGTCTGCTTTACATACTGAAAATGGGCTGGTATATGAGTGCGTCAGATGTAATATTTATCATACTGGATATGATTCTGCTCGTGTTATTCGGAAGCACGCTTTCAAGTATTGTAAGTTATCCGTTAAAGACGCAGGGGCAGCTGTCGGCAGTCGGAACTATTGTAAGTGCAGGATATGGATTTGTGTGCGGCGCATACATGCCGATATCTAATTTTGGTTCAGGGCTGCAGAAGGTATTGTCTTACCTTCCGGGAACATACGGAACTTCTCTGATTAAGAATCACATGCTTAATGGAGTGTATAAAGAGATGGCGGATATAGGAATGCCGTCAGAAGCGGTCACAGTGATAAGAAACACTCTCGACTGCAATCCTGTATTCAGAGGGCATGTTGTGAGCGTGTCACAGATGTATTTAATCATGGCTGGGAGTATAGTTGTATTCGGAGCGGCTTATCTTCTGATTATCATGATTCGGGAGAGATAATTAATCTTAATATAATCTTAATATCATATAAAAATGCTTAACCCCTTTTTTAACATAATTCTGGTAAATTTAAATTATGTTAGAAAAGGGGATTTTTTTATGTTTGACAACAGGATAAGAAAACATTTGTCATCATTCCGGGTTATAACAATTGGATTTGGTGGATTAATTATATTGGGAGCATTGCTTCTTATGCTGCCGGTTTCATCAGCAAGTGGTTGTGTGACACCGTTTAGTGATGCATTATTTACATCTACATCGGCTGTATGCGTTACCGGATTAGTGGTACTTGATACAGGAAGTTATTGGTCTTTATTTGGACAACTTGTGATAATTACACTTATACAGATAGGAGGACTTGGTGTAATTACAGTAGCTGTTGCATTTTCTTTATTGTCAGGGAAGAAAGTGTCTTTAATGCAAAGAAGTCTTATGCAGGAATCTGTATCTGCACCAGTGGTGGGTGGAATAGTAAGGCTTACAGGTTTCATATTAAAAGGAACATTCATCATAGAATTATCAGGCGCATTATTGATGATGCCGGTATTCTGCAGGGATTATGGACTGAAGGGAATCTGGTTTGCTATATTTCATTCAATATCAGCATTTTGCAATGCAGGATTTGATGTGTTAGGAACAACGAACAATCAATTTGCTTCAATGACGACATATGCCTGCAATCCTGTTATTAATATGGTATTAATTTTTCTCATTGTGATTGGAGGAATTGGATTTGTTACATGGGAAGATATTAAGAATAATAAGTACCATTTCAAAAGATATAAAATGCAGAGCAAATTAATAATTGTTACAACATTTGCTCTTATAACAATACCAGCAATTATATTTATGATAAATGATATGATGACAGGGAATGTAGAAATGCCTGTGCTCAAGGCACTTTTTCAATCAGTGACCTTAAGGACTGCGGGATTTAACACAATAGATCTGAATGTAATGAAACAGTCATCCATAATGATTATGATAGTTCTTATGCTTATAGGTGGTTCGCCAGGATCAACAGCAGGCGGTATGAAAACAACCACATTTGCGGTTCTGATGGGTAACATGATCGCAACATTTAAGAGAAATAAGAACATACATTTTTTTGACAGAAGAATAGATAATGATACAGTTAAAAATGCGGCTACTATAGCTATGATGTATATTACATTATTTGTTACAGGGGCATTTATTATAAATGTTACAGAAGGAATCTCATTAGGAAAATGTCTTTTTGAAACAGCGTCAGCAGTGGGAACGGTTGGACTGACACTGGGAATTACTCCACAGCTTGGAATAGTGTCAAGAATTGTTCTTATGATTCTTATGTTTATGGGCAGAGTTGGAGGCCTCACTTTAATATATGCAGCATTTTCAACTAATGGAAACAGTTATTCAAGATTTCCAGAAGAAAAGATTAATATAGGATAGGAGCACAATATGAAAAAGAATGTATTACTTATAGGAGCCGGAAGATTTGGAAAGCATATGGCTATGCAGCTTAATCAGCTTGGTCATCAGGTGATGGCAGTTGATACAGATGAAAAAAGAATTAATGATGTGATGAATATAGTTACAAATGCGCAGATTGGAGACAGCACTAATGCCGAATTTTTAAAATCTTTGGGGGTGGGGAATTTTGATGTGTGCATGGTGACAATTGGGGACAGTTTTCAGAATTCTCTGGAGACCACATCTTTGTTAAAGGAACTTGGCGCCAGATATGTGGTATCAAGAGCAGAACGGGATGTACAGGAAAAATTCTTACTGCGTAATGGTGCAGATGCGGTTGTCTATCCTGAAAAACATGAAGCAAAGTGGGCAGCGGTGCGCTATACAGCGGATCATATTCTGGATTTTATACAATTGGATGATACCCATGCAATTCTTGAAGTAGAGGTTCCTGAGTCATGGTTAGGTAAAAGCATTATTGAACTTGATATAAGAAAAAAATATGGAATCAACATAATGGCTATAAAGCATAATGATTCAATAAATGTGAATGTAGAACCTGATATTGTACTTACAGATGATATTACATTACTTGTATTGGGAGATTATAAAAATTTAAAAAAGTGCTTTAAGTTTTAAGACAAGGGGGCATGAGTATGAGAATGGGATTAATTATAATAATACTGATAGTTGTGATATTATTATTTATGGCAGCAGGATGGTATGTTATGAATAAAATAGACGGATTCATGAACAGAACAAGAAGAACCAATGACAAAGATACAATGAATGCCGTATTAAATGAAAGCGACGATAATGAAAAAAAAAGATGTTAATGTGAATATGTGTTATTATATACAAAATAAAATAAGGTGGTAACGATAACGGAAAAGGCATTGAGAAAATTTATAAAAGAGTTGTTAATAACAACAGGTTTTTTAAGCATTGCAACAGTGGTAGGAATGTTGCTTATATACATTGGATTTACAGAATCAAATGTTACAATGGTATATCTTCTGTGCGTGCTTTTGATTTCAATATTTACAAATGGATATATCTGGAGCGTGGCAGGTTCGTTAGCAAGTGTTGTACTGATGAATTTCTTTTTGACAGAACCAAGATTTACTTTCCATGCATATGATACAGGATATCCGCTTACATGTATTATTATGCTTGCAGCGTCAATGCTTACAGGAACTCTTGCATCCAAATTAAAAAAGCATGTGCGTATGTCAGAGCAGGCAGCATATAGGGAAAAAACTCTACAGCTGAGAGCTAACCTGTTAAGGACAATTTCACATGATTTAAGAACTCCACTCACATCAATATCAGGTAATGCCAATAATCTTATGTATAATTATGAAAAGCTTGATAATGAAACTAGAGAACAGATATTTACAGATATATATGATGATTCAGAATGGCTCATCGGTCTGGTGGAGAATATTTTGTTTGTTACAAGATTTGAGGATGGAACAGTAACTCTTAATATGTCAGATCAGCTGATTGATGAGGTTATTGCAGAGGCGTTAAAACACATTAACAGAAAAAGCTGTGAACACAAGATACATGTTGATTGTGGCAAGGAACTTCTGCTCGCGAGAATGGATGTCAGACTTATAATACAAGTTATTATTAATATAGTTGATAATGCTATAAAATACACACAAGAAGGTTCTGATATATATATAAAAGCAAGAAAAGAAGGCAGATATGTAATTATATCCATTGAAGATAATGGCGAGGGAATACCAGATGATATGAAAGAGAATGTATTTGATACATTTTTTACTTGCAACAATGAAATTGCGGATAACAGAAGAAGTCTCGGACTTGGATTATCTTTATGTAAAACTATAATAAATGCACATGGAAGTGAGTTAGAATTAAGGGATAATACACCACATGGATGCATTTTTGAATTCAAACTGCAATTAAGTGAGGTACATTTGAATGAATAAAACACAGGTGCTTGTGGTTGAGGATGATTCACCCATAAGAAATCTCATTACAACAACTTTAAAAACTAATAATTACAGGTATTTAACTGCCGTGAATGGAGAAAGCGCAATTTCACAGACTGCATCACATAATCCTGATATAATTCTGTTAGATCTGGGACTTCCGGATATAGATGGCGTAGAAGTTATAAGAAAGATAAGAACATGGACTAATACGCCAATAATTGTTATAAGTGCAAGAACAGAGGATGCGGATAAAATAGAAGCACTTGATGCAGGTGCAGATGATTATCTTACAAAACCATTTTCAGTTGATGAGCTTCTTGCAAGATTGCGTGTAACAGTAAGAAGGCTGGCACTTATGCAGACGGATATGCTTCAGAATACGAGTGTGTTCGAGAATGGTGATTTAAAAATCGATTATGCGGCTGGCTGTGCGTATCTGAAGGGGGAGGAACTGCATCTTACACCTATTGAGTATAAGCTTCTTATATTATTGTCTAAAAATGTTGGAAGAGTGTTGACATATACTTATATTACACAGAATATATGGGGAAGTTCGTGGGAAAATGATCTGGCATCACTTAGAGTTTTTATGGCAACATTAAGAAAGAAAATTGAGAAAGATGTTAATTCCCCACAGTATATACAGACGCATATTGGCATAGGTTACAGAATGTTAAGGGTATAAAAATAAATAATGCATATAATATTATCGGCAAAATATAACGGAATTTCATGGCACAAAATCTTGCTATATTTTGCCGATAGCTTTATGATTGGGATATAATGATTAAGGAGGGCATAAATATGCCAACAGTCGTAATTACAGGCTCAACAAGGGGATTTGGACTTGAGCAGGCAAAGGAATTTAAAAAGGCGGGTTTCAATGTGGTTCTGTCTGGAACGAGTGAAAAGAATCTTAACGCTGCATTAGAAAAAGTGCAGGCGGTATGTCCGGGGAAATCAGAGGTTATCGGTACAATCTGTAATGTTACGGATTGTGAAGCAGTGCAGAGGTTATGGGATACTGCCAAAGAAAAATTAGGTAAAGTAGATATATGGATTAACAATGCTGGAGTCAATCAGCCGGATAAGCCAGTGTATGAGCTGACAGATAAGGAAATTGAATTCATGCTTGATACTGACCTTAAAGGAACAATATATGGTTCTAAAACTGCATTTGCAGGAATGAAAGAACAGGGTGAGGGTCAGATGTTTAATGTTGAGGGTTATGGCTCTAATGACGCCATGATGACAGGACTTACACTTTACGGAACAACCAAGAGGGCTGTTACATATTTTACGCAGGCACTTGCAAAGGAAAGCAGTGACATTACGAATGGTGCAGTAAAAGTTGGAAGACTTGCACCCGGCATTATGCTGACAGACTTCCTTAATACAGCCAATGGTGGGAATACACATTTTGAATTGTCGGAGAAAACCAAGAAGGTATACAGCATACTGGGTGATTACCCTGAAACTATCGCCAGATATGTTGTACCACGCATGATTGCTAATAAGAAGAATAATGCGAGAATTATCTGGCTGACTAATAGGAGGGCTTTCTTTAAGTTCCTGACTGCGGGAAAGAATAAGAAGGAGCTTTAAAAACACGATTTAAGTATCTCCGCAAAATCTTCTATATAATACCCTGAGTTATCCTTTTTCCAGAAAGCGCAATATGTCTTTCGGATTGGCTCGCCGTTTCTGGTAAGAGGAATACGGCTTACGGCGGTATCAAACCACACCTGTTCGCCAATGACATCTACGGGAAGATAGCCCTGTCCTGTGATTAGCTTAAGACGGGCTTCCTGTATGTTGTCTGCGAACAGGAAAGGACCTTTAAGTCCGATAATTTTCTCATAATAGTTCTGTTCTTCCTTCTGTCCAGCCTGATTCATTACAAGAATACAAGGAGTGTTCTTAAGATCATCTGTTTCCAGATGTGTTAATCTGCTGAGAGTGTTCTTGGAAGATAACTCAATATACAGCCTGCTTTCGGCAAGAATCTGATTATTGTATGCGTCAGAAAATGCACGGCGCTGGTCATTTAATGTGATGTCGACTGTATCATTTTCAGTTGCATAATACAATTCTTCATGGCTTCCAGTCACAATCTGAACATCAACTGTCGGATATTTTTCAGAGAATATAGAGATGGCTTCTGACAATTCATTGCCATAATATCCTTTATAATAGCCAATTCGTATAACAGCATTATTATTGTCAGCAATCCGTTTGGTTTCACGGACTAACTGTCTGATATCGCTTGTAATAATCAGACTTTTTCTGTAAAAATGTTCACCTGCTGGAGTCAGCGAAAAAGTACGGTTGTGTCTTTCTAAAAGCTGTACTCCAAGTTCATCTTCAAGCTTCTTAATCTGTTGTGAAATTGCTGACTGCGATACATTACATTGTTCAGCAGCGAGATAAAAATTCCCTTTTTCAATAACAGCCTGTAAATATTCTATTTGTCTGAGAAACATAGGACTCCTCCACATTTGCAATCTAAAGATTAGTTATACTTATTGATACCTTAAATATAATGAAAAGATTGAAAAGTTTCAATACATTATTGTGAATAGTTATTGAAGAAATCGGACATGAGAAAAATGTTATGATATAATCGGAATATGGAGGTTAGCATTAATGAAACAGAATATATATGAAGTTCAGGACAGAACACAGGAGTTAAAGAACAGACTTTTAGATATATGGGAGAATTCTGTCCGCGCAACGCACTTTTTTCTTTCAGATGAAGAAGTAAATAATATCAAACAATATGTGCCACAGGCTTTAGCAGCAGTAGAACATCTGATTATTGCCGGTAATGAATCCGGTGAAGCAGTTGCATTTATGGGAATAGAAAACAACAGACTGGAAATGCTGTTTATCTCTGATGATGAGAGGGGAAAAGGAATCGGGAAGCAGCTTCTTTTATATGGAATAAGTAATTACGGAGTCCAGGAACTTACTGTAAATGAGCAGAATCCGCAGGCAATCGGGTTTTATGAGCATATGGGGTTTAAGACATATAAAAGGACAGAATTAGATGAGGAGGGCAATGCGTATCCGTTGTTGTATATGAGATTGGGATAACATATATAAGATGTTAATTTTGATTGACAATGAATATTGATAAGCATTACAATAATTATAATAAATGTTTCGAATTCGTGAATATACGAAAATTTAATAATGGGGGACACAAAATGAGAAAATCTTTTTTATCAGTTTCGATGCTAGCTGCCATGAGTCTGGCAGTGGCAGCAATGGCAGGGTGTGGAACACAATCTGAAACAGGTCAGTCTGCGAATACAGAAAAATCTACATATGCAGATAGCACTGAGAAGTCAACAGATGTAAAGTCATCTGTTCTAGACATGATTGATGGACAATCTTTTTATTATTCAAGCGGAGCAGGAGCGTGGGCAACTGAACTTAAAGTACATGCAGATGGCACATTTGAAGGTCATTACTATGATATGGACAGAGGTGATTCGGGTAGTAAGAATCCCAATGGTACACAGTATGATTGTCAGTTTAATGGCAGATTTTCTACACCAAAGAAGGCGGATGATTACTCCTATACGATGAAGGTTGAGAAATTGGAAACAGATAAGAAAGATGGAACTGAGGAGATAAAGGACGGAATAAAGTATGTATATACTATGCCAGCAGGAATATCAGATGGTGCCAATTTATACATATATATACCGGGAACACCGGTAAGTAAACTCCCGGAAGGTTATTTAAACTGGGCTTCAATGTCATTAAATGGTGCAGATCAGCTGTCTTTCTATGGAATATATAATGAGAACGATGAAGCGGGATTTGTTGGGGAGACGAAGAGTGATGCATCATCTGGTAAAACCTCAATAAGTAAATCATCAATACAGGAAGAACTGGCTCAGATTGAGAGCAAAGTATCTGAGATCAATGTTAAGCTGCAGAATGAAAATCTCACCCAGACGGATATGAACCGGTTAACAGCTGACATTTATAAGCTGTGGGATGATGAACTTAATAAAGTATGGTCACATCTTAAAGATACATTAGACGATAGTACAATGAGTAAGTTAAAAGAAGAGGAACGCAGCTGGATTAAGGAAAAAGACAGCAAAGTGGAGGCTGCAGGAAAAGAGGCAAGTGGTGGTTCTATGCAGGCAATGCTAGAAAATGATAAAGCGGCAGAACTTACCAGAGCCAGAGTGTATGAACTCGTTAAGTATTATTAATGTTCATAATAAAATATATTAAATCTAAAAGCAAAAACTACCTGCTATCTGATATAATCATGTCAGAAGTGGGTAGTTTTATTATTAAGCAAATAAAAGTAAGATAATGAACGAAAGTGACTCATAAAAATGTAACGAACATAAGAAAAGTGCCTCATAAAAGTGTAAAAATTACAAAAAAGTGCCTCATAAAAGTGTGAAACAGGTGTATAATATAACTATAAAACATATGGAGGTTTATTATATGGGATATTTAACAAGAAAAGCAGATTCATTTTTAATTGAATGGAAAAATAATGCTGACAGATATCCTTTAATTATAAAAGGGGCAAGGCAGGTTGGAAAAACAGAAACAATAAGGAAGTTTGCGAAAGAAAATTATAAAAGTCTTGTTGAGATTAATTTTATAACAGAGCCGATGTATAAAGCTATTATTGAAGAAGGATTTTCGGCAGACAGCATTGTTAAACTTATAAGCAGAATTGACCCGTCAAAGCATTTTGAACAGAATAATACATTGATTTTCTTTGATGAAATTCAGGATTTTCCTGAAATAGCAACAGCACTTAAATTTTTCAAAGAAGATGGCAAATACGATGTTATATGTTCAGGTTCATTACTGGGGGTGCAGTATAACAGAATAGCAAGCATAAGTGTCGGATACAAGACAGATTACCAGATGTTTTCAATGGACTTTGAGGAGTTTTTATGGGCTAAAGGATATTCAGAAGATGTAATATCGGATATGTTAAAGCATATGCTGGAGGTTAAGCCATTTACCGAACTGGAGCAGAATATTTTTTCTAATCTATTCTTAGAATACTGTATTCTTGGCGGAATGCCGGCAATTATTGATAATTATATTAAGAAAGGCACATTTGAAGGATCACTGGAGTTACAACACCAGCTGCTTACAGATTATGAGAATGATATTGTAAAATATGCGGAAGGGCTGGATAAAGCTAAAATTCTTAGTGTATACAGGTCAATACCGGCGCAGTTAGCAAGAAAAAATAAAAAGTTTCAATATTCTAAGGTTGCCAAAGGCGGCAGGTCTAAGGATTATATGGGATGTATAGAGTGGCTGAAAGATGCCGGTCTTATTAATGTATGTAATTGTCTTGAATTTCCGGAGCTGCCATTGAAAGGCAATATAGATGAGAATAAGTATAAAGTATATATTTCTGACACGGGACTACTGGTTGCCAGCCTTGATGATGAGTCACAGATAGATTTGCGTGCCAATAAGAATATGGGGATTTACAAAGGGGCGCTTTATGAGAATTTTGCAGCGGAAGCATTGGTAAAGCAAGGGTACGGATTATATTATTATTCCAAGGATAATTCTACATTGGAAGAAGATTTCTTTATTCGTAGTGCCAATGAGCTTATACCTGTTGAAGTCAAAGCCAATACTAATCAGTCAAAATCCATGAATCAGTTAATCAATGGTAAATCATATAAGGATATTAAGCACGGAATAAAGTTCACAACTGGAAATATAGGAATGAGCGGTAACATTGTAACAATGCCGTATTTCTGCACATTTTTATTGAGAAGATATATGGAGAAACAGAAAATTTTTGAATAGTTTTACATTATGTGGTAATATAAGAAAGCATTTAAGGTGACTCACATAATAGTCACGCGTGGTGTGAAATTTAATATAAGGATAAAAGATTAATGAAGAGATTAACAGCGATGTTGTGCGGGATAATACTGACCATTATGAGTTGTTTCCCTGTATATGCACAATCTGTGCCACAGGAGTATACTCCTGACTATAAAGTGGCATATTATGCTTTCGATTGTTACAACATGAAGGATGATAATGGGAAATTATATGGCTATGGATATGACATGATGCAGAATATGTCTAAATATATGCAGTGTACATTTTCATATGTGGGATACGAGAAGAGTGCCAGCGAGAACATAGATATGTTAAGAAATGGAGAGGTTGATATCTATACTGCGGCTAAGTCTACACCTGAGAGGGAAGAAGAATTTGCATTTTCAAAGCACCCGGCGATTACGGCTAACACATGTATGAACATCAAGCGTGGTAATAAGAATGTAGTTTCGGGGGACTATTCTACTTATGAGGGGTTGCGTGTCGGACTTCTTGCAAGACATACATATAATGAGACATTTATTGAATTTACAAAGAGTAAGGGTTTTAGTTGTGAGATAGTATATTATGATACACCGACAGAACTGGCTGAGGCATTGATAGATGGCGATGTTGATGCACTTGTAAACAGTTATATCCGTACACCAGAGGATGAGGTTACGATAGAGAATTTCGGTGAAACTCCATATTATTTTATGGCAAGAAAAGAAGATGCAGCACTTATAGACAGAATAGATAATGCCATTGATATGATGAATATAGAGACTCCGAACTGGAGAAGTGATCTGTATAATATGTATTATGGTTCACAGAGTTATAGTACAAGACTGACAGATGAAGAAGCAGCATTTTTAGAGAAACTCCGTGCAGATGATGTGGTTATCCGTGGAGTTATGAATCCCGACAGGAATCCATATTCATGGTATGAAGATGATGAAGCTAAAGGAATTGTTGCAGATATATTTGCGGCTACAGCGAAACAACTGGGGCTTAAGTATGAGATTGTACCAGTGTCATCACAGGAAGAATATAAGAAGCTTATAGCATCAGGCGATGTAGATGTCTGGATGGATGTGGACAGCTATCATAATGATGACGGAAGTTGTAAATATATTGAAACAGGAAATTATCTGACTACCTCTATGTCAGCAATTCACAGAAGAGGATTTTCGGGGCATGTAGATACAATCGGTGTTACAGAATACAATATTGCAATAGAAGAGATTATTGCTGCAACATGGCCTAATGCAAGTGTAGTGACATATGATAGTGAAAAGGATTGTTCAAGAGCACTGATTAACCATGAAATCGACTGTGTGCTTATGAGAAGTTATTCTGCACAGAAGCTGGCAAGGGACGATACACAGAACAGACTTAGTGTAGATATTGTTCCAGGTGCTAATGTGTATCTTAAGATGGGAGTGAATTCGCAGACCAGCAGGCTTTTCTATGGAATATGGGAAAAAACTCTTACACAGGTGTCAGAGCAGCAGAGTGCGGAATATGTCCAGAAGTACCTTGAAGACACAAGTGTTACAAGCCTGATGGAATATCTGTTTGACCATCCGGTGTATCTGGTTGCTGCTATTGCTTTTATATTTTTTACAATATCAATTATCTGCCTGTGTCTGTTGTCAATAAGGTCAAGAAACAAGCAGAAACGTATATCAAAGCAGCTGGCTGTGGCGCTTAAGGAGGCAGAAGAGGCTAATGATGCCAAGTTTAATTTCTTTTCTAAGATGAGTCATGACATAAGAACACCTCTTAATGCGGTACTTGGAATGACACAGATAGCAAAGAAGTACGAGAATGATAAAGATAAGCTTGATAATGCATTAGAGCAGATACTAACAGAAGGTAATTACCTTCTTACAATGATTAACTCAATCCTTGATGTCAATCAGTTAGAGCATGGTCAGATTGAACTTAATAACAAGCCTTTTGATATTAATGAATGTGTAAGAAACAGCATAGATATTCTATATCCGCTTGCAGAAAAAAAGGAACAGATTCTTACAATGTCGCTTGATTGTAAAGAACGTGTGGTTGTAGGAGATGCCGGAAGACTCAGCCAGATAATTGTTAATATTGTTTCAAATGCTATTAAATATACAGATGCAGGTGGAAATATTAGTGTAAGTCTTAAAACTGTTGGGGATAACATGTATCGATTCTCATGTACAGATAACGGAATTGGAATGAGTGAAGAGTACATAAGACATATATGTGAAGATTACAGTCGTGCAGAGGACAGCCGTATATCCACAACAGAAGGAACAGGACTTGGAATGGCAGTTGTGAAAGGATTTACAGATTTAATGCATGGAGAATTGTCAATCATAAGTGAAATGGGCAAAGGTTCAACATTTACAATTGATATTCCATTTGAAAAAGCTACGCAGAAGCAGCGAGAGATTATTGAGAATGGCAATGATGATAAGAATAAGATGTATTCTGATTTAAGAGGTAAAAAAGTTCTGCTTGTCGAAGACAATGTACTTAATGCGGAGATAGCAATGGAATTGTTACAGAGTATTGGATTGCTGACGGACTGGGCAGAGAATGGAAAAATCGGAGTACAGAAGTTTGAAGAAAGTCCGGAGTATGAATATTCGGCAATATTTATGGATATGCAGATGCCTGTTATGGACGGAATAGAGGCAACACGCTGCATCAGAAGCAGTCACCGCAAAGATAATGATATCTGTATTCTTGCAATGACTGCCAATACTCTTGCCAGAGACAGGGAAGATTGTGAAGCAGCAGGAATGAATGGCTTTATCTCTAAACCAGTTAATCTTAAAGAAATTAGTAATACTTTGAAGGAATGTATTATTTGATTTAGCTGGGATTATTTATCCCAGTTAAATGAATAGGATACAGCTTTTTTCCACATTCTGACCCTGGAATCGCGCTCATCAGCCGTGATTTCAGGGTCAAATGTTCTGTCTATTGACCAGTTCTTTCTTATGTCATCAGTATTCTTCCAGTAACCAACTGAAAGTCCAGCAAGATAAGCAGCTCCCATGGCAGTTGTTTCGACGCATACAGGTCTGTTTACAGGAGCACCTGATATATCAGCCTGCATCTGCATAAGAAGATTATTGGCACTTGCGCCGCCATCTACTTTAAGAGCGGAAAGTTCTATACCAGAGTCAGCTTTCATTGCTGTAAGAACATCATTTACCTGATATGCAATGGATTCAAGGGTGGCACGTATTATATGATATTTGTTAACACCGCGGGTTATTCCCAGAATTGTACCTCTTGCGTACTGGTCCCAATATGGTGCGCCAAGTCCTGTAAATGCAGGAACAACGTAGCAGCCATTGGTATCAGGAACTTTTCGTGCCATATATTCTGAATCCTGTGATGAATCAATAAAATGCATTTCGTCACGGAGCCACTGTATGGCAGCACCAGCAACATATATTGAACCTTCAAGTGCATAATTTACTTTGCCATCAAGTCCCCATGCAATAGTAGTGACGAGACCATTTTTTGAAAAAATAGGCTTTTCACCTGTGTTCATAAGAAGAAAACAGCCTGTTCCATATGTGTTTTTGGCTTCTCCGGCATTAAAACATGTCTGTCCGAAAAGCGCAGCCTGCTGATCACCTGCAGCTCCGCCAATAGGAATAGGACATCCAAAAAACTCAGCAGAGGCCTCACCGAATATGCTGCTTGATGGGACTGGTTTTGGAAGCATACATTTGGGAATATTCAGTTCAGATAAGATATCATCATCCCATTCAAGTGTATTAATGTTGAAAAGCATCGTTCTTGATGCGTTGGAATAATCTGTTGCGTGAACCTGACCTTTGGTAAGTTTCCAGATAATCCATGTTTCGACTGTTCCAAAAAGCAGGTCTCCTTTTTCGGCACGTTCGCGTGCTCCGTCTACATTATCAAGAATCCATTTTAGTTTGGTGCCTGAGAAATATGCATCAATGACCAGACCTGTTTTATTGCGTATTGTTTCCGTAAGACCTTTTTCCTTAAGAGAATCGGCATATTCAGAAGTTCTTCTGCACTGCCATACGATAGCATTGTATACAGGTTCGCCTGAATATCTGTCCCATACAATTGTTGTTTCACGCTGATTAGTTATTCCTATTGAGGCAATATCTGACGCGTTAGCGCCGACATTGGCAAGAGCCTGCTTGGCAACTTCAAGAATTGTAGACCAGATTTCTTCTGCATCATGTTCAACCCAGCCTGGTTTAGGGAAATACTGAGTAAATTCTTTCTGTGCAACACTGCACATTTCGCCGTTTCTGTTAAAAAGAATACATCGGTTACTTGTTGTTCCGGCATCAAGAGCCATAATATATTTTGACATATAGAATCCTCCTTGTTTTGCGGAGCAAAATCCGAACCCTATGGTGAGGAGGGGATTTTAGCCTCCTTGTTTTGCGGAGCAAAATCTTAATCCTATGATGAGGAGGGAATTTTATCTCCTTATAAACATACTCACTTGATAGTTATTTTATATTTAAAATGTTGTTTTATCAATGCATTAATGATAAAATATAAGAGGTATTTTGGGTAACGTGGTAATTGTAGAATTCTATGTATGTAAGGGAGGCAGTTATGGTAGATATGGGCAGGTATAATAAGTTAAGGCTTAATCCTGACAGATATAATTATGATCTTGCAACAGACCTTCCGTTAAGAAGAACATTTTGGCGGATAGCAGATGAGAAAGTGCTTTTTGATGATAAGTTATACTGCATGCTTGCAGTGGATGTAGAGAATTTTCATCTTATTAATAAATGGTATGGTCGTGAAGTTGGTGATGAGCTTCTTATTAAGATAGGAGAAGTAATCAAGAATATAGATAAAGAATTCGGAACAATATCAGGATACATGGGTGGAGATAATTTCTGCCTTGTATTTGAGAATAATGACGAATTAATTAAAGTTATTAAAAACAGAATATCTAAGGTCGTTAATGGATACAGAGGGCATGGTATTACAAGAGCATATTTTGGTGCTTATAAGACATCTGACAAAGACATAACAGTAGGGGAAATGTGTGATTATGCCATTAACGCTCTTGATATGGCAAAGCAGCGCCCAGATAAGGATCTGTGCTGGTATGATGAGAGAATGGCCAGGGAGCAGGAAGAAGAAGCAAGACTTATGCCAGAGATATGTAATGGTATGGAGAACGATGAATTTACTTTTTATCTTCAACCTAAATGTATCCTCCAGACAGGCAAGATTATAGGGGCGGAAGCACTGGTAAGATGGATAAGCCCTGAACGGGGATTTATTTCGCCAGGACAGTTTATTCCTATGCTTGAGAAGAATGGGTTTATAAGCAAACTGGATGTATATATATGGGATAAGGTTTGTCAGACAATAAGACGATGGATAGATGAAGGCAGGACAGTGCTGCCTATCTCAATTAATGTGTCAAGAACAGATATATATTCACTTGATGTTGTTAAAGTACTTAAGGATATGGTTAACAAGTATAATATTCCAACAGATTATCTTGAGATAGAGATTACAGAGAGTGCCTATGTAGAGAATGGTTCTATAATTAAAGATACTGAGGAAGCATTTAAGAATGCAGGATTTAAGATTCTTATAGATGATTTCGGAAGTGGTTATTCTTCACTTAATATGCTTAAGGATATTGATGCGGATGTTCTTAAACTGGATATGAAGTTTCTTGATCTTAATGCGGAGAATAATGATAAGGGTGTAAGCATTATAACTGCAGTTCTTGATATGGCAAGACAGCTTGATCTGCCAACAATTGCAGAGGGTATAGAGACTGACGAGCAGCTTAAGCTTCTTGAACTGCTGGGCTGTGAATATGCACAGGGATTTTACTATTACAGACCTATGCCTATAAGTGATTACGAAAAGCTTATAGATGATAAGAGTAATGTTGTTGATAAGCTGAATATTTTCAGAAGAAGAAAGAATGATAAGTCATATCTGAAAGAGATAACTGATTATTTCTGGAAGATAGCAGAAGTAGATGTTGATACTGGCGAATATCATTTTATACGAAAGGTTGAAGAACCTGAATATGTAATGAAACCAAGGCCTGCGACTATAGGTGAATATGCAGCTAGATATATTGAACATGAAATCATTCATCCTGATGATGCAGCTCTTTATAAAGAAGCCATTAATCTTAACAGAATTAAGAAGAGACTCGCAGAGGGCAAGGAAAGAGGCCGGTATCAGATAAGATATCTTATTGACGGGACATATAAGTGGTATGTATTTGAGATTACGAAACTAAGGAATTATTCTGATTATAACAGAAGAGTGCTGTTCTCATGGAAAGAGGCAGATTATCAGGCTGGCGTCAGGGAAGATACCATGGATATTATATTCAGTACATTTATTAAGGTAGTAAAGGCTGACTTTATCCATGACAGATATGAACTTATAAAGTCAACAGATGAGGATATAATAAGAGATGATGGCCTTTCGGGAAGTATTGACGAATATATGGACAGATATATTTCTGAAGGCATAATTCATCCAGAAGATGTACCGGCATATAAGGAGTTTGTAGATGCAGATAAGGTTCTTGAACATTTCAGAAATAGCAGTGAACCTTTGAGATTAAGATTCAGGCGGCTTCTTGATGGCGAATATAAGTGGGTGGAGATAACTGTTTCCAAGAGTAAGGATTACTGTGACGAGATACCTGCAGTTATATTCTATCTTAGAGAAATAAGATATATATATGAAGATACTGTGGTTCCAGAAACAGGCGGAGATGAGAAGGATATTACAGAAGATATATGGCATACTTCTGAATATAATTTCGTTATCAATCTGTCCACAGATGAAGTCCTCAGAACAACAGGAATATCTGAGTGGGAAAGAGAGATGGGAATAGGAAGAAATACATTCTCATCATGCATAGCTTATCTTACTAACGGATATATCTGTGATGAGTATAAGACAGTTTATAAGGATTTCATGGACCGTCAGAGACTTATAGATGAGTTTAATCAGGGACATCAGTTCCAGACACTGGATTATCGAAGGATGTTTAAGGGTAAGACAGTATGGATGAGAATAATTATGTTCTTATATAAAGATAATGAAACAGGCGATATATACGCCAGAGAAATAGTAATGAATATCAATGAAGCAAAGAAACAGGAGATGGATTTGTGGCGAAAAGCCGCAAAAAAACAGTAACTATGTTAAACAATAGTAACAATTCTTATTATGAATAACTTTACAACCTTTTCTTTCAATGATATTATGTGTGTTGCTAAAAGAATGTACAGCTAAGGAGGCATTATGGCACAGGAAATATTAAATGTAAGCCAGCTTAAGGTTGGTGTTGAAGATAAAGAAATACTTCATGGAGTTGATTTATCTCTTAATAAGGGAGAAACTCATGTTCTTATGGGACCTAACGGAGCAGGTAAGTCTACTCTTGGTTATGCTCTTATGGGTAATCCAAGATATGAAATATTAGGTGGTAAGGTTACATTTAACGGAGAAGATTTACTTTCTAAGAATGTTGCTGAGAGATCACAGGCAGGACTTTTCCTGTCATTCCAGAATCCTATTGAGGTTCCTGGTATTACACTTGGGAATTTTATAAGAAGTTCTATGGAGCAGCGTGGAAAGAAGATGACATACTTCAAGTTCAAGAAGCTTCTTCAGGAGAAGATGGAATTCCTTCAGATGGATCCATCATATATGGACAGAGACCTTAATGTTGGTTTCTCAGGTGGTGAGAAGAAGAAAGCTGAGATATTACAGCTTCTTATGCTTGAGCCTTCTCTTGCTATTCTTGATGAGACTGACTCAGGACTTGATGTAGATGCTGTTAAGACAGTATCTTTAGGTGTTGAAGAGTATCAGAAGACTCAGAATGGAGCACTTCTTATTATTACTCATAGCACTCGTATCTTAGAGGCACTTAAGGTGGATTATACTCATGTTCTAGTCAATGGTAATGTTGTTGCCACAGGCGACAGTGCTATGATTGATGATATCAATGAGAATGGTTTCGAAAGATTCATCAAGTAATTAAGGCTCGGAGGCTTGTAATGGAAGAAAAGACATTTGTAGATGACATAAACAGAAGTGTTTATGATATTAAGAACGAAGAGAAGGACGCTTATAGAATAAAGCAGGGACTTACTCCTGAAATCGTTGAGAAGATATCAGAAGAGAAGCATGATCCTGCATGGATGAGAGAGTTCAGACTTAAGTCATTAGAAATATATAATAAAATGCAGGTGCCTGACTGGGGTCCATCTATTGAAGGACTCAACATGGATAATATTGCTACTTATGTTCGTGCCAATACGAATATGAAGGGCGACTGGAATGAAGTACCTGAAGAAATCAAGGAAACATTTGACCGATTAGGTATTCCTAAGGCAGAGAGGGAGTCATTAGCCGGAGTTGGAGCACAGTATGACTCTGAGCTTGTATACCATAATGTCCGTAAGGAAGTTGCTGACCAGGGTGTTGTATACACTGATATGGAGAGCGCACTTACAGGTGAATATGCTGATATGGTACACGAGCATTTTATGAAGCTTATTACACCACAGGATCATAAGTTTGCAGCACTTCATGGAGCTGTATGGTCTGGTGGTTCATTTGTGTATGTACCAAAGGGAGTTCATCTTGATATTCCGCTTCAGTCATATTTCAGACTTAATGCTGCTGGAGCAGGTCAGTTTGAGCATACACTTATTATTGTTGATGAGGGTGCAAGTCTTCACTTTATTGAGGGATGTTCAGCACCTAAATATAATGTTGCCAATCTTCATGCAGGAGCGGTTGAACTTTTTGTGGCTAAGAATGCAAAGCTTCGTTACTCAACAATTGAGAACTGGAGTAAGAATATGTATAACCTTAACACTAAGAGAGCAACAGTTGCTGAGGGTGGTAAGATTGAATGGGTTTCAGGCTCATTTGGTTCGCATGTATCATATCTGTATCCTATGAGTATTCTTAATGGTGAACGCTCAAGCTGTGAATTTACAGGAATCACATTTGCAGGAGCAGGACAGAACCTTGATACAGGTATGAAGGTAGTTCATAACGCACCAAGTACAACATCAGTTGTAAGTACTAAGTCAATATCTAAGGGTGGCGGAATCAGTACTTTCAGAAGTGCTGTAACAATGACTACTAAGGCTAAAAAGAGTAAATCATCAGTTTCATGTCAGTCACTTATGATAGATGATATTTCAAGATCTGATACAATTCCAGCTATGGATATCCGTGTTAATGATGCGGATGTAGGACATGAGGCAACAATTGGACGAATCAGTGATGATGCTGTATTTTATCTTATGTCAAGAGGAATCCCGGAAGATGATGCGAGAGCCATGATTGTTTCAGGCTTTGCTGATAATGTATCTAAGGAACTTCCACTTGAGTATGCAATGGAGATGAATAATCTTATTCGTCTTGAGATGAAGGGCAGCATTGGTTAAGTTAATCAGAGTGAGGAATATGATATGATAGGTATCGAAGAAAAGGACATGATAATAAACCGTATCCCAGCCAAGACATGGAATCATCTTCATATGAACCAGAGCAAGGTTGGAGAGGTTGTAATTAATCGTACAGGTGAACTTAACGCTTCTGTTAATGATGTAAGTCTCATTGATGATGGAAAGCTTAATAATGGCGAGCTTGAAAACATCATTGGCGGATGTGGACAGGAGATTACAGAGGCAGCTAAGAAGTCACAGACTGAACCTGTATATTATATAACAGATAAGAAGAATGATGGTTTCGTAAGACTTGATTTCAATTATGGTAAGAATAATGCAGACATTAATGTTGTTGGTATTGAGACTAAAGAGAATTCCAGCATTGATGTTTACATGGATTTTAACGGAGACAAAGATGGAGAAGGCTTTGCAGCAGTACAGACAAGATTGTATGCTGCTAAGGATTCAGTTATCCGTCTTATCCAGATTCAGAGAGTAGGCAGTGAGACAACATTTATTAATGATATCGGTGGTTACTGCGAAGACGGTGCAAGAATCGAGCTTGTGCAGCTGTACTTAAGTGGTAAGAACAGATATGAAGGCTGTGAGATTAAACTTGCAGGTGATGGAAGCTCTATGGCTACAGAGATTGGATATGTTGCAGCAGGTGAAGAAAGACTTGATATGAACTACTGCGTAAGACATATCGGCAAGAAGACAGAATGTGCAATTAATGCAGCTGGTGCGTTAAGAGATACAGCATTTAAGCTGTTCAGAGGAACTATTGATTTCGTCAAGGGTTCAGCAGGTTCTGTAGGTAATGAGAAGGAAGAAGTTCTTCTTATTGATGAGAGATGTGTTAACCAGACTATTCCTATTATTCTTTGTGCAGAGGAAGATGTTGTCGGTAATCATGGTGCAACTATTGGAAAGCCTGATGAGGAGCTTTTATTCTATCTTGAATCAAGAGGAATACCAGCAGAAGAATGTTACAATATGCTGGCAGCAGCTAAACTTTTAGCTGTATGTGGCAAAATCCCTGATGAGGGTATCAGGAACGAGATACATGACTACATTAAAGAGGTTTATTAATGAGTGAGTTAAGTAAGACGATTGAGTCTATAAGAAAAGATTTCCCACTTATTTCGGGAAGCAATATTGCATATCTTGATAATGCGGCTACTACACAGAAGCCACAGGCTGTTTTAGATGCAGTTAATAAGTATTATCAGGAGATGAACGCCAATCCATTCAGAGGCGTATACGAATTAAGTGAGATTGCTACAGAAAGTTATGAGAATGCAAGAAATGCGGTAGCACAGTTTATTGGTGCTAAGGACGCAAGCCAGATAGTGTTTACAAGAAATGCTACAGAGAGTCTTAACTTAATTGCATACAGCTATGGAATGAATTTCATTAAAGAGGGTGACGAGATTGTTGTAAGTGTTATGGAACATCACAGCAATTTCCTTCCATGGAAGCAGGTCGCAGAAAAATGCGGAGCCGTATTAAAGCAGCTTACACCTGATGAGAATGGAGAGATTACAGATAAGTCTTTAGAGGTTATTACAGATAAGACGAAGCTTGTAGCAGTTACCCAGGTTTCCAATGTATTAGGAAGAGTTAATGATATTAAGCATATTGCAGAGGTTGCACATGCACATGGTGCAGTTATTGTGGCTGATGGAGCACAGAGTGTTCCTCATATGCCGGTCAATGTAACTGACCTTGATGTTGATTTCCTTGTATTTTCAGGACATAAGATGTTAGCACCTATGGGAATCGGTGCATTATATGGAAAGAAAGAGCTTCTTGATAAGATGCCACCATTCTTAAGCGGTGGAGAGATGATTGAGATTGTTCACTGGGACAGAGTTAAATATGCAGAAGTTCCACATAAGTTCGAAGCAGGTACCGTTAATACAGGAGGTGCGGTCGGACTTCATGCAGCAATAGATTATATTAACAAAGTCGGATTTGACACAATCATGGCACAAGAGAGAAAGCTTACCAAGATTGCTGTAGATGCAATTAATGACATGAAGGGAGTTAACTTAATAGGTTCTCCTAAGGCAGAAGACCATGAGGGTATAGTCACATTTACAATTGATGGAGTACACCCACATGATGTTGCTTCTATACTTGATTCACAGCATATTGCAGTAAGAGCAGGACATCATTGTGCACAGCCATTGATGGATTTCCTTAAGGTTAATTCAACAACGAGAGCAAGCTTTGCTTTCTATAATACAGAAGAAGAAGTACAGCATTTTGTAGAAGAACTATCTAAGATCAGGGGGCTTATGGGATATGGAGACTAAAACTTTTTATAATGAGGTTCTCACGGACCACAACATGCATCCATATCATAAGCATGATATAGACAATGCAGACTTAGAGCTTGAGGGTGTTAATCCAAGCTGTGGAGATGACATTATCTTAAAGCTTAAGTTTGATGATGCTAAGAAAACTATTGTTGATGGGGCATTTACAGGAGATGGCTGTGCAATATCGCAGGCATCAGCAGATATAATGCTTGAGCTTATTATAGGAAAGCCTATTGATGAAGCTGTTCATCTTTCAGAGCTTTTCCTTAAGATGATTAAGGACGAGGCAACTGAGGAAGAGATTGACGAGCTTGATGAGGCCGGAGCATTAAGAGATATCTCTCATATGCCAGCAAGAGTTAAATGTGCAGTACTTGGCTGGCACACAATGGAAGAGATGGTAGAGAACCTGAAGAATGTTTAGAATGTAACCCAATCACAGTAACATGGTGATTGGGTTTTAGTATGTTTGTAGATAAGAATGGAGTAAATATGGAAAAGAAATTAGTTAAACAGCAGCTTCTTACAGGAGAACGTGCACTTTTTGCAAGTAAAGACCTTCTTATAGAAGATTCTGTCTTTGATGATGGCGAGTCACCATTAAAGGAGAGTAGTAATATTGACCTTGTAAACAGCAGCTTTAAGTGGAAATATCCACTCTGGTACTGTAATAATGTCAATGTAAAGGACTGTTATTTCTTTGAGATGGGAAGAGCAGGCGTATGGTACACTAACGACATTAATGTTGAGGACACTATTATTGAGGCACCTAAGAATTTCAGAAGATGTAACAGACTAGGTCTTAAGAATGTAGAATTCGTCAATGCAGAGGAAACTCTCTGGAACTGTGACAATGTTACTATGACAAATGTAGTGGCAAAGGGCAATTATTTTGCAATGAACAGTAACAATATGAAGATTGATGGATTAAAACTTGTGGGTAATTATCCATTTGACGGAAGTAAGAATCTTGAGATAAGAAATTCAAGACTTATGAGTAAGGACGCTTTCTGGAATGCTGAGAATATAACAGTGTATGATTCATACATTTCAGGTGAGTACCTTGGCTGGAATTCCAAGAATCTTACATTTGTCAACTGTACAATAGAGAGTCTTCAGGGCTTATGCTACATTGACAATCTTGTTATGAAGAACTGCAAGCTTATTAATACTACACTTGCTTTCGAATATTCAACAGTAGACGCTGATATCACAAGCAGGGTTGACAGTGTGTTAAATCCTACTTCTGGAACTATAACAGCAGATAGTATAGATAAGCTTATAATTGAGAAGGATAAGGTTGATCCTTCACTTACTAAGATAGTATGCAGGAACTAAGTGGCAGAACCAAGACAGAGAATTAAGAAGTCAGAAGGATGACAAGAAGGGAAATCCGAGAATGAAATATGATTTTGACACAGTAGTGAACCGTCGTAATACGGGTTCTTTAAAATGGAATGTGGCAGAGAATGAGCTTCCGATGTGGGTTGCTGATATGGATTTTAAGACAGCACCTGAGATAACTGAGGCTATTAAGGCAAAGGCAGACCTCGGTGTGTACGGTTACACTGAGATATCAAAGGACTGGTATGACGCATACACAGGCTGGTGGGAAAGACGTCACAATTTCAAGATGGAAGACGACTGGCTTATGTTCGTAACAGGTGTTATACCTGCTATATCAAGCTCTGTAAGAAAGCTTACAACACCAGCAGAAAATGTTGTTATTATGACACCTGTATACAACATTTTCTTTAACAGTATTCTTAATAACGGCAGAAATGTATTACAGAGCCAGCTTGTATATGAGAACGGTAAGTATGTTATAGATTTTGCTGACCTTGAAGCTAAGCTTAAGAATCCGCAGACAACGCTTCTTATTCTGTGCAACCCACAGAATCCGGGAGGAAATGTATGGAGTAAGGAAGAACTTGCCCGTATCGGAGAGCTTGCTTACCAGTACGGTGTAGTTGTCATATCTGATGAGATTCATTGTGAACTCACAGATCCTGGCGTTGATTATGTGCCATTTGCAAGCGTTTCAGAGGTGTGCAAGAAGATATCTGTAACATGTATAGCGCCTACGAAAACATTTAACATGGCTGGACTGCAGACAGCAGCAATATGTGTGCCGGACGAGAGACTCCGCCACAAGGTATGGCGTGCAATCAATACTGATGAAGTAGCTGAGCCAAATGTGTTCGCAGTAGATGCGACTATAGCTGCATTTACAAAGGGCGAGGAATGGCTTGACCAGTTAAGAACATATATCTATGAAAACAAACAGATTACTGATAAGTTCATAAAGGACAATATTCCGGGTGTGTCAATGATGGAATCACATGCGACATACCTTTGCTGGCTTGATGTGTCTGAGATTACAGACAATTCAACAAGGCTTGCAGCATTTATAAGAAAGAATACAGGACTTTTTCTGTCAGCAGGAGAAGGCTTTGGCGGAGATGGAAAGCATTTCTTAAGACTTAATGTGGCATGCCCTAAGACGACTTTAATGGACGGACTTGAAAGACTTAAAAATGGTATATTGAGTTTTGAGAGGTAGTGGGTTACAATAATATAAGTGTGTTAACACAAGAGATACGGGTGTATCTAAGAATAATATGCGAGGAGATAATGATATGAATATTGTATGTTTAGACCTTGAGGGTGTTCTTGTACCAGAGATATGGATTGCATTTGCAGAGGCAAGCGGAATCCCAGAGCTTAAGAGAACAACAAGAGACGAACCAGATTATGATAAGCTTATGAACTGGAGACTTGGAATTCTTAAGGAGCATGGTCTTGGACTTAAGGAGATTCAGGATACTATTGCTAAGATTGACCCAATCCCAGGAGCAAAGGAATTCCTTGATGAACTTAGAAGCATAACACAGGTTATCATTATTTCAGATACATTTACACAGTTTGCTACTCCACTTATGAAGAAGCTTGGATGGCCAACTATATTCTGTAATTCGCTTGAGGTTGCTGACAACGGTGAGATTACAGGATTTAAGATGCGTTGTGAGCAGTCAAAGCTTACAACTGTTAAGGCTTTACAGTCTATCGGTTATGATACTATTGCGTCAGGAGACAGCCACAATGACTTAGGAATGATTAAGGCAAGCAAGGCTGGTTTCCTCTTTAAGAGTACAGAGCAGATTAAGGCTGATAATCCTGAATTAGAAGCATTTGATACATACGATGAACTTTTAGCTGCTATCAAGAAGGCACTTTAAGATACCATCGAAGGTAAAAGGGGTTACTATGTTATTAGAAGAGATACTCAAGCAGGAGCAGGAGCGATTCATTAAGGAGAATCTGCTTTCTGATGAAATGATTGAGTTATTAAAAGAAAATATTATGCCGTTTAACACACTGATGGCTTATTACAGATGTGCCATTATGGAAGTTGAGACTAAGTTCAAGGTACTTAATGAGGAATTCTCATTACAGTATGACAGAAATCCTATTGAGAGCATCAAGAGCAGAATTAAGTCAATGGACGGTATATTTAAGAAGGCGAAGAAGAAAAATATTCCTATAACAATGGAGGGCATTGAGGAAGGCATAAGAGATATTGCCGGTGTAAGAGTAATATGTTCTTTCCCGGAAGATATCTATATGCTTGCTGACTGCCTGTTAAAGCAGGACGATGTTGTGCTTGTTGAAAGAAAGGATTATATCAAGAATCCTAAGCCAAGCGGTTACAGAAGTCTTCACCTTATAATTGAGATACCGATATTCCTTCAGAATGAAAAGAGAATGATGAAGGTTGAGGTTCAGCTTCGTACTATTGCCATGGATTTCTGGGCAAGTGTGGAGCATAAGGTTCGTTATAAGAAGAATATTCCAGATTCTGAGGCAGAACAGCTTGCCGCAGAGTTGTCCCACTGCGCAGACCAGATTGCAGCAATGGACAATAAGATGGAAGAGATTCGACGCAGAATTGCAGAAGCTGAAGAAAGAGAAGCTGAAAATAGTCCGGCTAAGCAACCACAGACGATTGGTGGGGCAATGCTTAAGAAGAGGCTGGAATCGGGGAGGTTTCCCTTTAAGAAGTAGGTAAGAATGGCTCCCCGGAGAGGGGGCTGGGGATGGCTGTATGGTTTAATTGAAAACGCGCTCTCGCTCGGGCGAAGACGCAGCGGGTACTAAGTTTGTGGGGATTTGCCGCCTTGCGGCGGCTCTCCCCACGCACTAAGTACCGGCGTCTTCACACGGTTTCCAATTAAACCATACAACCACACCCAGCCCACCACCCCGGGGAGTTTTTACCTACTTGCGTTGGTCGCTTTGCTCCCTCGCGTGTGGTTTTGGAGATGTGAGTTGTTGGCTGGGGTTGCACACCTTCGCTGTTGTAGTGGGGTGCGATTGGCAGCGTTGGTCGCTTTGCTCCCTCGCTGAGAATATAAAAGGAGGATTTTTTATGAAGGTTATATCTATTGTTGATGATGATTATGGAATTATGTTTAATAACAGACGTGTTTCTAAGGACAGTGTGTTGAATGACCATATTGTTAAGATGCTTGATGGCAGGAAGTTATGGCTTTCTCTTTATAGCAAGCAGCTTTTTGGCGATTATGAGAATCTTGAGGTTAATCAGGAGTTTGGGTTTGCTGGAAAGGATGATTTCTGTTTTGTTGAGGACTCTGAGATTGTTTCTTATGAGGATATGGTTGATGAGGTTTATCTGTATAAGTGGAACAGGAAGTATCCTTCTGATGTGAAGTTCCCAGCAGACATGCTTAATGATTTTAAGCTGGAGGGCTCTACTGATTTTGAGGGTAATTCTCATGAGAAGATTACTGAAGAGAGATATGTAAGAAAGAAATAAGGAGTTTGATATATGCGTAATATCAGGTTAGAAGTACTAAGGAGAATAACCGCATTTTTACTGGTGTTCTTTATTGCTGGGAGCGGACTTGGATTAAGCGGATGTTCTTCTAAGAAGGATAATCAGGCTGGTACTGTGGGTAGTACTGAGGTTCAGAGTACGGCTGTGGCAGATGATATCGCGTCTTTAGTATATCAGGGTGAACCTTATGCTGTTATTAATGGCAATAATCCTGATTTTACTGACGCTGATATGACGACCACCTCATTTGAAAGCTATGGTGAGCTTGATGGGCTGGGAAGATGTACAACTGCATTTGCTAATATCGGAAAAGACCTTATGCCTACGGATAAGCGTGGCTCTATTGGCGAGGTGAAGCCGACAGGATGGCAGACAGTTAAGTATGATAATGTTGACGGCAAATATCTGTATAACAGATGTCATCTGATTGGATATCAGCTTACCGGTGAGAATGCTAATGCAAAGAATCTGATTACAGGTACGAGATATCTTAATGTTGACGGTATGCTGCCTTTCGAAAATATGGTGGCTGATTACATAAAAGAAACTAATAATCATGTTCTATACCGCGTAACACCTGTATTTGTGGGCGATAATCTTGTTGCCAGCGGTGTACAGATGGAAGCTAAGTCTGTTGAGGATAATGGCGATGGAATTCTGTTTAATGTGTATTGCTTTAATGCGCAGCCGGGAATTGCTATTGATTATGCAACCGGAGACAGCCATCAGGATGATTCGGTGTCAGAGAGTAGTTCACAGGCGACAGTATCCGATTCTGCAAATGTGCAGACATATGTACTTAATACGAATACCAAGAAATTCCACAAGGAGTCCTGCAGCAGTGCAAAGAGCATGGACGCTTCCAATAAAAAGACTTATACAGGAAGCAGGCAGGAGCTTATTGATATGGGATATGAGGCTTGTGGTGTGTGCAAGCCATGATAATAAAGATATAGCCGTGAGGTCTGATATACATAAGAATCAGACCTCACGGCTGTTTTTATCTGGGCGTATTATTCGATAAATGTTCCAACTAACTTAACAAGCATTGCCACTGTCATATCCATACCCTCAACAGTGATGTGTTCATAAGGACCGTGGTAGGCATGTCCGCCAGTTCCTAAGTTAGGGCATGGAAGTCCTTTAAAGCTTAACTGACAGCCGTCTGTTCCTCCGCGGATAGGAAGGATAAGTGGTGTTGTATCAGCTAATTCACAGGCTTTCTTTGCATTGTCAATAAGATTCATACATCCGGCAATGATTTCGGACATATTCTTATACTGGTCTTTAATGGTGAGGGTTACAGTTCCCTCGCCCCATTTCTCATTCATATCCTTTTCAATTAAGCGGAGAGTGTTTTTCTTTGCTTCGAATAAATTCTTATCATGGTCTCTTACTATATAATTGAGTGATGCTTTGCTGACATCACCTGACATGCTGACAAGATGATAGAAGCCTTCATAATCTTCTGTGCCGCGTGGAGTTTCCATGGAAGGAAGTGCATTGTTAATCTCCATTGCAACAAGGCTTGCGTTAATCATTGTGTCTTTGGCAGAACCTGGGTGTACATTGAAGCCTTTAATGTGGAAATCTGCTTTGCATGCATTGAAATTCTCGTACTGAATCTCGCCCTCTGTATCACCGTCAATTGTGTAGGCGTATTTTGCACCGAACTGTTCTATGTTAAAATGTTCAGCTCCCATGCCGATTTCTTCATCAGGTGTGAATGCCACGCATATTGTTCCATGTGGTATATTGTCTTTCTGCAAATGTTCTATCATAGTCAGGATTTCAGCAATACCTGCTTTGTCATCAGCACCAAGAATAGTGCTTCCGTCCGAAGTGATAAGTGTGCGTCCCTTAAGCGTACTAAGATGTGGAAACTCATGCACAGACAGGGTTATTCCGGCAGGAAGTGTGAGTGCTTCACCGTTGAAGTTTTCTGTTATAACAGGTGTGATATCGTGATTGCAATAATCGGACACGGTATCCATATGTGCAATAAATCCGATAGCAGGCACATTTTCACAGCCCTCGGTAGCTGGCAGTTTACCATACAGATAACACATATCGTCAAGTACAATGTCCGATAAATTCAATTCTTCCATCTCATTTTTAAGATACTTTGCTAACTCAAACTGGCATGCAGATGAGGGAGTAGTTTCGCTATTTTCATCACTTGGTGTACGGAAAGTGACATATTTTAATAATCTTTCATATGCTTTCATGATAATTCTCCATTCTTTGGATTGATATTCATATATTAACATATTCTGGCGGAAATATACGAATATATGAACAATAAAAAAGCAGAAGATTCAATCTCCTGCTTAGTGATTAATATTATTCAGCATCTGCAGCCACTACTGCTTCTGTTGCATCAGCATTTTTTCTGACAAATATTGCTCTGAATATAAGTCTTACAAGTGGTCCACAATAGAACATCTGGTAGCAGATTGCCATAGGGAAGTTCATTGCCCAAGTCTTAACCCACATACCGAAAGATGGCTCTTTGAAAAGAAATGTTGCAACAAGACTCATGATTGGACACATAATGCAGCATATGCATATTGATATTGCGTATGTGATGAACTGAGGTCTGTCTGTTGGACGCATAACTGTGAATGCAAGCATTTTAGCAATCTTTCCAACAACGAAGAATTCAAGTACAAATGCAATAGGAACCATGATTGGTAATTCATGTGTTGCAGCTAAGAAAGTAGTACCATTTACAGTACCTGTGTTAAGGGCAACATTATATACGACCATGCCATAGACCATAATTGTTGCCATAATAATTGTGAAAATAACATCCTGAAACTTGTTTTTTGGCATAAAAAAATCCTCCTTAATAATAACCTAAGCAAAACATGTGTTGTTCGTTATCATCCGGGGGATGTGTCGTTTCCAATATAACCATATTTAATTGTGCCGTGGTATATTATCATAAGATTGGTGAATGTGTCAAGAGTGAAAGCTGGATTTAAAATGCAATAATGGTATAATAGCAGCATTATGTTTATATCTGCTACTTGATGGAATAGCAGTAATGTTATGGGGTAATCGTAATTATATTATAGCTTTTTTTATTGGAGGACTAGGGCTTATCTTATCGGTTATGATTCTGGTAGATGTTATTAAATCAAGAAATAAGTCTGATGAAGAGTATAGGAAAAAGGTTGAGGATGATGCCAATATGCGTCTGGCAAAGGTGTCAAAAGTAGAACAGAATGGCTCCTATGTCCGTGTATATATGAAAGTATACAGAGGTGAGAATGTTTCATCCGGAAGGATAACATTTCTTACACAATCAGGATTATATAAAGAGGGAGACAGGTGGAAGGTGCTGTATCCGGGAATTGCCGCGTTTCATCCTGGATTAGAGGAAGAATTCAGATCTAACAGGTTAGTTGATATAACTGGTGTAGATGAAACATTTTTTAACAAATTAAGCGTTGTTGAGCGTCTCCTGATAGGAAATGCTATTCAGTAATTTTGAAAATTAACTTGATTTTTTAAAAATCGGGTGTATACTATAGACAATTTAATACATATGTAACTTCAGGGCAGGGTGTGATTCCCTACCGGTGGTAAAGCCCACGAGCCGAGGCGAAAGCCAGAGCATGATTCGGTGTAATTCCGAAGCCGACAGTAAAGTCTGGATGGAAGAAGTGATATTAAAGTTGGTTATTCATAATATAAAGATAATAGAATGAATGGCTGGCTGGAATGTGGATACTGGCTCTGAGATGATTTATTTATCTCAGAGCTTTTTTGATTGTCAGAATAAGGATTTGATTTTAGAAATTCGAGATTTTGGCGTATGGCTCCTGAAGTGGTGAAAATGAAACTGCTTTGGGAGTTTTTTTATGTCTGGTGGTTTTATATCTGGTGTCAGATAAATTCGGCGGAAACCTATAAATACAAGTTTTTTGCGGCTTTAGTAGGCTTATTTTGAAGGAAAACCAAAGGATATGGAGGAAATTACCTACTAAATGAGACATAAGCAATGAATTTATAGGTTTTTGAGTTGTGAAAATGCGTTTAACATTATCGACAACACGAAAAAAGACCTACTAATCATAGGAAATGCGACTACTTATAGGTATCACGACATTAGCCGGCAGAATCAGGATATAGGAAATCAGGACAAGGAAGAAGGTGTAAATATGCAGCAGAAAATAAATAATAAGTTTTCAAAAGAAGATGAATTCTACATGAGGCGGGCGATTGAGCTGGCGAAAAAGGGAACAGGCTGGGTTAATCCTAATCCGCTGGTTGGTGCTGTTATTGTAAAGGATAACAAAATCATAGGTGAAGGCTGGCACAGGAAGTATGGTGAGCTTCATGCAGAAAGAGACGCACTTTCAAGGTGCACAGAGGATACCAGCGGAGCAACTATATATGTGACACTTGAGCCATGCTGTCATCATGGAAAACAGCCACCTTGCACAGAAGCACTTGTACAGGCGGGAATAAGCAGAGTTGTAATAGGCTCGATGGATCCTAATCCTCTGGTCAGTGGAAAAGGTGTTAAATATCTGGAAGAACATGGAATTAAAGTTGAGGGCTGTGTATGTAATGAAGAATGTCTGGCTATGAATTATGTATTCTTTCATTACATAAGGAATAAAGATCCGTATGTTGTGATGAAAACAGCACAGACGCTTGATGGAAAGATTGCCACATATAAGGGACTTTCCAAGTGGATTACGGGTGAGCAGGCAAGAGAAAATGTGCATGCAGACCGTCACAGATATGCGGGAATTATGGTTGGGGTCGGTACTGTGCTTGCAGACAATCCGATGCTTGACTGTAGAAGTACTTCTGTTGTCAATCCACACAATCCTGTAAGAATCATATGTGACAGCAGTTTAAGGACACCGCTGGATAGCAGAATTGTAGAAAGTGCAGGGCAGATACCAACAATAATTGCTACATGCAGTACCGACAGCGACAGGAAATCTTTATATGAAAATGCAGGCTGTGAAGTGATAGTTACGAAAGAGTATGATCAGCATGTTGACCTTAAAGAGCTTATGCACATACTTGGAGAAAAAGGTATCGACAGCATAATTCTTGAAGGTGGAGGAACCCTTAACTTCTCGGCTTTGCAGGCTGGAATTGTGAACCGGGTTCAGACTTATATTGCACCTAAGATATTTGGCGGGGCGGACAGTAAAACAGCAGTTGAAGGTCAGGGAGTTGCAAATGTAGATGAAGCATATCAGTTGAGAAACAAAACTGTGCGTCTTCTCGGAGACGATATTCTGATAGAAGGAGAGTTGTAATGTTTACAGGAATTATTGAAGAAATCGGACATGTAAATAATGTAAAAAAAGGAACAGCGTCTGCAATTCTTACAATACAGGCAGAAAAAGTCCTTGAGGGAACACATATAGGAGACAGTATAGCTGTCAACGGTGTGTGCCTTACAGTGACAGGAATATATGATAATACATTTACTGCTGATGTTATGCACGAGACGCTGAACCGTTCATCACTTGGAAAGCTGGTGAATGGCAGTGCTGTTAATCTTGAGAGGGCGATGGCGGCTGACGGAAGATTTGGCGGTCATATAGTTTCAGGACATATAGATGGAACAGGAAAAGTTGCAGCAATAACAAAGGACGATAACGCAATATGGTATCAGATTAAGGCAGACAGCGGGATATTAAAATATATCGTTGAAAAGGGTTCGGTTGCCATAGATGGTATAAGTCTTACGGTTGCAAAGACGGACAGCCAGAGCTTTTCAGTTTCAATAATACCGCACACGGCAGGTGCGACAACGTTGTCACTTAGGAAAGTCGGTGATGTAGTTAATCTTGAAAATGATATTGTCGGGAAATACATAGAAAAGTTCATAACATTTGAAAAGGAAAAATCCAAAAGTGGGATAACGAAAGAGTTTCTTCTAAAGAATGGATTCTAGAAAGATTATTAAATAAAAGAAAGGACGGTAAAAGAAAATGTTTGAGTATAACACAGTTGAAGAGGCGGTTAAGGATTTACAGGATGGAAAGCTGATACTTGTTTCAGATGACGAAAACAGAGAGAATGAGGGCGACCTTATATGTGCCGCAGAGTTTGCAACTACTGAAAATGTGAATTTCATGGCGACATATGGAAAGGGACTTATATGTATGCCTATGAGTGGGGATTTGTGCAGGAAGCTGGGGCTTACACAGATGGTTGCTGACAATACGGATAACCATGAAACAGCATTTACAGTGTCGATAGACCATGTGGATACAACAACAGGAATATCGGCAGAGGAGAGAGGCTTTACTGCAAGAGCCTGTGTGTCAGATGAAGCTAAGCCGGAGGATTTCAGAAGACCGGGACATATGTTTCCACTCCGTGCAAAGCCTAATGGGGTTCTTGAAAGAAACGGACATACAGAGGCGACAGTAGACCTTATGAGAATAGCAGGGCTTAAGGAGTGTGGTCTGTGTTGTGAGATAATGAAAGCGGACGGAACAATGATGAGGAAAGAAGACCTTATTGAGATGTCCGAAAAATTCAATCTCAAATTCATAACAATTAAAGCAATTCAGGAATACAGAAAGAGACATGATAAGCTCGTTGAGTGCGTGGCAGTTACAAGAATGCCCACAAAATACGGTGAATTCACAGCACACTGTTATGTTAATAAGTTAAATGGCGAGCATCATGTTGCATTGGTAAAGGGTGATATTGGTGATGGCAGCAATCTTTTGTGCAGAGTACATTCAGAGTGCCTGACTGGAGACGCATTTGGCTCAATGAAATGTGACTGCGGTCAGCAGCTGGCGTCAGCAATGACACAGATTAACAATGAAGGCAGAGGCGTGCTTCTTTATATGAGACAGGAGGGCAGAGGAATCGGGCTTGTCAACAAGCTTAAGGCATATGCACTTCAGGATCAGGGAATGGATACACTTGAGGCTAATCTGGCACTTGGACTGCCGGGAGACGCGCGCGAGTACTACATAGGAGCACAGATATTGAAAGACTTAGGCGCTAAGAGCTTAAGGCTTCTTACTAACAATCCCGATAAGGTATATCAGCTTGCAGATTTCGGAATCGAAATCAGTGAGAGAGTGCCTATTGAGATAGATGCAACACCATTTGACAGGTTTTATCTTAAGACAAAGCAGGCAAAGATGGGACACATTTTAAATGTGGTGTAAAGATATGAAATATATGTCAGGCACGCTTTCGCTGCTCTCGGTTCGCAACGGTACATAAGCGACCATAATACGGTCGCTAAGTACCGGCGACCTCAAAGCACCTGACATATATTCATATTTTCACATGGATTATTTATAAGGAGGAATTGATAATGAGAGTTTTAGAAGGTAAGTTAGTTGACAGTGGAATTAAGGTAGGTATTGTAGCAGCAAGGTTTAATGAGTTTATTGTGTCTAAACTTGTTGCAGGAGCAAAGGACGGACTTGTAAGACATGATGTTTCAGAGGAAAATATCGACCTTGCATGGGTGCCGGGCGCATTTGAGATACCATTGATAGCTTCAAAGATGGCGAAAAGCGGCAAGTATGACGCTGTTATATGTCTTGGTGCGGTTATAAGAGGTGCTACAAGCCATTACGATTATGTGTGCAGCGAGGTTTCTAAGGGCATTGCAAATGTTTCTTTAGCAAGTGATATTCCTGTTATGTTCGGAGTGCTTACTACAGATACAATCGAGCAGGCAATTGAGCGTGCGGGAACAAAGGCAGGCAATAAGGGATTTGAGTGCGCTGAGGGTGCTATTGAGATGGTTAATCTTATTAAAGAGATTGAAGGATAAAGCAAAAACCAGCCATAGCCTAAAACTATGACTAACCACGATTAAAATGTATTATAAATATCAAATCACATCTGATACAATTATCCTCACAATTGATTTATAACAGGAGGATACATATGAGCGAATTACATACACCTTTCAGATATGATTATGTGGGAAGTTTTTTAAGACCAGAAAGATTAAAAGAGGCAAGAGCTGATTATGAGAGCGGAAAGATTAACAAGGCAGAGCTTACAGCAGTTGAAGACGACTGCATAAGAGAGCTTGTTGCTAAGGTTAAGGAACTTGGATATCATGTTATTACTGATGGAGAGTTCAGAAGGTCTACATGGCACCTTGATTTCATGTGGGGATTTAATGGAGTTGAGCATAGAAAGACAGTTGACGGTAACACAACATTTGACGCCGAAGCAGCAATGATTGATGACACATATATGGTTGGAAAAATATCAGTAAAGAACCATCCATTTGTTGAACATTTTAAATTCGTTAAGGCATTAGAGGACGAGAACACTGTTGCAAAGCAGACAATTCCTTCACCGGGACAGTTCTATGCATATTTTACAGGTGCAGAGCTTTTAGCAGATACACTTGCAATCTACGGAACAGAGGAAGCATTTGCAGATGATGTAATCAAGGCTTACAATGAATTTGTTTCTGAAATATATGCAGCAGGTTGTAGAAATCTTCAGTTTGATGACTGCGTATGGGGCGGAATGGTTAATCCAAAGCTTGCCGTTGCACTTACAGGCAGAAGCGGTGAAGCGCTTGAAGAGTACAAGAAGCTTATGCTTAAATTAAACAACGAGGTTGTAGCTGCTGCACCAGAAGACCTTCTTATCAATACACATGTGTGCAGAGGTAACTATCATTCAACATTCTTCAGTTCAGGGGCATACGACAGCGTGGCTGATCTGCTTTTTGGTGAGGAAAATGTTAATGCTTATTATCTTGAATATGATGATGAGCGTTCAGGCGGATTTGCACCATTAGCAAAGGTATCCGGGGACAAGAAGGTTGTTCTTGGACTTGTTACAACTAAGACACCAGCCCTTGAGAACAAGGAGCTTGTTATTAACAGAATTCATGAGGCAGCAAAATATGTTCCACTCGACAGACTGTATTTAAGCCCACAGTGTGGATTCGCTTCATGCGAGATTGGAAATAAGCTTACTGAGGAAGAGCAGTGGGCTAAATTAAAGCTTGTCAAAGAAATTGCTGAAGAAGTATGGGGATAAGCCTTAGAAAATGAATATATGATGATTTAGAAGGATTGGAGATTGTGAGAAGTCTCCAATCCTTTTTTATATTAAGAAAATGTGGAATTTTAATTCCATTCGTCTGCTAAAAGAAAATCACGGATATTGCGGTGCTTAATTCCGTTGCGGCTCATGTCAAATTCATCAAGAGAAACAACGTATTTAGGATAGTTGTCACGGATATTATCGTAAACACCGAATTCACGCTGGATTGTTTCTTCTGATGCAAGAAGATAGCATACCTGAATATATAGTTTTTCTCCTTGTTTGTCACAAACAAAGTCGATTTCTTTATCGCTAGTTCGTCCAACAGTTACATTGTAATTGCGGCGCATAAGTTCAAGGTAGACGATATTTTCTAAAATAAGATTGATATCGCGCATATTGCCGCCAAATACTGCTTCACGTATGCCGTGGTCGGCAATATAATATTTTTCATTAGATGAAAGAATCTGCTTTCCTTGTAAATCCTCTCGCTTAACCTGATAAAACAGGTATGCGTCGCAACAGTATTTTATATAGTTCAGAATCGTTTCTGGTGCAACGGTACGGTGCTCATTCTTTAGAAATCTGGCAAGTGAATTGGCAGAAAAGGTTGTTCCTATATTGGCAATTACATAAGAAATAATGCGTTCCAACAAGTCCACATCACGAATTTTGTTGCGTTTAACAATATCTTTTAGCTGAACAGAATTAAAGAGATCGTGAAGATAAAGTCTGGCTGCATCATCTTCATATCGTATATTTGCAAGATATGGCATACCTCCAGAGATTAGATACTTCTGAAAATATTGCTGAATTGATTCATTAGGAGCAATTGGACGGTATAGTTCCAGAAACTCTGCAAAAGAGAATGGATATATTACGAATTCTACATAGCGTCCACCAAGATATGTGGAAAGTTCACCAGATAAAAGTTTAGCATTTGAACCGGTAATATAGATATCACAATCAAGTGTAACACGCAGAGAGTTAATGCATTTTTCCCAATCTTCAACTTCCTGAATTTCATCGAAAAAGAGGTAGACTTTGCCACTTATTGTTTTAGCACGATTGGTAATTTCATCATGTAAAGCCTTTGCAGTCTGCAGGTGGGAATAGTTCAAATCTTCAAAGTTGATTGAAATAAACTGTGTCGGAGTTATTCCTGACGCAGTCAGTTCTTCCTTAATCAAGTCTAACATAACTGATTTGCCGCAACGTCGGATACCAGTCATTACTTTTATAAGGTCTGTCCCAATAAAAGGGCGGATGCGTTTCATATACATTTCTCTTTTAACCATGAAAGATAACCTCCTTTTCTATAGCTAGTTAGAATATATCACTTTTATAACTGATTTTCAATTGGAAGATTATGATTTTATCAGTTATAACTTATAAAAATGAAAATAAAAACATTTTTATAAGTTATAATTAGCATTTTAAATGAGTTAGCACATATATTTTATGCATTATATTTAAGTTTATATATAATAGTTTACAAACAAATTATGCTGATTATATATAAATGTAATTTGATTTTTACATTTCACTTGTATACTCAAGGCTGTGATTAATTATTTTACTCCAGGAACTTCGTGGGATAATGGAACAATTCTTAATAAAACAATTCATCAAATGAATATTGCAGAGTCATCAAAAATAAGAAATGGTGCATCTGAATCACAGCAGGTGCTTGCTTTTTATGATGATGTCCGTGATAAGAATTATAGTATGATTTCAGGACTTGGAAAATATTCTGATGAGTTTAAAAAGGGTGTAAATGCGCAGAGTTACATTATAAAGAGTGCTGAATATAATAATTCGGGAAAATCTGAATCTGATTATACAGATAATACAGCAGAATGGTCCACATCAGTTCCGGCAGATGCTGAAGATAACAATTACATGGATGTGCATAATGATGCAACATGGGCTTATGCGACAGGTGATTATGCAGGTATTGTTGACCTTGTAGCAGCTTTAAGAGGAGGCGCTGCAAGTACATCTCCAGCAAAGAAGTTTTATAAATATATGAGACCTTTCCGTTGGTCAAGAACGGATTCGACACTTTCAAAGGTTACAATTCTTTCTTCACTTAAAACAATGGAAAAATCGGATCCTTCAAACGATGGAGGTTATCCTGGCGGACATACGAATGCAGCTTATCTTGCCGCCATTGCGATGGCATATTCAGTGCCTGAACAGTATTCTGAACTTATGCTTCGTGCAAGTGAGCTTGGTTATGACAGAATAGTTGCAGGAATGCATTCATGCCTTGATGTTATTGGGGGGAAGAATGACATCTACAGCAATAGCAGCATCTAATCTGTATAATAGTGCTAATTCAAATGTGAAGGCTGCCGCTGTAGAGTCTGGTAAAAAGCTTACAGGAAATGACAGTACTGTTGAAGAAAAAAGTGATTATGAGGCATATCAGAAAGACAAAGAGACATATCTTTACAGAATGACATACAATATTAAAGAGGATAATGCTGATACAACCAAGAAAGCAGTTGTACCTAAGGAAGCAGAAGCACTTCTTGAATCAAGATATCCTTACCTTGATGAATCACAAATCAGATATATACTTTATTCGACTGCTATTTCTTCAGGATATTCGGTTCTTGATGATGCGGAAGGTTGGGGAAGGCTTAATCTTTTCGAGGCTGCTAATGGATATGGAGCATTTGATACAAATGTGACTGTAAATATGGATGCATCAAAAGGTGGATTTAATGCTGACGATAATTGGAAAAATGATATTTCAGGTACTGGTTCACTTACAAAGGAGGGAAGTGGTATGTTAGTTCTTTCTGGTAATAACAGCTATACTGGAGATACAATTGTTGATGGCGATTATAAGCAGAATAAAGGCGGTGTTCTTGAGCTTACAATTTCAAACGAAAATGATTATGTTGATATTACAGGAAATGCTGAATTTGGTGGTAAATTAGTTCTTAACTTCAAAGATTATGTCCCATCATCAGATACTGAAATTATTAAGTGTGCATCAGTTGCATCACAGTTTGATGAAATTGAAATTAATGCTCCAGAAGGATTTGAAGGAAAGATTGCTTACAATGACAATGGAGTTGACCTTGTATTTTCGCAGGAATTAGGAAATGATACAATTGAAAACGAAATCAATTCTCCTCAGACCGGAGATACATCAAATGTTGTAATGGCATTTATAGCATTTATAGTATCCCTTGCAGGTATTCTTACGGTTTCTTTTGCAGGCAAGACAAAGATTGACAGAATCAGATAGAATAGTAATATAAAAATTAGTACCACTAATCTCGAAAATTAAAGATTGGTGGTACTAATTTTTTGTTAATTATCTCTGAACTTCGTTACCAGCATCAGAGAAAGCGAGCTTCATAACTTCGTCAACTGTAACTAAGTTGTAATCTCCGCTTACTGTATGCTTTAAGCAGCTTGCAGCATTAGAGAATTCAACAGCCTTCTGAGGATCGAAGTGGTTGATAAGGCTGTAGATAAGACCAGCGCAGTAAGCGTCTCCGGCACCGATGTAGTCGAGAATGTGCATGAAGAATTCCTTGCTGTAGTAAGCCTTGCCTTCTGTGTAAATCATTGACTGGAGCTTAAATGTTGTGATAGAAGTTTCTGTTCTCCATACTGAAGCAACCATCTTGAATGGGAATTTCTTCATAAGTTCCTTGGCAATGTAAGCATTTTTCTCTTCGCCATTGGCATCAGCAGGATTCATAGAGAAGATACCGATAGCGTCATCTTCGTTGGCGATACATACATCAACATACTCGCAGATACGAGTCATTGCCTCGCATGCCTTTTCACTTGACCAGAGCTTGCTTCTGTAGTTTAAGTCACAGCTTACAGTCATGCCTTTTTCCTTAGCCTTCTGGCAGGCTGTGATACAGATATTAGTCATCTCATCAGAGATTGCAGGTGTGATTCCTGAGAAATGGAACCATGTTGCACCGTCAAATATCTCATCCCAGTTGAAGTCATCAGCAGTAGCAAGTGCAAATGCAGAACCTGCTCTGTTATAGATAACGTTAGTTGGACGCTGGCTTGTCTTCTTCTCAAGGAAGTAGATACCAATCTGGTCGCCACCGCGTACGATATGGTCTACGCCGACGCCGTACTGACGGAGTGAGTTGATTGCAGCCTGTCCGATTATATGTTTTGGAAGCTTTGTTACATAATTAGCATCAACATCAAAGTTAGCAAGGGACACAGCAGTATTGGCTTCTCCACCTCCATAAACAGCCTCAAATGCATTGCACTGAGTAAATCTTGCGTTGTTCTCAGGAGAGAGACGAAGCATAATTTCACCAAATGTAACAATCTTATCTTTCATTTTCTTAATCCTTTCTCAATATCAGATTTCCTAAAATAAATATACAAGAATGTATTTTAGCACATTATGGCGAAAAATGGGAGTAAAATGTTCTTGATTTGATACATATTTTTTAATATAGTTACTTATGAAGTAAATATGTGTGGGAAAATTTATAATCTTTTGCACACATTTGAAAGGAAAAAAGAATGTTAAGGAACGTTTCATTAGAAGATATATCGGACGGCAGACTGTATACTGAGAATGACCTTGTTCGCGTTGATACTAACTCGTGTAAGGGCTGTCAGACTGTATGCTGCCAGAATATGGGAAGTACGATTGTGCTTGACCCATATGACTGTTACAAGCTCACAACCGGATTAGGGAAAACATTTGAACAGCTTACCATGAACGAGCTTGAGCTAAATGTTGTTGACGGGCTTATTATGCCTAACTTAAAAATGCAGAAATCAGACGGAAGATGTGCATTTCTCCGTGAAGATAACCTGTGCAATATACATACGATTAGACCGGGAATATGTAGAATGTTTCCGCTTGGAAGATACTGGGAAGATGCGACACATTTTAAATATATTGTGCAGAAGGGCGAGTGTAATAAGGATAATCTTTCGAAGATTAAACTTAAAAAATGGTTTGGCATAGAGGGACTTGCGGAGTATGATTCTTATATTGTCAGATGGCATGAGTATGTGAAGCAGCTTCAGGCGGCACTGCCGGGACTTTCAGAGGATAATGTGAAGATTCTTAATACATTTAACTTAAGATTGTTCTACATGACGACATATGCCGGATGCGCTGATGATAAGGCATTTTATGCTGAATTTGAAAGAAGACTTGCGATGGCGAGGGAGAAGCTGGGACTGGCGTAGGCTTGATTTGCAGGTGTAAGAAGATTATGCATGCTGATATGTGCTGGCGGTGCGCAGTCGCAGGTGATAGAAAGGAAGGTTAATTTTATGAAGACAGATTTATTTCATATAGGAAAGTTCGTAATTCATGGTTACGGACTGATGATTGGTATAGGTTTTGTGCTGGCGCTGCTTGTCGGTGAGTACAGGGCCAAGAAGATGGGCATGAAAGAGGAGGCTCTTATTGATATCGCAATAATTGCGGGAGTTTCGGGATTTCTTGGCGCAAAGCTGTTATACATAATAGTAAGCTTTAAGGATTTTATTAAGAATCCGCTGGGAGTGCTTGGTTCGTCTGGATTTGTTGTATATGGCGGACTTATTGCAGGTGTTTTGTGCAACCTTATATACGTAAAGATTAAGAAGTTATCATTCCTTGAGTATTTTGATTTAGTAATGCCAGAGATAGCGCTGGCACAGGGATTTGGACGAATCGGCTGTTTCCTTGCAGGCTGCTGCTACGGAAGACAGACAGACGCAGCATGGGGAGTTGTTTTTCCGGCTGATTCACTTGCTCCATCAGGAGTTAAGCTTATTCCTACACAGCTTATATCATCAGGCGCAGATTTCCTTAATATGGCGTTTCTTATGATAATAGCTGCTAATTTTTCTTATACTGCAGTTATGAAGCGCAAGGCTGACGGGAAGGAAACTACCGGAAAGCATATGGCGGCAGGTAATATTGGATTCTTATACTGCATAACCTACGGACTTGGAAGATTTGCAATTGAGTTCTTAAGAAATGATTACAGAGGAGCAGTTGGAATATTCTCTACATCACAGTTTATCTCTCTTTTCATTGTGTTACTTGGTGTAGTTGCGATGGCTGTTAATCATAAGTTGAAAAATGCGGATAAATAATTATGGGTAATGAATCAGGCGAATGGATTATGTATGGTGTGGACTGGAATGATCCAGAGTGCATACATACAGTAGAAGAGGCAATTGAATATATTAATGAGATTGGATTTCTGCCGCTTTTTAAGAACGTGATTCCGGGATTCTCTCTGGAAGAGAGGACTGTGCCGGATTACTGGTGGTGTGATGACCCGGAGAAGGATCCGTGGCTGTGGCGCGCAATAATTGCAGGAAGACATGATATTGTCTATGACAAATTCTTTGATAAGAAGGCAGGCTTTATCTCGAAAAAATGGTTTCCGGTATTTGCTAATTATCGAAGAGACGGATATGATTTTGACGCTTTGTATGAAGACGGAAAAGCACCTGTTAGGCATAAGAAGATAATGGATAATTTTATTGAGGATAATATTAACAATGAGATATATTCATGTGATTTAAAGAAAATGGCTGGCTTTGGAAAAGATGGCGAGAAGGGCTTTGACGGAGCAATAACTAATCTTATGATGCAGATGTATCTGTGTAATTGTGATTTCAGAAAGCGTATCAATAAGAAGGGGCTTGAGTATGGCTGGGATGTTGCAGTGTATTCGTCACCTGAACACATTTATGGTTATGATTATGTGACATCATGCTATTCTGAGAATCCACAGGATTCATGGAAGCGTATTGCTGATTATATGCATGATGTCTACCCGGTTGCAAATGAAAAGCAGATTAAAAAGGTGCTTGGTTAGTATAAGGAGATGGCAGATGTATCTTATTTCAGCTTATTTTGATGATAGTACTACGAAGAAATTACAGAGGTACATTGATGTTATTGCAAGGGAAACCGGAAATACTTATATGACGGAGAATAATGTACCTCCGCATCTTACGATATCGAGTTTTGAAACAAGACAGCCGGAAAATCTGTGTGAGGACTTTAAGAAGCTGTCAGCGGTTAAGCAGGGCGATGTAAATATATTTGCAATAGGAGAATTTCTTCCATATGTTATGTATGCGTCACCGCTGCTTGACAAATATCTGCAGCAGCTTTCTGAAACGGTTTATGATACATTTTCAGTGCGTGATGATGTTACAATTAATAAATGTTACAAGCCATATAGCTGGTTTCCGCACATCACGCTTGGTAAAAAGCTTGAAAAAGAGCAGATGATTATGGCAATGAAGGCTATGCAGATTCATTTTTCACCGGTTAAGGGACGGATTGTGAGACTTGGACTGGCTCAGACGAATCCGCACAGGGACATATGTGTGGTGGAGCTGGATAATTGAAGCTTAATATAGGTTAGGGGAAAGACAATGGTAAAGAAGATTGTAAAAGGACAGCACATTTTTTCAAAGAAAGCACAGCCCGCGACAGAGGCAGACAGGCAGGTTGTGACTGATCTTCTGGACACACTGAAAGCCAACAGGCAGATATGTGTCGGAATGGCAGCGAATATGATAGGTGTGAATAAATCGATAATCGTTGTGGCAGCAGGACCATTTGAGTTCGCAATGATTAATCCGGTGATTACCAGTAAGTCAGGGGAGTATGAGACTGAGGAAGGCTGCCTGTCACTTGATGGCGTCAGACCATGCGTGAGATATGATGAGATTGAAGTCGATTATCTTGACAGTAATTTTCAGCCACAGCACAGGAAATACAGTGGGTTTACGGCGCAGATAATACAGCATGAGGTAGACCATTGTAATGGAGTGGTGATATAATATAAAAATAATAGAGGTGAGTCCTACCTTTAAGTGGAGGTTGTAAAAGCGAAAGAATTACTTTTGGTGATTCCTTATTGGTGGCTATGCTTTTTAGCATAGCCATTTTTGATATTGAGAGGTACATGAAGAGGAAAAGAAATATAGGGTATAGAAAGGAAGGTGCCATAATGCCATTTAAGATAGTTCGCAACGATATAACGAAGGTCAAAGCAGATGTGATTGTAAATACTGCCAATCCGAACCCAGTATGTGTAAGTGGCACAGACTTAGCCATATATGAAGCAGCAGGAAAAGAACAACTTCTTGCGGAAAGAGCAGGTATCGGTAAAATTGCAAGAGGTGATATTGCTGTTACGGGGGCTTATAACCTAAAGGCAAAATATATCATTCATACGGTAGGACCGGTATGGACAGATGGAAAGCACCATGAATTTGAAATTTTGGAGAACTGTTATCTTAAATCATTGCAGAAAGCTATGGAACTTGAGTGTGCTAGTATAGCATTTCCATTGATTTCGACAGGGGTATATGGATTTCCCAAGGACAAAGCATTACAGATTGCTGTGTCAGTATTCAGCCAGTTCCTTACCGGGCATGAAATTGAAATTATATTGGTAGTGTTTGATAAGAAATCTTTTCAGTTGTCTGGTCAGATTGTTGGGGATATTGATTCCTACATAGATGCTAATTACGTCTGGGAAAGTCATAGAAAAGAGTATTCTGTATGGAGCAGAGGTAGTGCCGGTCTGATGGATTTATCAGAGGAAGCATTTTACGAGGAAATACTTCAAAGAGGGGCAGAGGATAATTATCCATTTGAGGAAAACGAAAGCTTAGAAGAATCTTGTATGCTGTCAGCAAACATTCCGTTGGAAGACCAGCTGGCGAATATTGGAGTTTCATTTCATGATAAATTATTTGAACTGATTGACAAAGCACATCTTGATAATAAAGATGTGTGGAAACGGGCAAACCTTGACAGAAAACATTTTTCGAAGATTCAGTGTGACAAGAACTATCATCCAAAGAAAAAGACTGTGATGGCACTCTGTATTGCACTGCAACTTGATTTGGAACAGTCAAAAGATTTGCTTGCCAGAGCGGATTGGGCATTCAGTCCAAGCAGTAAGGTGGATTTAATTGTACAGAAAGCCATCATTGATAAGCAGTATGATATTATGCAGCTGAATGTAACCTTGTTTAAATATACGAATGAAACTCTGGGAGTATAGGAGAGGGATGAAAATGTGGAACGACATATATAAGTTAGATTCTATTGGCAGTGAGGGTGGTATAATAATAGCAGATGAGGAATATAAAGGTGCATGTAGAATTACTTTAGAGAGATGTAAACGATATGATGCAATTACATGTGGTGTATATGGATGTATGGTGCATACAGCTTTTTGTGATAAAAGTCATAGTCAGGAAGTATTTGATAATATGAAAAAAGACTTGCAGGAATTCATAGATAAGGATACAACAGCTGAAGAGGAAGTTCTCTTCTATAAAGAGTTTACAAGTAAATATTGATTTGTATGTGTTACGTCGATACTTTTAGTATCGGCGTTTATTTTTGTATATAAAAGTGTCGCCAGGACAGCGACCATATAAAGATGACATTCAATTATACTCATATTGTAACAAAGAAAGAGAGTTGTCGGAGCAATCCGGAGATTGGAGAAATATATGTACGGAGCAATTTTAGGAGATATTATTGGTAGTCCGTTTGAGTTTGACAGGGGAGACAAAACAAAGAATTTTGATTTATTTAGTAAAGGGTGTAACTTTACAGATGATTCTGTTATGACAATAGCAGTTGGAGAAGCATTACTGGAAGTAGGACATGAAGCCACAGTAAAGCAAATTGAAGAGGCGGTAGCATCCAACATGCAGGATTGGGGAAGAAGATATCCGTATGCAGGTTATGGTGGAAAATTCAGACGTTGGTTAAGAGACTATAGACCTAAACCATATGGGAGCTATGGTAATGGTTCAGCAATGAGAGTTTCAGCAGCAGGATGGCTTTACGATTCGATTGAAAGAACAAGAGAAGTAGCAAGAGCAACAGCAAATGTGACACATAATCATCCAGAAGGTATAAAGGGAGCAGAGGCAACGGCCAGTGCAATATATATGGCGAGAAATGGTTGTTCAAAAGAGGAAATCAAAGCGTATATTGAAAGGGAGTTTAATTATAATCTGAATAGAAGTCTTGATGAAATCCGACCGGAATATCACATGTATGAGACTTGTCAGAAAACAGTACCAGAAGCAATTATAGCATTTTTGGAGGCAGAAGATTTTGAGGACGCAATACGGAATGCGGTATCACTTGGAGGAGACACTGATACATTAGGTGCAATCACCGGAAGTATAGCAGAAGCATTTTACGGAATTCCGGAAGCGTTGATTGCAGAGTGTAAAAGCAGGATTGATGAGGGACTGATGAAGGAGATTCTAGAGAAGTTTGATCATGTACTTGGCAGGGATGGAAATACTGAATATTCTGTTAGAAAATTTAATGTGAATTAGTGTCATAAAACAATAAAAACTTGACAGATAAACGACCGTTTACTATTATTAAAAAGTAAACGGTCGTTTATTTTTTGAAAGGGGTTAGGATGAACAATAGAAAAGAAGAAATATTAAGTGTGGCTTTGCATAAGTTTGCAAGGGATGGTTATGAAGCTGTCTCAGTCAGTCAGATAGCAGGAGAACTTGGCATGACTAAAGGGGCATTATACCGTCATTATAAAAGTAAAAGAGATATTTTTGACAGTATTGTGCAGCGCATGGAGCAGCAGGATAATGAACAGGCATCAGATTATGATATGCCAGAAGATGATAAAGAGAGTATGCCTGATAAGTATGAGGCGGTGTCTCTGGATGATTTTGTGAAATACAGTAAGTCTATGTTTGAATACTGGACAGAGGATGACTTTGCATCTTCATTTCGGAAAATGTTAAGCATAGAGCAGTTTCGTAGTGAAGAGATGCAGAGTTTATATCAGCAGTATCTGGTGTCCGGACCGGCTTCTTATGTGAAAGATTTATTTGAAAGTATCGGAATTACAAATGCTAAGATTAAGGCAGACAGATTTTATGCAGTTATGTATTTTTATTACAGCATTTATGATGGTGCAGAAGATAAAGAAAAGGTAAAGGAGGAATTGGTATCAGCAGTAAACAGTATGGTACAGGAGTTTAGAGGAGAATAAGATTATGAAAAATAATATTGTAATTCGTCAGGAAGAAAAAAGTGAATATCAGGAAGTGGAAAGTCTTGTAAGAGACAGTTTCTGGAATGTATATCGTCCGGGATGTCTGGAGCACTATGTACTTAATCAGTTACGGAATAATTCCGCATTTGTGCCGGAACTTGATTTTGTTATGTATCTGGGTGGAGAACTCATTGGACAGAATATATTTGTGAGAACAGCAGTAAAAGCAGATGATGGAAGAAGCATTCCTATTATGACCATGGGACCAATCTGTATTAAGAATGAATATAAGCGGAAAGGTTACGGAAAAATCCTGCTTGATTATTCATTAAATAAGGCGGCAGAGCTTGGATGTGGAGCATTGTGCTTTGAAGGAAATATTGATTTTTATGGGAAAAGTGGTTTCAGACAGGCAAGTGAGTATGGCATCCGCTATCATGGTCTGCCAGAGGGAGAGGATGCATCATTTTTTCTATGTAAGGAACTGATACCGGGATATCTTGATGGAATTACGGGAGAGTATGCAACACCAGAAGGCTACCTGGTTGATGAGCAGGAGGCGGAAGAGTTTGATAAGCAGTTTCCGTATAAAGAGAAAAAGAAATTACCGGGACAGATTTTTTAGATATAAAAAGCTGGCAGTCATAAAAGTGTGATAATACACAAAAAATAATAATAAGATTTGAAATAATAATAATTTAGTAGTAAAATTACATTACCAAATTTCGTACAATGTACAAAAATAAGGAGTCATTATATGGAAATAAAAAGAGATTCATACCTTGAGCAGTTAAAGATAAGAAAAGATAATGGTATGATAAAGATTATTACTGGTATTAGAAGATGTGGAAAATCATATTTGTTATTTGTTTTGTATAAGAAATACTTATTGGAGAGTGGAGTAGATAATGATCACATCATTGAGATTGCATTGGACGGTATTGAAAATGAGGAACTGAGAGAGCCGAAGATATGCTATCAGTATATTAAAGACTCAATGAAAGACGAGCAGAAATATTATTTGTTGTTGGACGAAGTTCAGTTTATGCCTCGATTTGAGGAAGTGCTTAATAGTTTACTTCGTATCAGCAATATAGATGTGTATGTTACGGGAAGTAATTCCAAATTCTTATCAAGTGATATTGTAACAGAGTTTAGAGGAAGAGGGGATGAGGTAAGAATTTATCCGTTATCATTTGCAGAGTTTTATGCCGCTTTTGATGGAGATTATGACGATGCATGGGAAGAGTATATGGTATATGGAGGATTGCCACAGGTTGCACAGTTTTCTACTGAACGCCAAAAGGCAGAGTACTTAAAAAATATTTTTAGTAATGTGTATATAAAAGATGTAGTGGAGCGTAACAGGATTCAAAATGTCGATGAAATAGGAACGCTTGTAGATATTCTTGCGTCAGCAATAGGTTCTCCAACTAATCCAACTAAAATATCAAATACATTTAAAAGCGAAAGAGGTATTAATTATAGTAATAAGACAATTTCTAATCATATAGATTATCTTGCTGAAGCATTTTTAATTTCTAAAGCAGAACGATATGATATTAAAGGCAGGAAATATGTAGGTGCAAATCTGAAATATTATTTTTCAGATATAGGACTTAGAAATGCAAGGCTTAATTTCAGACAGCAGGAGCCAACTCATATTATGGAAAATATCGTATATAATGAACTGCTTATACGAGGCTATAATGTAGATGTTGGTGTTGTAGATGTATTAAAGAAGAATAGTGAAGGTAAGCGGGTTCATAAGCAGTTAGAGGTTGATTTTGTAGTCAATCAGGGAAGTCAGAGATATTACATTCAGGTAGCTTATGATATGACTTCTGAGGAAAAACAGGCACAGGAATTTAATTCATTTAGAAATATTCCAGATTCATTTAAGAAGATTATTATAGTAAATGGAAGCAAAAAACCATGGAGAAATGATGAAGGCTTTGTGATTATGGGAATGAAATATTTCCTGCTTAACATAGATAGTCTGGAGTTTTAAAAAAATATGTGCTAAAATAGCATTGGTTAGTAAAACCTAACTGATGCTATTTTTTATTGCATAGATTGTCTGTTGAAGGGGGAAGAATATATGTCATATTCACAGGAATTAGAAAAATTTGCAGCCAGCCATACATATGAGACAGTTAATGCTTATGGGGCGGAATTCCGTTATGTAAGGAGTGGTAAAAAGGATGGCGTAGCGCTGGTATTTTTAAATGGTGGAATGAATACTCTGGAAATGTGGATGAGGTATGTTGATGAATTATCCACTGATTATCAGGTGCTGCTTTTTGATTATCCACAGGAATTAAAGACGAATCAGGAACTTGTAAAAGGAATGCATGCATTCTTTAAGGAAATGGGAATAACACAGCCGGTTTTCGTTGGTGCAAGCGATGGCGGAATGGTAGCACAGATATATACACAGAAATATCATGGAGAAGTTGGCGGACTTGTGCTTGTATCAACTGGTGGAATGGACGCAGCGACAATTAAAAGCCTTAAGAAAAAATATTTCTTTGCACCGTTGATGTTGTTTTATATGAAGCATTGCAATTACGAAAAGTTAAAGCCGACACTTATCAAGGCAGGAATGGGACATATCCGTGATGAAAGCAAAGAGCAGGCAGATTATGCACAGGATATGTTTGAAACAATATTTAAGGATTATAAAAAAGAAAAAGATGTGCATATTTCAGGATTGCTGGCTGACCTTATGAATCAGACACCGGTTACGGCGGACGATTTTAAACAGTTGAAGGGCAGAATACTCCTGATACTTCCTAATCAGGATTTCTTTTCAGGTAAAATGCAGCAGGATCTCATTAACCTTATGCATAATCCTGAGATTAAATATGTTTCAGGAGGACATCTTTCTACAATTCTTAAGGCGGATGATTACATACAGATAATAAAGGAATTTCTTAAGAAGAATTTTTAATTAAGATAAAATTGATTTAATGATAGAAGGAGACACATTCTATGGATAATGAAAAGATTAAACCGGTACTTAACGGAACTGCAGAAACAATGCTTCAGTGCTTTTATGCAAGAGCTATGCATAGCAGAAATCCTAAGAATAAATTCCGTGATGAAAAAGCAGAGGAGCTTGTTGACAGGCTGGATTATGATTTCAGCAAGGCAAGCAAGGATGCTGCCATGAGTGGCGGAATTGTGGCAAGAAGTGTAGTATTTGATGAGCTTGTAAGTGATTTTATAAATAAGAATCCTGACTGTACGGTTGTTAATATTGCCTGCGGACTTGATACAAGGGCATATAGAATGGATAATGGCAGACTCACATGGTATAACCTTGACCTGCCAGAGACAATAGAGGTAAGAGATTCTGTGTTTAAGGAGTCTGGAAGAATATCAACAGTTGCCTGCTCTGTGTTAGATGATGCATGGGCAAAGCAGATAAAAGTAAGAGGAAAAATGCTTTTTATTATTGAAGGTCTTACTATGTACATGACAGCAGATGAAGTAAAGACAATGCTTGGCATTATAAGAGATAATTTTGACAATGCATATGTGTGCATGGAAACTTTATGTCCGATGTTTGTAAAGAAAGAGGGACTTGAGAAGTCAATTAAAGCAACCGGCGCAACATTTACATGGGGTGCGAACAGTTTTGATGATCTCAAGGGAATAGCAGATGGATTCAGAAAAGTTAAAGATGACAATATTGTAAGAGGTATGCATACTTTGAATCCGGCATATAAGCTCGTAACATGGATTCCGCTTGTCAGTAAATTCTCAGAGAAAATACTTGTATTTGAAAAAGCGTAAGTTAATAATACAGGCATTAAAAAACTGGCTGCGGGTACAGCCAGTGAAATGAGGGAGGTTTTTGCATAAAGTCTCGTATTTTTCTATGCATATCTATATAAATGCTTTGGTAAACATAATCGTTATCTATCGGTTATTCAGATATCCGGTTTGTTCCTTAAGCTTGTTTATATAATACTGGGAAAATGTGACAGAAGTGTAGACAATTACGAAAGAAAATGTGAAACAATATAATGCATTTATAAAGATAATATAAAAAATTCCCGGTAAGACTGCAAGCACTGCAGTTTATCGGGGATTTTCATGTATTACTTAATCATGCTTAAAAATTCTTCATCAGATATCTTAGAATTCATTACGGCATTCTTGATTGCAGCGGACATAACACGTGCAGCAAGTGTTCCTGCAAAGTTGATATCGACATGTACGGTGTCTGTATCGCCTCGTTTTGCAGTGCTTGCAGCATAGATTGTGTCTCCGTCTGCCATTGTGCCGACTGGATTAATGCAGCGTGCATATGCATTTCTTGCCATAGAAGCAATTTTGTTAAGTTCAGCCTTGTTAAATGCAGCGTTAGTTATAACTGCACCGATTGTTGTATTACCTGTGAACATATCGCGTGGTGACATGAACTGATAGAGCGCTTCTTCACAGCTTATATACTCTGTTCTGTCAGCATTCTTAAGTCCGGCAAGCTTTTTACCGGTTTCATAATCTGATATATCGCCAAGTGCATTTACAACTACAATCGCTGTCATTGTAAATGTGCCGGCTTTCACTGAATATATTCCAAGTCCGGACTTTTCAGCCTGCTTCATGCCCATAATCTTGCCGACAGTCGCACCTGTTCCTGCACCGATACAGCCCTGAACTGGTGCGCTGCTATCCTTAAGTGCCTGCATACAGGCTTCGTAACCCATAGCACTGTCCGGGCGTACTTTGGAATTTCCATAACCAAGGTCAAATATGCATGACTGGCATACAAGCGGAACAAGTGAAACACCAGTATCATATCCTATACCATGCTCTTCAAGGCAGGTCATAACGCCGTCAGATGCAGCAAGACCATATGCTGAACCGCCTGAAAGTACGATTGCATTAATTGGATTGTCAGCAGTCATTGGCATAGTAAGAGGAGTCTCTCTTGAAGCCGGACCGCCGCCGCTTATGTCACAGCCTGCCGCTGCACCGTCTGGAAAATATATAACAGTTACACCGGTGCCAGCTTGCTTGTTGGAAGCATGGCCTAACCTAAAATCATTAATATCATTAACTGAAATCTCTGTAAACAAAACTAATCCTCCGTTGATTAATGTCCGATTTATTCAATCTGAGTTACAGATTAATTCTGGTTAAGCTTAAGCGCAGCATATAATGCGCGTGAAACCACACTGGCAACGAGGAAGCAGATTCCTGCCTCAATAAGTCCCTGAACACCAACAAATAATACTACGAATATAAGAGGGTTCTTAGCTCCGAGTGCAGTAACGAAAGCCTGTACATAATCTGTATTATAGAAGAAAAGAACAAGTGAACTCATGAATAATAAAGTATTAAGTAAAGGACAGCAAAGACTTGCTATATAATAAGAAAATTTCTTAACTCCCTTAATACTATGAAGTCCCTTGAATATAAGTCCTGTAAGGAAGCCCTCAAGAGTTCTTGTTACTACTGTTGTTACAAATGTACCAAATGGATTAATTCCGAGAAGAACAGTTCCCATTCCGCCTCCAACGAAGCACTGATAAAAACTTGTGAGTCCGAATGCCAGACCACAGATTAAACCGCCGACAGGTCCTAAGATGATAGCACCTACAGCTACAGGAACAGTTAAAAGAGTGATAGAAAGTCCAGGGGTACGGATGTAGCCTAATGGGGTCAGTGACATAACGAGTATGACCGCAACCATAAGTGCCAGCTCCACCATGTACTTAGTGTTGAACTTCGCTGCAGAAGTTCGTGTTGCATTAATAGTATTCATATTGTCTCCTTTGCGAAAAGGTATGCAGCCTTTCCGACTTGTTAAGATACATCTCCGAAAACGGATGACGTTCGCGCGTATAATAACATATATATTGTTAAATATCAAACATTCTTTATAAATTATTTATAAAAATACATTTGACATTAATTTACTATGATGGAAATCGGTGTTAATATAAGAAACGCTTATTTATTATTGAAAGCAGATTTTTGAAAATATTTATCAATAAAGATGGGAGAGTGTTTATGAGCAGAATTATTAAAAATGTGCTGCCATACTGGAAGTCGATAGTGCTTATATTTGCACTGCTTATTGTTCAAGCAGTGTGTGATCTGTCACTTCCTTCGTATACTTCGGATATCATTGATACCGGTATACAGAATGGCGGTATAGAGCATACTGTGCCAGAAAAGATTACTAAAGAAGAGTTTGACACTGCCAAGCTTTTCATGACCGATGAAGAAGCGCAGTTGTGGGAACAGTCTTATTCTTATAATGAAGAGGACAATATTTATGAATTAAGTGTTAAGGGATCTAAGAATAAAGATGATCTTGATGACACACTTTTCACAGCACTTATAATTAACAATCAGATGGCTTCTGTAACTGAAAGTGCATTCAAGAGCCGTATGGCGGAACAGATGCAGGTAAGCGAGGAGCAGTTGTCCAATGTTTCGATAGAGGATATTGGAAAGTCAATGGGTGTGGAGCTTACTACATTTACACAGATGATGGAAGATTCAGATGGCAATGAAGTCGAGACTACATGCGTGGATATGAGACAGATTGTGAAAGCAATGTATAGTGCTGGTGCTATGAGCAAGGATGATATCCTTTCTATGAGAAATGAGTTCCAGAGTACAATTGATACTATGGGTAAGACACTTGTTTCATCTATGGGTGTTGCTTATGCAAAGAACATGGACGCCAAAGCTGGAATGGATATGGATTCTATCCAGACTAAATATCTGTGGGCATCTGGACTTAAGATGGTTGCTATGGCACTTCTTATGGCTGTTACATCTGTATGCGTAGGTTTCCTTGCATCAAGAGTTGGTGCAGGAGTTGCAAAGGATATGAGAGGAAAGCTGTATTCTAATGTCATGGGCTTCTCGAATGCTGAGATGGATAAATTCTCTACAGCTTCACTTATCACAAGAACAACTAATGATGTACAGCAGATACAGATGGTTACGGTAATGATGTTAAGAATGATTCTGTACGCTCCAATCCTTGGTGTCGGCGGAATTATCAAGGTTGTTGGAACCGGAGCCGGCATGGGCTGGGTTATTGTCATGGCAGTTCTGGTTATCATCGCATTTGTAATGCTTCTTATGGTAATTGCGATGCCTAAGTTCAAGCTTATGCAGAAGCTGGTTGATAATGTCAACCTTGTATCAAGAGAGATTCTTACAGGTCTTTCTGTAATCAGAGCCTTCGGACGAGAGAAGAAGGAAGAGGAAAGATTTGATGAAGCTAACAAGAAACTTACTAAGACAATGCTCTTTACCAATAGAACTATGACATTCATGATGCCAAGCATGATGCTTATTATGAATGGTTTATCAGTTCTTATTGTGTGGGTTGCTGCACACAGAATTGATGCCGGAGTTATGCAGGTAGGTTCAATGACAGCATTTATAACATATTCAATGCTTATTGTTATGTCCTTCCTTATGCTTACTATGATGTCAATAATGCTTCCAAGAGCTATGGTTGCTGCTGACCGTATAGATGAGGTTATTAATACACATTCTTCAATAGAAGACCCTGAAAAGCCGGAGACAATCGAAGCTGCAAAGGGCGTTGTTGAGTTTAATCATGTTAATTTCATGTATCCTGGTGCTAAGGCAAATGCGCTTGAGGATATTACATTTAAAGCAGAGCCGGGCAAGACTACAGCAATTATAGGAAGTACGGGTTGTGGAAAATCAACGCTCGTTAATCTTATTCCAAGACTGTATGATGTTACAGAAGGAAGCGTTACTATTGATGGTCATGATATAAGAAATATTTCTATGCATGACTTAAGAAGTGAGCTTGGTTATGTGCCACAGAAGGGAATGCTTTTCTCAGGTACTATTGCAAGTAACTTAAGATTCGGTAATCCTGACGCGAGCGATGAAGATGTTGTTAAGGCAGCACAGATTGCACAGGCAACTGAGTTTATTGATAACAAGGCTGAGAAGTACGACAGTCCTATAGCACAGGGTGGTACTAATGTTTCAGGCGGTCAGAAGCAGAGACTTTCGATTGCCAGAGCAATAGCAAAGCACCCAAGAGTGTTTATATTTGATGATAGTTTTTCAGCTCTTGATTTAAAGACTGACGCAATTCTTCGTAAGGAGCTTGCTGCAAATGTGTCTGATGCCACAGTTATTATCGTAGCACAGCGAATCAGCACAATCCTTCATGCAGACCAGATTCTTGTTATGGAAGATGGTAAGATTGTCGGTAAGGGAACTCATGAAGAACTTATGAAGACATGTGAAACATATCAGCAGATTGCAAGTTCACAGCTTTCTGCTAAAGAACTTGGAAAGGAGGCCTAGTCAGTATGGAAGATAATAAAGATATCAAAATGCCGCAGAAGAGAAGAATGGGACCTCCGGGAAGAGGAATGGCACCTGTTGAGAAAGCTAAGGATTTCAAAGGCTCAATGGGAAAGCTTATAAGATATATAGGAAGCTATAAGATTGCGATAATATTTGTTGCGATTATGGCTGTATGCTCGACAGTATTTTCTGTTGTAGGCCCTAAGGTTCTTGGTAAGGCGACAACAGCTCTGTCAGAAGGTCTTGTAAAGAAGATTGCAGGAACAGGCGGAATTGACTTCGGAAGGATTGGAACAATTCTTATATTTGTCCTTTGTCTGTATGCCGCAAGTGCAGCATTTAACTTTGTACAGGGCTGGATAATGACAGGCATTACGCAGAAGGTCTGCTACAGATTAAGAAAAGAGATAAGCGAGAAGATTAACCGTATGCCTATGAAATATTTCGAGAGCAGGACATATGGTGAGGTGTTATCAAGAATCACTAACGATGTTGATACGCTTGGAATGGGACTTAACCAGAGTATTACAACAATCATTACATCTTTAACTACTATGATTGGTGTTCTTATCATGATGTTAAGCATTTCGCCACTCATGACACTTATTGCTATTATAATTCTTCCAATATCAATCGGTCTTGTTTCTTTCGTAGTTAAGAAGTCACAGGGATATTTCAAGACTCAGCAGGAATATCTTGGACATATTAACGGTCAGATTGAGGAAACTTACGGCGGACACATGATTGTTAAATCCTTTAATAAAGAAAAGGATATGGTTGATTCATTTAACAAGACTAATGATGTACTCTACGGTTCAGCATGGAAGTCACAGTTCCTTTCAGGAATGATGCAGCCAATCATGATGTTTGTAGGTAACTTAGGTTACGCATGTGTTGCATTAACCGGCGGCCTTCTTGCTATTAAAAATGTTATAACAATCGGTGATATTCAGGCATTTATCCAGTATGTGAAGAACTTCACACAGCCAATCCAGCAGATTGCGCAGGTTATCAATCAGGTACAGTCTATGGCAGCAGCTTCTGAGAGAGTATTTGAATTCCTTGATGAAGAAGAGGAAGACCAGACTGTTAAGAATCCTGTTTCTACTGAAGGAATTAAGGGTGAGGTTGATTTCGAGCATGTAAGATTCGGATACAATGAGAACCAGACTATCATTAAGGATTTCAGTGTAAATGTTAAGCCTGGCCAGAAGGTTGCTATCGTAGGACCAACAGGAGCAGGTAAGACTACTATTGTCAAGTTACTTATGAGATTCTATGATGTTAATGATGGTGCAATTCTTGTTGACGGACATAATGTTAAGGATTTCAACAGAAGAGAATTAAGAGATGCATTTGGAATGGTTCTTCAGGATACATGGCTCTACAAGGGTACAATTATGGAGAATATCAGATACGGAAAGCTTGACGCAACTGATGAGGAAGTTATTGCAGCAGCTAAGGCAGCTAACGCCCATCACTTTATCGAGACTCTTCCGGGCGGCTATGATTGTGAACTTAACGAGGACGCAAGCAATGTTTCGCAGGGACAGAAGCAGCTTCTTACAATTGCAAGAGCAATCCTTGCGGATAATCCGATTCTTATTCTTGATGAAGCAACATCTTCTGTTGATACAAGAACAGAGGAGCGAATTCAGAAGGCTATGGATAATCTGATGAAGGGCAGAACAAGCTTTGTTATTGCTCACAGACTTTCAACTATTAAAGACGCTGATGTGATTCTTGTTATGAAGGACGGAGATATCGTAGAGCAGGGAACTCATGATGAGCTTCTTGCGAAGAACGGTTTCTATGCAGACCTTTATAATTCACAGTTTGAGCAGGCTTCTTAGGGTGATAATATATGTTAGTGAAACGGCAGAAAGAGATTTCTGCCGTTTTTTGCGTTGATATTATAACAATGTGAATAAGATTATTGATATTGCATGTCATGTATTGTCAAGATATAATTAAGCTATTAATTAGTATGTGAAGAGGACAATGCATGAATATATTAATATGTGATGACGATAAGCTTTATGTTGATATGATAAGAAAATATGTGGATGAATTCTTTGCTGAGCATAAGATAACTGATTACAAAGTTTATGAATATAACAGCGGTGATGAAGCAGCTAAGAATACGGATAAGATTGACATAGCATTTCTTGATGTTGAGATGCAGGGTATTAATGGCATTGAAGCAGGAAGATGTCTAAGAAACAATAACAAGCATATTGTGTTATTCATAATAACTTCATATATGGGTTATCTTGATGATGCAATGGACGAGGGCGTCTTCAGATATATCAACAAACCACTCGAAAGACCTGTAATTATGCGCGGTCTTCAGAAAGCATTATTATTGTGCAGCAAGCATCAGAGCAAGAAAGTTAATATAGAATATAATGGTAACAATACAATTATTGAACAGGATTCGATTATATGCATAGAATCACTGGTCAGAAAAAGATACATCCGTACAGACACAGAGTCATATACAAGCCTTAAAAGTCTTTCTTATTGGCAGAGTGTTCTAGATGAAGATAAGTTCTTTCTTGTTAATAAGTCGTGTATTGTTAATATTGACAGGGTAGTCAGATTTACTGATAAACATGTTGAGCTTAGAGGAGTTGCAGAGCCAGTTGATTTATCTAGAGAAAAGAGAGCAGCATTTAAGCAGAAGGTATTGTTATATCTTGCAGGACAGGAGTAATTGTATATGGAAATAGTTATATGTTATGCATTTGCTCACATTGTAGAAGCAATAATATTATGGATGAGTATGTCACAAATGTATGAACACAGATATAAGCACTGGATTACAGGACTTATAATAATGTTGGGTCATGCTGTGATG
>JAUNOK010000026.1 GCA_030537195.1 Eubacteriales bacterium | reverse complement strand
CATCTACCTCATCCCTACAAATCCGAATTTGTATTACCTTTCTTTATTTTATAACCCCAACAACTTCTCCAACTCGTCCATCTCCGTGCCAATCTGCATCTCAAGTTCACGGATATTAGCCATAATTTCCTCTGTTGGTGGGTATTCAACTGCTACATACTCAACTTCTTTGTATTTATTAATACTAAGGTCGTAATCATTATCGACTATATCCTTCTTAGGAACCATGAATGACTTGTCTGTTCTCTTTCTGTCTGCTTCCTTATCAAGATGTCTGAATCTTTCAATAATATCTGGAATATCATTATCAGCTATAGGAGAACGCTTGTCATCAAGACTGAATCCGTCTGCTGTCATGTCGTAGAACCAGACATTATCAGTTCCGCCATGTTCTGTTTTAGTAAATATAAGAATGGCTGTAGATACTCCCGCGTATGGCTTGAAAACTCCTGATGGCATAGAGATTACTGCTTCTAATCTCTGATTCTCTACAATCTCTTTTCTTATAGCCTTGTGTGCTGTTGACGAGCCAAATAATACTCCATCCGGTACAATACAGGCACATCGTCCGCCAACTTTAAGAATACGAAGAAATAATGTCAGGAATAAAAGCTCTGTCTTCTTTGTCTTACATACTTTTAATAAGTCGCCTGATACAGATTCCGCATCGAGACTTCCCTTAAAAGGTGGATTCGCTAACACGAGTGTATATTTATCTTTATCTGTATTCTGATCTGACAAACTATCTCTATATTCAATAAATGGATTGTCAATTCCATGTGTCATCATGTTCATGGCACCAATTCTAAGCATTGTCCTGTCCATATCATATCCGTAAAACATATGATTCATATAATGGTCTTTCTTCTGACGATCAAAGAATATTTCATCCTTTTTCTTCTCTTTGAGATATTCCCCAGAAGCAACTAAGAATCCTGATGTTCCGCATGCCGGATCACATATAACTTCATCACTTGATGGATCCATCAACTCAACCATCATTCTGATAATATGTCTTGGAGTTCTGAACTGACCGTTTCGTCCTGATTGTGCAATCTTAGACAAGAGGTACTCATAAACATCGCCACGGACATCTGCTGTCTGAACCTCATTCATCATTTTATAAATGTCATCTAAAGAATCAACTACTTTAGACAATACAAGTGGTGTTGGCAGTTTAAATATAGCGTCATCCATATATTTAGAATAGGCACTGTTCTTATCACTGTGTAATGTCTTGATAAATGGGAAAACCCATTCCTGCATTATCGTATACATCTTATCTGCTGGATAATCGTGAAATACTGACCATTTCAACTGTGTACCTTCAATTACTCTGTCACCTATCTTTACTTCATCTGCAAATATGCTCTGATATGGAAGTCCCAGCATTGCACTCTCTTTAGCCCTTGTATTATCTGAATCATCCAAATCATGTATGAACATAAGATAAGTAATCTGTTCAATTACCTCAAGCGGATTAACCAATCCTCCTGCTGCAAATATATCCCATAATCCATCAATTTTATTCTTTAATTCACCTGTAATCATTCTTCATATCTCCTGTTATTTAATTATTCCATATATATTTGGTATATCTTCCACCACCAAGTTTGACAATATAGCCTTTATCAACTAAATCCGCAAGCGCCCTTTGAACTGTCACCTGACTTATATCTGGACATTTTTCTAATATCTCTGTCTTGGTTATCGGTCCTAGAGTTGCCCTAATAATTTCTTTAACTCTGTCCGGCTTTGACATTCCCTGCGTAGTCAGCAGACTTACTCGCGATGAAAACTCTCTATATGCTGCAACAATAACTCCCAGCATATACTTAACAAATGGCTCATAATCATTTTTATTCTCATGCCACCCTGCAGAGCTTAATTGAAGACTTTCATAATATATTTCTTTAGTCTGCTCAATTAATTTCTCTATACTTATATATTTACCTACGATATATCCTGACCTGTACAACAATAATAATGTCAGCAATCTGCTAAGTCTCCCATTCCCATCATTAAATGGATGTACACACAGAAAATCCAAGACAAACATTGGTATAAGAATAAGTGCATCTATATTTCCTGAATTTAGCGCTTCATCATATGACTGACACAATTCTTCAACTGCCTCCGGTGTTTCCCATGCCGGCATAGGTCTGAATCTGACAGATTTATTTCCCTCCGCGTCCTGTTCTTCAATAATATTATCAGATGTTTTATATCTGCCCCCGATATCCATTCCCTCAAATTTATATAAGTCTCTGTGCAATTGCAAAATAATTGAAGGTTTCGGTGGAATATAATCATGATTCTCATGAATAATATTCAACACATCCCTATACCCCGCTATTTCTCGCTCATTGCGCGTTCTAGGTCTCGTGCTGTCCTTCACCAGTGCCTTCAACCGTTCATCTGATGTATATATACCTTCTATTTTATTAGAAGCTTCTGTACTCTGAATCTTAGCTGTATCAACCAATTGCGATAATGTATCAGCTTTTTCCTTTATAAATAAAGTCTGCTCACCCTTAAATTCATGAATCTGTGTTAAATATGTCACTATCTCCGGAGTAAGCAGTTTTTTCCATTCTTCTTTATAATCAAAACTTCTCATCAATCTCTCCTGTCACTATTTATGTAATCATTATACATAACATAATCCTCACAGTCAATTCAATTTTATCATTTAGTCAATTATGATAAAATTATGTGACAATTCACTCAATTGAACTAAAAAAGACGCAAGATTTCTCTTACGCCTAATCATTTTATTTATTCTTTTTCATTTTCTATGTCTTAGAATATATAACAAATCATTTTGGATTAACTATATTTCCCTGAACAATATCACTTTGTTTCTGTCCTTTTCTAATTCCTCTTACAACCTGAACATTTCCAAGAATCAGATAATCCATTTCTCTTTTAGTAACTACCATAAACTTCTTTCTTGAACAGAAATAGAATATTACTCCAAGTGCAATCCATGCAACCAGTGCAACAAAAGACTGTGGTGCCATGAATGCCGGAGAGCCTGGGACTATCAGCAATAATAATATTGCTACGGATATTACGCAGCCGCCAAGTGCAACTACAGGATGAATTCTGTTCGTATCATTTTCATCACCATATTTCTTAAGAAGAATATATGCACCTGCACATGTAAAGAAATAACCAAATGCTGTACCTACCGAACACATATCAACTACCCATCCGATTACCTCTCGCCCAAAGAATGGGCATATACAGCAGACAATCATAACAAATATAATACATACAGATGGTGTTTTATGCTTTGGGTGAATCTTGGCAAATGCTGCCGGCAGCATTTTTGCTCTTGCCATTCCAAAAAGGAGTCTGCTTGATGTCATAAAGAATCCATTCATTCCTGTAAATATTCCCATACATACTGCAAGTGCAACAAATGCTACACCTATCTTTCCCATAGCCATCTCAAGTACTGCTCCTGTGTGCCATTTAACTGGAGCACCAGATGCATCTGTCAATGCCAGTACATCCTGCCATGGAATTACACTATCTGTAACTAATGCCATAAGTCCATATATAACTGCACCAATTATTAATGCAGATATTATCAGCAGTTTACATTTTTGTGGTGGAAAATCATACTCCTCGGCAGACTGTGGAATGCAATCAAATCCAACATAGAGAAATGGTGCTAATGCCAGAATTGATATAAAACCTCCACCAAAAGATTTACCTCCTGCACCGTATGCAGGTGCAAGATTAGCTGCATCAAATGATCCTGTAACGATTGTTCCTGCAACTGATATTACAACAGCTGCACACATAATAAGAACCATCGCAAGCTGAAGCTTTCCTACAGATTTAGCTCCCATGTAATTCATTATTCCAAATAGAATTATAAAGAATAATGATATGGCAACTTCACCCATATACACATCATATCCGGCAATTGTATACAAGTATCCTTTATTAAATACTCCTGGAAATATGTATGATGCCAGTACTGGAAGAGCTGTGGCATTAAGTGCAACAATAGACAAATATCCCAAAGAAAGCATCCATCCACATATATAAGAAGCTGTTCTTCCAAATCCCTTATATGCATATGCAAATTCTCCTCCGGCCACAGGAAATTTAGCTATCATATAAGAATAACTATATCCCACAACTATCATGAGAAGTCCGCCCACAAGGAATCCAAGGAATAAAGGCAATGGTCCACCAGCTCTCTGTGTCCATAATCCACCCTGTATAAAACAACCCCAGCCAATTATGGATCCCAAAGCTACAGCCCATATAGATCCCGCTCCCATTGATTTTTTAAGTTTCACTCTCTTTTCTGCCATAAATATCAACTCCTCATCATATACTATTCGTCATCTTCCCTGGTTTCTTCACTTATCGTATACGCTTCTCCTATGTCAGAGACAAATATCTTTCCATCTCCACAATGTCCGCTGTCTCCGCTCTTTGCGCTATTAATGATTATATCAACAACTTCATCTTTTTCTTTATCCTCAATAGCAATATAGAGCATACATTTTGCCATCTCCTGATAAAGAACATCTCCTACCTGAATTCCCTTTTCACGTCCTCTTCCTGATATTGACCACTTTGAAAATGCGAAATATCCCTCTTCTTCTAATGCTTTTATAACATTCATAACTTTTTCAGGTCTTACAATTGCAGTTACTAATTTCATGGTGCACCTCCTATTAATATGCAAGATATCTGTACATTTCATCTAACATCTCATCTGTAATCTCTACAGGATTATTATAAAGATTAGGATGACGGCTTATTGTTACCAGTTCTTTTATCTGCTTCTCATCAAGTTCTAAATCTTTCAAATCACAGCGGAGTCCAAGTTTTTTCTTTAAACTATATATTGCGTCCGCCATGTCTGAAGCATTTTTAAATCCTAATCTGTCTGCCAGATATTCAACTCTGTCTGCTCCTTCACCCTTAGAATTAATTCTCACAAAATAATCCAGTGTCAATCCACAAGCTTCACCATGTGGAATATGATATATATTAGTTAATGGAAATGAGCAGGCATGCGAAGAAGTTGTTTTAGGTAAAGTAAAAGCTAATCCTGCAATTACACTCGCTTCACACATCTTTTCACGTGCTTCTTCATCATTTGGATTCGTATATGCTCTATACAAATACTTAAACACAAGCGATGCTGCATGTATAGCAAGTGCATCACATATCGGCTGGTGTCCCTTGCTCCAATATCCTTCAATTGCGTGTGATAATACATCTATTCCTGTTCCTGCTGTAACTGCCGGCGGCATAGTATATGTAAGCTCAGGATCTATAATAGCGGCAACTGGATAAAATCCATTAGATACAATTGGAGCTTTTTCCCCATTTGCATGATCAGATAAAACAGAAACACATGTTACCTCACTTCCGGTTCCAGCTGTTGTCGGAACTGCAATCAATGGAAGATGTTTTTCTGGCAGTGCAACTCCTGTTCCATGATATTTTCTTATAGAATCGTTAGTCTGGCTGACACTTGCTGCTGCCTTGGCACAATCCATTGGACTTCCGCCTCCTATTACAACAACAAATTCTATATTGTTCTGTCTTATTATGTCAGCACATGCATCTACCTCAGTAACATCCGGATTAGGTGATACATCGCCATAAGATGCTATAAGCATACCGTCTGATTCTTCCATTATTTTCTTGGCAAGTCCGCTTTTAAAGAAGAACGGACTTGCAACAAGGATTCCCTTTTTACAACCAAGAGATGATGCAATATTTTTTATTTCATTTACACGGCCTTTTCCAAAATGTATATCTACCGGCTGAATATAATCCCACTTCATACGCTCACCTCACATATACTAATCACAGTATTTTTCATCAACCATAGTAAGTACTTCATCAAGAATAGGAAGATACTCATTCAACTCTTCCTCTGTAATAATAAGAGGAGGACATATCTCTATAAAGTTTTCTCTTCCAAATGTTGCAAAACCTCTCTTCTTTAATTCTGCAAATATCCATGGCATTACTGGTCCCGGTACTCCATATTCCTGCATAGGTTCTCTTGTTTCTTTATTCTTTACTACTTCCAATGCACCAAATAATCCTATGCATCTTGCCTCGCCTATACATTTATGCTTAGCAACCATCTCATCCATAAATGGTGCTACTATATCGTGCATCTTAGCCACATGTCCCTCAATATCATGGTCCTTATAATAATTTAATGCTGCAACACCTGCTGCACATGCAAGTGTATGTCCACTATATGTAAGTCCACACTGTAATACATTTTCTTCAAAATACTCAGCTACAGCTTTACTTACTATACATCCGCCTAACTGTACATATCCGCAAGTTACGCCCTTCGCAAAAGTTATAATATCCGGCTTAATATCAAAGTTCATGAATGCAAATGCTTTTCCTGTTCTATAAAAGCCAGCCATAACCTCATCACATATGAGGAGAATTCCATATTTATCACAAAGTGCTCTTACTCCTTCCATATAACCATCTGGTGGAAGAATTACTCCATTAGCACCAACTATTGATTCCATTACAATCGCAGCAACATTCTGTGGTCCCTCATATCTCAGCTGTAAATCAAGAGCATCAAGATACTTTTTTGTTACCTCAGCATCATCAACTCCCTTTGTGTATCCATCTCTGTACATCTGTGGATTCATAAAATGTACAAATCCATTTGCACCGCCTATCTCAGCAGCATATCTTCTCCAGTCACCTGATGCATTAGAAGCTCCAAGTGTTGCTCCATGATAACTTCTATAGCATGAGAAAATCTTTGTTCTGCCAGTAACCATTCTTGCCATCTTAATTGCATTTTCATTAGACTCTGCACCACCATTTGTAAAAAATACTCTTTTATAAGTATCTTCACCTGCAAGCTCTACAAGTTTCTTTGCAAGAACACTCTTAGGTTCTGACGCATATGCTGGCGCCATAAAACACATTTTATCTGCCTGCTCCTTTATTGCATTAACAATTTCCGGAAGCTCATGTCCGAGATTAGAGCATACCAGCAATGAGGCCATATCTGCATATTTATTACCATCATAATCATAGAAATATATTCCTTCTGCTCTTTCTACTGGTAATGCATCTACTCCTGACTTTGACCATGACTGCATTACATAATCCTTATGCATCTGTGCGATTTCTTTTCCTGTTAAACTCATAATATTTTCCTCCTGACATTTTTAATTTACTTATTTTGAAAACAGACGTTTTGTGGATAAAAAAAGACGCCCACTCACATATTCTGTGAATGGACGTCTTTGTCTCATCTGCCATTATACTAGCATACAAAAAAGCGTCTTTCAATGTAGCAAAGTTTAATTATTTTTGTGCTTGAGTACAAATATCATATATCTAACATCTTATTTACCAAAAATCCCATTGAAACTTCAAATCTGTTGGACAATCTTGTTAAATCCATATTAAGTATATCTGCTGCCTTGTTGATTTTATAGTTAATTGTATTCCTATGTACCATCAGTTCATCTGCTGTATCCTGCAAACTGCAATCATGTCTTATGTAACATTGTAATTCTCCTGAAAGATCTGTTCCATGTATTTTATCGTATTCCAATAAAGGATATACGGTTCCTCTTACATATTCTTCCATTGCGTCTTTGTCTTTTAATGACAAAAGAATTCTATACACACCAATATCCGTGTAAAATAAAAGTTTGCTATTATCATTAATAATTTCTCCTGATATTGTTCCAGATATTGCAAGCTTATTCATCTTCACTGATTGTTCATAACTTTTGTGTATATTATTAAGCTTTATATTATTAGACCCTGCTGTCATAACAACTGATTCGTATTTTCGCAGCCAGCTGCATATCTTGAAGAATATCTCATTTAATATCTGGCGTTCTTCTTCAACTGAATAATTATTCATAACTAAGTATATATATTTATCCTGCGTACATACAAGAATTCTCTTATAGCTGAATCTGATATGTCCACTAAGCTGTGAAACAAGCGTTTCCTGTCTGTCCTGTGCTATATCACCTTCTATCGCAGACACATCCAGCATAACAACCGAATAACTGCCATCTGGCATATATCCCTTTTTCATAAGTGTAGGAACATATAAATCTTCCTGCACAGGACATAAAAATGCATTATTAAGTGCAGCTGATATCTCTATTACATTCTGCTGCTGCCTTGTAATTTCATAACATATGATTCTCATAATTTCGGCCATATGTACATGCCATGGCACTTCAAAAACAGGAAATCCCTTCTCATCAGCAAAATCGAGTACTTCCTGTCCAATATTCTCAACGTATGGTCCTATATTAATAACAATTCCACTTGCTCCATCACGATATACATCTTTTACAAGTTCTATAAGTGAAAGTTCTTTATTTAATCCTATTCCTGTAGTAAAAACAAGCTCTTTTCCTTGCAAAAAAGCAGAAATCGTATCGCTGTCTACCATATGTGTCCATGTTATTTCATTATCAATTCCTGCTTCGCCTGCAACCAGTTTCATTTCAAGATGATCCACAAGTTTTATAATTTCTTTTATAGTTAATCCCACAGTTTCTCCTTTATACAACAAGTGATATTCCTGATATCAACAGCAGAATATATGTAATAGTAAGAAATAACTTTTGCGATACTTTCTGTGCAAGTCTTTTCCCTATCCATGTCGCAATCATTAATGGTATAATACTAATCAGTATAAGCCTTATATTATTAGTGCCAAATTCATGGCTGTAAATCTGCGACGCAATAAGAAACGAGTTAAGAACCACCCACACAGGTGCTATTGTAGCACGAAACTCATCTTTATCTTTAAATGTCTGAGTTGCATACACAACAAGCAAAGCTCCCCCTGATACAAACATTCCATGTATAATTCCTGCAATAATCAATACACATAGCAATAATATTCCCGGTAACTGACGCTCCTTATGAATAAGCAGATTCTTTCCTGCAACTACAATAATAATTATTCCATATACTATTAACAGCCATTCAGATGAAATCACCTTACACAGCTGTATACCTATGCACATTCCTATTATCATTATTGTACATATTTTCAACAACTCTTTCTTGTTGATACTCTTATAACTTGAAATTGCTATTAATAATCCTGATATTAACGCCATCATATTAAGCACTACTTTGGCATTATCAATACCAAGTAAATACATAGAAGCAGGCATTGCAAGCACTGTTCCAGCAAACCCTGTGATTGCCTGTATTATATTAGCTATAAACAACACAATCAAAAAAATAAACTCTTTCATAGTCTCTCCTTTTTTGTGTTGTCTGTTAATCAAAATAAGTATATTCGGATTGTATCATTAAACAATATATTATACCAGTACTATTTTAAAACAATTAATTCTTATTTTTATCCCATAAAATATTCACATTGCTTATAATATTCATCTGCTTCTGTCTGCATTAATGCTGCCAGTCTGCTTATACTATGCTCTTCTCTATATTGTTTAAGTCCTTCAATATATTCGGGTCTATGCACATCCAATACAATAAACGGCTTCATTCCTTCATTTTTCAAACTCTCTCTAAATAAAATCATACGGCCGGTTCTTCCATTGCCATCCTGAAATGGATGTATTGCTTCATATCTGGCATGAAATTCTGCAAGCGTTTCCATATCCTTATTACTTGAATGATACCATTCCAATAATTTCCCCATCTCATTCGCAACTTCTTTCGGAGATGTAGTCTGATACATGCCTATCATATTCGGACGCTCTTTGTATTCACCTATTGCATATCCATTTGCCCTGTCCTCAAATACACCTGATTTCAGTTCATAATGAAAATGTTTTATCATCTCCTGCGACAAATCATGATTCAATGTGTCTAACATATAATTAAACATCAAAAAATGTCCATTCATTTCTTCCACATCTTTAGCTCTATAATAATCATCTGTCCTCGGCAGTATTCCAGTATCAAACAGAGAAGCTGTCTGCTCCGGTGTCAGAGTACTTCCTTCAATCTTATTGGAATTATATGCCATTGCTCTTTGCGTGTAAGCATATATTCCCGAACGGTCAAATCTTTTTTTCTCTATAGTAAAACGTTCTATAAGCCATTCTTTAAAATTGTCCATCGCTTCCCTCCTCAACATTGTATACATTTTATTATAGCATATACTCTCAATGTAATGACATATATAACCATTAACATTTGGAATATCACCTATTCTTCATCTTCTCCAGACTATCCGCATTAGCTCTCTTCTTAAGATTCCTTGTCGCCTCTGAAAATGCTGTTTCCTTCTCACCATATGTAAGCTGAAGATTATATTCCAACGGAAGCCATGTGCTTATATCTGCCTCGTTGTGCTGTATCACAGCCTCCATCTTATCTAATGCCTTATACAGCTTTGCCTCTGTTGTCTTTCTCTCCTTCATCTCGGCAAAAAGGTCTGCAAGCTCTGCCTTGTATGGCTCTGGCAGCGAATCAATCCACTCTTTGATTACATTTTCTTCTGTATTCTCATCATCTGAAGTCTTGTCAAATGCTGGAATATCTCCTGTAAATGCTTCTCCAAAATCATGCATAATACACATTAATATAACCTTATTAATGTCCACATCTGGAAATTCATCCTTCATAAAATACGCCATAAATGCCAGCCTCCAGCTATGTTCGGCAACACTTTCATGTCTGCCGGAAGATGTCCATGAATGGCGTGTATTATTCTTTAGTTTCTCTGCCCTGTCAAGCAATTCCATGTATCTGTTGATATCCATATCTAATAATCCTTAACATCTCCACATAATCTTCCTGTAACTATATCCTTACAGCGCTCCCTGTGCGCAACATGAAGTGGGTGCTCCCTGAATGCCTTAAGTGACTCCTCATCCCTAAATTCTGCATAGAATACAAGGTCATAGTCACCACCTGCCATATTAGGTCCTATCTCAATCTTTAACAGTCCATCTACATTGCCGTCCATAGTTGCAACTGAATTCTGAAGGAAATGTAATGCCCATTCCTCCTTGTGTTCCGCCTTTATATTATCTGTATATTTCCAGAAAAGTATGTGTCTTATCATAAGATACCTCCTCTAAGTAAGTTCGTATTCCTTTAACTGCTTTCTATATGTTCTATACTCTGGACAGTATTTTTCAACCTCCGCCCAAAATTCTGCCGAATGATTCATATGCCTTCTGTGCGAAAGCTCATGCACAATAACATAATCCATCAGCTCATGCGGCATATAATACAACTGATAATTGAAATTCACATTACCTTTAGAACTACAGCTCCCCCACCTTGTTTTCTGGTTACGGATTGTAATTCTGCCAACACTCACATTCATTATATCACAGTAATGCTGCACTCTCTTTTCAAATGTATCCTTTATATTATCAAGTTCCTGCTTCGACAGACATTCAACACCCGGCGCACCTGTATCGCGCCTGTTATCTGATTTCTGTCTGACAAAATCCAGTTTCTGCCTGATCCAGTCCTCATGTTCTTCTATAAATCTGTTAATCTGCGCTGATGACATTCGCAATGGTGTTCTTACTATCACATTTCCATCTGCATGAACCTCTATTCCTATTGTTCTTCTTCTGGATTTTATTACCTGTAAGTTCATGATTCTACCTTGTAAATACTTTATCTTCCCACAACCTTCTTAAGATATTCATTCTTCAGCTTATTCTGCTCCTCAAGCCTTTTATTTTCATCTTTTAAATGCTGTATATATTCCCGTGTAAGTTTAACACCACCTCGAACCGCTATATCTTCATGCTTTTCCATCTCATCAAGCCACTGGAATAATGACTTTTCCCTGATTTCGTTATATGTATTATCTTCTCTGTTAAACATTTTCAGCCTCCTTGCACACATCAACCCAGCCCTTAGCCTGTGACGCGTCTTCCAGCTCCACAATCGTGAGTTTCACCGCAGAATGGTCGTCGCCTGCTGCCGGATACACAACATCAAACTGTTTAAGGCTTTCATCAAGATATACGTCAATCCCCTCATTAATGCCAAATGGGCAGACTCCTCCGGGAGCGTGTCCGATTATATTCTCAACATCTTCAAATGGTATCATCTTTGCTTTCACATGAAATGTGTCTTTATATTTTCTGTTATCTATCTTCGCAGTTCCTTCTGTGATTATCAATACTGCCTTGTCGCCCTGAAGGAAAGACATTGTCTTGGCTATCCTTCCCGGCTCGACTCCAAGTGCCTCCGCCGCCATTGCAACCGTGGCTGTTGACTCTCCAAGCTGTATTACATGTTCTCTGTATCCTGCTTTCTCAAGATATCCTAGTGCTTTCTCTAATGACATATCTTCTGCCTTCCTTCCATATCTATACTATAAACACAACAGCACACCAATCAGTAAACATCCCTGTGCCACCGCATTTGTAATCTGCTCTATCCAGTTAGACTTAGTCTTTGCCGGGTCGAGCTTCTTCGCGAACACGCCCATCATTACCATTCCTGCAAATGTTATGATAAACAGGATTATCTGTGGAAATGTGGTAATATTCCTCCACAGCAGCACCCAGCCTGCCTTATCCATGCCTGTGATTAAGCCTGCTATTATGCATAAAAATCCTAACGGCATAACGAATCTTAACTGTCTGTTTAATATGACTATGTCCTTCTTAGTTGCTGCTATTATGATCTTCCATATTACTTTTCCAAGTCCGGCAAATGTGCATAATGCTGCCCCGGTAATAAATATCCAGTTGTTGTAATTAACAGCGATGATAATCATCGCGATACTGAATAATATTACCGGAACAGCATCAAACAATGCCAGAGATATTGGAAAATTTTCATAATCTCTTCTTTTTCCCATAACTATCCCACCAGCCATTTATATTTTGCTACACTGTACAGAGGTACAAGCGGTATCAGAATTGGAGTTTTCTTAACATATTCCTGATATTCCGGGTTATCTCCGTAATTCTTGTTCTGACGAAGTTCAAGTCGTCTTGCACCGCCAAACATAATATAGACTATGCATACCCAGCCGGCTATTGCTGCAACCCATTCAAGAACACCTGAAAGGGCCGTAACACCTGATACGAACACTCCTGTCCATATTAACACTTCTCCAAAATAATTAGGACATCTTACAATCTTAAACAATCCTACATTGCAGAAGCTGTGCGGATTCTTTTTCTTAAACTTATTCTTGGTAAAATCTGATGCTGACTCAAGAATTATTCCAAGAGCCATTATAACAGTTCCCACTATTGCTGTCACATCTGTATCTGCTCCCGATTTCATACGGAAGAATACAGGTGACACCTCACAACAGTACAATAACGCACAGCTTACCCATATAACAATCTTAAGGACTATGTTCATAGACGAACCGTCTTTAATATCATTTTTCATTGTTGCCTGATATGACGCACTCTTAATCTCTCTTATCATGAGATATCCGCCAAGTCTTAAACCGTATATAATACATAACACTGAAAGTATTATCGTGACCGGATTAAGATTGGAACGAAACATTATAAGCATTGCGATTCCCAGTCCTGTAATCGAGAAGCCATATCCTAACGATATAAACCATACAAATTTCTTGAAGCCGATGGCACTTATAACAAGTGCAACAATCATCATTATTAAAAACTCCATATACCCTGCCTTCTTTCCACATATTATATAAACTGCCTCTATGATACCACATAAACAGCTTTTCAGGGCATAAATTCTTAAAATTCCCTGTTTAGAAATTTCTAATTAATCTAAAAAAGTCCCACGGTAATCATACAACTACCGTGGGACTAAAACATTGTTATTCGTATGTGTGTTTCTTATGCTTACCAGAAACTGCCTGTTCCTCGATACTATGATCTGCAACATTCACTTTCTGATGTACTTTCTTTTTCTTTAATGGATGCTTTGGATTCTTATCCATAACAATCGCTCCCTTTCTTATTCAATAATATATGATTAGTCATTAGCCTTCAATGGCAATGTACTTCTTGTCCTCAACTGCTTTAGCTTCTTTCTTAGGAATTGAAAGTCTTAAGATACCATCCTCATACTTAGCCTTGATATCTTCCTGTGTAATACCTTCGCCAACATAGAAGCTACGGCTCATAGCACCGGCATATCTTTCCTTACGGATGTATTTACCTTTCTTATCCTTCTCATCCTTATCAAGTCCCTTAGCAGCACTTATTGTAAGGTAGCCATTATCAAGCTGTGCATTGATTTCATCCTTCTTGAATCCTGGAAGATCAATATCAACTTCATAACCTGTATCAGTTTCCTTAACATCAGTCTTCATTACATTACTTGCATGCTTGCCATACAAAGCCTTATCAACTTCAGGAAATCCGAAGTCCATCCAATCATCATTAAATAAATTCTCTCCAAAAATACTAGGCATCAACATAAGTCATTCCTCCTTTAATATAAGTCTCATATTATCTTGTTACCTTGTTTCTTTGGAACCGGGATGTTTCAGTAACCTCTGAGGTACTTTCCTTAACTTTCGTACCTCTTTTGGTTCCCTTCCTTTGTTCTTGGCTATGTTATATACCTTTTTGTTAGCACTGTCAAGAGGTGAGTGCTAATTATTTTTGTTTTCTAATTAAAAAATTCCGCAAGCCCAGTATTTACGCGGGATTGCGGAATTATAAAATATTTATAAACTATATTTTTTCAGTCGTTTCATAAGAAAATCATATAATTCTTTATTAAGTTCTCCGTTCTTTTCCTCATCTTCCATATATTCGGGAAGTGGCATATCTGTATTACATTCACCACATATATCAATTCCTAAAACCTTCTGGTTTCTTATAATTATCCCAAGCATATGCTCTAATGTGCCAAGCCTCATATGCCCCTGACTCCAATTGGTTTCACTTATGCTTTCATCAAGAACATCCTTATCAATAGATATATATACAGGAACTGACAAGTCAATCTGGTTAGTTTTAGATTCCATTGCCTCATTTCTTATCTCCTGCGCTGAATAAGTTATAAGTTTATCACTTCTTAACTCAATCGCATTAATATCTTTCTCCTCTGGTCCTACAAGAATGAGCTGGCAAAGATACGGATTGTCTTCAAGCACCTTCCCGGCCCAGTCTCCGCAGCTTGTCAGACCTTCAATCATAGGCTTCTGCATATCAGTATGATGATCAAATACAACTAAAGAAAACGGTTCCTTAATTCTGTCAGTCATTATCTTAGTAACATAATGATAGTTACCTGAATCAAGAAAATGTATTCCATGAATTCCAACAGAATCGATTCTTTCACCTATCTGCTTCTTAGCTTCGTCTGATACATACATATCACACCCTGTAATATCTGAGCAGTCTATCCATGTAAGTGATGTCCTGTTCTTAGCAAACTCGTCATCATATACACCAGTGAAATCAAGAATAAAATTATTGTTTTTCTCTCTTTGCATTATTCAATCGCCTCGATGGATATTTCTATTTCTTAATTCCCATTTCTTAATTACTTTTTCTTAAATTCTTCGCTTATCTTCTCAACAAGATTATTCTTTGCGAGTCCGTAAGCAATCTTGACTGTATTATATACTGTTTTGTCCGTTGCTGCACCATGTCCTTTAACAACAGGCTTCTTAACACCAAGAAGTATAGCTCCACCTTCGTTATTATAATCAAACTTAGGCTCAAGTCTGCTGACAAGTGCCTCAATCTGTGCCTTTTCAGCATCAGATGCACCGGCTGCTGCTCTTCTTATGTCGTCAAATACAACCTTTGCCGTTCCTTCAATTGACTTGAGAAGAACATTCCCTGCAAATCCGTCACATACAACAACATCTGCATTGCCGTCTAATACTTCTTTGCCCTCAATATTACCTGTGAAATTAAAACCGCATTTTTCCAAAAGCTCATGAGCTGCCTTAATGACATCACTTCCCTTGCCTGCTTCAATTCCGTTAGAAAGTGTGGCAACTGTAGGATTCTCAACTCCAAGAGTCTTCATGTAAGCCACGCCGAGTCTTGCAAAATCAACAAAACGGTCTGCCTTGCAGTCAATATTAGCACCGCAGTCAACTATACAGAACGGCTTGTCATTACGGCCATTAAGCACTACTGAAAGTGCTGGTCTTGTCGCATTCAGCTTGCCAAGTATAAGGATTGAGCTTATAAGCACAACACCTGTCGCGCCACATGTCACGAATCCGCCAATATCCTCGTTCATACGGCACATTTTAAGTCCCTTGATTAATGACGAATCCGTCTTGTCATGGTAAGCATCAACCGGATCATCATAATTAGTTATCTCCTGTGTGCAGTCCACAATCTCAAGCTGCGATTCATCATAAGCTACGTTAGCAAGGAAATCCTCAAGCTCGGCTTTCCTTCCCATCAGATATACATATAAATCTTTATTCTCATTGATTGCCCTGATTGCGCCCGAAACCAGCTCTGTCTGCGGCTTGTCAGCGCCAAGCAAATCTACAACTATCTTAATCAAATTCTAATCCTCCTTGTTTTACGAAGTAAAATCCGAGTCTTTTGACGAGGAGAGGATTTAGCCCTCCTTCTGCTCCCGCCAGAAATTATCAAGCAGATTCTTATACACTGCCTCTGAAAATGGCACTTTGGCCAGCTTCTCTTTAGTTTCCTCTGACAAATGTTTTGTCGCAGCAAATTCTTTTCCAGCTGCCTCATACCTTGATAAATATCTGTCAAGTCTTGAACTTGCACCCAGTTCAATTAATGTCTTTAACTGTGGACATAGAATTGCAGTAAATCCATCTTTACCGCATATGCACTCATATTCTTTAAGAAGCGAGTCATAGACTGACTCTGACTCCGAATAAGCACAGCCTGATATAAGAACAAGCTTCTGTCCCGGCTTCGGATTTCTTATGCCGTGAAATGATTCGCCATTTTCAGGCGGCTTCTGTCCCCTGTAAGTACACATCATACTTAAAAGTCTGTCTGTAAAAAGCTTCATCTGCCCCGGCATTCCGAAGAAATACAGCGGATAACTTTCAATTATAATGTCTGCTTCCTCAATCTTTTTCTTAACTGCCGGCATGTCATCATTTTTGATAACACACTCACCCTCAGTCCTTGCCCAGCATGAAAGGCAGCCCATGCAAGGGGTAACATTTAAGTCGGAGATATTAATTATCTCCGACTCGTATTCACCGCCTTCACACATTCCTTTTACAAATGCGTTAGTTACCGCCATTGTAGTGCTGGCACTCTTATGTGGACTTCCATTTAAAACTAATATCTTAGCCACGTCCAAATAATCCTCTTCTCTTTCTTGCAGGAGCCTGTGATGCGCCAAGTAACTGTGCTGCACCAGGAACTTCTCCTACTGCCTGACTGTATTCACTGTAACGGCCTATTTTTCTGTATTTCTCATATCTGTCATCAAGAAGCTTGTCAACCGGTTTCTTCTCTAACTGCTTTAATTCCTTTGAAAGGTCGTCAGCAAGCTTTTTCATAAAATGTGCTGTCTCTTTTTCTTCTGAAAAATCTTCAGGTTCTTCAACAACCTTTTCTACGATACCCATTTTATTAAGGTCAGCAGCTGTAAGTTTAAGATGTTCTGCCGCCTCAGGCGCTCTCTTAGGATCTTTGAAAAGAATACTTGCACATGACTCAGGTGTGATTACTGAATAATATGCATTTTCAAGCATCCATACTTCATCGGCTACAGCAAGTGCAAGTGCGCCGCCGCTTCCACCTTCGCCAATCATTACTGATATAATAGGTGTCTTAACATCTGTAAGCTCATACAGGTTGTTGGCAATTGCCTGTCCCTGTCCTCTTTCCTCTGCGCCCTTACCACAGTTAGCTCCCTGTGTATCAACAAAGCAGATAACAGGTCTGTGGAACTTCTCAGCCTGCTTGATAAGTCTTAATGCTTTTCTGTATCCCTCTGGAAGAACGCATCCAAAATTTCTTAAAAGTCTTTCGTTTAAGTCTCTTCCCTTTTCAATTCCGATTACAGTTACAGGCTTTCCGTTAAGTCGTCCAATACCACCAACAATAGCATGGTCGTCTGCGAAACATCTGTCACCGTGAAGTTCTACAAAATCAGTTATTGTAGCATTTATATAATCTAATGCAGTTGCTCTGCCACTCTTTCTTGTACGGCAGATTCTGTCATAAACACTTAAATTCTCGTTTGCCATGATTAATCTTTCTCCTTATATTGCAAAGCAATACTGTTATGCACTTACTGTTTCTGCATGTATTGCAAGAATGTTAGCAAGATATGCTTTCTGTTCCTGTCTTGGTACGATATCATCAATGAATCCGTTCTTTAACTGGAACTCTGCGCTCTGGAAATTATCCGGAAGCACTTCACCTGTAACCTGCTCTACAACTCGCTTTCCGGCGAATCCAATCATTGCACCCGGTTCAGATATGATTATATCTCCAAGCATTGCAAAGCTGGCTGTAGCACCGCCCATTGTAGGGTCTGTTGTACATACAACATATAAAAGTCCTGCGTCACTGTGTCTCTTGGCTGCTGCTGAAACCTTAGCCATCTGCATAAGTGACAGCGCACCCTCCTGCATTCTTGCACCACCTGAAACTGTATAGCCAATAACAGGAAGTCTGTGCTTTGTAGCATACTCAAAAAGTGCTGTAATTCTGTCTCCGACAACTGTTCCCATAGAACCCATCATGAAGTTAGGCTCCATAATGAATATACATGTATCCTGTCCGCCAATAGTTCCTCTGCCACATACAACGCCCTCTGTCTCGCCACTTTTTTCTCTGGCAGACTCGTACTTTTCCTTGTAAGAAGGGAAATTGATAGGGTCTGTAAATTCCTGGTCATTAAACATTACATCAAACTTTTCTGTAAGCATCTGAAGTCTGTTCTTTGCCGGCATACGGTTTAACTTTCCGCATAACGGACATATGTAGTAATTCTTCTCTAAATCTTCTTTGTTGATTTCTTCTTTACATTTGTTACATTTAACTGTCATTATTATTCTCCTGCCTTGATGTTCTCAATTGCTTCATTCAACGCATCAACTGTTGTAACTGTGTACATCTTTGCTTCTGGAAGTGTCTTCTTGACAAATCCTGTAAGAGTCTTTCCTGCTCCTACCTCGATAAATGTGTCTATTCCGTCAGCCCACATATTCTTAAGTGTGTCCTCAAACTTTACGCTTGAAGAAGCCTGAAGTGCTATTGTTTCTGCAATCTGTGCTGCATCCTGTGGATAAGGCTTTCCTGTTCTGTTGGCATATATATCTGTCTGAGGGGCATTAATTGTCATTGTCTTAAGTGCCTTTCCAAGCTCCTCACTTGCTTCCTTCATGTATGGTGTATGGAAAGCACCACTTACTGCAAGCTTAACTGCTCTGCCGCCTTTTTCCTTGATTGCTGCACAGAATGCGTCTATCTCATCAGCACTTCCTGCACATGAAATCTGTCCCGGACAATTATAATTAACTGGCCAGATTTCCTTGAATTCCTTGCAAGTTTCTTCAACAACTTCTGGAGCAAGCTTAAGTGCTGCTGCCATTCCGCCTGCATACTTTGTAGAGAGTTCGCCCATCTTAGTGCCTCTGATAACTACCAGTTTAAATGCGTCCTCTGTCGATAAAACTCCTGCGTATGCAAGTGCAGGAATCTCTCCAAGTGAAAATCCTGCTACAGCATCAGCCTTAATTCCAGCATCCTTAAGTGCATTGGCAAATGCAAGGTCTGTGAGGAAAAGTGCCGGCTGTGTATTCTCTGTCTTAGTAAGCTCCTCGCCCTCGCCTTCAAAGCATACCTTAACTGTTCCCGGACGGAGTGACTCTCCTAAGTCATATAACTTCTTTGCATTAGAATCTGAATCGTAAAGGTCTTTGCCCATTCCTACATACTGAGCACCCTGACCTGAAAACAATACTGCTATTTTTCCCATAATAATCTCCTATCTGTAAGTCAACTGCTTCTATGCGTTTTCACCATATATATCCTTGCGGTCTACTGTTGTAAATGTCATGCTTCCCTTTGCGTACACATTGCCATCTACCTTGACTACCGCGTCAAATGCTGCAAGAACCTTGTTGATTCTTGTAGCTGTAACTGTAATATCAAGTGTATCTCCCGGAATTACAGGCTTTACGAACTTGAATCCATCTACTTTAAGAAGCACATATAATTTGCCCTCTTCCCTGCTCTTTCCACCGTCATCAATTACGAGTGAGCAGAGCTGTGCGCAGCTCTCGATTATAAGCACTCCCGGCATTATAGGTGCGTCAGGAAAATGTCCCATAAAATATGGTTCATTGATTGATACATTTTTAATACCTCTGGCACTTACATTAGGTTCAAGCTCCAACACCTTCTCAATCATCTGAAAAGGTGGGCGCTGTCCGATTCTTTTATTAATCTCAAATATGTTCATCATAATGATAATCCTCCATCAAGCACGATAACCTGACCTGTTACATATGAAAATGCGTCTGAGCAGAGTGATGATACAACATTGGCTACATCTTCTGCCTTTCCTAACTTATGCATTGGGATTGCGTCCAAATACTCTTTCTTCTTCTCTTCTGGAATTGCATCAAGCATTTCTGTCTCTATGAATCCCGGTGCTACTGCATTTACACGGATTCCGTAACCTGCAAGCTCCTTAGCCATTGTCTGTGTCATTGAATTAACAGCTCCCTTTGTTGCGCTGTATACAGACTGTCCAGGAAGTGCGAATTTCGAGCTTACTGATGACATGTTGATGATGACACCGCTCTTCTTTCTGAACATTTTAAGTACTGCCTGCTGTGCGCAGTAGAAGTAACCTTTAACATTAAGATCCATGCATGTATCAAGTGTATCTTTGTTGAGCATAAGAAGGTACTCATCTCTTACGATTCCTGCGTTGTTTACGAGTACATCTATTCCGCCAAGTTCCTTGCTTACATCTTTAACCATCTGCTTAACCTGATTAAGGTCTGAAACATCTGCTTTATATGTTATGGCTGTGCCGCCTGCTGCCACGATTTCATCGAGAACCTTCTGTGCCTGTTCCTCTGAATGGCTGTAATTGATGACTACGGCGTATCCGTCTTTTGCAAGACGGATTGCACAAGCCTTACCTATACCACGGGAAGCCCCTGTAACTAATGCTACTTTCATATCTGTGTGTCCTTTCTTCTATAAGAAAATGTCAGTTCTTTGTCATAGGCATCTGCCCATGTTCTCATTACTTGCTGAGTACAATTGCTGTGTATGAACCACCTGCACCATAAGCAACTACAAGTACATTGTTTAACTTAGAAGCTTCTACATTAGTCTTAGAAACGCTTCCGTCTGCTGCAATGCTGTATGCTTCCTGTGAAGGTATCTTTCCTGCAAACATAAGTGCTGCGTGTGCTGCTGCTGTTGTAGCTGCTGCTGCTCTTGACTCTCCAAGAACTTCCTTTAATTCTACAACTGGCTTCTCTGCTAATTTGTCGCCAAATACTGCTGTTAAGCCCTTGATTTCTACATCATCAACAGCCTTCATTCCGTTTGCGAAACCGAATACTGCATCTATATCATCAATTGTCATTCCAGCGTCTGCTAATGCGTTATTAACTGCATTGGTAAGACCTGCCTCTGAACCTGTAAGTGTTCCGAACTTAACACTTGAATGAGCCATACCATAACCTGATGCATGACAGTAGATTCTTGCACCACGCTCTTTAGCTGCCTTCTCGTCCTCGATAAGAACTGAAGCACTACCATCGCTTAATACGAATCCGTCATTTCCTGCAAATGGAGCTACAACCTTTTCAGATGTAACACCTAACTTACCGAAAAGCTCTGTCATTATGTCGCTGTTCTCATCAGAACCAGTAGCTAACATAGCATTTTCCTGACCTGAACGGAGTACGCTCATTGCATATGCCATACTTGCAAGACCTGACTGTGCACCGTTAGTAACTGTTACATTGTAGCCCTTGATTCCTGAGCAGATTGAAAGGTATCCGCCTGCTGCGTTGTATACTGTGTTAGGGAATTTGAATGCGCTTCCTGAAGCATTGCCCTTCTCTGTAATCATGCTCTGGAAATCACAGCATGTTCCAAGTGCGCCCTCTGATGTTCCCACAATAATACCGATATCTGTTGCATTATCGTCTGTTACTGCATAATCAGCGTCCTTAAGTGCTTCCATGCCTGATACTGCCTGAAGCTGGCTGAAGTTATCAAGCTTTCTGTAGAACGACATCTTAAGTCCAAGTGCATCGTAATCTTCCTTGCCGACTGAACTTCTTAAATTAGCTTCTGCTGGAACTTCGTTTTTCACTGCATTTGCAACATATGTATCTACGCCGTTACCACTTGGTGCAACCACGCCAATACCTGTGATAACAAGCGGCTTCTTCTCTTCCTTAACTGTTACATTACCAGCCTCTTTGCTAAAGATGATACTTGCGTTATTACCTCCGAATGCAAATGAGTTGTTCATTACGCTTGTAAGCTCTTTCTCATGTGCCTTGTTAGGGCAGAAATCTATCTTTCCTGCCTTCTGTGCAAGCTTATCCATATCCTCATCCTTGAAGCCGAGTGTTGGAACTACTGTATTAGTTGTAAGTGCCTTGATTGAGAATACTGCTTCGATTGCACCTGCTGCACCGAGGCAGTGTCCTGTCATAGCCTTTGTTGAGCTTACTGAAAGGTTATCGTTCTCGCCGTCAAATATTGTATGTAATGATAAGAATTCTGCGTCATCATTCTTAGCTGTTCCTGTTCCGTGTGCATTAACATATCCGATGTCCGATTTCTTCAATCCTGAATTCTTAATTGCTCTGTTGATAGCTTCCATCTGACCTTCTCCGTCTGGTCTTGGAGCTGTGATATGGTGTGCGTCACTGCTGACACCAGCACCTAATACTTCACAATACATCTTGGCATTTCTTGCCTTGGCATGCTCGTAGCTTTCTACTACTACAACACCAGAACCTTCACCAAGTGTAATTCCTGTACATCTGTTGAATGGTGAGCATCCATCTGCGTCAAGTGCATGAAGTGATAAGAATCCAGCATATGGTACTGCTGCAAATGTGTCTGAACCACCTGCGAGTACTACATCTGCCTTACCTGCTCTGATAAGCTCGCATGCGTATGCAATACTGATTGTTCCGGCTGCGCATGCATTTGCAATATTAGTAACGACACCGCCTGCATGGCACTGACCTGCAACCTGAGGTGCTATTGATGAAATTGGCATCTTAGTTACATCACTTGCTTTCTTGCCATGCTCATAGTAATCAGAAATGCTGACTGCACCACCGACACAGCTTCCGATAATAACTGAAGCCTTAGGGTCTCCTGCAAAATCATCAAGTCCTGCGTCCTTCATTGCCTCTCCAGCTGCCTTAATACAAAGCTGTGCTGAACGGTCAGCATCTTCGCTTCCCTCAAAATCTCCAAGTGTGTCACACTTAACCTCTGCTGCAAGGTCTGCGTAGCAGTCTGTTGTATCAAGTGTTGTTGTCTTATGTATTCCTGAAACCGAATTAACAGCCATTTTCCATGCTTCATCTACTGAATTACCGATTGCACATATCATTCCAAGACCTGTAATGACTGCGCGGTTATTATTCTCTGTCATAATTACTCCTTTATTGTCATTTTCATGATTTTCTTTGTAATATGTTTGGTGGGTTGCGTAGTTGCCCTGTTGCGGTGATTTGGACTTTGTAAGTGCCATTTCTGCTTCTAACGTCCATTCTGCTCGCTCTGGCTTGACGGATTGGACTTTTCAAGTCATGTTTCTACCCACAAAGTCCAATCAATCCCCCACAACTTACATCCGTAACTAATACGGGTGCCAGAAAAGCCATCTGACACCCGCCACATTTTATTTATTATGCATTTTCTTCGATATACTTAGCGATTGTCTCAATGCTGTAGAAGTGTTCCTTACCAACACCTGTCATCTGAACACCGAATTCATCATCAACATAAGCGATGATTTCGAGTGAGTCGATTGAATCAAGTCCGATTTCTCCATCTCCGAAAAGCTGTGTATCAAACTCTAAAACATCTGCATCAATTCCTAAATTCTCACATAAAAAGTCTTTTAACTTTGGCATAATTTCATTAGCGCTCATTATAATATTCCATCCTTTTTCTTTAATTATATTGTGCCTCCATTAAGCAAAGCACTCGCATATTATATACGATTTTGTAAAAATTTGGCATAACAAAACCCGTGTAGTGTTCGAAAACGCTACACGGGTGTGATAATTGTACTAATTTCGGACATATCAGTGAAAGTGTCCGAATTGCTATAATATTAAATACATATCATATTCTGTCAGTAGATAAGTCTTACAGTTCATGATAATATGGGCATATATTAACGTATGTTCCATCTTTCATTCTGAATCCGCCAGGTATAGTACCTAACTGTTTAAATCCAAGTCTCTCATACAGATGACGTGCATGGATATTAGTTTCAACAACAGCATTAAACTGCATTACACGAAATCCCAGTCTCTTAGCCTGCTTAAGGCAGTCAGATACGAGCATTTCTCCAATATGCTTTCCTCGGCACTGTGCGTCAACCGCATAGCTTGCATTGCTTATGTGTCCACATCTTCCGATATTGTTCGGATGAAGAATGTACATTCCAACAACTTTTTCCTCATCATCAACTGCAACACCGCAATAGCTCTGTTCTGCGAAAAATGCTTTTCCTGTCTCTTCATTAAGAAACTCTTCCTGTGGAAATGCTATTCCTTCCTCCACAACACCATTCCATATTGAAACCATTGCGTTAATATCCTTGTCTTCATAGGCTCTTACTATCATAACTCTGTATCTCCTATCAATTAATTATCAATCAGTTAATTATCAATTAATTCTTCTTCATATTAGCTATTATAAGATCAAGCTGCCCCTCGAACAATTTCTCGATTCTTTCTACCGTATCCTTGATTTCGTCTACGGTCTTGGCCTCTTCCTCTTTAATAACCCATCTTATGAGCAGTCCAAATATGGCTTCTTCATAAAAGCTGCATATAATCTCAACATCCTTAATTGAAAGAATATATCCTTCGGACATCTTCCTGATCTGTAGAAGTGCAAGATAATGAATACGGGTCTTAACATACTTCTCCAGCCAGTCTCTTCCTCTTGCATCAAAAAGATTAGCCCAGACCTTCCTATGTATAATGCTGTATTCTATGAATCCCATAAGGACCTTGTCTAATTCACCATTGTACTCTTCGTTAAATTCATCAATCTTTGCCTGAACAACACCATCAAGTACATCATATATATCTGAAAAATGATAGTAAAATGTGCTTCTTGTGATACCACATGCATCTGCTATATCTTTAACTGTAATTTTCTTCAGTGACTTCTTCTCAGTAAGTTCGAGTGTACACTGCATTATGGCTTTTCTTGTCAACTGCGACATGTAAATCTCCCCGTTTACTTATATTTGCCTGCCTATTGTAGCACACTTCGCCTATAAAGTCACATAACATTTACTTTTCCTTAATTAAATTATACTGCAGTTATCTCAACCTTTCCTGTATCTGCACTTTTAATATTTACTCCATCAGCGCATTTCTGCTTCTTAGCCATTGATACTGACTTAAAGAATATTACTGCTCCGATGCAGAACAGAATCGCAATCATTCCTACACCGATATTAATATTACCTGTTATCTGCGATATCACGCTTACAATAGTAGTTCCTACAAATGAAGCGCCCTTTCCACAGATATCCATAAGTCCGAAATACTCCCCTGAACGCTCCTCAGGTATAATCTTAGTAAAGTATGACCTTGATAACGCCTGTATTCCACCCTGAAACATTCCTACAAGAATGGCAAGAATCCAGAATTGAAGCTGTGTTCTTAAGAATATTGCAAATATGGCAATTCCAAGATATGCACATATACAGACTGTTATAAGCTTCTCTGTACTTACCTTATATGAAAGATGTCCGAATAATATAGCACATGGGAATGCAACTATCTGTGTAACAAGCAGGGCAAGAAGCAGACCTGTACTGTCAAGCCCCAGTGCTGAACCATAAGCCGTTGCCATATCAATAATTGTATACACGCCATCTATATAGAAGAAAAATGCAAGCAGGAACATAAATACATGCTTCTCTTTTCTGATATTCTTAAATGTGCTTCCGAGGCGAACAAAGCTCTGTCTTACCGCGTGCGGCTGCTTCTCAACATAATGCTTCTGCTCATACTGTTTAATAAGCGGTATTGACATTCCAAGCCACCATAAAGCAACGATTACAAATGAGATTCCCATAGCAAGTTCCATGCTGATTCCTATCTTATCTGCACATAATACAAGGACAAGACATGCTGCAAACGGTACACAGCTTCCAATATATCCCCATGCATACCCCTGGGTAGATACATAATCCATGCGTTTCTCATCTGTAACATCTACAAGCATTGAATCGTAGAAAACAAGACTTGAAGAGAATCCAACCTTTGCAATAACGAACACTATAAGGAATGCCAGCCACTGGACCATTGCGCCAAGAACAGCACAGCTTATTGTTCCTATCAGTATGGATGTAAGAAATACCGGTTTCTTAAAACCTTTGGTATCTGCGAGTGTACCACATACCGGTCCAAGAATTGCAACTATTATTGTACATACAGAAGCCGCATATCCCCAGTATGCAAGATAATCAACTGATGAAAGTCCTGCATTTCCAGCAAGATAATTAAAGTATATTGGCATAATTGTTGATATAAGCAGTGTGAATGCCGAATTACCAACATCATATAATATCCATCTGCTTTCTTTTCCTGTAAGTTTTTCCTTCATAATTACACTGCCTCTCTTCCTTCACACATTAATTCTTTCCCGCTGTTTTCCTGACTCTCCAGCTTTGAACCAAATGTATAATCATACATCTTATTAAACTCTGTATGTCCTGCTGCGCTGTCCCTGAACTCGCCAATAAGAATTGTGGCAAGTCTTACAGCGCTGTCATAGAGGTTATACAGCTTCTGTGTGCTGTCTTCACATAACGGATTAGCCTTGTAATTAACTATAAGTCCGTGCATTTCCTTATAATTGCCTGTCACACCAAGAAGTCCGTATATTAACATTCTCTTTAATCTCGAAGGTGCAATTAACAGTCTGTTATAAGAAATCATGCTTTCCATGGCTTTCTTAACCTGTTCTGATGACAGGTTGTCATAAAATCTGCATATAATATCCGCATTTTCATAAGACGGTTTAATATGGTCGGTTAAAATGTGTATTACAGGGTTGTAACCATCTTTTTCCATAAGGCTTCTGTCAAATTCAACTTCAATCTCCGTATGGCTTACTCCGTCTGCTTCAATCTTTTCATCTATATATCTGTGACAGCTTACGTCAAGTGCGAAGTGACAACAGAACCCATACACATAAGCGAGCGCCGCCTCTTTATCCCTGCCTTCCAGTCTCTTTAATACCTCGGCCGCATTTTCAAAAAACTGTCTGCCACTTCTGGCATGCATGTCATATCCCTGTTTATTGACCTCGCATGAAAATAATGGTTTATAGTAAAACAATATGTCCGGTCCGTGAAGTCCGATATCGTAAAGTTGTTTATGATTAAGAATCGTACTTTTAATTCCTCCTGACAGGCTATCCAACACTTCCTGTCCTAATCTGTAATGCGCATATGTTGATGGCATATATATCACTCCTCTGTCTAAATTATTCTTACAATGAAATAATGATATATACACCCTGTAAAATCTGATATCTGCCGATTGTAAAGTGTTCGTAAGATTTGTATTTACTTGAACATCAAAATAAATTTACATAAATTTCATGTATTCTTTTCAATAATGTGCTAGACAAATGTATTGAAAGATGATACTTTTTTATAGGACTAAAGGACTATTTTATATTCCATTTATTAACGTGGATATAAAGCATTTTTGAAAGGAAAATTAATGAACAAATACGGACATGTAACCGTAACCAAGAGACTTACCCCTAATCTTAAGAAAAGACATAACCTTGCCTTAAGGCTTGGAAGTATTATGCCGGACATTCTTCTGCATACATACATCAAAGGCCATACATGGGATTCTTCATATGATAAAGTTGCCAGAAGGCTTCGCCGCCTTGAAAGACACGGCCGAATGAACTGTTTATCCTTCTTATCTTTAGGATATGCCTTACATTACATAGAGGATTACTTTACATTTCCACATAACTCATGGTATCCGGATCCAATGTCTGAGCATGTGTTATATGAAATTAAGTTCATGAATTATATAAGAGAAGCTAAGAATGATATCAACAAACCTCTGATATCTAATAGCGGACGTGGTGTATCTGCTGACAGAATGTTAGATTATCTCATAACTAACCATAAGCAGTATGCAGCTAACGAGCAGGGTTTTGATAATGACTACAGCTTTATAACTTCTGTTGGATATGCATTTGTTGCCAACTACGTCAAGCTGTTTATGATTAACAGCGGCAAGAATATCGTTATTGATATGAATAGAGATTCAGTTGTACTTAATACTAATATTTAAGGGCTTCGCCCCTTATGATAATAAAAATGGGAAGAGAATTTTCAACCGTTCTCTTCCCATTTTTATATATGAAATTGTACTTCAAAAAGCACAAGTATAATAGCACTACAGCTTAATAAACACAATAGCTGATAAATACTGGGTTTGTGACCTTTTTAGTAAAGTTGTAAAATTCTAAAACTGTCAAATTGTCACTTGTCTTGTCACAATATGTGTGTTATATTAAACATGTAAATGATTTTTGCTCAAATCATTGCAGGGCTTACCCTCTTCCTTGGGTAGGCCTTTTTTATTGCCCTACTGGCCTGACTTCCCGGCTTTCATACCACTCACTCTTGTGGACACTACTGCTTCAAGTGGTACCATACTCACCAGTATTTCTCTATTGGATTTTCTCGTAATCAAAGTGCCGCCCCTCTGAATATAGCTCTTATCAATGTCTTTATATCCAAGGTAATCTATCGACATTCCATATGTCATCTGAATCCCCTTATATATAAGTGACAATGTATTCAGATGATCATGTCCGCAGAACATCCATTTAATAACGCCATTCTCGACTGCTTTATTAAAAAATGTGCCTTTGAATTTCGATATTCCAAAATACTCATTCTTCTCGGCTATACTGCCATGCTGATATATTACGCTCTTATCACCAAGTTTCATCTTGCGGTATGCTTCCTTAAATTCTGCAGGAGGCATGTGGAAAAATGCCATTGCCTTAATATCAGGATTACATTTTTTCAAGTCATTAAGCTTATTCATGCACCAGTCCACCTGATCATCATGTATGCGGTCAAATCCGCTGAAAAACCAGCCTCCCTCACCATACATATTGGAATCAAGCATAACAAGCGGCAATAAAACATTGCCATCTGAATCTGTAAGGTTGATAAAGAAGTTGCCGACACCTGTAAGTTCTTTCCTGCCTTCCGTAAATATGCAGTATTTTCCGGTCTTATAAATCTCTGCCAGTTCTTCCTTATTACATGTCGAACCCATCTCACAATCGTGATTACCGAACACAAGCGTATATGGGATTGCAAAGCTGTCCATGAATTTCATCAGCTTATGTGCCTGCATTCTGTTATTAAGTGTTCCTGCCTTCGGCAAGAATGGAAATATAGAATCTCCAGTAAGCACTATCATATCAGGCTTAGCCTTATGAATAATCTTTCTCACCGCATTTAGCGCCAGCTTATCCTTCTTCCTTGATATGAAACCAAATCCAAGATGAAGATCTGTAAGCTGCAATATCTTAAAGTCTTTATACTTATCTATTGTATATGTAAAAGTTTCTTTGTCCATCTGCTTTAAATTGTCTGATTCATACATACTGTCACACCTCTCTTTCTGACACTAAAGCTAATGTCGGTGATACATTTAGCTGAGTGGAATTAATGCGCCGATAGCTGAAACTATTGTCGATACTACCATAAGGATCTGGAACGGCAGCGTTCCTATTACTCCGCATATAGGACTGGCTCCCGCTTTACGTCTTGATTTGCCATATGTCAGAACAAGCATTATGCTCACCAGTACAACAACGCCGCTCATGATTCTTGTAAGTATTATAAAGCTGCTTACTCCAAATATTGCAAATAATATACATGGAACTGTCGCTATAAGCCAGCTTACACGGTTGCCGATTCCGACCTGCTCATGTACCACATCTCTTAAAGCAAGTGTGTTGCTCCAGAATGTTGTAAGCAGTGCAAAGAGTGAAAAGATACCTGCAAGAACGACTGCCCATTTTCCTATGCTCTCTCCTAGCTGCATATAAGCAAGTTCCTTATCTATTGTTCCCTTAGTTCCAAGAAGAACTGTCAATGTCACAACAAGCACAAACGCTGATGACAAGCCAAATCCTATGAATATTGATTTTCTTATCTTGCCCGGATTGCCGTCAAGTCCTTTGACAACCTGAATAACTGCCTGATTAGCTGATGTTGCAAATACAACCATGCTGTACAGTGCAAGCAGATTATTCCAGTGGAAAGGTGCTGTATAGAAACCATTAACTGGATGTGTAAATGTTCCAACTGTCATAACTGCAACTATTCCCATAAGAAGAATTACTGCGTATTTCTGTGCAATTCCTACTGCCTTCATTCCCATGAATACAACGATTCCAGCAATCACATAGTATATAATCTGTGCAACCCATAAAGGAAGTCCGAACCAGTTCACAAATATCTGCGCTCCACCATTAATATTGCCACTTACTCCTATCATAATCGCAAGTCCATACACTACAAAAACAATCCAGCTGAACACTTTCTTCATAACTCCGTGGAACAGCTCTCCTTCAAAGCTTTTTACAAGCTGTACGCCGCCGTTATTATAAGAAAGTTCAGCGATAATAAGATGCAGAATTACATTAATAATGTAGGCTGCTCCTACCATCCAGATAACATCAATCATACTATTCTTCGTTGCAAGATACGGAACTGCTATTATTCCCGTTCCAATACTGTTCCCCACAATCATGCTTATCGCCTCAAATGTGGTAAGCTTTGCTTCTGATTTTATTGCCATATTTTATCTCCTTTTCATTCACGACATAACATATTATATACATTATATATTGCATTGAATATTGTGTAAATTCATTTTTGCATTTGACCACAACCTCCCTCAGTGCTATATTATGTACGAAAAAAGCGCACACAGAAAAGGAACAAACGCAATGAGCAGAAATGATGAAAACAACTATACACTGCGTCCTCTTACTATAGATGACGCTGAAGAATACAATGCACTCTTAAGATATGCCTTTCAGGTAACTGAACAGGAGCTTGCTGAGACAGGCTGGAAAGATGATGAGATTACCCAGTCCAAATTCCCGGTTCTTCAAAGAGCTGATGTACTTGGCTGCTTCAATGGTGATGATCTGATTGCACAGTTTGCGGTGTACCCGCTCGATATGAATATCTATGGTGTTAAATACAGCGTAGGCTTCGTTACAAGCGTATGTACATATCCTGAATACACCGGTCATGGAATTATGAAAAGACTTATGATTCAGAGCCTTATACGAATGAGAGATGCTCACAAATCATTTGCTTTGCTGTATCCATATTCAATTCCATTATACCGTGGTCTTGGCTGGGAAATTATCTCCAACAAAATGACTTATACAGTCAAGGATACACAGATTCCAAGAAAGCTTAATGAACCTGGTTATGTCAGACGAGTTTCATGGGACGACAAAGAATTTAAAGAGCTTCACACCAAGTTCGCTGAAAAGACACATGGCTGTCTATATAGAAACAACCTTGCATGGGAAGAATACTGGCGCTGGGATGAGGACGACACCTCTGTTGCCATATATTATTCTAAGGACGATGTTCCTTACGGATATATGGTTTACATGATAAGTTCTGATGTTATGCATGTGAAAGAAATGATTTATCTTAACCGCGAGGCACAGCTCGGCTTGTGGGAATTCATACATGCCCACGATTCAATGATTGACGAAGTCCGTGGAAACAATTACTACAGTGAGCCAATCGCATTTGAACTGGATGACAGCGACATTAAAGAAACAATCCGCCCATACACAATGGGACGAATTATTGATATCAGACAGTTCTTTGCCAAATATGCCTGCGACCCGGACGAGCCTTCTGTATGCATACGCTTCTACATTGAAGACGACCTTCTCGCATGGAACAATGGTTACTTTACATTCCTTTTTGATAATGGCAAATGTATTGAAACCGAACAGCAGCCAGATTATGAAGTATCCATGTCAATCGGCACATTAACTACATTAATGCTTGGCTACAAAACTGCTGAGAAACTTCATATAATGGACAAGATACAGGCGTCAGATGAGGCTATTGAGCATCTGGACGACATACTGTTCCATAGAATTCCTTATGTTTCTGATTATATCTGATGATGTTATAAATGTATTAAAAAACGGACAGTGACATTTCATAAGATTTGTCACTGTCCGTTTTTAATTATTCTATTCAGCTATTTTAATATTATTTAGCTTTATTCTTTTGAACTCTTCTTACAATAAGGAATACTCCACCTGCAATAACTAATACACAAAGTATAATTACACCATAGAATAATGGCTTATTTGCATAGAAAATAATTAATCCACTTGGTGATACTGTAACCTTCGTAAACTGCTGAACAGTTTCATTTGTTGAACCATCATCATGTACAGCGGCATCACTACATGTAAGAACAACTTTCTGCGATAATCCTTCAGGAACAGTAAATGTTATTTTACCATCGTTTGATGAAAGATAATTAATTAATTCTTCTCCTGACTTATCAAATCTTACACTTTCATTTGATATTGGCTCTCCAGCAGAATTAAACACTTCTACTTTGAAGCTATTTAAACGACCTCCATCATCCGTAGCAAGTACCGTTACTTCCTGTTCAGTATTCTGATATCTTCCACCATTTTCAATACCACTTACCGTAAGAACTGGTGCTGTTTTATCAACTGTAAATGATATATTCATACTCTTTACATCACTGTATGCCAATGTTTCAGTCTTATCAGTTGACTCAACAACAACCTTATACTCACCTTCATTGTTAAACAGGTCTCTGTCAATATCATATGTTCTGATTGCCCATTCACCTTCGTTATTAGTCATTGTTGTTGTATAATCAGTATTTTCCTTAAGTTCAATACCATTTAACTTAACCTTATAATTATTAATAGGGTCTACATTAGTTTCATATACAACTACATCTCTGTTAACTTCATACACATAATAATTGCTGAGCAATGTTTCTGTTGCATTATCGACTGAGAATGTTGAACCATTTCTGTTAACGGAGAATACTACACTATCATATTCCTGACCATCTTCAAGCAATACTTTAGAAGTTTCATTACCCGCTAAATCTCTTATTACACATGTTAATGTATACACAGCGTCTACATCAAGATTATCTACCGTATATGAATATATTTTTCCAGCCTCTATCTCTCTTACTGTTCCAAGAGATATTTCTTTAATTGAGTAATTACCTGACTCATCCTTTACTACCGCTCTAAGTATTGGTGTAAATGATGATATATCAAAATTAGTATCATTTGCTGTAATTGTAAATGTATACTTCTCATCCTTATTGGCTGAATTATTTTTTATATTACTTATACTTACAGTTGGCTTTTCTGTATCAATTGTCATCTGATCAGATGTATAAGTTTCCATAGGATTCTGTGATTTGTCTGTATAATTTATCGTTACATAATAATCACCATCACCGCTAATAA
>JAUNOK010000025.1 GCA_030537195.1 Eubacteriales bacterium | reverse complement strand
TTGTGTTAATATCAGCCTTATTAACATCAATTACTGATGGATCATTTACCCAGACCTCTTTAGTTACTGGCTGTTCATCTTCTGTTACTTCTGTTCCATCCTTAAAGTACTTAACTGTATAAGTTACGTTCTTTTTCTGACTTTCATCTTTTACATAATATACTCTGATTACATTCTTTGACTCATCAGTTGCTATTGTTAATGGAAGTCCTTCTGTCTTATCGAACTTATATCCAGTATCACACTTGTCTGTATAATCATTAACTACTGTATTATACTTTGCAGAACTCTTTTCTGTCTTTTCAGAATCAAGCTTTCCATCATAGTAATACTCTACTGTGTATGCATATGTACCTGATACATAATGTATATTAATTACATTAGCAGCTTCATTGATAGATATTACTAATGGTGAACCGTCAGCTCTAACAAACTTAAAGCCATCTTTTAGCTTATCCATCTTATCTGAATACTTAATTGTTGTTCCAAATGCTGCCTTATCAACAACTGTAGCACTTGTATCAATTACTCCGTCATAGTAGTAATTAATTGTGTACTTGAACCAGTCTTTTACATAGTATACTCTGATTACATTCTGTGAAGCATCTGTTGTAATTGTTATTGGTGTTGTTGCTCTTTCAAGCTTGTATCCTGTTATGTTCTTGTCAGCATATGTACTTACCTGTGTATTGTACTTAGCTTTAAATGTATCAGTCTTAGCGTTATCTATTACATCATCGTAATAATACTCTACTGTATACGCATATTCATTAGAAACATAATATACTCTGATTACACCATCATCACCTATTGTGTCAGGAATCACTCCAGTTGTTTCTGAATCGAATGAGAATCCTTCATACTTATCTGTTGTGTTAATATCAGATTTTTCAACAGTTGCTTTTGTATCGTTAACCCAGATTTGCTTTGTTACTGTCTGCTCATCTTCTGTTACTTCTACTCCGTCCTTAAAGTACTTAACTTTGTATGTGATGTCTCTCTTCTGATCTTCATCTTTTATATAGTATACTTTAATTACGTTCTGTTTAGAATCTGTTGTGATTGTTAATGGGAAGTTTTCTTCCTTCTGTAACTTATAACCAGTCTTTTCTTTAGGATCATATGTATTTACTTTAGTATTAAACTGAGATGTCTTATTCTCTGTAGCTGACTCATCCTTAATACCATCATAGTAATACTCTACTGAATATCCATATGTGTTAGCTCTATACTTGATAACAAGTACATTACTATCTGAATCTGCTCCAACAGTTAACTTGTCATCAGCATTAATTGCTGTATAACCTTTGATATCCTTCTTATCAGCACCAACTTCTGTTCCAAATGTTGCTGGCCTAGTATATGGGTCTGCAAGATTTGTATCTGTGTCTTCAAGGACATACTTTACTGTATAATCAAATGTATCAGCCACATAGTAAACCTTGATAACACCCTTATCAGCTATTGTTGCTGGTATTGTTGCCGGATCAGTCTCTTTAAACTTATATCCTGCTCCAAACTTATCTGTAGTATTAATCTTTTATGGTTCTACTTTCTGCTCGTCAGCATTTACCCAGATATAATTAATAAACGTCTCTGTCTTATCATTATCCTTCTCACCATCTTTGTAATACTCTACTGTATAAGATGCTGGCTTTGTCTGTTCATCATCCCTTACATACTTAACAGTAATCTCTTTATCACCAGTCAGCTGTGTAGCCTCAACAACTTCGATGCTTGGCTTGTAACCAGTAATTTTTGGTGATGTAACTGCTGTTGTAGAATTACCTGAAATTACAGTCTGAACATTATCAGGAGCTGCCTCAGTATCATCTTCAAATACATACTTAATAGTCTGTGTGTACTTAGGAACAACTGTAATAGTTACTGTTGCTTCCTTCTCATAAGTTCTTCCATCAACTGTAAGAACTGTCTTATATCTAAATGTATCCTCACCACTAAAACCATTGTTAGGAGTATATGTAAATGTACCATCTTCATTGAATGTTATTGTACCATTCTGTGGATTAGTAACCTTCTCTGCCTTGATTGATACATTCTTATCTGGATTATTAACAATTTCATTCTTATCATTATCTAATACAGATACGTCGGCTACTGTAAGTGTTTCATCCTGATTAACTGTATATGAATCCTTAACTGCATCAGGTGTGATTACTGCTGATGGTTCTTCTGCAAAATCCTGGCTATATGTAAGATCACCAACTGTTGCATTGAATGTACAACCATCATTAGTATATGAAGATCCTGCATAACCGTCTTTAGCCTTAATCTTAACAGTTATCTCCTGTGCATCTGTTGTAATCTTGTCTGGATAAGTAACTGTAAATGTTCCATCACCATTGTCAGTAACACCAGTCTGTTCTGGAACAAGTTCAAAATGCTTATCAAGCGTATCAGTTACTGTTGCTGTATCAAAAGGAAGTTCCTTTAATGATGTGATAATGCTCTGGAATTTCTTTTCAAGTTCTGAAGCATCAGTTGTTGAATAGAATTCTGCCGCATATCCTGTTTTCTCAGCACCGTAAGTAAATACATAATTAGATGAGAGCTTTAATGTCAGCTTACTTGTACTTACACTCGAAACTATCAGTTCACTTTCTTCGAAAGTAAGAAGCTTATCACCCATTGATGCACGTACAGCATCGCTGTTGGCATCTGTTGCATTCATCAAAGCGAATGAATATATAGTAACTCCTGCATCTGCTAATTCCTTACCAGCTGCGTTGGCACAATAAGCTGCATACATCTCATCATCCTGATCTTTGGCTTCTGTCTCTCCGTTATAGAACCCATGAGTCATATCACTTGCTACTGTATATTCTACTTCAGGATCACCATATGGATATTTATCATTCTTTTTATATGTATACTTAGATGTAATATTTTTTGCCTTAGGATAATTAGCCATACCATCTGTGAATAATATAATAGATGCACCATCTTTCTCATCACCTAATATTGTATTAGCTTTCTCAAGTCCATTAGCAACATTAGTACCAGATCCAAGCTTAGAATTCTTTATCTTGTCAACGGCTGTTACACCATTGCTCTGGTTAGTGTTGAATATATCTTCATTAAATATTCCATTGAGTGCATCAGTAATTGTCTTAGCATCTTTAGCATTACCCGTAATCTGGCTTGCACTGCTGTTATACTTAACAAGTGCTACTGAATTAGTAGTATTGCCTTCTGGAAGAAATGCATTAAGGAATGCACTTACTGAATCGTACATGGCTTTCCATCTTGTCTCATCATAAGAACCAGCCATCTTCTCATCTTCAAGTTTGCCTGTTGTTGGATCTGTTCCTCTGTTATAATCAGTTGCACATGCCATACTTAAAGAACAGTCAATTACTAATACAACCTTCTTAGCCTGTGCATGAATTGAAGGCATGTCCTTTGCGCTGGCTGTAAACTTTAAAGTATAGTAACCATCTGCATCAGGTTCTCCGTATTCATTCACAAGTTCCTTCTTAATATTCAGGACGTCCTTATAATTATATGTCTTGACATATATTGTTGTATCCTCTGTTACCGCACTACCGTTAGGTGCATCGCCAACAAGTACTCCGACGTCGGAATTAGTTGACCTTACTGTAACGGTATCGCCTGTTTTTACATATTTGACTATTGGCGTTGTAGCGTCATTAACAATAAATGACACTTTAACATAGTCACTGTCTTCTGAATCCTTAATAGCATTTGGTGTATCAATTACCACACCATCTGCAAGGTCATTCGTTACATTCTCGTTAGCCCGAGCCACATTAGCTGTGCTTACCAACATTGGTAAAACACTAGCAGATATCATGACTACTGTAAGCAAACTAACAAGAATTCTTTTTGCTAATCCTTTCTTCATCATTCTTCTCCTTTTCAATGTGTTATATAAGCATTTATTATTATATATCAAGCAAAATACTAGCACAACAGATATTTTGTCCTTTACCCCATTTTAGGGGGAGATTTTGAAAAACGGCATTGTATTGCAGAAAATACAATGCCGAAACCGTTTCAGTTTTTCAGTTATATACTTTTCTTATATACTATATAAGAAATTACTGATGTAATCACTTCGGTAATCCAGAATGCGTGCCATACTCCAACAGCACCAACTATCCTTGACATAATGAATGCAACCGGAATTATTACAGCAACATATCTGCACACAGATATGATAAGTGATGGAAATCCTTTTCCAAGTCCCTCAAGCGCGCCTGCCGAAGTTACTGATACTGTTGATACAATAAATCCGGCACTTATTATTCTTAACGCTGTCTCACCGGCATTTATTGTGTCAGGATTGCTTGTAAACAGACCAATCAAAGTTCCTGGTATTGCAAGACAGAGAATTGTACCTGCTGCCATAATAGCAAATATAAGCACCATTGATGTCTTATATATCTTTCTTACTCTCTCATGCTCTCCCGCTCCGTAATTATATCCCATAAGCGGTCTCATTCCCTGTACAACTCCGTTAGCTGGAAGATACAGGAATGTCTGCAGCTTGTAATACACGCCAAGCACGAATACATACACAGCAGAGTAAGCAGCAAGTATTACATTAAGCACTGATATAAGAATAGATGGAAGTGCCAGACTTAAGCTTGCTGGCATACCAATAGAGTAAAGCCTCTTAGCCATAGAGCCTTCTATTCTCATCTCTGACTTTCTGAACTTAACCGGAATAGGTTTAACAATATATATGATTATATATAACACTGCTGCAGAAGTCTGACCTATTCCTGTTGCAAGCGCAGCGCCCTCAATTCCCATTGCAGGAAATGGTCCTATTCCGAATATCATCATCGGGTCAAGCACAATATTAACTATACAGCCTGTCATAAGGCAGACCATAGATGCATTCATTCTTCCAACAGCCTGAAACACCTTCTCGAATACAAGCTCAATTCCAAGCATTATTGAAAATGCAAATGCTATATTGGAATACTTAAGTCCCAATGAAACAATCGCTGCGTCTTTTGTAAACATTTTTAAGAATACCGGCATGCCTGCAATACATATCACAGTAAGCACAGCAGCGTGTATACAGCTTAGAAGCATTCCCTGACTTGCCGCCTTATCTGCCTGCTTCTGGTTCTGTGCACCCATAAAAAATGATATGACTGCATTAATTCCTATTGCAAATCCTATCATAACCGAGCTTATAAGATTCTGTACCGGAAAGACAAGTGACAGAGCTGTCATCGCATTTTCACTTATCTTGGCAACAAAGAAGCTGTCTACAATGTTGTACAACGAATTAACCATCATTGATATTACCATTGGAAGCGACATTTTTAATAGTAATGGGAGCACCTTCTGCTCCTTCATATATGTCTGATTCATATTGTCTATCCGTCCTTTTCGTCAAAAAAGAGCCAACAAGTGGCTCTTTTTCTAATAATACACGATAATATTTAATTATTCAACCAGATTCTTTCTCGTATACATAAGCAGCTCCAATATAAGTATCAGTGGCATTGTGAACACGCACCATACTGATTCTCTTAATGCTTCAAGCATACAGATTCTTACTATCGTTCCCCTTTTCATCCCCAGACCATGAAGCAGCTTATACCTTTCTTTTCTGCGTTCAATCCTGTTTCTTACAATTATTGCCATTATAAGGAGCTGGATTACAACTGCCGCTGCTATTGTTATTCCATATTGAAGAATATTGTTGATAAGCTGTGTTCTGTATATATTCTTGGCATCAACATTAGAACCATATGCGAGGTCATTATTCTCGAAATACACTGACAGCTTATTATTGGTTGCTGAAAATGCTGATGACAAATCATACTGTACACTCAACTGGTTATAATGCAGACTGAAATCAAGGTCACCTGTCATCTCATCACCTGTCATTCTCTCCATAAGGCTTCTCTGGTTATCAACCGCCTGCTCTGCCAGTGACATTCCGGCAAGTGCTGTGTAATAACCATAATCAACCATTATTCCGTTGAAATCCTCTCTCACATCATCGGTTACTTTTATAACTGCCGCAACAGTTGGTGATACACATGCGTCAAATAACACTTCATACCCGTCCACAATCTGTTTATCATTAGATTTATCATAACCACCTATACTGCTTCCCCCATGTCCATCAGAATCAACATACAGATTGATTTTACCGGAATTATTATATTTTTCATAAAATGCTTTATCATACGGATATACATAATTCCCTGATGTCATATTACTCTCAAGAAGATGGTTTGGTTCTACCGGCAGCTGATAATAATTATAATTAAGTGTATCACCAGCTTTGAGAGTATCATCATATGTTCCGTCAGGGGCGTCCTGCAGGAATACTACAACCTGTCTGCCATTAACGAAATCATCATAATTTCTGTACTTTTTATCAATATATTTCTCAAGCTTATTATACAGTTCTTTAGTAGGATTAACATACTCTGTAGAATATATATAACGATACCCATAATCTGTAATTGGTGTATCTCTTCCGTAACCATTATCTGGTGAAATAGTATCCAGCCCCATCTTGTGGTAGTCCTGATTATCCCAGAACCATGTCCTTTCTGATTCAAATGCAGAATATGATATTGATTGTATTCCTCCGATATTGTCAAGCTCTGCAAGGAATTCTTCAGTAAATCCATCAAGCAGATTAGTATTACCTCTTTTACAATATTTGTTAAGATAATTTACAAATAAAGGTTCCAGCATTATCATATCTTCATCATTATATTTTATAGTATAAACATGTTCTCCTTCATCCTTAAGCTTATTCTTTAATTCATCAAAACTTATATTGAATCTGTTTCGTTCTTTCCACGGATTATTTAAAAGGGCAGACTTTTCCTGGCTATACTCCTCACCTTCCGGTATATTATAAAACCCTTTTACATACGCATAATAATATATATACATTTCATACACCGAATCTGTCGGGTCAAGATATCCGTATATATCAGGAAGCGCATTGTTTGCCTTATATGCTGTATATGATTTTCTTATCATTAAAGCTGAGAACACGAGTATTCCGCATATACATAATGCAAATGCCCTGAGTCCCACCGCCATGAATATTCCATCTCTTTTCATTAATCTTGAGCTTATTGTCCTGACAAGATTAGATGGTTTCATACGCGACTGCTTTCCTGCTGCACTGACAGATTCAAGTGTTCTGCTCTTAACTTTTTTCTTACCGCCTTTATGTTTTCTTAACCGATTAGCGATAAGTCCTGCAAGTTCTTCGACCACAATCGCAGCAATTACTGAGCACACGCTCTTTATTATTATGCCTGCAGTAATTTTATAGAAATGGAATCCATTATGAATCTCAAGTCCCTTTCCTATTGCAAATCCCGTGAGTAATGCCAGAAGAAGTCCCACAATACCTGCCGGTATAATTATAAGTGCATTCTCTGTGATATACATTTTACGCATCATGGACTTGTCCATGCCAAGTCTTCTGAATCTCTGGTATGCTGTCTGTCTTCTGCCACGGTACTCTATTAACTGGTATGAGAGTGCCAGAATTCCAATTACCATGACAACAATGTACATATAAGCATATACAAGTGCCGAACTCCAAGGCTGGTAATCATATACAGCAGAATTATATTCTGTCTCAGTCTTTGCGTCTTCTTTAATCTTCTTATACACAGTATTGTAATCTGATGTTCTGACCGATTCTTTCAATGAATACAAGTATGAATTCTTACATTTTGTGTTAAATACTGAAAGCGCATTTTCAGTTACAACAGCACCCGGCATCTTCTTGCCGTATTTCCATATGCTTGTGTAATTCGCAAATATGCCGCACAGACGGAACTGTCTTTCCTGTCTTGCAGACTCCTTATACACACTGTTTTCTTCACAATATCTGATTGTGATTGTCTCCCCTATCTCCCCCGTATAACCAAGCGACAACAGTGTGTTCCAATCCATTGCTATCTCGTCATCATTCTCCGGAAGACGTCCCTCATCAAGCTTAAGTCTTCCCTGTTTTACAAATGTTTCATCAAAGCTTCCAAGTATGTATCCCGTCATCTTCCAGTCCGGGTTGAATATATCCACACATGTAACTGCCTTAACAGGCGCATTAAGATATGCATGTTCACTTAAAGACTTATTAGGTTCTTTAGATGTTACTTCACATAAAAACCAGTCACCGAATCTTGATTTATTAGAAGACATCTGCCACTGATACATATTTTCCTGAAATATAAGCACCGCCGTTACAAAAAATACGGCTGCAAGCGTGGTACACGCTGCTTTGATAATCTGCGGCATACGCCTTTTTATGCTCAGCAGAGTAATCCCAAATACCGACATACGCAATCCCCCTTTCGTATGTACTTCTATGCTACTGGCACACGCCATCCACAATAGTAATTATCTTATCCGCATAATCTGCCATCTGTCTGTCATGCGTAACCATAATTATTGTCTGGTTGTGCTTCTGGCTTGCCTTGGATAACATCTGTGCAACTGTTCCCGCACTTCCTGCGTCAAGATTGCCTGTCGGCTCATCAGCAAGGATTACAGCTGGATGTGTAATCAACGCTCTTGCTATTGCAACTCTCTGCTGTTCACCACCTGACATCTGCGATGGAAATTTATTCTTGCAATGAGATATTCCAAGCTCCTCAAGCAAATCATCAACTTCCTTCTCATCCGGCTTCTTACCGTCTATAAGAATCGGCATAACAACATTTTCATATGCTGTGAATTCTGGAAAAAGACTGTAATCCTGATATATATATCCGATATTTCTTCTTCTGAACTCTGACAATTCCTTGTCCTTCATTCCTGTTATCTTCTTTCCGGCAATAATAACACTTCCTGTATCCGGCTCGTCCACACTTCCAAGAATCCTTAAAAGTGTTGATTTGCCCGAACCGCTCTTTCCTATTATTGCAGTGAATTCCCCCTGTGCGAACTCAAGTGTGCAGTTCTTGAGTGCCGGAACATCAACGCTTCCGGCATGATAAGTTCTTTCAATGTTCTCCGCTCTTAACATAATCTCGTTCATAATATATACCCGTCCCTTCTATCCCCTGTGGAATTTATGTCTATAGCTTATCATGCCAACCTTACAAAAACCTTACAGTGAAACCAGTCTCAATTAATCTTCCACCGGTAGCCGATTCCTCGGATTGTCTCTATATAAGCTCTGCCATCCTCACGGTTTCCAAGCTTTGTTTTTAACCTGCTCACTGTGACTGTCAGCGTATTATCCTCTACAAATGTTCCGTATCTGTCCCACATTTTCTGGAAAAATGTATCTCTTCTTACTATAAGTCCTTTATTGCTTATAAGTATCTCTAACACATGAAATTCTGTCGGTGACACGCTTATCTGTTTATCTGCATGTGTGATTGACTTATTCTTAAAATCTACCGTAAGTGTTCCATCCTTATAAATGTCTGTACCACCTGATATTCTTCTTACATTTGCCATTATTCTTGATACAAGCTCCGCAACCCTGAATGGTTTTACTACATAATCGTCGCCGCCACAGTCAAGTCCTTTGATGATACTTTCTTCATCATCACATGAAGTTAAGAATATTATTATCTGGCTTCCGTGTTCTCTTATCTTTCTGCACACATCAAATCCATTGCCATCAGGCAGATATACATCTAACAGAAATACATCTATCGCTGCTTCTTCCTGCTCATATATTTTATTAAACTGTCCAACACTGGCAGCTTCCACAACTGAATATCCTTTTTCCTGTAATATTCCTGCAAGCTGCTGTCTTATAAAATCATCATCTTCCAATATAAGTATCTTAGTCATGTTTCCTCCCAGCCAGTACATTTTCTATATTGTAATGCTCTAACCTTACACATATCTTACAATTCAGCCTTTCTCTTAAGAACATATCTTGGTATCTGCACCCTTATGACAGCACCCTTTCCGTCCTCGTTATTACGCACATTAACCGTTCCATGATGTGCTTCAATAATAAGCCGTGACAGATTAAGTCCTATGCCGGCATGTCCTGCGGCAGCACTTCCCGTTGTCTCGAACCTGTCAAATACATATGGTATCCTGTCTTCTTCAAATCCACTTCCATTATCCTTAATATTAACTATACATTTGTCATCACGGCATACGGCCTTAACTTCAACCATATCACACAGTTCACTGCTGTTCTGTATTATGTTGATAAATGCTTCTCTTATCCACTCTTCATCGGCATTGATGCAATAGTCTGCATCATCACATTCTACTATTATATTGCAGTCGTTCTTTGGGAGCTGGCTCACTACATCGCAAAGCATGTTATTTACATTAACATCCTGCTCTGTCATGATTATCTTGCCGGCTTCCATTCTGCTTATTGTCATCAGCTTGCTTATAAAAGAACGGATTCTTTCAATCTGTTCAAAACATCTTTCAAGGAGTTCTCTGTTCTCACCACTCTCCTCTAACCTGTCAAGAGCAAGGCTGAGTGCCGTAAGCGGTGTCTTTATCTGATGTGCAATATTCTCTGTAAAATTCTGCAGTTTCTCGTTACGCTCAACAAGAAATCTTTCATCTGCTTTCTGTTTTTTCTTTAACTGCTGGTTTTCTGCACCAAGATTAATGACATATGAATATATATCATCATGTCCGATTTTTACAATCATCCTTATACATACTGCCATTACAACTATAATTATAATTATCCCTGCAGCTGTAATTATCCACTGACCGCTTCTAAAATACATATATGATGAACCATTTTCTGTATATCCACACTCCATAACTACATTCTTATACTGTGCAGCATCACTTAATGAGTATCTGTTATAAAACATCATATCTATAAGTTTCTCTCCTGATGAACTGTCTATTTTATACAATCCTGCTGCCAGCGCCCTGAATTTCAATTCATAAAACCCAGTCGTAACTGCTGCTATAAGTATAGCAATTCCCGCCATAACACAAAAAGCAGCCATCATCTTTTTCCTGATGACGGTTGCTTTCCTTTCTGCTATATGTTCTATATCTTTTTCTTCCTCTATTAATACTGTATCTGACATAACTCCCCCTTAACTCCACCTTAATAGTTTCAGGGAATATTATATCATTTTTCTTTATGTTTGTCTGTCAGCAGAACTGACATTATGAATGAAGTTATCGGCACGGTAAGTATTATTCCCATTGTGCCTGATATTCCACGCATTATCTCGATTGCAACAGAGTACATGTTAAGTATCTGGTGCATCTGATATGAATATGCGTATATAATCATGACAAGTCCGAGGCTTCCTCCTACATAAGCAAGAATAAGTGTGTTGGACATTGTTCCTATCATGTCACGACCAATGTTGATTCCTGAACGGAACATTTCCTTTGCTGATATGTCTGGTCTGTTTTCTTTAATCTCATGTAATGATGATGAAACTGACATTGCAACGTCCATTACTGCTCCAAGTGATGCAATAAGAATTCCTGAAAACAGCATTCCGCCTATATCAAGTTTGGAATTCTGACCTACATATATAAGATTCTCTATATCATCAACATTGTATCCTGTTACATGTCCAAAATGTCCGAAAGCAAGTGCTATAAGACCTGATACAACTACTCCTGCTATTGTACCAAGCATAGCGCCGATTGATTTCTTCTGGAAATCTGCAAGCAGAATAAATGTTATTAGCGTAATTATGACAACTGATAATGTAGCTGCAACGAATGGTGACACGCCAATATACATCATCGGAATGTACAGCATTACTACAACTGCAAATGTGAATATAAGTGCAAGTATTGAATTAAAGCCTTTCTTTCCTCCAACAAGCCACATAAGTCCGAAAAATGCTGCTAATAACACAATTATCTCCGGTTCACGGTCATAGTTATATACATTGGCTGAGAGGTTTCCATTATATTCACCTATATTAGCTATTACTCTTGTTCCAACCTTACAGTTGGCTCCGTACAGATATCCGTTAAGACTGTACGCTTTTACTTCTTCTCCCTTGTGTTTTCCTGATCTGATACGCAAAACAACCTCCTGGCTGTCGCCGCTGTCTAAGTCAGCGGCAGCCTGAAGGTCCTCATTATCATTCTGTATAACCACTGCTTTAACGAACTTAGTATTGTCCTTGGCAAGCAGCGGTTTTCTTTCTACACTGGTGTAGAATAGAAACATTGCAATCATAATAAGTGCCACAACAAGGTATTTACCAAATGTGTCTATTATTTTTCGCAAATGTCTTCCTTCTTTCTGATTCCAACTATAACAGCTCCGATACCTGCAGCAGCGGCAGCTATGTAAGCATATACTCTTGCAAGCATGTTATCCCCTGTCTGTGGAGCTTTACCATTATCAGCTGATGAATTATCTGTTGAAGCATTATCTGCTGGTGCAGATGGTTCTGGTACAGTATTGTTATCCTCCTGTACAGTAAGGGCATTGATTGCATTAACAACTGCTGTCTTGGCTTCTTCTAATGCAGCACCGTCAACCTTAGGAGCATTCTCTGCCTTATAATCTGCAAGCTGTGCCTGTAAGCCTTCCTCTACCTGTGTATAGATTGTCTTATCAAGAAGTGTTGATGTACCCTTTTTGAATCTGTTAACGCTCTTTCCACTTTCAGATGTTGACTTGTCTGCTGCATTCTTTACTGAACCATAGCCTGATACTCTGTCAGTATCCTTTCCATAATTAGTTACAATATCAGCAAGCATAGGATCCTGTGCTGTTGTATATGCAGCCTTAATCTTCTTTAATGCTGAAAGTGCATCCTTAAGAGAATTCATGCTGTCTTCTGTATATTTAACCTCTGTGCCGTTAATTAAATTTTCTGCACTGTCAATAACTTCGTCTACTGACATATCTGTGTTAGTCTTATTGATTGTGAAGTCATCAGCATACTTATTACCATTATAATCATATGTCTTAATAGTAAGTGAGCCACTTGAAAAATCAATTGTTGAGAATGATGGAAGGCATGCATTAGTTCTCTCTGCTATATAGTATGGTGTATAGTTAAGCAGATTGTAGTACTTAGAACCTGAGCCTGAACCTGTTGTGATATAAAGAGTTCCATCCGGATTAGTTACAGAACCACTGCTTATATCATAATCAACAACATTACCATCAAGAATCTGATAACTTCTTGAGAATGTATGATCATGTCCTGTAAGACATACATCAATGTTAAACTCATCCATTAATGGAGCAAATACAATTCTGTTAGTAGCAGCATCTGTATCTGCATGTGGCTGTCCTGAACCATAGATATCACTATGGAATATTACAACCTTCCACTTAGCATCAGGATTGCTTGCAATTGCCTTATTCATAAGAGTTCTGTGCTCTTCCTGATTACGGTTGTTGCTGTTTAATGAAATGAATAATACATCTCCATAGTTGAAATAGAAATCACTTCCTGCCTCTGTGCTTCCTAACTTATCCTCTGAATTAGGATTGTTAAAATGTGCTGAATAATCCGAACCAGCCATATCATGGTTACCGATTGTTGCAGCGATTGGAAGGCTTCTGAATACTGATGGGTAAAGATATCCTGCATATTCACTCTCTCTTGTCTTCTTATCATTATCCTTAGTTGCGCCAGACTGGTTAATCTGATCACCTGCTGATAAAAGGAATGAAGCGTTAGGACATGTCTTTAATGCCTGCTGCATTGTCTTGTTCCAGTTATATGCATCTCTTGCAACACTGGCATCATTAGCTGAATAATCTGAGCTGCTTCCTGAAGCGCCAACCTGTGGGTCACCAGTAAGGATTACTGAAAACTTATCAGTTGCCTTAGTTGTGTAATCATACTCAGCAGACCATACACTGTCTTCTCCTGTATAATTGTCTGTGTACTGGTAATGGTACTGTGTATTCTCTTCAAAGTAATCAGCAACGCTTACCTTATTAGCTGCGCTGTATGACTTACCCTGCCAGTTCTCTGCACTGATATCCTCTGCATTGCCTGTTACAACCTTAGCAGATGACTTTGCTCCGTCCTTCCATACCTTAACTGCTGGTGTTCCTTTTCCTGCTGAATACCATGAGAAATTAAGTGCTGATGCGTTAGTTCCTGGAGTTAATGCTACATTTTCAGTCTGTGCGTAAGCATTTTCTCCTCCCTGCCATACATTAGAAAGCCAGTTCTGGAAATCTGATGAATTATCTGTATCCTGCTTGAATGTGCTCTGATTTACATCTGCCTCACCATATGCAAATGCATTAATAAGTGGTGCCTGACTTACAAGTACTGTTGACATTGCTGCCAATGCTGCACCTTTTCTTAATAAATTCTTACTTCTCTTCATTTTTTCCTCCACATAATGAGATATATTTATTCGTATACTGTTATGCAACGAATTGTCCTAACTATATCCCTATGTGGTAAATTCATAATCATCCCTATGTAAATCTTCAGTAAAATTTTTGTTATATATAAAAATCGGACACAGCCGTTTAATAGCTATGTCCGATTTCTTCAATTTCTAATTTTATTTGTTCTCTAACTTAGTGATACATTTATCTAATGATGAAGCGAACCAGTCTATATCATTTTCTGAGAATACCATTGGTGGACGGAGCTTTAAGATATTGCCGTAATGTCCTATAACAGATGTAAGAATATGCTCGTCTCTTAACATCTCAATTACATTCAGTGCCATATCCTTATCAGGTGTCTTATTGCCATCGTTCTTAACGAATTCAAATCCTAAGAACAATCCTGCTCCCCTTACATCACCTACTGACTCAGGGTGTCTCTGTTGTACCTCCTTAAGCGCCTTTAGAAGTTCTGCGCCTGCTTTCTTACAGTGTTCCTGAAGATTCTCATCCTTGATATATTTAAGAACTGCCTGTGCTGCTGCAATTGATACAGGGTTGCCGCCAAATGTATTAAAGTAAGGAAGTTTGTCGCTGAAGGCTGCAAGTACATCTTCCTTAGCTGCAAGTCCTGAAATCGGGATTCCGTTACCCATAGGCTTGCCCATTGTTATCATATCAGGGACAATTCCGTGTCTTGCAAATCCCCAGAATGCCTGTCCGGTTCTTGCAAACCCCGGCTGAACCTCATCAGCTATGAATACACCGCCATTCTTATGTACAACATCTATCGTAGCTTTTAAGAAGCCTACCGGGTCAGGATATATACCATCTGATGAGAATATCGAATCAGCAAGAAAACATGAAAACTTATATCCTGCATCATTCAATTCATCTATTGTCTTCTGCATCTCTGACGCATACCATGCTGTGAATTCTTCTGGAGTTCCGCCGTGACGGTAATAATCAGGTGCTGTTATAAGTCTTACATTAGGAAGTAATGGCTGGCCTGCTCCAAGGGAAGGTGAACAGCCTGATGTTAAAGCACTTGTTCCGTGATAGGCTTCCTGTGTGATAATTATACCTGTGCCGCCTGTATAGGCTTCTGCCACACGGAGTGCCAGGTCGTTAGCTTCTGAACCTGTACACATATACATTATCTTATTAATCTCATCAGGCATAAGTGCGAGCAGTTCCTCGCTGTAATCAAGAATCTTTTCATGAAGATATCTTGTATGTGTGTTAAGAGTCTTCATCTGCTCTGTAACTGCATTGACAACAGCAGGATTGCAGTGTCCAACACCTGCTACATTGTTGTACATGTCAAGATATTTATTTCCTTCATCATCCCACAGATAATCTCCTTCTCCTCGGACAATGTTAAGAGGCTTTCTATAGAAAAGTCTGTATGCTCCACCAAGATATTTTTCTCTTTTACCAATCATTTCTCTGGTTTTAGGACTTAACATATCTGCATATTCTTCCTTAAAACTGTTAGAGTCCATAATACTTGATTCTGTTGCCATAATTTCCTCCATTCTGCAAAAGAAAAAGCACAGAATCTCTGATTACTCAGAAATTCTGTGCTCCTTTGCACTGTTTTACAGATTGATTCTGTTTGACTTATATCATAGCAACATTTAGTTATTTGTCAATTTATAATCAAATGCTTATTACTGATATTTCTTATTAATCTTAAGTTTTACAGATAATACTATTAAAGCTGCGACAACAATTCCTGCAAGAACCCATACCCACACAGGAACATTTTTTATATTGTAACATCTTACATTAATCCACATCTGATTGATTCTTGTTGTCTCTTCTGCATCAAAATACTGCATAATAGCACTTCTGTCCATAACCTCCTGTGTCGGATACTGGGCTGATAGCTGTCTGTATGTCTGTTCTCTTGGAACTTTAAGTATATATCTTTCATCATCAGCATCACCTGAGAAGAAATATCCTAGAGGATAATCTACAACATCTGTATCTCCTTCTTCTGCCCCGTAATTCCACTTTACATAATCAAACACAACATTACTGTCTCCACCAGCTATAACTGATGTATATCCGATATAGCTCATGTTTCTTACAGCGTTCTCTGGCATAGACAAGAAGTTAATGAAGCTCTGTGCAGCCTGCTTCTTCTCGGAATTACCATTAATTCCTGATTTTAACATTACCCAACCATCAAAATAAAGGTTAGTACATTCTTCTGGTACTGCGAAATTAAGCTGGAAATCATCTTCGTCAGCCTGATCCATAGTATATACAGCATCTCCTGACCACTGATAACCTGCAACTACCTTGCCTGTTATCATGTCGGCCTTACCGCTGTCTGTCTCAAAAGAGTAAGCATTATCCTTAACTGACTGGAGATACTCCTGAACCTTATCAACATTTGCCTCTGATGTATCATTCATCTCCTCAGCAAGTCTTTCATGATAATCTGGGCTGTTAATGAACGACGCTGACTTTAACTTGTCTGCCTTAATTGCTCCAACAGCAGCAAACATTGAATCTCTTACATTATCCTTAATTGTTATCTGACGTCTGAACTTGCTGTTATCAATTATTGTCCATGTAGACGCTTCTTTTTCTGTAACTTTATCCGGATTATATACAATTCCTGTTACACCCCACATATATCCTGCGGCGTAACGGCTCCATGACTCACCGTTAATCTTATTCTCGTCAAATGTTTTCTTGATAAATGGAGATACACCCTTGGCATAATAATTATTGGCAACTGATGTATCATAGAAATCATCTGAAAAAGGTTCAAGCCACTCCTCTGCCATCAGCTTCATTATCATATACTCTGAAGGACAGATTACATCATAATCATCACCAAGAGTAAGCATGTTGTACAACTCCTCGTTCGTTCCAAGACAGCTGTACTGAACTTTAACTTTCTTGCCGTAATTCTCATAATACCAGTTCTCGAAATCAGTAATTATTGAATTCTCTCCTTTGATGCTTCCGCTTTCAAGGTCGATTGTATCTTCGTCATCCCAATCTCCGGTATCAATATATTCTTCCCAGTTACATACACGAAGCACGATTGTATCGTCTGCCGCCTCTGCTGTAATACGGTTTGTATTAAACACTCCTGTAACGGCTGCCACACCGCTTACAGCCATTAAAGCTGCGAGTACCACTGCATTTATCTTTCCAATAATCTTATTCATCAGCCCCAGCCTCCTCTCTTACAGCCTTTCTTGCTGGAGCAAGATTAATTGCAATCTCAACTACAATAACAATAAGGAATATTATTGTAGATAAAGCCCACAGAGCTGTCTTAATATCAGTCTGCGAACCCTTCGTAGCATTAACAACATAAGTACTTATTGTGTCAAATGTTGCCGGCTTCGTGTATGTTGCAACGAAATAATCATCAAGCGACAATGTTACTGCCATAACAAATCCTGATGCTATACCTGAAGCAATCTGAGGTATTATTATCTTAAAAAGTGCATACGCAGGTGTTGCACCAAGGTCAAGTGCTGCCTCATAAAGGCTTGGATCCATCTGCTTTAACTTAGGAACAACAGCCAGATATACGAATGGTGCACTGAGTATAACGTGACCAACAACAAGCGGAATATAAGTATCTTTACTTACACCTAATACTACTACAAGAAGAATACAGATAGAAAAACCCGTAACTACATCTGCATTGACAACAGGAACCTGATTAAGTACTGACATTGTACCCTTAACCTTGCCCTTAGAATAAAATGCACCGATAGCACCTGTTGTTCCAAGTATTGTTGCAAGTACTGCGCTTCCAATAGCAAGAAATACAGAACCCGCTATCATATTAATAAGTTCCGGCGTCGTAAAAAGCGTCACATAATTGTGCATTGAGAATGAATGTATCGGTCCGATATTGGCAGCATCAGTAAAACTGTATACTGCAAGTACAAGAATCGGAATATACATGAATAAAAGGACAATGCATATAATCATATATTTTAGAAATTTCTTCATTATACAAGTCCTCCTCTTCCAGCATTTTCTGAATCTTTATCACCTGAAACCAGAGTGACAATGCATATGATAACAAGCAGGATTAAGGCTATCATTGAGCCGTTGTGCCAGTCATATGCACTGAAATAACTTCCAATAAGACTACCCATGATATAAGTGCTGTTATAGAGCATATCAAGAACTACATAGTTAGTCATAGCTGGAAGAAATACCATTGATACACCACTCACGATTCCCGGCACTGACAATGGCAGTATAACTTTGATAAATGTCTGAAAATTATCCGCACCAAGGTCAGACGCCGCTTCTATAACACTCTTATCAAGCTTTGAAAGTGTTGTATATAAAGGAAGTATCATGAATGGAAGAAAATCATAAGTCATTCCTATTATCGTATTGATGAATGGATAATAGGCAAGATTTCCCTCAATCATTGATAATATCTCTTTAAGTGCTGTAATTCTTAATGTGAAGTTAATCCACATAGGCATAACGAAAAGCAGAAGTATTACTGCCTTTCTCTTTAACTTACTCTGTGCAAGTATATAAGCCACAGGATAAGCAATTATCAGACAGACCGCAGTTGCAACGAATGCAAGCACAAGACTGTAACACAGAGTTCCAAGTGTGTTAGGGTCTGTAAAAAAGTTCTGCAGATTAACCATGCTGAACTGTCCCTGTCCATTAGTAAATGCATAATATACAAGAACCAGCAATGGTGCTGCAACAAATAATATAAGGAACAGCCCGTAAGGGATTCCAAGATATTTGCGTGAAAATGACATTTTCTTACCCCCTACTTCTTCAACTGGAATTTCATCTTCTCTTCAGGCATGATAAGACCAACCTGATCGTCCATATTCCAGAGATATTCATCATCTACAATAAGGTCATGACCATACTCAGTTCTTATTACATAGCTGTAATGGTCACCCTTATAGATAAGGTTAATAATCTTACCTGACACAAGACCTGCTGTTACATCATCGCTCATCTCAATATCATCAGGCTGGATTGAAACAACGACCCTGAACTTGGAAACATCTACATTCTCACCGTTCTCGTCAACAAGTACTTCATTCACCATCTTAGTTTTAGGAATAACCCTTGTCAGATCACAGTTAATTACCTTACCATTAAAATCAAGTGTATAATCACCGTTAATAGTTGTGACAAAGCTTGTTGTATGATCTTCTGCAAGCATTACATGGATTCCGTCAGGCTCAAGCTGCATACCAACAGTATCTCCGACATGATAACACTTGGTTGTTCTTATTATCATCTCATACTTTCCAGATTCAACAGCAACCTCGTAATGCATACCCTTGAATATAACAGATGTAACCTCACCGACAACAGTTCCATCCTCCGGCTTTGTAATAATTACATCCTCCGGTCTTATAACAACATCAACAAGTGTTCCCTCTGGAACATCATCCATTCCAACGAACTCTCCTCCACAGAATCTTACTTTCATATGACCTGTCATGATGCCCTTGAAAATGTTACTCTCACCGATAAAGTCGGCAACAAATGCATTCTTGGGCTCATTATATATATCTTCAGGAGTACCAATCTGCTGAATCTTACCCTCTGATAAAACAACAATCTTATCAGACATTGTAAGGGCCTCTTCCTGATCATGTGTTACATATATAAATGTAATTCCAAGCTGGTCATGCATATTCTTAAGCTCAATCTGCATCTCCTTACGCATCTTTAAATCAAGCGCTCCAAGTGGTTCATCAAGCATAAGAATCTCAGGTTCATTGACAAGCGCTCTTGCAATTGCGATTCTTTGCTGCTGTCCACCTGAAAGTGTAGATATCTTTCTGTCCTCGAAACCTTCAAGATCAACCATATCAAGAACATGCTTAACCTTTTTTCTGATTTCTTCTTTAGGAAGTTTCTTTAACTTAAGTCCGAATGCAATATTCTCATATATATTCATATGTGGAAACAGCGCATAACGCTGAAACACAGTATTAATCGGTCTTTTATTAGCTGGAAGCTGTGATATGTCCTCTCCGTTAAGAAGTATCTGTCCGTCTGTCGGAAGTTCAAATCCTGCTATCATTCTAAGCGTTGTTGTCTTACCACATCCTGATGGTCCTAAAAATGTTACAAATTCCCCACGTTTTACCTCAAGATTAAAGTCATCAACAGCTTTAAATCCATTATCGCTATATACCTTACTGATATGTTTAAGTTCTATTATATTCTCTGATTTACCCGACATATCTAACCTCCGCAATTAACATTTGTTACAATTGTCCACGGACTATGCAACCTCTCTCTATTTAATATCAAAAACGGGTACAAATCAAGTCATTTCTTGATTTGTACCCATTATTTTTTCAATACATTTTCCTTATGTAAATAACTGGTAAAATATATATTTTAACGTCTGTGATGAAGTTCCTGAACAGTCTTGCTTATCTCTTCTCTTATAGCTGTTTTATCTTCTGGAATCTTACTCATACGAGCAAGTAAATCTGCTGTATCATGGTCTGAACCAACTTTTCTTAATGACTCACACGCTGCATATATAATATCTTCATCTTCATTATCAATAAGTCTTAACAACAAATCAATGCTGTTCTGGCTGTCACTTCCTGCTAATGCTTTGGCTGCTGCAAGCTTCTCCTCCTTTGTTCCCATTACCTTTTCCTGAAGTGCATACCAGTCACCACGCTTTACATCTTTCTCCAGTTTTTCATCTAATGTCTTCTTCTTAAATAACATACCGATGCCTTCTTTCATCTTTTTTTATATTATAGTATTGCATTTTCAATATGTAAAATGTATATTTAGTATGTCACTTATATAAATATTATATATTGGAGAATTGTTATGACATTAGATTATTACAGAATATTTTACTATGTAGCAAAATACAAAAGCTTTTCTAAAGCAGCACGTATGCTGGACAATAACCAGCCCAACATAACCCGCTGTATGAATATACTTGAAAATGAACTCGACTGCAAGCTTCTCAATCGCTCACATAAAGGAATCACTCTCACTCCAGAAGGAAAAACACTTTATTCCCATGTATCAATTGCCATGAAACAACTTGAAGATGGCGAAAATGCAATTATCAAAAGTAAAAGTCTTTCTGGAGGCACAATCTGCATCGGTGTAAGTGAGATTGCTTTAAGAATATTTCTTCTTAAAAGACTTGAAAAGTTCACTGAACTGTTTCCTGATGTCAAGATAAAGCTTACCAACCACTCCACTAATCAGGCTGTCAATGCATTAAAAACCGGTCTGGTAGACTTTGCAGTCGTAACCACACCGGTTAATTTATCTAATGATATGAAGGCTGAAAGTTTATGTTCTTTCAATGACATACTTATTGCCGGTCCTAAATACAAACAACTTTATAACCAGACTATCAGGCTCGAAGACCTTCAGGAATATCCATTCATAAGTCTTGTTGAAGGAACTGGTACACATGATCACTACACCAAATTCTTCTATGATAATGATCTTCACTTCAATCTTGATATGGAAGCATCCACTACAGATCAGGTTCTTGCTATGGTTCAGGCCAACTTAGGATTAGGCTTCTACCCTGAGCAGCTTGCTTCTGAGTATATAATGCGTGGTGAAATATTCCCAGTATCGTTACTTGAAGATATCCCCGAAAGAGATATCATACTTATAAGAGAATCAAAACACACTGAAAGCATCGCAGCCAAAAAGCTTATTAACTTCTTAAAGCATACTACTAATTAGAGTCTGTTCTGAATCTCAATCAGACACTCCAGCAGTATCGGATTAAATGTGCCACATTCACCGTTAAGAATCATCTGCATAGCCTTTTCATGCGAATATGCTTTCTTATATACACGGTTACTTGTAAGTGCATCATACACATCTGCAACTGAAACAACCTGTGCACAGATAGGGATTTCTTCTCCTTTAAGACCATCCGGATATCCTTTGCCGTCATATCTTTCATGATGTGAACGGCATATCTGCATGGCAACCTGAACAAGCTTTTCATCCTGATACATATCAAGTTCTCTAAGAATATCTTCACCTATTACAGTATGTTTCTTCATAATCTCAAACTCTTCATCTGATAATCTTCCAGGCTTGTTCAGAATTTCTTCAGGAATTCCAATCTTTCCAATATCATGAAGTGCTGAAGCAGTTGCTATGATAAATCTGTCATGCCATGAAAGATTATACTGGTCTGTCTTCTTAACTAATGTCTCAAGAAGCATCTGTGTAATCTGATTAATATGCAATACATGCTGACCGCTCTCGCCATTTCTGAATTCAACAATATGGCTCAATATCCCAATCATCATCTGATTGTTCTTTTCCTTGTCCTGAATATTCTCAGTAACAAGATCCATAAGTCTCCTCTGCTTAGCATACAGTTTAATAACGTTAGATACTCTTCTGTATACAATTCTCGAATCAAATGGTCTGCTTATATAATCGGCTACGCCTAGATCATATGCTTTTCTTATTGTACTGTTCCTATCTTCTGTTGATATCATAATTACAGGAATATCCTTCATCCTGCTGTCATCTCTCATACTTGCCATAACAGAGAATCCATCCATCCCTGGCATTATAATATCAAGCAGAACAACCGCAAAATCATATTCTTCTGCCTTCATTATCTCTAAACCTTCAGGTCCTCCTGAAGCTTCAATAACATTATACTCATGATCGAGCATTGTTTTCAGAAGTTCCCTGTTGGTTCTGTTATCGTCAATAATAAGAATATTCTGTCTGACCGATGAATAGCTGTTCTCACCCGATGGTGAATTGATATCTTCATCAATATCCTGTTCTGTAACAACCATATTCTTCTTATTCTTGGCATGATACATAAGACGGTCAGCTTTAGCTACTGCTTCTTCAATTGAACCATCTTCACACACTATTCCACCTATACTTACAGATAAATGCACATTAGGGTATCCTGGTATCTCTGTAGCATGTATCTTTCTCTGAATCTGCTGCAGCTTGTCATCAAGAATATCTTCCTTTACTTCTGGTAATACAAGTAGGAACTCGTCTCCACCATATCTAATAAGTATATCTGACTTTCTTATACACTGTCTTATAACACCTGCAGTTGTTGATAATGCTGTATCTCCAACACCATGTCCATATGTATCGTTATATATCTTAAAATCATCAAGATCAATAATTGCTATGCCTACTGCTTTACCAATATTCTTTACTTCTTCTTCAAAATATCTTCTATTGTAAGCACCAGTAAGTACATCTTCGTAAAGCTTATGTTTAAGTCCTGTCAGATTATCCATAAGCTTTCTTGAACCTTCATTGTCAATCAGACTGTCACTATCCAGCTTCTTGACAAGCTCCATAACATATCCATTGCCATCAACCTCAACATACCTTGAAATAACCTGGTACAACTCTGAATCAACATACTCCAGCTTAGTCTTTTCCTGCTTTGATTCTGCAACCTTTCTGGAAATACAGTTATCACATCTGTGATCTTTCTTCCAGAATTCAAAACATTCACACATAACTTCATGTCCATCATCACTCACAAGATGCAGAGTCTTAGCATCAAGAAAACGGACAACATCAAATATCTTTCTCAAAGACTTCACCTGTTCACCCAGTTGTTCTTTTGTCATAACATAATCTGATACCATATCCAACGTGCTCCTTGACACAATAGTACACTAACTAATCAATAGCTTTAATTGCATTAACCGTTATATTATACTGTTCCTTAACCTTTTCAAATGCTTCTTTAGTTCCTGTCAGTTCGCCTGCACGTAAGATTTCTGTAATATCCGAACTAACCTTATACAGATTATCAAATCCAAGATTCAGACAGACACCTTTAAGTGTATGTGCTGCCCTGAATGCATTCTCCACATTACCATCAGATAAGGCATCTTCAAGATTAGAATAACTGTTATCATCCAGAAACTTTAATGCAAACTTCTTAACAAGAGCTTCACTTGAAAATCTTTCTAAAACCCCTTCATAATCTGCTCCCATTGCATCAAAACATTCCTTAGTTGTCATATAACTGTACCTGCCTATATATTATTTACTTATAACTACCCGTATAATGTAATATAATATCACGGTTATTATAGTCTTGTCAAAGAGCCTTTTAATTTCATTTCCTACATCACTGTCTCGTTAGCAACACATTTTTCGACACATTTTCAGATAATAGTTTTACATATCCGCAAATATACTGTATATTAAATACATTGCTGTTTGGCAAAATATATGCGGGGGAATTGTTTTATGAAAAAACGAGATTCTTTTAATAACAAATGGGGATTCATCCTCGCCTGTATCGGCTCTGCCGTTGGTATGGGTAATATCTGGATGTTCCCGACAAGAGTATCAATGTATGGCGGCGGTTCATACCTGATACCATATTTCATATTCGTTGCACTTATTGGTTTCACAGGTGTTATCGGAGAGATGAGTTTTGGTCGTGCTACCAAGTCAGGACCTGTTGATGCATTTGGATATGCATGTGGAACTAAGAATAAGAGAAAGCTTGGTGAGGTTATCGGTTTTATTCCTGTGCTTGGCGCACTCGCAATGGCAATCGGTTACACTGTTGTAATGGGCTGGATTCTTAAGTACATGATTGGTACTTTCACAGGTAAGACTCTTGCACCTGCTGACACAGAAGGATTTGCTGCTTCATTTGGAGGCATGGCAAGCGCATTTGGCAATAATGTATGGCAGATTGCTGCTCTTGCTGTCGGCATTGCTATTCTTATGTTCGGTGTCGGACGCGGAATTGAAAAGGCTAATAAAATTATGATGCCGATTTTCTTTATACTTTTCGCTGTACTTGGAATATATGTTGCTTTCCAGCCAGGTGCTATAGAAGGTTACAAATACATTTTCAGAGTTGACCCTAAGGCATTTGCTGATCCTAAGACATGGATATTTGCTCTTGGTCAGGCATTCTTCTCACTTTCTATCGCTGGTAACGGAACTCTTATATATGGTTCTTACCTTTCAGATGATGAAGATATTCCTGCTGCTGCCGGACGCGTTGCACTGTTTGATACTATAGCAGCCATGCTTGCAGCACTTGTTATCATTCCTGCAATGGCAACAACTGGTGCGCAGCTTAATCAGGGCGGTCCTGGACTTATGTTTATCTTCCTTCCAGCGCTTTTCAAGTCAATGCCTGGCGGATATATAATCGCAATTATATTCTTCGTTGCTGTATTTATGGCAGGGCTTTCTTCTTTAATCAACCTGTACGAAGCACCTATCGCAACTATTCAGGAAAAGCTTCATCTTGGAAGAAAGGCTTCTTGTGCCATAATCGGTGTAATAGCACTTGTTGTTTCAATATGTATTCAGGGAATTGTCTCTGGCTGGATGGATGTACTTTCTATCTACATCTGCCCGCTTGGCGCCGGTCTTGCCGGAATTATGTTCTTCTGGGTATGTGGTAAGAAATATGTTGAGACTCAGGTTAATACTGGACGCGATAAGAAATTTACTGACAAATTCTATCCTATATGCAAATACATTTTCTGCCCTATATGTTTCCTTGTTCTTATACTTGGAATAGTACTTGGCGGAATCGGCTGATAAAGAATTAAATAAAATAAAAGGAATCCTGTTAGCATTGAGGTACTGCCTCTATGCTTATGGGATTCCTTTTTCATATATTCAATTATGCTATTCATGCTTTGTGCCACGTTTTTCACAGGAATATTTCCTCGAAAGCAGCAATTACAAGTCTAAGAGTGGCTTCGTCCATATCAGAATAGTGAATTACAAGTATTCCGTGGTACTTATCCGCATCAGCGAAACAATATTCTGACAGGCAGTTAATCAGAATTCCTTTCTGCCTTGCTGCCCATTTAATCTCAACATCGCTTAATGAAGTTTTCACATGCAGCAGAAAATGTGTTCCTGCATCATCCTGATATATTGTGCTGATTTCATTAAGCCTTGATTCCCGGAACATCTTACATATCTTTTCACGACGTCCCCTGTAATCATTGACAAGCCTCTTAATGTGACGCTCAAAGTACCCTTTTTCAATAAATGCTGCCATCGCATACTGCTCAAAGCCCGACACTGTACATGAATAAAAATTCATTGTTGAGATATATTTTTCCATCAGCTTTTCCGGCAGCACCATATAACCTATTCTAAGCGAAGGAACCATCGTCTTGGAAAATGTGTTCATATATATTACTCTGTGGCTTCTGTCCCTCGACTGCATGGACGGAATCGGCTTGCCCTGCATACGGAATTCACAGTCAAAATCATCCTCTATTATATATCTGCCGGGTTCTTCTGCCGCCCAGTTAAGCAGCTCCTGTCTTCTTGCAACCGGCATAACAAGACCTATCGGGAAATGATGCTCAGGACTGACATGCGCTACATTTATACCTTTCATTCTTAACTCATCAACCTTCATGCCCTTATCATCAATATTAACATAATCCCAGTCCACACCATTTTCATCATATATCTTGGTAATCTTACGGTATCCAGGATTCTCAACCCCAAACTTCGCATCTGAACCTAAGAGCTGTAACAGTCTGTTATACAGATATTCTGTTCCAGCGCCTATAATAATATGGTCGGCTGAAACCTGCATACCACGGTATCTGTTAAGATGGTCTGCAATCGCCTCTCGAAGCTGAAGCACTCCATTAAACGGTACTGTCTTAAGAAGCGAAGTGTTGTAATCGGTCAGAGTTTCCCTCATAACCTTAGCCCATGTGGCAAATGGAAACTTGTCATAACGGATATTATTGGCTGTCAGATCAGCAAGATAAGTCTCCTCCTGAAATCTTTTCACTGGAGCAGCATACCCCGGTGCACCGCCTGTAACCATAGCAATCTTATTAACATAATAGCCACGTTTTTCCTCAGAACGGATATACCCTTCCAGAAGAAGCTGCTCGTATGCGTTCTCCACCGTCTTGACACTTATCTGCAAATGCTGTGAAAGCCCGCGCTTTGATGGCAGCTTCTCATCAGCCTTAAGCTTCCCGTCAGCTATATCCTCCTTAATCAGTTCATACAGATATTCGTACATTGTTTTGTTTTCACGTTTATCTAAATCATATGTAAGCAAATCTGGTCTCCTATTATATATGTGTTTTGGATATTTAAAAGATATCAGTTTTAATTATAATAAGATCATAAACAAAAAACAAGTTATAAACAAGGAGGAATAGGAATACTATGGGAATCTATGCTATTACAGGCGCTTCAAGCGGTATCGGCGCTAAAACTAAAGAATTGTTAATGCAGCAGGGACATAAAGTAATTAATATCGACCTTAAAGATGGCGACATCTGTGTAAACCTTGCATCACAGGAAGGCAGACAGTCAGCAGTTGACCAGTTACATACTATGTGCCCGGACGGACTTGACGGAATGATATGCAACGCTGGTGTTTCAGGCGCATGCGGTAATCTCGGACTTATCATCTCTCTTAACTACTTCGGAACAGTAGCTGTCGCAAACGGCGTTTACGACCTTTTAAAGAAGAAGCACGGAAGCTGTGTTGTAACTGTTTCTAACACAATTTCACAGGGTGCAGGACGTAAGGATATCGTTGATCTTCTTAATAACATCGGTGACGAGAAGCGTGTATTAAGCCTTGTTTCATCTATGGACAGCACTAATCTTTCAGTTGGAAACAGCCTTTATGTTTCTACTAAGTACGCACTTGCAAGATGGGTACGCCGTGTATCTGCAACATGGGCAGCTAATGGTGTCCGTATAAATGCTGTTGCTCCTGGTAATGTACACACAGCCATGACTGCAACAATGAGTACTACAGCAAAGATGGCTCTTAATGCTCTTCCTATCCCAACAAAGTATGGTCAGGAGTGTCTCATGGCACCAGAGGAAATCGCTGAGGTTATGGTATTCCTTGCTTCAGATTCAGCAAGAGGTGTCAACGGAAACATCATGTTCGTTGATGGCGGTACAGACGCATTATTAAACACTGAGAAAGTATATTAATTAAGGAGGGCATTAAACATGACAGCAATTGAAAAATATGTAGAAGCAATGGAAAACAAAGATTACGCAGGGCTTGCCAACCTCTTTGCTCCAGACGGAATTATCAACGATTATTGTACTAACTCAGCAGCCCAGAACGAATATCATATATATGGACGTGAAGCTATCAACATGTTCTTCCGTAACAAGTTCGGCTTTCGTAAATACTCTATCTTAGACGGTGAAGTTGTAAATTCTACTCAGGCAGAATTCATCGCCAACTTCGGCGGATACAACATCATGGCTATCGCAACAGTCCGTGAGGTAACAGAAGATGGCCTTATCAAGAGACTTACTGTAAGACCTAAGTAATTCAATATTAAGAACAGATATTACCAAACATGGCATTGGGATTGCAAGTTAAACTCTTACAATCCCAATGCCATGTTTTTTCTTTTTATTATAAATGTTATACCATCTTAGGTGTATCCCACAGATTGAGCCTGGTTCCAATTCCCTTTTCAACAGCATTTCTATATACACAGGTTCCCCATGCGACATCTTCTGTCGGCATGCCTCCAACTGAATATATAACTATTTCATCATCTTTTCTATGTACAGGAACTCTGCCTAACAATACATCACCAAGATCATCTATCTGCTCAGGTTTCATCTTTCCCTCTGCAATCAGATCTTCCACATGGACAGCCGGAATTGGAATTGTGTTATAAGCATTTGGCTTCATTTCCTCTTCCCACGCCTCATAAAGCATAATGTTATCAGTTACTGTTCGTGCTCTGTTAATTATGAAATCATCATCAAATCTTAACGCTGCTGTTGACTCAATTATTGCCCCCGGCTTAATCCATTCTTCAGCTATATATGGATAAAGTGAAGGGTCACCTGTAGGGGATGATGTAGATACTGACACAATATCTGAATCTCTTACAGCCTCCTCAATTGTATCAACTGCATACACGTTAATATCTGGATATTCATCCTTAACATAAGCAACGAATTTTTCAAGGGATGCCTTTCCTCTGCCCTTAACCTTTACAGTCTTAATTGTAGGACGGACTGCTATTGCTGCAGCAAGCGCTGTCTTACTCATAACACCCGGTCCAACTATTCCTATAGTTTCTGCATTTTCTTTGGCAAAATATTTAAAACCGACTCCAGGAACTGCGCCTGTCCTGTATGCTGACAATATATTTGCAGACATGAATGCAAGTGGTGCTCCCGTATCCTTATCGTTAAGAATCAGCATAAGAATTGATCTTGGAAGCCCTTTTTCTCTGTTCGCGGCATTAGAACCGTACCACTTCATTCCAGCCATATCGAATTTTCCGCCAAGATAGGCAGGCATTGCCATAAATCTTCTGTCCGGTCCATCAACCGGCATCTCCGGGAATTCTGACTTTTCAGGAAACATTACCATACTTCCGTGAGAATTGCCGTTAGCACCACCCATACGGTAATCTCCAACTTTCATAAGCCTGAACATTTCCTCCATAGCATCTACACAGCCTTTCATATCCTTAACTCCTGCTGCCACCATATCATCTTCATTCAGATATAAAAAATCAATCTTTGGATACTCCATAACTTAATTACCTCCATTTAACTCTATCTGTTCTTTTACATACACTTCCTTATGCGCCACAAGATATAATGAATGTTCCATAGCCATTACCTCATGCATAGGAACTGGCTTAAACATTGGTCTTTTCAGCTTATATCTGCACCATAAAACCGCATACACACACAATATTGCAAATATAATTCCATCAATCATATATATCATCATCCTCGTGGCACTATCACCTGATATGTTCCATATCATGATTACATTTCCAATAATTCCGATTACCGGTATTACTATTCCTCCCGGCACTTTGAATGTTCTTGGTGCTTTAGGCAGCTTCCTGCGGAATATAATTACATTTATATTCGAAACAACATATGAAACCATCCAGAATACAATCGCAACCAGTATCATGAATGACAATGAATCACTTGTTGACAGTCCTGTCGCATTGACTATTATCATAATTGCACCAATTCCAAGAATTCCTACATAATAAGCGCCTCTCTTATTCTTCTTTAAGAAAACTGACGGAAGAAGATTTATCTTAGCCATTCCCGCACACATATATGAAAGAAAACTTATTGCCGAATTAACTGTACTTATAACTGCGAATACTGATACAAGAATCATCCACAATGCACCCGCTTTTCCAAGAAGTGATGTACCATACAGAATATGTGGTGAAGCACTTGATGCAAGCTCGTCCCACGGTGTGTAATGTCCCATTCCGATAACTATAAGTATCTGCATTACGCATATAATCACGAGGCTGAGAATCATTCCAAGTGGGATATTTCTTCGTTCATTCTTCACATTTCTCGAAATCGGAATAACAAATTCACTGCCTATGAATAAAAAGAATGCAAGTCCAAGCAGTGAAAATGTATCAGATACTCCGGTAGACAGATTCATCTGCTGATGTATTCTTTCGCCCGTTCCGATGCCTGCAATTCCAATGATTCCCATAATCACCAGAGAAATAATCAATCCATATACAACAAAATTCTGAATCTTTGCAAACATATCAACACCAAGCAGATTGGCAATTATAAGGACAACCAGCAATATTATGCAGAACACACTTGACGGTATGCCCGTATCGAATACTGTGTTAATTGCATTTCCAAACATTGCACATTCAACTGAACCTGCTATTGACTGACAGACAAGATATCCACCAACCATAGTAACTATTGCAACAAATGGTCCCATGCCAGCAAGCGTGTACTGTGCAAGTCCGCCTGTAAGATTCGGCATCAATGCATTCAGCTCTGCCATTGAAAGTGCTGTGCATATATTGATTGCACACGCAATAACCATCGGAATTATGAAACCAACACCAAGCATTCCTGCGCCCTGTCCTAACGACATCAGACATGATGTTGCAACGATAAGTCCTACGCCTGTGGATATAACGCTCATCAATCCCAGCTTCTTTTCTTCCATAAGCATTCTTCCTTTCTTCTTAAATTACATACTTAAACACATTTATTTCAGGGCATCCATTCCTTCTTCTCCAGTTCTTACCCTGATAATATTCGATACCGGTGAAATAAATATCTTGCCGTCTCCTATATGACCTGTATATAATTCTTTCTTAATAGTCTCTACGGCTTTATCAACAAGCTCATCCTCAACAATAGTTATAATCATCTGCTTTGGAAGCAGCTCCATCTGTGAATTCTGTCTGGCTTCATATTCATAAGTTCCTTTCTGCACGCCACATCCCAAGGCCTGTATAACTGTTATTCCGCTTGCTCCCAGCTTGTTAAGTGCTTCCTTGAGGCTTGATAATTTCTCCATGGATGTAATTACTTCAATCTTTGAAAATCCCATATCTGCTTCCTCCTTATTAAAATGCTTATATTAATTGCTGCTGACGCAAAAAGGCGCCTGACACTATTTCTGTGTCAGACGCCTTCGTCTTATAAAATCAGTATATTCATATGTAACATTTATAAATTGTACAAATCAGCACAACTTTTAATTCTGTTCTTGTAGTTAAATCGTTCAACCATATCAAGATATTTCTTAGGTGTAACACCTGCATACTTAGAAAAATCACGGATAAACTGTGACTGGTCATAATATCCAAGATATACAGCAGCATCCGTCATCTTGTCAGGTGCTCCGTAATTAAGGAATTCCAACGCTCTCTGGAACTGGATTATCTTACAGAATGTCTTAGTGGAAAATCCCATCTCTTCTATGAATATCCTGTTGATATAACGCTCCGAATATCCTGTATTACTGCTTATCTCATGAACCTTTATTGTTCCATCTGAATCATACACCATCTGTTTTACTGACTGTACTATTTCTTTCTTGCCATATAACGGTGCTTTTCTATTCTCGATACGGGTATATCCTTCCAGAAATATCCTGATTCTCTGATAGAAATCCGTTTCTTTTCCAAGCTTTTCAAACCACTCTGTATTATCATATCTGACCATACCCTCTAAAGGTATCTTCTGTTCAAGAACATCCTTCATCGTACATGCAAGAAACTCCGGCTGTATTCCGGGCATGAATCTTACCCCGAACACCTCATTTCTTCCACTCCAGTCCTGACAATGATACTTAAGCCTTGTGCCGCACACATAGCCTTTCATTCCATCATCACCATATTCGAAAAACAGATCAATACACCCGTCCGGAACAGTTCTTAATACATTATTGTCCTCTGTATGGTATGTATAGAAATGTGATATTCCCTGTCTTAAGTATACCTCCTGATAGAAGTCTCTTGTATCAAATACGAAATACGGCTGGCTTGGTCTTAACTTATCCTTTTTCCATATCATGACATACTCCTGCATAAGTCATTCAAATGTTACATTTAGATTTTAGCTTTAAATCTGTCATAACGCAAGGCACTTAAATCAACATCTGTCTTACCGGTTGTTATAAGTTCTGCAAGCTGCTGTGATGCTCCCGGTGCGATTCCAAATCCGTGACCGGAGAATCCACATGCCAACACAAGTCCCGGAACTTCTGAAACATTTCCAAGAACAGGAACTCCGTCTGCGCATCTATCCATCCAGCCAGCCCATGTTCTTACTATCTTCGCATTGGCAAGGTCTGGAAAATACTTCATGATACCACGGCATATGCATGGTGCTGTCTTGGAATAACATATTGGTGTTCCATTGTCCTTAGTGTATCCTTCCAGTCCTGAAGAACCACCAAATACGAATGAACCATGCTTTGTCTGATGTCCATAGAAATCTGCTTCTGCTGTTCCAAGCATCTGGTCAAACATATGTGGCTGTGCCTCTGTTACAAGTGCCTCAAGCATTGCCTTCTGCATTGGAATATCAATTCCCACAGTAGCTGCTATTGCTCTGGATTCATATCCTGCTGCCAGAACAACTGTCTCGCCCTCATATACATCTCCCGATGCACACACAACCTTTCTTAATTTTCCTTTAACCTTCTTAAGTTCAATAACTTCTTCACCAGATATAAAATGTACACCAAGTCTTCTTGCCATCTTATAATATCCAAGAGTTGTCGTAAGCGGATTGGCGTGGCCATCTGTCGGACACCAGCTTGCGCATGTAACCTCATCTGAAAGATATGGATTAATCCTTCTGACTTCATCTCCGTCAATCATCTTTACATCAAGTCCGACCTTTACAGCTCTTTCTGTAAGTCCTGTAAGAATCTGCTTATGCTTATCTGTCTTTCCTAGTCTTAAGTTACCATCCTGATGATATTCGCAGTCAACCTCAAGTTCATCGGACAATGTCGGCCAGAAATTCTTTATTCCATACATAACCAAAGGAAGCTCTCTCGGATCTCGTCCTGACTGTCTTACACCTCCGCCATTTCTGCTTGAACCGCCGTTTCCAAAGTGGTCTGAACCTTCAAGGCATATGACTGATACACCTTTTTTTGCAAGATAATAGCTGATAGAACATCCTATTATTCCTCCGCCAATTACTACTACTTCTGCTGTATTACTCATTAGCCTCATCCTCCTTTGCTTCATTTGCAAACACATGCATCTCAATAGGACGCATAGGAACTCTTGAAGTTGCCGGTTCTAATTCTGCAGGTGACACGCCTAATTCCCTTGCAACTATTCCTTTTACAAGCTTGCTGCATGTCTGTCCCTGACACAGTCCCATTCCGGTTCTTAGATATCTTCTAATCTCTGTTATTGTCCACATTCCATCATGTACTGCTTTTCTGATTTCACCCTTTGTAACCTCTTCACAACGGCAGATAAGCATGTCATCATCAGGTCCCGGTACAAATGGACCAATATCTCTTGTTCTATCATTAACACTATTCATACTCATTCCTCCATTCCTGTTTTATTCCGCTTTAAAGAATCTTGCTTTCATTGCATATTCCTTAGGTACACGCATTGTTAAAAGATTGGTCTTGTCATATGCCTTGCTGCTCTTAACACTTACGACCTCTGCATCACATATCTTCTTACCATTTCTTCCAAGACCTGCACCCTTAGTTCCTGCCTCTGGCAATGGCAGAAATTCATACGGAATAGTGACTGTTGCCGTTCCATCCCCACAGTCCTCATCAACAAGGAATATTGCCTGACCTGAACAACTTGCTACGCACATGCCACAGTTAATACACTGTGAATTATCTACAACTATAGGAAGTGATGTTATATTAGATCCTATCGAGATACAACCCTTAGGACATGCGTCCTGACATGGATTACATGGGATATTCTGGGTACATTCCATAACCGGATGAACTCCCGGTCTGTGTGTAACACCAGGAAATCTCTCGATTTCATCATCAGCTACATATCCCTTCTTTAAAAGATTCTGTGAAATAGGGATTCCTTCTTCTGTAGTCTCTATAGCTTTGCCTCTGTTCTTAGGTGCAAACATTCCCTGTCTCAGACCATCAAGCGCCTTATCCAGTTCTTTTAATGAATCGTCCATCTCTTTTTCTTCTATGTATCCGAGATACTCTGCTGCTGTAATACCAGCCATTCGTCCTTCTATCATTGCTGATGAAGCTTCCTCTATTCCTGATACATCTCCTGCAACAAATACACCCGGTAATGATGTTCTTCCATATTCATCACAGATTGGAACCTGACCGCCTCTCTTTGGATTATCCTCCATCTTGCAGCCTGCCATCTTAAGAAGCTGTGACATAGGCGAAAGTCCTACAGCCAGACATATAGTGTCTACATCAAAATGCTTCTCTGTACCCGGTATGAATCTGAAATTAGAATCCACCTCAGCTATTGTTACTCCTGTAACCTCTGTATCTCCTTCTGCCTTTACTATTGTATGTGACAGATAGAATGGAACTCCTGTCCTTGCAACCTTTGCAGCATGAACACCGTATCCGCCGACTCTTGGTGCAGCATCAACAAGTGCAACAACCTCACAGCCACACTGTATAAGCTGGAATGAAACTACAAGTCCTACATTACCTGAACCTAACATAAGCACTTTCTTACCTGGAAGCACTCCATGCAGATTCATCATTGTCTGTGCTGCACCTGCACCTATAACTCCTGGCAGTGTCCAGCCCGGAAATGTAACCATATTTTCCGCAGCTCCTGTAGCAATTATTACTGCATCTCCTTTATAGTGGTGAATTTCATCACCTATCTTAACAACCACTTCTTTATCCTGATAAAGACCTATTACTGTTGCATTAAGAACTACATTAACCCCAGCCTTATCTGCTTCATCCAGCAGCTGCTGTCCTATTACAAATCCTCTTACCTTGGCTCTGTGTTCCTTAGAGCCAAAGAATTTATGTATCTGCTTGAACAGCTGTCCACCCGGCTTCTCATTCTCATCAAATACAACTACATTAAGTCCTCTCTTTGCTGCCTCTACTGCCGCAGACAATCCAGACGGACCAGCTCCTACAATTATTAAATCATATCTTTTCATGTCCACATCCTCCTACTGTTCATCAAAAGGCTTATCACTGACACCATACTGGGTTCTTACATCCATTCCGGCTTTCAGTGGTGTTATGCATGTTCTT
>JAUNOK010000006.1 GCA_030537195.1 Eubacteriales bacterium | reverse complement strand
AGCATCTGCCTTACAAGCAGAGGGTCACAGGTTCGAGCCCTGTAGGCCCCATTTCTTTTTAAGACATTCAGTAAATATTATGGCGAGATAGCTCAGTTGGCTAGAGCACACGGTTCATACCCGTGGTGTCGTGGGTTCAAATCCCTCTCTCGCTACTATCTAAGGAGTGGAAGCAGTTAATGCTTCCATTTTTTTTTACGCAGTGACAGGATTTATGAAGTCTGCGCTTTTTATGAAAATAGTGAGGCAGATATTCAGAAGAGATATATTCAGAGGAGGGCGTTATGACACATTTACAGGAAGAACTGTTTAAGCTGCAGGATACGGCGTACAGGGATTTTCACAGCAGTCTTATGCCGGGAGTAGATAAAGAGACTGTGATAGGAATAAGAACTCCGGTTTTAAGAGCATTTGCAAAGAAATTTTCTAAGACAGAAGAGGCGGAACAGTTTATGAATGAGCTGCCACATAAGTATTATGAAGAAAATAATCTTCACATGATGCTGGTTGCACAGATTAAGGATTATGATATGTGCATTAGTGAAATCGAGAAGTTTCTGCCATATATTGATAACTGGGCAACATGTGATTTACCACTTCCAAAGTGCTTTGATAAGAATAAAGAAGACATTCTTGCGAGGGCAAAGAAGTGGATTGCAACAGATGCCACATATGTTAAAAGGTATGGAATGGGTGTTATGATGCGCCTGTTTCTTGATGAAGATTTTAAGGAAGAATATATACAGCTTATTGCAAGTGTAAAATCAGAGGAGTACTATGTGAATATGATGATTGCATGGTATATGGCTACAGCACTTGCCAAGCAGTGGGATGCGGCAATTCCTTATATACAGGAGCACAGGCTTTCTGAATGGGTACACAGAAAGTCAATACAGAAGGCTGTAGAGAGTTACCGTATTACACCAGAGCATAAGGATTATTTAAAGGGTTTAAGATAAGGTTATGAAATCAAATGAAATAGATATGACGACAGGTTCTCTGCCGAAGAAAATATTAATGTATTCAGTGCCGCTTATGTTGTCAAATGTGCTTCAGGTTATGTTCAATCTGTGTGATGTGGCGGTGGTTGGCAAATTTGTAGGACCGCTGGCGCTTGGCGCGGTAGGTTCAACGAGTATAATTATTACATTGACAACTGGTATACTGTTAGGTCTTGCAGGTGGTGTCAACGCGGTAGTTGCATTGTTTGTCGGGGCTAAGAATAGTGCCAATGTAAAGAAAGCAGTTCACACTTCAATTGTAATATGTATGATTGCAGGATTTCTGCTGCTTTTGTCAGGATTGTTCCTTTCAAGACCAGTATTGAATCTTATAGGAACTAAGAAAGAGCTGATAGATGGGGCGGTTATATATCTTACAATATATCTTCTCGGTTCACCGGCGCTTGCCATGTATAACTATGGCAATGCCGTGTTAAGTGCTGTTGGAGATACGAAAAGACCGCTTATGTATCTTATTACCGCAGGCGTAATTAATGTAGTGCTTAATCTGTTCTTTGTAATAGTATGTAAGCTTGGTGTTGTCGGTGTTGCACTGGCAAGTATAATATCTCAGTATATATCAGCATTTTTAATACTTAAATTCCTGTTTAGCTGTGGCAAAGACTATGGTCTTTATATAAGAAACATAGGAATAGATTCGCATATAGCAGCGAGAGTATTAAAGATTGGATTGCCGGCAGCAGTACAGTATTCACTTTTTGCAATTGCTAATCTGTACATACAGTCGGCTGTTAATTCATTTGACCATGTAGTAGTTGAAGGTAATTCGGCTGCGGCTAATGCGGATAACATTGTGTATGATATGATGGCGGCATTTTATACTGCATGTACAAGCTTTATAGCGCAGAATCTTGGTGCAAGAAAGCGAGACAGAATTAAGAAGGCGTACCTTGTTACACAGATGTATTCATTTCTTATAGGGGCAGTACTGGGGGCATTGCTTGTAATATTCAGGACACAGTTTCTCAGTCTGTTCACAAGTGATCCAGACGTATTGCATTACGGTTCAATAAGACTTGGAATAATGGGCTGTTCGTATTTTATATCCGCATTTATGGATAATGCAGCAGCGGGTGCAAGAGGACTTGGCAGAAGTGTTATACCTACAATAATAGTTATAATGGGTTCGGTTGTTTTCAGAATCGTGTGGGTGTGTACGATATTTGCAAAGATACATACATTGATGTCACTCTACCTTGTGTATGCGAGTGCATGGGCATTTACGGCTGTTATAGGAACGGCATATTTTATAATAATATTCAGAAAGACTTTAAGATAAATAATCACATACATTTTACAAAAACTTTACGAACATAAGATTATGCATTTTACATAACATTGATAACATACCCTCTGCAAGCAGATGCAGAGGGTTTTCTTTATGAGACGACTCACATATCATTCTATCAGGAAACTGATTAAAGCCCCTATGAAAAACTTCTGCTAAAGCTTGCAAATAAAAAACGAGGAAGGTAACGAAAGTTATGAGAAAAGGATTTAAGAAGTTACTTACAGTTGCATTAACAGCAACATTAGGCCTTGCAGTATTAGCAGGTTGTGGAACAGGTACATCATCAAATGGAGATGGATCATCAAACGGAGGTGCGTCTAAAGAGCTTTCAGGAAAGATTCAGTTAGCAGGAAGTACATCAATGGAAAAGATGTGCGGTGCACTTATGGAAGCATTCATGGAAGAATATCCTAATGTAACAGTAACAACAGAATATACAGGTTCAGGTGCAGGTATCGAGTCAGTAACATCTGGAGCAGTTGATATCGGTAATTCTTCAAGAGCTTTATCAGACAAGGAAAAGTCAGCAGGTATTGAAGAAAATGTTGTAGCCATTGATGGTATTGCAATGATTACAGATAAGAACAACAAGGTTACTAATGTAACAAAGCAGCAGCTTACAGATATCTACACAGGTAAGATTACTAACTGGAAGGATCTTGGCGGTTCAGATGAGGCTATTGTAGTAATCGGTAGAGAGGCAGCTTCAGGTACAAGAGGAGCATTTGAGGAACTTCTTGATGTTAAGAATAAATGTGCATATGCACAGGAACTTGATTCAACAGGTGCTGTACTTGCCAAGGTAGCAGCAACTCCTGGTGCAATCGGTTATGTTTCATTAGATGTAGTTGATAAGACAGTTACAGCTTTACAGCTTGATGGCGTTGATGCAACAGAGGCAAATATCAAGGCTGGTAAGTATACACTTTCAAGACCATTTGTAATGGCTACTAAGGGTTCTGTTTCATCACAGAGCGAACTTGTTCAGGCTTGGTTCAACTTTGTAAAGTCTGAAGCTGGTCAGAAGGTAATCAAGGGAGTTGGCTTAATTCTCCCAGAGTAAGCAGTTAGTATATAGATTCTGAATGGAGAGATTGACATGGAAGAGGTTATAAATGTTGGTATGAATAAAATTAATAGAACGCCAGCAGCTGTTAAAGTAACAGCAAATGGTTCTTTAAAAGGTAATAAAAAGTCAAAGCATGTAAGTGAAAGCGTGGCACAATTTATATTTCTTGTATGTGCAGTAGTGGCTATCCTGGCAGTCTGCTCCATTACTATCTATATGTTCATCAAAGGAACAGAGAGTCTTAAAAGTGTCGGAATAGCAGACCTGCTCTTCAAAACAGTATGGGCACCAACTGCTACACCACCTGCATACGGAATTGTTTACATAATTCTTTCATCAATTGTAGGAACAACACTTGCGATTCTTATAGGTGTTCCAATTGGATTATTAACAGCAGTGTTTTTAACAGAGATAGCAGGAAAGAAACTTGCAGCGGTAGTTCAGCCAGCGGTTGAATTACTTGCAGCAATTCCTTCTGTTATATACGGACTTCTCGGATTAATGTTATTAAACCCCCTCCTTTATAAATTAGAAAAGCATGTATTCGCGAATTCCACAACACATCAGTACACAGGAGGTGCTAATCTCCTGGCTGCAGTGCTGGTGCTTGCAATTATGATACTTCCAACAGTTATCAATATGAGCGCGTCAGCAATCAGGGCAGTACCAATGAATTTAAGAGCAACATCACTTGCTCTTGGAGCAACTAAGATACAGACAATTTTCAAGGTTGTAGTTCCAGCAGCCAAGTCAGGAATTATAACAGGAATCGTATTAGGTATAGGAAGAGCCTTAGGTGAGGCAATGGCTATTAACATGGTAGCCGGTGGTTCAGTAAATCTTCCACTTCCATTCAACTCAGTAAGATTCCTTACAACACAGATTGTAAGTGAGATGAGTTACGCAGATGGAGTACACAGACAGGTTCTTTTCACAGTAGGACTTGTTCTTTACATTTTCATAATGATTATCAACCTGATAATTACATTTATGCAGAAGAAAGGGGAGAAAGCAAATGGATAATCTTAAAGCTAAGAAAAGGCATCCGGAAGAAATAGCAGTATATACAGCAATATATATATGTGCAGCATTTTCAGTTCTCCTGCTTTTAGGAATTATTGTATATGTGTTCGCTAAGGGTGCAAGACGTGTAAACTGGGCATTCCTTACAGGTGTTACATCAATTCTTCACGGAACTGTGGGAATTGCCGGTAATATTCTGAACACATTGATAATAATATTACTTACTATGATAATTACAACGCCAATCGGTGTAGGAGCTGCCATTTATTTAAATGAGTACGCTAAGCCGGGAAAGCTTGTTACAACTATAATATTTGCAACTGAGACGCTTGCAGGTATCCCATCGATTATATTTGGTCTGTTCGGTATGCTTTTCTTCGGACAGTTATGTCACATGGGATATTCACTTCTGACAGGTTCTCTTACACTTACATTAATGGTGCTTCCACTTGTTACCAGAAATACACAGGAAGCGTTAAAGACTGTACCTGACAGCTTCAGAACAGGTGCGGTAGGTTTAGGTGCCGGTAAATGGTACACAATCAGAACAATTCTTCTTCCATCAGCAATGCCTGGAATTGTAACTGGAGTAATCCTTGCAATAGGAAGAATTATTGGTGAATCAGCAGCATTGCTTTTTACAGCAGGAAGTGCACATCTTCTTCCAAAGACTTTCAATGCATTTCTTGAGAAAATATTTAACTCAGGCGGAACGCTTACTATCCAGCTTTACTTAAGTGCAAGTAAGGGTGAATTTGATGTAGCGTTCGGTATTGCGGTTGTGCTTCTTGTAATTGTACTTCTTATTAATTTTGGTACAAAGAGGCTCGCTAAGAAGCTTGAAAAGCACTAATTGGGAGGAATATATGAGTAATAAGATTAAAGTTAAAGTTGAAAATCTGAACCTGTATTACGGCGAGAATCACGCACTTAAGGACGTGAGCATGGATATACAGGAAAATGCAGTAACAGCATTTATCGGACCATCTGGCTGCGGTAAATCAACATTTTTAAAGACATTAAACCGTATGAACGATCTTGTTGACGGTGTAAGAATAGAAGGTAAAGTGCTTCTTGACGGTGAGGATATATATGATCCGGCTGTGGATACAACAATTCTTCGAAAGAAAGTCGGAATGGTATTCCAGCAGCCTAATCCTTTCCCAATGAGCATATATGATAACATTGCTTATGGTCCAAGAGTTCACGGAATAAGAGATAAGAAAAGACTTGACCAGATAGTTGAGGAGAGTCTGCGTGGAGCAGCTATATTTGATGAGGTAAAGGATAGATTGAAAAAATCGGCCATGGGTCTTTCTGGTGGACAGCAGCAGAGAATCTGTATTGCAAGAGCTCTTGCTGTACAGCCGGAAGTGCTTCTTATGGATGAGCCGACATCAGCACTTGATCCTATATCAACATCAAAGATAGAGGACCTTATGGAAGACTTAAAGAAGAAATACACAGTTATTGTGGTAACACACAATATGCAGCAGGCAACAAGAGTTTCGGATCAGACAGCATTTTTCCTTGTAGGAGAGATGGTTGAGTTTGGAGATACTAAGCAGATATTCTCTTACCCTCAGGATAAGAGGACAGAAGATTATATCACAGGAAGGTTTGGATGATGAGAAGTAAATTTGACGAACAGCTTGACAGACTTAATAAAGAAATGATGAAAATGGGTTCTGCAATTGAAGATTCTATACGAAAGGCAGTTGATGCACTTGTAAGACAGGATGCAGAGCTTGCTAAAAAGGTTATGCTTCAGGACGAGGAGATTGACAGGGAGCAGAAGACTATTGAAAATATCTGCTTTAATCTTCTTATCCAGCAGCAGCCTGTTGCTAAGGATTTAAGAACAATTACAGCAGCTTTAAAGATGGTTACTGATATGGAAAGAATTGGTGACCAGGCAGCAGATATTGGTGAGATAACTATTAAACTTGCTAACCAGTCATACATAAAGAAGTTAGAGCATATCAACCAGATGGCTTCTGAGACAATGCTTATGTTAATCAGAAGTATTGAAGCCTATGTTGAGAAGGATATGGAAAAGGCAAGAAAAGTTATAGCATATGATGATGTGGTAGATGACCTTTTTGAAAAGGTAAGAGATGACCTTATTGCAATGATACAGGCAGATTCAGCCAATGGTGAGCAGGCTGCAGATCTTCTTATGGTTGCCAAGTATTTTGAGAGAATAGGAGACCATGCAACTAACATTGCAGAATGGGTAATATTTGCTCTTGATACGAAGGGAGGTTTCGATGAAAATGCTTCTGAACATTTGTAAAAATACTCATTTAACTGAAAAGAAATATGAATATCTGTTTCTTCTTCTTAACACCCTTGCATGGTGTGCAATCGGCTTCGTAGTGTGGGCGGTTGTAAGCATATTTGCATTCAGGGGAACGGAATGGATGTTTACATTCGTTGGATATTTCGGACTTATTCCCGGCTTTATCGGAGGAGTTATTGAAAGCTGGAAAAACGAGCGGTAACGGGTGCTAAGTATAACTGTTAGATTTTGATATAGTAATCAGTTGATATTTTAAAATCAGGGTGTTATAATAATTGTAAAATTAAAAAAGTAGAAAGGGAAAGATTAACTATGCATAATAAAAAAATTTTATCGCATGTGATGATTGGATGTTTGGGGATAATTATTGCTGGAGGAGTTAAGTATGCAAGTCAGCAAATGTGTTTTGCTGAGGCTGGAATTTATGATGGAAATTATCATGATACAGCTTTCGATTATGATTATGATAATGATACATTTGAAATAACAGATTTATATACAGAGGAAAGAGAAAAGAAAAATACAACTTCTGCATATATATATAATAATGGTTCAGCTGCAAGAATACCAGCAATTAGAGTTAAAGCAGGAGATTATACAGATTGTACATATGGTTCATACCAGAGTTGTGAGGTTGGTGAAGCAAAGTACTTATTGAATACAGTATATGAAGACGGATATAGAAGTGCTAGATTGTGGCTTGATCCAGGAAATGGACACCATATTAGTGTTCACTTTTTATGGAGTCCAGATAGTATTTAGGTTAAATGTGGAAATATGAAAAAGTATATATATAAACTGTTTAAGATATGTATTCCATTGATATTGGTAGTACTGATTTCTGTGTTTTTAATAAAAAAAGTTAATGGCGGTGGGATTTTATTGAAAAAAATATTACCACAGACACAGGATACGGAAGAAAGTACAACTGATTTAAGAAAAGAACAATGGAATACGGATAACAGTAATAGCTTTAATACTATCAGTGAGTTTTCTGCAGTTATATTTATGAAAACATATGATGTGAAGTCTTTTACAGTTATAGGTAAGAATATACCAGATGAAATTCAGAGTGTACATCAGCTGGATTGGGAAGAATATAGAAGAAATGGCAATGCTCTGACAGGGGATTATTCTATAGTGAAGGTTACATATACCATTACAGATCCAGTATGTGAAAGAGAGTATACGGGTAATTGTGTAACAATATTTAATGAAGCATTAAGTAGTATTAAAAGAGAACCTGTTGCAATGTTTCCATATGTATATGACACGATTGATTCTAGACATTTTCACTATCAGTTGGAGAAGGATATTACACAGGAATTTACTAATTATTATGTAGTTCCTGATGAATATCTTGATGAAGCTCATAAACAGCAGACATGTATATTTATTAATCCTAATGGATTGGCTTATGATGAGAATGGTAGAGCCCCTAATGTGACAGAGGCTATGTTTATGAAGATTCCAATTAGTAGTTTTGAACAAAAACAGGGGGATTGAGAATGTTAATATATGAGTTGAAGAAAGCATTGAAATCACCAGGTTTTAAGTTTGCATTGATTATATCAGCCGTAATTGTAATGATGGATTATATTATTAATGTATTGCCATTATTGATTTCTAATCATGAATTATTGATGGCATCTGATAATATATATGAGGTTCTTCCGCTAAACAGTTATGAACTGTGGCTAGGTGGAAGAGAAACAAGTATTGCGGTTGCTTTCTTTATATTAGTGCCTTTAATTGCTTCTATTCCATATGGTGATTCATATTTTAAGGATATGAATAATGGACTTGGAAATTATATCTTAGTAAGGTGTGACGGAAAGAAATATGTAAATGCAAAATATATCGCAACTTTTCTTTCGGGAGCATTGGCTGTGGGGATACCTCTCATATTAAGTTTTGTAATATGTTCAATGACAATGTCTACATATACACCATTTCCGGACGATGGGATGAATCTGATGATGCCCAAATCAAGTATGAGTTATATATATTACAAGCATCCCTTATTATATATTATAATATCTATTATTATCGTTATGGTATATGCAGGCTGTATGGCAACAGTAGCTATGTGTGTTGCTATATATACGAACAGAATATATATAGTGGAGATATTCCCTATGATATTCTCAATAGCAATTATATCATTAGGCGAGCTTATTGAAAATGAAGCTATTATGTCGATTAATTTCATTAATCCGTCGTATTCAAATCCACGGCTTATATATTTTTTTGTAACAGTAGGGACGATAATGTTATTTACTTATATTAATGTAAGAGTATTCAGAAATGGTAAGTATGGTAAATAAAAAATATATTAAATATTCTTTGATAATATCTTGTATGCTTATAGCAGCATTATTTTTTTCTATATTAGAAATAATGTATCTGTCAGAGAAAAATGGTAATCCTGCAATGGTAATAAGCACATTTGATTACCTTGCTTGTGCACAGAATTCCATTGTGGCAGGGATTAACTTTTATGTATTCGCCGTAGTTATTGCATTGGAAACAGTATTACTTACGGATAATGACTATAGTTATAATGCTATTATCAGATATGGAAGAAGTAATCTATTTTACAGACAGGTAGTTAAGATTATATTGACGGCATTGTGTTTTTCGAGCATATTCTTTTGGATTAATTTTACGATGTCGTTAGATAAAAGTGTTGTGTTTTATAATTGGTCTGACATTAATAGCTATCTGTTTTATACTAAAAAATATTTTGTGGAAATTAATCCGTATTTGTTAATGTTTTTAATATGGTTGCAGATTTTTATGTATATAGTGTCAACAGAACTGTTATACCTGTTAATAAAGTGGATTTTTTGGAGAGGAAAAGAAGCATTTATAATGATTGTGTGGCTAATATTTCTTATCATTGAAAGATTAACAGGAAGAATGATACCTGTTGTTAACGCTACCACATTGTATGAGAATATGGTTGAGCAGACCTTTTTTATTACTATTATATTAATTAGTATGAAACTTATATTATTAAAAACTGTAATAAAAAAAAGAGATCTTTGATGATTGGAGAAGATTATGCTTGAGCAGTTAAGATATGATATAATTACAGGACTTTTACATCACAAAAAAAGAATAATATTGGTAATTGCAGGTGTTATTTTTATATATGTATTTATTGCATTTACCTATAGAGGAGTAATTAATACTGCTGATTTTATAAAATTATTATTCAGAGGTATGCCATATGTTACTGATGAAAAGAAATTTGTGATTCCCAATGGTTTATGGCTTGCAATTAATTTATTACTTGCGTTTCATATTGGAATGATTGTAAATGACGATTTGGGAATATATGGAAAACTTCGGCTTATGAGAGTTGGAAGCAGAGTTAAATGGTGGTTGGCTAAGGCTGTTTTAGTATGTATAAGTGTGGTTGCGTATTACACATTAATATTGGCAGCAGCATTTGTTGCAGGTAGTATTTCATTAATATATAGAACTAATGTTGTCAATATGTCCATAATACAGGAAATTACAGTAACTGAATGCATTAAATCAATTGCTATGTCAGCTTGTGTATCGATTATGGTAAGTATGATACAGGCTGTAATAACTCTTATTGATTATAAGATAGGAATAGTGTTTGTTGGAATGTTTATGGCATTAACAATGTATGACAGAACGCATGCTTTTATTGGAAATTATCTAATGATTATGAGATATTATCAAGGAATCAATAATTATATTATCAATATTGGCGTAGCATGTGTAGTTATTGTGTCAGCATGTATAGCTGGTACTATAATTGTGAAGAAATTCGCAATATATATATGGAGATGAATATGAGCGAAATTATTATAAAAAATGTATCAAAAAGATTCAATAAACAACTTGTTCTTGATAATATCAATATGGAACTTACATCAGGACACATATATGGTTTTGCTGGAATAAATGGTTCTGGTAAGACAGTTCTTATGAAATGTATATGTGGTCTTACAATGCCAACTAGTGGAAGCATATATGTTGATGGTAAGCAGATAGGGAAGGATATTGATTTTCCGGAAAGTATCGGTGCACTTATAGAAACACCAGGGTTTATTGAATATTATAATGCAATGGATAATATGCGTAGCCTGGCATCTATTAAGAAAATAACAACAGAAGAGCAAATTATAGCTTTATTAGAAAAGGTGGGACTCAATCCGAATGAAAAAAAGAAAGTGAAAAAATATTCTTTGGGAATGAGACAAAAACTTGGGATTGCAATGGCAATATTGGATAATCCTAATATAATTATATTGGATGAACCATTTAATGCTTTGGATAAAAAAAGTGTATCGAATGTAAAGGATATAATACTTGGATTAAAGACAGATAATAAACTTGTTATATTATCAAGTCATGATGGAGTCCTTCTTGAAGAGGTGACGGATAAGATATATGAAATAGAGGAAGGTAAGATAGTTGGGGGAAAAAACTAATAAAAAGAGAATAATAGGAATAGTCTTTATTGCAGTTGTGATAGTAGTTTTTTATATATCATCTGTAATATATCAGTTATGCAAATATCCTGCTCCAACTATTGAAAGTGTAAATATTGGTAAGGATATTGTTTGTGGTGAATATGTGTATAAGGTCACTGAGGCTGGATTTGTAGGTGACGAAAATGTAGAAAAATTGTGGCAGGAAGAAATAGAAGAATTTGGAGATGTTCGTGTGGTTTATGTAAAACTGATGTATGAAAGGATAGCTGAAAAGACGGATGCGTCAAGAATTAATCAATTAGGAGACTATACATTAGTTACTGATACATATAATCAGGCACCAGATTTAGTGAGATATATGAATTTTAATCCGATTGAAGAGCAAAGCAAGACAACGGATAGTGTAGGAGACAGTAAAGAAATCTGTATAGTATTCACAATTCCTAAGGTACAGTTTACAGATAAGCAATGGGAAAAGATGAAGATAGAAGATTTTAAATTGCATATATCAAGATATCCTGTTATTAAAGAGGTAAAATTTTAACAAATATATATTGTTATTGTGTATGATTGGTATAGAATATAGGTAGGGGTGATTGTTGTGAAACTTGTTATGAAACACAGAAGCTTATATTTTATGCCTTTTGTTATGCGTACATGCACATGTGTGATATTTCTATACTTTGGAACAGTGTTGCTTTGTGCATGCAAGAGTGATGTAGGCAGGTCTGATGGCGGTACAGACATGAACACAGGTGTAGTGGAAAACACTTACGATTCACAGTCTGTTATTGGAACAGATGCAGCCACTTCTATAGAGGGGATGCCGGTGACAAGAAAAGGTTATAACCCACAGATGGATTTTGTTTATGATGAACATGATGATGTAGATGTTGATGAGGATTATGTTAATACCTTATGTGGTGAAGCAGGCAGACAGCTTGAGGAAATGTTTGGACCAGCGGAGTTCTATGTGGTAGCAGTGCATAATGAGGATGAAAGTTATACAATTAATGTGATGTATAACGAGAAAGCAGTATCATTTCCTGACGAAGAATTACAACAGATAAACATGTATATTAATCAGGAATACAAAGAAGTGAGACTGTCAGACATTAATATACAGGGCTGGTAGTTGTAAATTAAGCCATCTTATGTTATATTAATTGAGGCGTTGAATTGGGGACACCACTTTTCAAGACCAGAAGACAGGATTATCAGAACGAATCATGTCAGCGAACATACAACAGGCGTCGGTAATAAAAGATTTCCGGCGTTTTTATATTATGATTTTAAAGGCAGAACCAGCTGGAAGGCGGTTCTGCCTTTTTTTGTAAGCAATGAGCCGTGCAAGCTGGAATGTGCTTGCACAAATTCCAGCTTATACGGCGAATGCCCATAATGAACAACGAAGGGAAAGGAGAGTCTATGGTACAGATTAACGGAGAGCAGGTTGAAGCTTCAAAGGTTGTGGGGAAAACACTTCTTGCTTATGCAACAGAGGCAGGGTATGACCCTGTAGGGATTGTAATTGAGAAGAATATGGAAATAATTCACAGAGAAGATTTTGATAAAGTTAATATTGCTGATGGAGATGTGATTGAGATATTGCATTTTGTTGGCGGCGGACAGGTTTAGTCATGGAGTAATTTGAAACAGATATCAGGAGGAAATAAAGATGGAAAACAAGATACAGGACAAGAAAGAAGATAAGTTAATATTAGGAGGACATGAGTTTAACAGCAGATTCATATTAGGCTCGGGAAAGTATAATGTGAATCTTATTAAGGCGGCTGTTGAGCAGGGCGGTGCTGAAATTATCACACTTGCTCTTAGACGTGCCAATACAGAGAATAAAGAGAATATTCTTGATTTCATACCAAAGGGAGTAACTCTTCTTCCTAATACTTCAGGAGCAAGAAATGCAGAGGAAGCGGTAAGAATTGCGAGACTCAGCCGTGAGATGGGATGTGGAGATTTTGTAAAGATTGAGATTATGCATGATGCAAAGTATCTTCTCCCAGATAACTATGAGACAGTGAAAGCAACAGAAATACTTGCTAAGGAAGGATTTGTTGTAATGCCATACATGTATCCTGATTTGAATGTGGCAAGAGATTTACAGAATGCCGGAGCTGCCTGCGTTATGCCGCTTGCCTCACCGATTGGAAGCAATAACGGACTTTCAACCAAAGCATTTATACAGATACTTATTGATGAGATTGATCTGCCAATTATCGTGGATGCAGGAATTGGCAAGCCTTCGCAGGCATGTGAGGCAATGGAGATGGGAGCTGCTGCGGTTATGGCTAATACAGCGATTGCGACCGCAGGAAATGTTCCGGCTATGGCAGAGGCGTTTAAGAAGGCTATAGAGGCAGGAAGAAGCGCATATCTTACAGGAATGGGAAGAGTTCTTGCAAGAGGTGGAAGTGCATCTGACCCATTGACAGGATTCTTACGCTAAATGTGGAACATTAAAATATAATAGAAAAGAAGGCAGAATAATGAACGAAGAAAATCAGGTGTATTTTATAGACAGTGACCAGCTTCCACCGGCTGCGTTAGAGAGAAAACATAAGTTAGAGCAGGACCCGTCATTCAGAACAGATTATATGAAATATCTTGATGACATGGAAATTATAGATTCAGATATTAAGGATAAAGTCTTAAAGGCAATGGATGAGTATGACTATGACTCATACACAGCCGCAGATGTGGAGAGGGCATTAAGCAAAGAAACATGTAATATTGAAGATTTTAAGGCATTGCTTTCACCAGCTGCAGCACCTTACTTAGAGCAGATGGCAAGAAAAGCAGAGAATGAAACTAAGAAACATTTTGGCAATACAGTATATATATTTACACCTATCTATATAGCTAATTACTGCCAGAATTACTGCATATACTGTGGATTCAACTGCTACAATAACATTCATAGAAAGAAACTTTCATTCGAGGAAATTGAGCATGAGATGAAAGTTATTGCAGATACAGGAATGGAAGAAATCCTGATACTGACAGGAGAGAGCAGAAAATATTCAGACGTTGAATACATTGGTGAATCAGTTAAGATTGCAAGAAAATATTTCAAGAATATCGGCATAGAGATATATCCTGTAAATGTGGATGAATACCGCTATCTTCATGAGTGCGGAGTTGATTATGTAACAGTATTTCAGGAGACATATAATCCTGTCAAATATGAGACATTACATTTGTTAGGTCATAAGAGAGTATGGCCATACAGATTTGATGCACAGGAAAGAGCACTTATGGCAGGTATGAGAGGTGCAGGCTTTTCAGCATTGTTAGGACTTGATGATTTCAGAAAAGACGCACTGGCAACAGCACTGCATGTATATTATCTTAACAGAAAATACCCACATGCAGAACTGAGTCTTAGCTGTCCGAGACTCCGTCCGATAATCAACAATGATAAGATTAATCCAAGAGATGTCGGTGAAAAGCAGTTGTGTCAGGTGCTTTGTGCGTACAGATTATTTCTGCCATTCGTTGGAATAACAGTTTCAAGTCGTGAGAGTGCGCAGTTTAGAAATGGTATAACCAAGATATGTGCCACTAAAGTTTCAGCAGGTGTTTCAACAGGAATCGGCGACCATGAATCTAAATATACAGGAAAAGAAGATGGTGATGCCGGAGATGAACAGTTTGAAATCAATGATAACCGTTCATTTGACAGAATGTATAAGGATATGGAGGATGGCGGGCTTCAGCCTGTCGTGAATGAATACATTTATGTATAGTAAATATATATGTATAACGAACAGACATCTTGTGAAAGGCAGTGGGAGTGCAGAATGTACTATGGAGGAGTACATTAACCAGATTGAAAAATGTGTGGCATTGCACCCGTACGCCGTGATACTTCGTGAAAAGGACATAGACAGGCAGGACTACAGGGAGCTAGCCAGACGCGTTCAGAAGATATGCAGGGAATCTTTTGTTAAAATGTTTGTTCACAGTGATATAAGTGCGGCAGAATATGCGGGTTGTTCAAATGTGCATTTTTCAATGGAACATTTTAAACAAATGTGCAATGAACAGGCTGATGCGATAAAGAGGCTTGATTGTGTGAGTGTGTCGTGCCACAGTGTAGAAGAGGCTGTCTATGCTGCCAGTGCAGGTGCAGATCAGATTGTGATTGGAACAATATTTGAGACACAGTGCAAACCGGGCAAGATGGGCGCAGGACTTGAGTTTCTTAAAGAAGTGTGTATGACGGTTCATGAGGTTAATCCGGCTGTGAAGGTGTATGCAATCGGAGGTATTAAGCCGGATAATATTGAAAAGGTACTTGAAGCCGGGGCTGACGGAGGCTGTATGATGTCGTGGTTTATGCAGCATAATTAATGTAATAGACAAAGAAAAACTTCTGTGATATAATTTCGCGGAAGTTTTTCTTTTTTAAACTTATTTTAAGTTGATTTCGTATAATAATACATAATACTAAAGAAAGGACAGAAATTATATGAAAGACATGTTAAGACGAGTTACCAAAGATAAAAGAAAATATATAATTATATGCGCATGTGCGGTTTTAATTATAGCGTTAATAAGTGTTTCGGTTATAATTATGCAATTAAAGCATAATAAGAATATAAAGAAAAATGTTGCAGATAACACAATTGCAGAGACAAAGACTGTTCAGGAAACAACAGCTCAAGAAACAACAGAAGCAGACTCAACAGAAGAAACAACCGAAGAACAGGAAAAAGTTGTTGTTGAGGAGAAATATGTGGAAGAATTCTTTGAGAATGAGATAGCAACAGAGGATGAAGAAGCTCTTGCGTTGCCGTCAAGAAAACTGACATCAGAGTTTATTCCGTATGACGGAGTATCAAGAGAAATAACCTGTTATGGGGACAGCATGATGGCAGGTGCAGGCTGCACAACACCTGGAACTGTTAATGGATTAAGCATATTTGGATGGAGTTCTCCAATTACATTGGAGCGTTTAAGCGGGATTACTACACATAATCTTGGAGTATCAGGAGAAAATTCATACACAATTACATTTAGAGCTGGTGGAATCAAGTTATATATAGACAGAGATATAACAATAAGTGAAGATGATTATGCGAGAGCCACATTAATAGATGAGAATGGAAATGTATTTACTTATGATGATTACAGCGGATATGGCATAGATTATGACCCGTATCCTGGAGATATGTATATTAACGGTTACCTGTGTGATGTGGATAACGCAGGCAATAATCAGGTGAGCATAAAACTTACGCAGGGATATTCAGCATATTCGGGCAGTGAAGCGAGAATTATAATATATGACAGTGAGACTGATGAATATTCAGAAGAAAATGGCCTGATACAGGAACTGGCAGAGAAAGAAACTACAGGAGATACTGATGCAGAACAACCTGCTGAGACACCAGCAGAATCCCCAACAGAATCACCTACGGAAAAGCCGACAGAAGTTTCAACAACGGGGAAAGTTACAATACAGGGTGGAACTCAGGCTATGACAAGAGCGTCACAGGAGAGAAGTGCTAAGGATATATTAGTGCTTGAGATGGGAAGCAATGGCGGTTGGGCGAATAATTATCAGGAACTGATACTTCAGTATGATAATATAATATTAAACTCTGGCTGCAAATATTATATAATACTGGGTGACACTGATGATCCGGGAACATCGCTTGCAGATGATAATCAGGGTGAATTAAATGAATATGGTTCATATATTGGAATTGGTGATACTGCATGGGAAGCAGCACTAAGAGAAGCATATGGAGAACATTTTTTCAATACCAGAACATATATGATTCAGAATGGCCTAAATGATTGTGGGCTTGATACAACAACTGAAGATCTTGAGAATTTTAAAAAAGGAAATATTTCCAAGCAGCTTAGATATGACTGGACACATTTTAATTGTTATGGATATTATTCTAAAGGAGTCGGAATATACAAGAAGGGTGTAGAACTCGGATACTGGAGCTAGAATTTTACAAGATTTATACATGAGTATGATTACATCTTTTACATGAAATGGTTATTATAAGTGTGCATTGAAGGGAGACAGCCAAAAGACGAGGCTGGCTGTTATTCCCGGATATGTAAACTTATTAACCATGAATGTAGAAAGGTGGTACTCATATGGAAGTAGCTATTAACAACATTGACAAGGTGAGAAAGTTTGTAGATATTGTATCAAGATTTGATTGTGACATTGATTTAGTGAGCGGACACACTATGGTAGATGCCAAGTCAATATTGGGGATATTCAGTCTTAACATTATGAAGCCAATGACGATGATAATTCATGATGATGAAGATAAGGCACAGGTAATAAGAAACAGCCTTAAAGCATTCGCAGCGTAAGCTGCTTTTTTTATGCTTTAAGACTGTGTCTTTTCTTTTTAATCGAATACATCTTTTCATCAGCGTCAGCAATGACTTTATCAGTAGTAAGATTCTTAGCTGAATCATAAACTACATAACCTGTACTTAAAGAGAGCTTGTATGTCTCAGCATTGTCATTAAATGAAGTCTGTACATCATGAATATTTTTAATAAGAGTATCAACATTATCATCTTTTTTTAATCTGCCGATAACAATAAATTCATCTCCGCCAAATCTGCCAATAAAATCTCTTGTTCTAAAACTATTCCTTAAAATATCAGCAACATCAATAAGTGCTTTATCACCTTCCAGATGACCATATCTGTCATTAATCTGCTTAAAATAGTCGACATCAATCATCATAATAAATAGCTTATAATCAGCGGAACGGAATTTCTTAAGTTCCCATTCTATGTGCTTGTCGGTTTCACGTCTGTTAAATAGTCCGGTGAGCATATCTCTTGAAATCTGAATATTCTGCATACTTATAAATACAATCATAAGAGTAATTGTAGTGCATATCCATACAACGGATACTCCATAAAATTTCAATTGTATGAAGTTGCCAATAATTGCAGGGATTGGAAATGTAAGTAATGTGACATAAACATTATGTTCTCGTTCATAACCTGGATCTTTCATTTCGCGTAATGTAATTACGAAACTTGCCATCCAGTAAGATACAAGAACAAACATTGTAAGCCACATGAAATTACCTCTTACATAACGATTCTGTTCTGTAAAGTAGAATATAAGTTTTGTCCATGGGCTTGAAATAATAACAATCCAGCATAAGAAACACGGAACTAATAAAAGAAAACGGGTTTTCAAAGATATGCTGAATTTGGAATAAAGACGCTTTAAAGTATACATCAGCCACAAATATCCAAAGAGTACAGCCATTCCATAAAATATGATGGACATAAGATTACTTATGAACATACATATTGCTGATGGGTGCCATCTCATGAAATAAATGATTGTATCTGACATAAGTATTACAATGTTACAGCCTAGCATCAGAGTGAAATACTTGTTAGCACCTTTATTAAAAAGCCGTTGGATTGCAACCATGTGTATTAACATAACAAGAAGAATTACAATTCCAATAAAATTGATTTCAATATATTCTGCCATTGTTATATCCATATTAAATTACCTCGTTAATATCCTGTGATTGGATTATAACAGAAATTGTATCATTTTCAATCATAAAAATGTGATAATATTATGAAATAAAACGACATTTATATGTACAGATTTGATTATGGGCAATGTGCATGATACAATAAAAAACAAAAAAACTGGTAGACATATGTATAATAGATATAAAAACATAAAAAAGATTGGACTTGTGTTAATAGGATGTGTACTAGCTGTATTCGTAATTGCTAATGTCAGAATTCGTTCTGTTGATTCATACAGGAAGCAATTCAGTAATGTATCAGATAACAGACAGACACAGGCTGAGAATTCAGATAATACAAGAAAAGACACAAAGCAAGATAATCCGGGTGATGGAACAGATAATAGCATAAGTGCTATTAATAACAGTGAAAGCGACCTGGGCGGAATTGAAACAGAAGTAAAAGATGAGGAAAGTGCCGGGAATAGCAGCCAATATAATTCTGATGGCAATAAATCTGATGCAGACAGCACAGATACAGAAAGCAATTCGGGCGCAGATAGCGGTAGAACAGATATAAATAACAATACAGGTACTTCAGGAAATAATAATTCACAGAATACCAAACCAGCAGGTAAGGTAATCAGCTGTACTATAGAGATAAGATGTGATAATGCAACGGCAAGAAAAGACAGTATTACCAATCCGGGAATTCGTGATGCAATTCCTGATGATGGAACTATACTTGGAGTTACAACATATACAGGCAGAGAGGGATTTACCGTATATGATGTTCTTGTAGCGGTTGCAGCAATGCATGATCCTGTGATTCCGATAGTTGCGAATGCGGACAGATCATATGTTTCAAGTATTAATAATCTGTCAGAAAAGAATGTAGGACCGACAAGTGGATGGACTTACAGAGTTAATGGGGTGCTGCCTATGATGGCAGCCAATCAATATACGGTAAAAGATGGAGATGTTATCAGATGGATATACGTATGCCAGTGGGGCGACATGTAACTAAATATTCAGCATTTGCAGTAATGCATCCGTGGACGAATTTCATCTACATTGCACTGGTGCTGGTGATAACCATGTTCACAATGAATCCGGTTATACTGGCGGTTTCGTATGTGGGCTCACTTGTTCTTGGAATATATATGCAGGGAAGTGCATTTATTAAGAAGAATATTATGATAACAATTCCCGTTGTTATATTCTCCGTATTAATCCAGCCTATATTTAATCACAGCGGAGTTACACCGTTGTTTTATATTAACGATAACATGGTGTGCCTTGAGAATATAATATACGGTGCAGTTATAAGCCTTTTATTAATTGCAGTCATACAATGGTGCAGTGTTGCAGCCAGTTATCTTTCTTCTGAGAAAATGATGTATCTGTTCGGAAGTTTTATTCCTTCCGTTGGCATGATATTTTCAATGATATTAAGAATGATACCGCTTATGAGAAAAAGATACAGACAGATACATGAAGCACAGATGGGACTTCGTGGAGCGGAGACCAGGAATAATATTTTTGGAAAAATCAGACATTTTGCAAATGAATTCTCAACTCTTATAACATGGTCACTTGAAAGTTCAATGGAAACTTCTATGTCCATGGAGAGCAGAGGATATGGACTTAAAGGAAGGACAAGCTTTAACAGATTCAGATTCACATTAAAAGATGCACTTACAATAATTATAATGGTTGTATGTTTTGCGATAGCTATTATTCCAATTGCAGGAAAGAAACTTTCGGTATATTATCTTCCGATGATATATTTTACAAAGTTTAATATAGAAGGAGTGCTGGCAGTTACTGCATTTGCAATATTGACAGTGATTCCAATGGTAATAGAGATAACTGGTAATGTGCAGTATAAGAAACGCAGTTCATATAACGAAAGGTAGTTGCATAATGGCAGACACAATTATTAATGTTTCATCACTTTCCTTCGGATATGCAGGAAGTGATGTATTGGTACTTGAAGATATAACATTTGATATAAAGAAGGGCGAGGTTGCGCTGATTATAGGTACCTCCGGAAGTGGAAAGACGACGCTTCTTAAGATGCTTGATAAAAGCATGATTCCAGAGGGAAGACTTAGTGGAAAGGCAGAATATTACGGCAGACAGATAAGCAGTTTAAGTCAGGCAGAGGCATCAGTTAAGATTGGATATGTCGGACAGAATCCTGACAACCAGATTGTTACTGATAAGGTGTGGCATGAGCTGGCATTTGGGCTTGAAAATCTTGGTGTGCCTAACGCAGATATAAGGCGCAGGGTTGCGGAGATGTCTGAATATTTCGGAATTACCGGCTGGTATGATAAGAATACAGAGGAGTTGTCGGGAGGACAGAAACAGCTTCTTAATCTTGCTTCAATAATGGTTATGAGACCGGAGGTTTTATTGCTTGATGAGCCGACAGCGCAGCTTGACCCGCTTGCTAAGAAGAAGTTCATAGATACAGTTCTGGAGCTTAACAGGGATTTTGGAATAACAATTATGTGTGTTGAACATAATCTTGCAGATATCTATTCTAAGGCAGACAGAGTGCTTGTGCTTGAGGACGGAAGGCTGATACATAATGATACTCCGCGAAAGACAGCAGAAAGTCTTGTTAAGACGGAGAATCCGCTTGTGTATGGACTTCCTTCATCTGTCAGGATATATGAAGGCTGTAAGGAAGATATTACATTTGAAACAGACTGCCCGCTTACGGTTAAGGAAGGCAGGGAATGGATAGCCGGTCTTAATATTAAAGACAGCGCTTATGCACCACAGGATAAGCATTATGAAGCCGGAGAAACAGCGGTTTCAGTTAAAAATGTGTTCTTCAGATACACTAAGAATTCTGCAAATGTACTCGAAAATATCAGCTTTGACATAGAAAAGGGGAAGATAACAGCTCTGCTTGGAAGTAATGGAGCGGGAAAGACAACGCTTCTAAGGCTTATGTCAGGAATTAGAAAGCCTATATCCGGGAAGGTGAAGGTGAACGGAAGATGTGCTGTTCTTCCACAGAATCCAATGGCACTGCTTAACCAGATAAGCGTTGAGGAAGAACTTGCGTCGGCGGTTATTGATAAAGGCAATTCGTCAGTTAAGAATATGGACAGGCAGCAGAGAATTGACTTTGTTGAGAATATGTTGGAGCGTACAGGGCTTCTCAAAGTGAGAAAACAGCATCCGTATGATTTGAGCGGCGGGCAGCAGCAAAGACTTGCATTTGCAAAGATACTGCTGTATGAGCCGGATATTATTCTGCTTGATGAACCAACTAAGGGAATTGACCCGTTCTTCTGTAAAAAGATGGGCGAATGGCTGAAAGAATTAAAGAATATAGGGAAAACTATCGTGATAGTTTCCCATGATGTGGAATTCTGTGCAGTATATGCTGATAAATGCGGATTAATATTTGACAGAAACATAGAAAGTTACACAGATTCACACAGCTTCTTTGCAGGCAATATATTCTTTACAACGGATACTAACAGAATAATGTCCGATTATTTCAAAGATTGTGTAACATGTGATGAAGCTGTTGAAACTATTCACAGATGTTTAGAGGATAATAGATGATGAGTATTAATTACATGCTTATAAGCGTTATAATACTGGCTGTTGCAATTGCCATTCCTTTCTTTACATTTGAAAAGAGGAAGCCGAAGGCAAGACATGTTGTGATGGTTGCAGTTATGTCAGCGCTTACAGTTGTTGCTAATATAATATGTGCGTATACAATACCGCTTCATGCGGGTACAGCACTTGTCATAATAACAGGGATTGCATTTGGTCCACAGACAGGATTTCTTACTGGTGTACTGTCGAGATTCGTATGTAATTTCTTTATGGGACAGGGTGTATGGACACCGTGGGAAATGTTTGCATGGGGGCTGCTTGGTGTACTTGCAGGAATTGCATTTTACAAGCCGGAGCTTGTCGGATACTTTGATGATAAGAAAGAGATTGTAAGAAAACAGACTAAAACTGGTCTGTCAGTTATGGCTGTTCCGGTTGTATGTATGATTGTGTCAGAGCTTGCTGGCTATATCGCATATTTATTTACAGCAAAGCCCGGTGAGACATTTTTTGGGTGGAGATTGTACGCTTTCGGTCTTGTGGGAATTATTGCGGCGGTGCTTTTTATGAGAAGCCGGATTCCGTGTAATTTCATTACAGTGACAATATTCACATTTATAAGTGTGTTCGTTATATATGGTGGAATTATGAATGTTGCAGCCATGATGATGAACAGCACATATACGGATTCCGGTAGTGCCAATATATCATGGGAGGCGTTGAAACTTCTGTACATAACCGGAGCACCTTATGATGCTATGCATGCAGGCGGAGCGGCTGTGTGTGCATTTCTTTTTGGAGACGGACTGCTTGGAAAACTTACGCGTGCGAGAATTAAATATGGGTTATAGATAAAAAACTGCCGCCAGAATCATCAGGATTCCGGCGGCAGAGTTGTTATAACAGTATGTTTTATAATCAACTTTTATATTTTATAGGTTATATGTGTCTGCAGTTATTAGCGGGCACTTTTTTTGTTGTAAACAGTTACGCCCGCGAATGTAGCAGCACAAGCAGCAGCTAAGAGCAGGTACATGTAAACATTAACATCACCAGTTGCAGGGGATGCAGTGTTATTACCGGCAGCTGGCTCAGTAGAAGGCTCAGTAGATGGTGTAGCTGGCTCTGTAGAAGGCTCTTCTACTGGAGCATTCTTTGCATCGGCAATAGCCTTAACATCAGCAGTTATATCAAATGGGTTAGCCTTACCCTCAAGAGAGTAAAGATATGTGATGATACCCTGTAATGCATCAGGTGTTGCTGATTTGAAGTCTTCAAGGCCAGTGTATGTATTAAGATAAGCACCATTACCTGAATTAGACTTAAATGTATTAACAAGTGCATTGTATAAAACAGCAGTATTAACATCTGAATTACCATACTGTGCAAAGAATGCGAGATTCATACCAGATGAATTAGTGTTACCTGTACTTGATGGGTAATTAAGGCTGTAGAAAGAAGTTCCATCAGCTAAGATACCCTGCTTAGAATAGTCTGCAGCACTGTCAATAGCTTTCTTTACATCAGCGTCAGTGTCATATAATGAGGCAAAGAATGGGAATACGAATCCGTTGTTATCGATTGAGTTTCCCCAGTTATCAATACCGTTGCCATCAGCAGTACAAGCTGCAAGGAGAGCTTCCTTAATATTAGCTAATACTTTATCTGAGTTGCTGATAGTGTCTTTGTAAGCATTAACTACTGAATATACTGAACCAAGGTGATAGATATTCATGCTATTATTGCTTAAGTCATCAACTGTAAATGTGTTGATTTTCTTATCAAATGCACGAACGATATTGATTCCGTTAAAATCAGTAGCGTCAATTCCTGACGCAGAAAGAATCATTATAAGATATGTGTATCCTGAAATATAATAATTCTTAGCGTTGTATCCGTTATCAATGTTTAAAAATCCATCTTCGTTAATGTTATTCTTAACGAATTCAAGATATGTAGCAAGCTGACTAGAGCAGTCATATCCTGAACGGATTGAAAGGAACAGATCTCTTGAAACTCCATAGAATACGCTGGTATCAGCATATGTAGAGAAATCAATACTGTTCATAAGGTAAGAAGCAGTAAGCTGTGCTTCCTGTCTTACATCAGCCACAGCAGGAGCTGTAGCATCCGCTGTTGTATCTGCTAATACCGGTACGATGTTCATGCAGATTAAGCATGCGGCAACCAGGAATGCAAATACCTTTCTTTTTAATTGTTTCATGTTTCCTCCTTGACCACCTCTCACCAGGTGATGTGAAAATTTATAGTGCAGTAAATATCCTGACTTGCCGCTTAAACCAGTTTTTAAGCCTTCCCGTGCACAGTGCGTTGCTTAAGTTAAGGATGAATGTGTAGAGTATTCAAAACAAAAGCTGCTGCTGATTACAGTGGCATGATATAAAAACCGTGTCGGCATACAGTAGAGTGAGCTGTTATGGATTCTGACCATATTCCTTACTGCCTGCTTGATTGTACCTTTATGTAGAAAATGTGTCAATTACATTTACTTTTGCTTTACATACATTTTACATAACACCGATAGTGGATTTTACATATCCATGTGACAATGAAACTATTGCCAAAGAAAGATACAGGCAAAAGAAAAATGAGGAATGATATGAAATTCACGGTTATTAAGGAAATGTTTCGTAAATATTTTCGGGAAAAGGAGAACGGGGCAATGGGTAAAGACACTAAAGAAATAACACCAAAGACATGTTATACGAATAGGGAACTTTCATGGCTGGCATTTAATGAGCGAGTTTTAAATGAAGCTGCCAATCCGAAAGTACCACTTGCAGAGAGATTAACATTTGCATCAATATACCAGACTAATCTTGATGAATTCTTTATGGTGCGTGTCGGCACGCTTATGATGCAGATGCATTCGCAGGAAAAGGTCAGAGAGAATAAAACAGGAATGACAAGCGAGGAGCAGGTCAGCGCAATTCTTGATAAGGTAAGTGAACTTGAGAAGAAAAAGGGCAGAGTATATGAACAGCTTATGGGTGAGCTTGAAACAGCAGGAATCCGCCTGATTAACTTTAATAAATTATCTAATGATGAAGGTGCTTTGTTAGAACAGTATTTTGATATGCATATTGCACCATTTCTTTCACCAATGATAATCGGACAGCAGCAGCCGTTTCCATTTCTTGCAAATAAGCAGATGTATGCCATTGTGCTTATGAAGACTAAGAAGGGTAAGCATAAGATAGGAATAGTTCCATGTTCTAACAGTGTATTTAAGAGACTGATTGAGATTCCGACAAGACCGGGAACTTTCATGTTATCTGAAGAGCTGATACTGCATTTTGTATCGAAGTTGTATGAGAAGTATGAGATTCAGGAAAAATCGGTTATGAGAGTCATTAGAAATGCTGATATAGACGCAGGTTCTGTATATGACGAAGACCTTGATTATAGAAATATGATGGAACATATGGTTAAGCAGAGAAACAGACTTAATCCGGTATGTGTACAGATAAACAGAGAGATTAATGAAAAGACTAAGAGGAAACTTACAGATTATCTTGAGATAGGAATGAAGCATATTATTGAGGAGAATACTCCTCTTGATATGTCATTTGTATTCCAGCTGCAGGGTGTGTTAAAGAATAAGCCGGAGCTGTTCTATAAAAAACGTATTCCTCAGCCAAGCAGAGAACTTAATATGAATGAGAAGATAATTCCACAGGTTGAGAAGAAGGATGTTATTCTTTCATATCCATTTGAAAGTATGCGCCCATTCATTGCAATGCTTGAGGAAGCTGCGAAAGATCCGACAGTTGTGTCAATTAAGATGACTCTGTACAGGGTTGCAGATAGAAGTAAGATTGTTGATACTCTTATTGAGGCAGCAGAGAATGGCAAGGAAGTTATTGTATTAATTGAGCTTAGAGCAAGATTTGATGAAGCCAATAATATTGAGATGTCTAAGAGACTTGAAGAGGCCGGATGCCAGCTTTTATACGGGCTTGGCGATTATAAGGTACACTCAAAGTTATGTCTTATAACACGTTCAGTTAATAATACATTTTCATATATAACACAGATTGGAACGGGTAATTATAACGAAAAGACTTCAAGATTATATACGGACCTGTCGCTTATTACAGCTAATCAGGAGATAGGTGCTGATGCGGCTGCTGTATTTGCAGCTTTACAGAAGGGAGAGACAGTTGACAGTTCTAACCAGCTTCTTGTTGCACCTAACTGTCTGCAGAACGGAATTCTTACTATGATTGATGAACAGATAAGAAAAGCTGAAAGTGGCGGTGACGGATATATCGGAGTTAAGATTAATTCTCTTACGGACAAGCTTATTATTGAGAAACTTATTGCGGCGTCACAGGCAGGTGTTACAATTGAACTTGAAGTAAGAGGTATATGCTGTCTTAAGCCGGGAGTTGAAGGATACACAGACAATATCCGTGTTGTGAGCGTTGTCGGAAGATTCCTTGAACATTCAAGAATATATCGTTTTGGCCGTGGTGAGGGACAGAAGATATATATTGCATCAGCTGATTTTATGACAAGAAATACTACAAGAAGAGTAGAAGTTGCTGCTCCTGTGCTTGATGAACATTGTCAGGAACGTATAATACACATTTTTGACCTCATAATGCAGGATGACGAGAAGGGCAAGGAGCAGGACTGCAACGGAATATATCGTGACAGACAGATTAATGATTCTAAGATTGATTCTCAGGAAACATTATATGAAGAGAGTTATGCAGCAGCTGGAAATGCAGAATAAAATCATATAGAGTGACAGGAGGAATATGCATGAAAATAGGAATGCTTACAAGTGGTGGAGACTGCCAGTCTCTTAATGCGGCAATGAGAGGCGTTGCCAAGACTTTATACAATAATACAAAGGATGTTGAAATATACGGATTCCTTGATGGCTACAAAGGAATGATTACTAAGAATTACAAGCTGATGAAGGAAGATGATTTCAGCGGAATTCTTACAGAGGGAGGAACAATTCTTGGAACTTCCCGCACACCATTTAAATATATTAATGAGCCTGATGAGGAAGGACGTGACAAGGTTGCAAGTATGATTAAGACTTACAAGGATTTAAAACTTGACTGTCTTGTAATGCTTGGTGGAAACGGTTCACATAAGACTGCGGCACTCTTATCGCAGAAAGGTTTAAATGTAGTAACTCTTCCTAAGACAATTGATAATGATATAGAAGGAACTGAGATGAGCTTTGGATTCCAGTCAGCAATAGATGTTGCGACAAGAACTATTGACGAAATCCATACAACAGCAGCATCACACAGCAGAGTGTTTATTGTTGAAATAATGGGACATAAGACTGGCTGGCTTACTCTTCATTCAGGAATTGCAGGCGGTGCTGATATCATACTTATACCTGAGATTCCATATAATGTTGATGAGATATTAAAAACAATTAAGATAAGAGAAAAACAGGGCAAGAAGTTTACTATTATTGCCATGGCAGAAGGTGCAATATCAGACGAGGATGCAAAGCTTTCTAAGAAAGAATTAAAAGAAAAGAGAAAGACATATACATTTCCGTCAGTTGCATATCAGTTAAGTGATGAATTACAGAAGAAAGCCGGACAGGAAGTAAGGGTTACAATTCCGGGACATGTGCAGCGAGGAGGAATTCCAAGTGCATCGGACAGAACACTTGCAACAAGAATCGGCGTTGAAGCAGCCGGACTTATATTAAGAAAAGAATATGGTAATATGGTATGCATTAAAGATGGAAAGTTTTCTAAGATACCGCTTGAAGAAGTTGCTGGAAAAACCAAGATGGTTAATGTAGATAATGAACTTATAAGACAGGCGGAAAGCTTAGGCATTAGTCTTGGCAGAAAGGCATAAGTAGTATATAATACAAAGCAAATGCTTCAGGAAAGAAGGAAAATGCTTTGAAGAAATCAGACAGATTAAAGATAGTTATTCTTGGAATAATTGGATTGTTTATTCTTATTGGAACCGGAATATTTATATTCATAGGACAGAGCATATGTACAATGGCTGGTGTAGGGCTTTTTGTTATTGTGTGTCTTGGAATGGTGTCTATTGCAGGTAAGAAAGATGACCAGACAGAAACAATAGAACAGCTTAACCAGACAATAAGTGAACAGAGCAGACGAATAATGAATACTGAGGGCCAGCTTGCAAGATACAAGAGAGAACTTGCAGAAGCAACTGGCAAGAATGAAGCATAATAATTTAATATTAAGGAGATAGTTATGTTACTAGAGATTTTAAAGGCGATTCTTTTCGGTATAGTCGAAGGAATTACAGAATGGCTGCCTATAAGCAGTACAGGACATATGATTCTGCTTGACCAGGTAGTTAAACTTAAGGTTTCTGCAGATTTTTACGAGATGTTTCAGGTAGTAATCCAGCTTGGTGCAATTATGGCAGTAGTCATACTGTTCTGGAATAAGTTGTGGCCTTTCTATATGAAGAAGACTAAGAGTGGCAAGAAACCAGCATGGAAAGATGGGGCACTTGCAATGTGGATTAAGATTATCATTGCATGTATTCCGGCAGCGATTGTCGGATTGATTTTCGATGATAAGATTAATGAATTATTCTATCATCCAATCCCAGTTGCCATCGCACTTATTGTAGTTGGTATAGTTTTCATAATTGTGGAGAATGCCAAGAAAGGCAGTAAGCCGGCAATCAGAAGCATTGGAGAGATAACATATACAGCAGCAATAATAATTGGTCTTTTCCAGCTTATTGCAGCAGTATTCCCAGGTACATCAAGATCAGGTGCAACAATTATCGGAGCACTTATAATCGGAGTATCAAGAAGTGTTGCAGCTGAGTTTACATTTTTCCTTGCAGTACCTGTAATGTTCGGCGCAAGTCTTTTAAAGATTGCCAAATATGTTGTTGCAGGAATGGCTATGACAGGAACTGAATGGGTAGTTCTTATTGTAGGCTGCCTCGTAGCATTCTTTGTATCAGTATTCGTAATCAAATTCCTTATGGGATACATTAAAAAGCATGATTTCAAGGTATTCGGTGTGTACAGAATAATTCTTGGTATAGCAGTTATTGCACTCAGCTTTGTGTTGTTCTAATCTAATATACTTCAAGGTATGAATTGTATACATAACCTCTCGTACCATTATAATCAATAAGGGTGTAATAAGCACCCACGGATATTATAGAACCGGTAGTCCCTCCTGGCACAGTTGCAAAGGAGTGGCTGCCGTTTTTATCTTTATGCATATTTACATAAGAAGCACCTGTCACACGGTAGTTTTTAAGAGCTGATGTATTGGTTATGCGTCCATTAGCAAATGTATACGAAGGCTTAGAAACTGTGGCAGGCTGTGTACTTTCGGCTTCGGACGGGATAGTTTCCGGTTCAGAAGGCGCACTGGCTGTTTCAGGGGCTGCAGTTTCTGCATTAGATGTCTGCTTTTCGGTTGCGGATGTAGTTTCCTTTTTTGTTGCAGCTTGTGAAGGCACGGTTTCCTTGACTGTTGCAGCAGGTGTTGTCTTAGAATCATTTTCTGCAATTATGTTATTAATAACAGGCTGGGTTTCAGAATTGCTGGCAGTGTGAATATTTTTTTCAAGACCGCCACCGGAAAATCCGATATTTTCAAAGATGATAACTCCGGCTATAATTATTACAAGGTATAAACCTAAGAATATTTTGATAATAAGATTATTGATTTTCATTGTTACGAAAGACCTCATATTTTCTATAATTAAGATGATTTTAGTTCTTTTTATGAGGCAGGTCAATAAGAAGGGAAGCATATAATGAAGATAATAGGGCACATTTCAACAGATTTTCCAACAAAGTTCGGAATTCCGAGGCAGAGTGGATTGATAGAGGAATTAAAAGGTGTCATAACATTTGAACCGGAATACAGACAGCCGGAGGCTTTCAGGGGATTGGAGGAATTTTCACATATATGGATTTTGTGGCAGTTTTCCAAGGCACAGAAGAAAAATAAAGCGGCAACGGTAACTCCTCCAAGACTTGGTGGGAAAGTGCGTATGGGAGTATTTGCAACAAGGTCGCCGTTCAGACCGAATGATATAGGACTGTCATGTGTGAAATTAGAGCGTATAGAATATACTGCAGATAAAGGACCGGTACTATTTGTATCAGGGGTTGATATGGTTGATGGTACGCCGGTATACGATATCAAGCCATATATAAAATTCACAGACTCCCATCCGGAAGCGAAAGAGGGATTTACAGCAGTCACTTATAACAGGAATCTTAAAGTGATATTTCCATCAGACCTGCTTGCTATAATGCCGGAAGATAAACAGGCAGCAGCAGTTAAAATCTTGGAGCAGGACCCAAGACCGGCTTATGATACAGATGAGACGAGGGCTTATGGGGTAACATTTGCAGGATATGATATTAGATTTAAGGTACAGGATGATGTGCTGACGGTGTTTGAGGTGGTGGATATAGATTCGGTTGGCGGTTATAAGAAAGTAAAGTGAGCTGGTGCCAAATGCACTTGATAATCCCACTAAAATGTGCTTTACTTATATGGACTAGGTAAACAATTAATGTTGCAATTAGAATCAAGGAGGAGCTATATGAGAGTTGGAATGGGATATGATGTTCATAAACTGGTTAAAGACCGCAAGCTTATCATGGGCGGAGTTGAGATCCCATATGAATTAGGTCTGCTTGGACACTCTGATGCAGATGTGCTTCTTCATGCCATTATGGATGCATTACTGGGTGCTGCTGCACTTGGAGATATAGGAAAACATTTTCCGGATACAGATGACAGATACAAGGGAATATCAAGTATCAGACTTCTGGAAGAGGTTGGAAAGAAGATAGATGAGGCTAATTATATTATCGAGAATATTGATGCCACTATTATTGCACAGAAGCCTAAGATGCGCCCATATATTGATGATATGAGAAAGAATATCGCAGATGCTTTAAAGATAGACATTGACAGAGTCAATGTTAAGGCTACTACAGAAGAGGGACTTGGCTTTACCGGAAGTGGAGAGGGTATTTCTTCACAGGCAATATGCTCACTTAATTCTGTATCTAATTATATATACGGCGCTGCCGATATGACAAACTGTAGACCTGACTGTGGTGGCTGCGGAGGCTGTCAGAACAGATAGAACTGAGAAATACATTTGCAGCTTTAATTCATATAATATACTAAGAAATATTAAGAAGAAAAGTCAGGAATAACAGATTATGAAATATAGAGATTATGTAAAGCAGGAAATAGCAGTAATAAAGGACAGAGACCCTGCTATCAAGTCGGATAAAGAGGTGTATCTTTATCCTAGTTTTAAGGCAATACTTAAATATAGAAAAGCCCATAAGTTATATCTTAAGGGTGAATATTACAAGGCAAGAAAGATTTCGCAGAAAACTGCTAGACAGACTGGAATTGAGATACATCCGGGAGCACAGATTGGCGAAGGACTTTTCATTGACCACGGACACGGAGTTGTTATCGGAGAGACAGCTATTATCGGTAACAATGTAACACTCTATCAGGGCGTTACACTTGGAGGAACCGGTAAAGAGCAGGGAAAGAGACATCCTACTCTTGGAGATAATATTATGGTAGGAGCAGGAGCCAAGATTCTGGGTTCAGTTACCATAGGTGATAACTGCAAGATTGGTGCAGGTTCTGTTGTATTAAAGGATGTGCCTGCCAACTCTACAGTTGTTGGTGTTCCGGGAAGAATTGTCATTCAGGACAGCGTAAGACTGGTTGATGATTTAGACCAGATACATCTTCCAGACCCTGTTATGCAGGATATTGAGAACTTAAAGCAGGAGAATGCAAGACTTAAGAAGAGACTTGCACATCTTGAGAACAACGTGAACGAAAGCCGCAGCTCATATGATGACAACTAAAGCTTGATTATGAATGAAAGGAAATCTGACATGAGGATTTATAATACTTTATCTAGAAGAAAAGAAGAATTTAAACCATTAGAAGAAGGAAAGGTTAAAATGTATGTCTGCGGACCTACTGTATACAACCTTATTCATATTGGTAACGCAAGACCTATGATTGTATTCGATACTGTAAGAAGATATCTTGAGTACAAGGGTTATGATGTTAATTATGTGTCTAACTTCACAGATGTAGACGACAAAATTATTAAGAAAGCCAATGAAGAAGGCGTATCTGCTGAGGAAATCTCAACAAGATATATCGCTGAATGCAAGAAGGATATGGAAGGCATGAATATTAAGCCTGCAACAACACATCCACTTGCAACTCAGGAAATCGGCGGAATGATTGATATGATACAGACTCTTATTGACAAGGGATATGCTTATGAAGTTAATGGAACTGTATATTACAGAACAAGAAAATTTGCAGAATACGGAAAATTATCTAAGAAGAATATTGATGACTTAGAGGCAGGACACAGAGATGAAGCACACAGCCTTAAGGTTACAGGTGAGGATGAGAAGGAAGATCCGCTTGATTTCGTTCTCTGGAAGCCTAAGAAAGAAGGAGAGCCTTCATGGCCATCACCTTGGAGTGATGGAAGACCGGGCTGGCATATTGAGTGCTCTGTTATGTCTAAGAAGTATCTTGCTGATGAAATCGATATTCATGCAGGCGGAGAGGATTTAATATTCCCTCACCATGAGAATGAGATTGCACAGTCAGAGGCAGCTAATGGAGTACCATTCTCTAAGTACTGGATGCATAATGCATTTCTTAATATTGATAACAAGAAGATGTCTAAGTCTTTAGGCAATTTCTTTACAGTAAGAGATATAAGCAAGGAATATGACCTTGAAGTATTAAGATTCTTCATGTTAAGTGCACATTACCGCAATCCTGTTAATTTCAGCCATGACCTTATGGAATCAGCAAAGAACGGATTAGACAGAATCTTAACTGCTGTTGATAACTTGAGACATCTGTCAGAGAATGCCAAGGATGTTCCGATGACAGAGGACGAGAAGAAGATAATAGCTTCTATAGATGATATATATAAGAAATTCGAAGATTCAATGGATGATGATTTCAATACAGCAGATGCAATATCAGCTATATTTGAACTTGTAAAGCTTGCTAACTCTAATTCAAGCTCAGATAATTCTAAGGAATACATCGATACACTTATGAAGAAGATTACAACTCTTACAGATATTCTTGGTCTTAAGACAGACAAGAAGGAAGAAATGCTTGATGAAGATATCGAGGCACTTATTGCTGAGAGACAGCAGGCAAGAAAAGACAAGAATTTTGCAAGAGCTGATGAAATCAGAGATGAGTTATTAGCAAAGGGAATTGTTCTTAAGGATACAAGAGAGGGCGTAAGATGGAGCAGAGCCTAGATAACGACCTTGTAAAATGCATATATGAAGGTCTGGATATGAAGCATACAGACCCTTCACAGTTATCACCTCTTGTGCTTGCATATATTGGAGACAGTATATATGACCTTGTTATTAAGACATGGGTTATAGAGCAGGGCAATATGCAGGTTAACAAGCTTAACAAGAAAACGAGCAGCATTGTCAAGGCTGAATCCCAGTCTGCAATGATAGGTGCGATTGAACCAATGCTTAGTGAGCATGAAGATGCTGTGTATAAGAGAGGCCGTAATGCCAAGTCTTATACTTCTGCCAAGAATGCAAGTATCGGAGATTACAGAAGAGCTACAGGATTTGAGGCACTTATGGGATATCTGTATCTGAGTGGACAGTATGAGCGTATGATGGAACTGGTTAAAGCAGGACTGGAAAGCCTTGAGTTAAAGTAGAGCCGGCAAAGCGGAATCCATATCTGTAATGGATGACTGGATTCTGCTTTGTAATATAAGGAGAAATATATGAGATACAATGAATTAACATTTCAGGGAAGAAATGCTGTATTAGAGGCATTCCGCTCTGGTAAAACTATTGATAAGCTTTTTATTCTTGACGGCTGTCAGGACGGACCAATAAAGAGTATTGTCAGGGAAGCAAAGAAAACAGATGCAATTATCAACTATGTTGATAAAGAGAGACTCGACAGACTTGCAGGAACAGGACATCATCAGGGAGTTGTTGCCGTTGGAGCAGCTTATGAATACGCAGAGGTTGATGATATACTCGCAGCAGCTAAGGAAAAGGGCGAAGATCCATTTATATTCATTCTTGATGAGATTGAAGACCCACACAATCTTGGCGCTATTATAAGAACTGCCAACCTTGCAGGAGCACATGGCGTTATTATTCCTAAGAGAAGAGCTGTCGGACTTACAGCTACAGTAGCCAAGACATCAGCAGGTGCTATTAATTACACACCTGTAGCCAAGGTTACTAATATTTCACAGACAATCGAAGAACTGAAGAAGCAGGGACTCTGGTTCGTATGTGCTGATATGGGCGGAGAGACAATGTATAACCTTAATCTTAAAGGGCCTATCGGGCTTGTTATAGGTAATGAAGGCAATGGTGTAAGCCGTCTTGTTAAGGACAAATGTGATTTCATAGCATCAATTCCTATGAAGGGTGATATTGATTCCTTAAATGCCTCAGTTGCAGCAGGTGTTCTTGCTTACGAAATAGTCCGTCAGAGACTTAACTAGGAGTTTTTATGAAACATTTGGAAGATTATCCTGATGAAGAGCTTATTGATATGTATCGTGCAGGCAATGAGCAGGCGATTGAGTGCATATTTGAGAGATATAAGTATATAGTGCGAAAGAAAGCCAAGGCCATGTTTCTTGCCGGAGGAGATAGTGATGATCTTATCCAGGAGGGAATGATTGGCCTTTATAAGGCTGTCCGTGACTATGATAAGCAAAAGGATGCGTCTTTCATGACATTTGCAGGAATGTGCATAAACAGACAGATTCTTAATGCGGTTACGGCTTCTAACAGAAAGAAGAATACACCGCTTAATAATTATGTTTCTTTTGATGAACCAGTCAATCCTGAGGATGACGCACAGGTGAAGCTTGTTGATGTGTTGAAACCGGACAAAGAGCAGAATCCGGAGAGGCTTTTTATTGATCAGGAGAATGCTGACAGCTTAGAGGATAAGCTGTACAGTGTGTTAAGCGATTTCGAGAAAAATGTACTGGAATTATATATGTCCGGACAGGATTATATTGCCATTGCGGGGATACTTGACAAATCGCCGAAATCTATAGACAATGCGATACAAAGGATAAGGAATAAAGTTGACAAAATAACCAACCTATAATATTATGAATAGGTGTGTGAAGACGCATGCTATTGTAGCTCAGGGGTAGAGCACTTCATTGGTAATGAAGAGGTCACGGGTTCAATTCCCGTCAATAGCTTAATTTAATGTTTGTGTTTTTTTAAAACAGATTGGAGGACGCTATGGTAAAAGCTATTGTAGGTGCTAACTGGGGTGATGAAGGAAAGGGTAAGATTACTGATATGCTTGCCGAAGAATCAGACATCATCGTAAGATTCCAGGGAGGAGCTAATGCGGGACATACTATTATTAATGATTATGGAAAGTTTGCGCTGCATCTTTTACCTTCGGGAGTTTTCTATAACCATACAACAAGTGTCATCGGTAATGGTGTAGCTCTTAATATTCCATACCTTGTTAAGGAATTAAAGAGTCTTACAGACCGTAATGTACCAATGCCTAAGATTCTTGTATCAGACAGAGCCCAGATTCTTATGCCTTATCATGTAGCATTTGATACATATGAAGAAGCAAGACTTGCCGGTAAATCATTTGGTTCTACTAAGTCAGGTATTGCTCCATTCTATTCAGATAAGTATGCTAAGATTGGTTTCCAGGTTAATGAATTATTCGGAGACGAGCAGGAACTTAAGGAAAAGATTGCTAACGTATGTACATTAAAGAATGTTATGCTTGAGCATCTTTATCATCAGCCACTTCTTAATGAAGAAGAGATATTTAATACTCTTATGGAATATAAAGAGATGGTTGCACCATATGTATGTGATACATCAGCATTTTTACATCAGGCACTTAAAGACGGAAAGAAGATCTTACTTGAGGGTCAGTTAGGTTCTCTTAAGGATACAGATCACGGTATATATCCAATGGTAACTTCATCATCAACATTAGCTCCTTATGGTGCTGTTGGTGCTGGTATTCCGGCAGCAGCAATTACAGATGTTGTTACAGTTGTTAAGGCATATTCTTCAGCAGTTGGCGCCGGAGCATTCGTAAGCGAAATCTTTGGAGAAGAGGCAGATGAACTCAGACGCAGAGGTGGCGATGGCGGAGAATTCGGAGCTACAACAGGTCGTCCTAGAAGAATGGGCTGGTTCGATGCAGTTGCTACACGTTATGGTGTAAGAATGCAGGGAACAACAGAGGTTGCTCTTACAGTTCTTGATGTACTTGGATATCTTGATGAGATTCCAATGTGCGTTGGATATGAGATAGATGGAAAGATTACTAAGGATTTCCCAACTACTCCACAGCTTGAGAAGGCTAAGCCGGTATTAAAGACAATGCCAGGCTGGAAGTCAGACATCAGAGGAATTACTAAGTATGAAGACCTTCCTGTAGAGTGCCGTAACTATATCGAAGCTATTGAGCAGGAGATTGAAGCTCCTATCACAATGGTATCTAATGGCCCTGGAAGACATGAGATTATCCACAGAAAGAGTGCTCTTTCTAAATAATAACATTTAATATTACCGTATCTGCAGTGTATTATGGCTTTGCAGATACGGTCTTTTTATAGGTAATTGAGGAGGTAAATTTATGCGTTTTAATAAATATTTTGACCATACGAATTTAAAGCCGGATGCTACTAAGGATGATATCCGTAAATTATGTGAAGAAGCAAAGAAGTATGATTTTGCGTCAGTGTGTGTTAATGGGATATATACAGCATTTGCAAAGGAGTGTCTTTCGGGAAGTGATGTTAAGACATGCGTTGTAGTTGGATTTCCGTTAGGAGCCATGAGCACAGATGTTAAGGCTTATGAGACTAAGAAAGCTGTAGAAGATGGTGCAGATGAAATTGATATGGTTATTCCTGTAGGTCTTCTTAAAGCCGGTGAATATGAAGCTGTCTATGATGATATTAAGGCTGTAAGGGATTCATGTGCAGGAAAAGTCCTGAAGGTTATATTTGAGAATTGTCTGCTTACTGATGAGGAGAAAATCAAGGCGTGCGAACTGTCTGTTAGGGCAGGTGCTGATTATGTCAAGACTTCAACGGGATTCTCTACAGGTGGTGCAACATTAAGTGATGTTGCACTTATGAAGGCTCATGTTGATGGAAAATGCAGGGTTAAAGCAGCGGGTGGAATAAGAGATTACAACACAGCAGCTGCCATGATAGATGCAGGAGCCGACAGGCTCGGAACAAGCGCTACAATTAAGATTATGGAAGGAAGGCAATAATATTATTGCTTATTCCTTCCTGAGAGAATCTTGTATACAAGTGTCATTGCATATATTACGACAGGAAATACAATGTCTGTGAAAAGCAGTCCTGTAAATACTTTATGACATGCTTCATTGTTGATGAATGCAAGTATAAGTGTGGCAAGTATCATGATTCCCCAAAGTATTACTGCTGTCATTGCTGCAAATTGTTTAAATCGTTTCATGAATCAGACCTCCAATGTCAGATACTTAATAATATACATTACATTGGCGTGTCACTCAAGTTATTTATAAAAATGTTGCGTAACAGATAAAAAATGTTATAATTGAATGACAGTACACATTATTAATAATATTTATTTGAAAGGTAACAATCAGACATGGCATTATTAGAAACATGGAGAAAACTCGCATACGAGACAGAGATGGATCAGAAGAATGCTTCAGAATTCTGGGGCTCATATTTTAATCAGGAGAAGGCTATCTATGAGCAGATTCTTTCAGATCCTGATACAGTAGTTAAAGGAACAGTTAAGGAATTAGCAGAGAAGTTCGGCGTAGAAGTACTTCTTATGACAGGATTCCTTGATGGTATCAACGACAGCTTAAAGACTCCTAATCCAATTGAGACTATGGATGAGGATACAGAAGTTAGTCTTGATTATGACAAGGAAAAACTTTATTACAACATGGTAGGATGTAAGGCAGACTGGCTTTATGAATTACCACAGTGGGATAATCTCCTTGATGAGCAGACTAGAAAGGATCTTTACAAGAAACAGAAGCTTTCAGGAACTGTTATTAAGGGAAAGAAGATTGGAAGAAATGATCCATGCCCATGCGGTAGTGGTAAGAAATATAAGCAGTGCTGTGGAAAGAATGCATAGCTTTTAAACACTAAGACCTGCCATTATATGGCAGGTCATTTTAATGATAAGAGGTAATTATAATGGACGCATATACAGGTTTTGCATATGTTTATGATGAGTATATGGATAATATTCCATATGAAGAATGGGGTAAGTACATGATTGCCCTCCTTAAAGAGAATGGTGTGTCAGGTGATGCATCTGTTCTTGAATTAGGCTGTGGAACAGGAACTGTTACAAGAATGCTTGCTAAAGAAGGTTACGACTGTGTTGGACTTGATATGTCTGAGGATATGTTGTCCATTGCTTCTGAGAAAACATTTGAAGAAGGTTCACAGGTTATATATACATGTCAGGATATGAGGGATTTCGAAGTCCCATATGAAGTAGACGGCATGATAAGTATAGGGGATTCCATGAACTATATTACATCAGTTCCTGATCTTGAAAATGTATTTGCATGTGTAAGTGAGAATCTTAAAAGTGGAGGTGTCTTTATATTTGATTTAAAGACAATACATTTTTTCAGGGATATACTTGCTGAGAATACATATGCTGAGAACAGGGAAAATTCCGCATTTATATGGGATAACTATTATGATGAGGAAGAACGCAACAATGAATATGAGCTTGCTGTGTTTGTTAAGAATGAAGATGGCACATTTGACAGATTCGAAGAACAGCACTATCAGCATGGCTTTACTATAGAAGAGGTTACAGGTGCAGCTAAGAAGGCTGGACTTACCGTGAAAAATGTGTATAATGCATTTACTAAGGATGAACCTGACGACGAGTCAGAGAGATTATATTTTGTAATTGAGAAATAATAAGGAGATAATTATGGGTGATTATATTGTTAGAGCCACAGCAGCAGGCGGACAGGTAAGAGCTTTTGCTGCTACAACTAAAGGTCTTGTTGAAGAAGCAAGAGTAAGACATAACATGAGTCCTATTGCAACTGTTGCACTTGGAAGACTTCTTACAGGTGGTGCGATGATGGGCGCAATGATGAAGAATGATGCAGATATTCTTACTGTACAGATTAAGGGCAATGGTCCAATCGGAAGTATGACTGTTACAGCTAATCCTAAGGGAGAGGTTAAGGGTTTCGTTGGTAATCCTCAGGTTATGCTTCCACTTAAGGATGGAAAGCTTGATATTGCAGATGCCGTAGGAATTGGTGTGCTAAGTGTAATTAAGGATATCGGACTTAAAGAGCCGTATGTTGGAGATACTATTCTTATTACTAGTGAGATTGCGGATGATCTTACTTACTATTTTGCTAACAGCGAACAGGTTCCATCTTCTGTAGGTCTTGGAGTTCTTATGAATAAGGATAATACTGTTGAGCAGGCAGGAGGATTCATTATCCAGCTTATGCCAGGTGCAACGGATGAATTTATTGATAAGCTTGAGGCAAGAATTAAGGAGATTAAGTCGGTTACAGCCATGCTTGAGGAGGGAATGACTCCTGAGCAGATATTAGAGCACATTCTTGGCGATATGGAACTTGAGATTCTTGATACTGTACCAACTAAGTTTTACTGCAACTGTTCTAAGGACAGAGTGAGCAAGGCTGTTATCAGTGTAGGAAGAGAAGAGATTCAGAAGATGATTGATGATGGAAAGCCTATTGAGGTTAACTGTCATTTCTGTAATTCACATTATACATTTACAGTTGATGAGCTTAAGGAAATGTACGACTGCTGTACAAGATAAATCTCAGGCTTACGGAGGTACACATGAATAATATTATACTTATAGGCATGCCGGGAAGCGGAAAAAGTTCGCTTGGAGTAGTTCTTGCCAAGAAGATAGGATTTGGCTTTATTGATTCTGACCTTGTTATTCAGGAAAGAGAAGGAATGACGCTTGAAAGAATTATTGAAAAGCATGGAGATGCAGGATTTATACAGATTGAGAATGAGGTTAACTGCTCTATTAATCCACATCACACAGTTATTGCAACAGGTGGAAGTGCTGTATATGGTAAAGAGGCGATGGAACATTTTAAAGATATTGGTACTGTAGTATATCTTGAACTTCCGCCGGAGTCGCTTGAAGAAAGACTTGGAAGCCTTAAAGAACGTGGGGTTGTGTCTAATGGAAAGACTACTGTGGAAGAGATATATGCTGACAGAGTTTCACTTTATAAGAAGTACGCAGATATAACTCTTAATGAGCAGGGTAAGCAGATAAGAGAAACAGTAGAGATGTTGTACGATATTATAATGAATAAGGATCAGTATAATTAAATCAACTGGTTGAACAATATTAGAATTTGGGGTACAATAATCTTTACCTTTTAAATACAGAATCAGGAGGATAAATCATGGAGAACGAAGCTCTTTCTAAGAACTTTATTGAGCAGATTATAGATAAGGATATTGAGAGTGGCCATTGCAAAAAGGTCATTACGAGATTTCCACCAGAACCTAATGGATATCTTCATATTGGACATGCTAAGTCTATATTATTGAATTATGGACTTGCAAAGGAGTACGGCGGACAGTTCAATATGAGATTTGATGATACCAATCCTACTAAGGAGAAGGTCGAATTTGTAGATTCTATCAAGGCTGATGTTGAGTGGCTTGGAGCAAAGTGGAACGGTGATGTTCTTTTTGCTTCAGATTATTTCCCACAGATGTACGAAGCAGCTGTAAAGCTTATCAAGAAGGGTAAGGCTTATGTGGATGACTTATCAGCTGAGGAGATAAGACAGTACAGAGGAACACTTACTGAGCCAGGTAAGGAGAGCCCATACAGAAACCGTTCTGTAGAAGAGAACCTTCAGCTTTTCGAGGAGATGAAGGAAGGAAAGTATGCAGATGGAACTAAGGTTTTACGAGCTAAGATTGATATGGCATCTCCTAATATTAATATGAGAGATCCTGTTATTTACAGAGTTGCACATATGACACATCACAGAACAGGTGACCAGTGGTGCATATATCCTATGTATGATTTTGCACATCCAATTGAGGATGCAGTTGAAGGAATTACACACTCTATCTGTACACTTGAGTTTGAGGATCACAGACCTCTATATGACTGGGTTGTAATTGAGACAGGATATAAGACATCTCCAGAGGAGAATCCTAAGCAGATTGAATTTGCCAAGTTATATCTTACTAATGTTGTAACAGGTAAGAGATATATTAAGAAACTTGTAGAAGATGGAATTGTTGATGGATGGGATGATCCAAGACTTGTATCTATTGCTGCTTTAAGAAGAAGAGGATTTACTCCTGAAGCTATTAAGATGTTTGTTGAACTTGTTGGTGTTACGAAGGCTCAGGGTTCAGTTGAATATCCAATGCTTGAATATTGTATAAGAGAAGATTTAAAGCTTAAGGTTAAGAGAATGATGGCTGTTCTTGATCCTGTTAAGCTTGTTATTGATAATTATCCTGAAGGCCAGGTTGAATATATGGAAGTGGCTAATAATCAGGAGAATCCAGAGATGGGAACAAGAAAGGTTCCATTTACTAAGGAGCTTTATATTGAAAGAGAGGACTTCATGGAAGAGCCTCCTAAGAAATATTTCAGACTTTTCCCAGGCAACGAAGTACGTCTTATGAATGCATATTATGTTACATGTACTGATTTTGTTAAGGATGAGAACGGAAAGGTTATTGAAGTTCATTGTACTTATGATCCTGAGACTAAGGGTGGTAACTTTGCAGGACGTAAGGTTAAGGGAACTATTCACTGGGTTTCTGCAACAGAAGGCTGCAAGGCAGAAGTAAGATTATATGAGAATATTGTTGATGAGGAGAAGGGCGTATATAACGAAGAAGACGGTTCTATGAACATTAACCCTAACTCTAAGACAGTTCTTACAGAATGTTATCTTGAACCAGAACTTATGAAAGCAGTAAGTGAGGATAAGTTCCAGTTTGTAAGAAATGGCTATTTCTGTGTTGATAATAAGGATTCTGAGCCAGGAAAGCCTATATTTAACAGAATAGTTTCTCTTAAGAGTTCATTCAAGTTACAGAAATAATTAATAATTATTGGGGTTGTTTAGAAGAATTAGCACTGAAAGGGTGTAAGAATCATTATGAACAAAGTTAAAGCTTTTATACAGAAGATATGGACCTATGATCTGGTTCACACAGCAGTATATTCAATTATACTGGAACTGATAGTTGAATGTTTTAACAGAAGAGGAATAATGGGACTCGCATTTCCATTTATGCACCCAATTATTTTTATTTACAATACACTGATTATAATGACAACTATGACTATTGCATTGTTTTTTAAGAGACGTGTATTTGTATATTGTGTAGTATCGGTTATATGGATTGGATTATCACTAACGAACTTTATAATATTATCATCGAGAAAGACGCCGTTTACGGCGATGGATTTTTATCTGATTAAGGATGCCATTAAAGTAGCGGGATTGTATGTAAGTATTATACAGATCATCCTGATAGCGTTGCTTATAATAGGTGTTATTGTAGGACTTGTATTTTTGTGGAAGAAAGCTCCTAAGATACAGGTAACAATCAAGAAGACAAAGTTCTATGCATATGCAGTAGTTCAGCTTGCAATTGTATTCCTTCTTGCATATGGAATGGGTATAACATTGCTTTTTACAGGATCAGTTGAAAGTCATTTCGGTAATCTTGCGCAGGCTTATAAGAAATACGGCTTTAGTCACTGCTTTGTGAGCAGTGTGCTTGACAGAGGAATCAAAAAATCTGGTGAGTATTCAGAGGAATATATGGATTCACTCAAGAAAGATCTTGATGATGTTGATGTTGAAGCAAGTGAAAAGACTCCTAACATTATATTTGTCCAGCTGGAATCGTTCTTTGATCCTACTAATGTTAAAGGCATAACATTGTCAGAGAATCCACTTCCTAATTATCAGAAGCTGATATCAGAGTATTCATCGGGCTATCTGTCAGTTCCATGCTTTGGAGCAGGAACATGTAATACAGAATTTGAAGTCCAGACTGGAATTAATATTGATGATTTTGGTCCAGGAGAATATCCTTACAGAACAATCATGAAATCTAAAGTGTGTGAATCTATGGCATATGATCTTAAGAAGCTTGGTTATGCTACACATGCCATACACAACAATGATGGAACGTTCTATGACAGAAATCTTGTCTTTTCCCATCTTGGGTATGATACATTTACGTCTATAGAATATATGGATGGTTTTGAAGAAACTCCTATGGGATGGGCTAAAGATAGTATTCTTACAGGTGAGATTACTAAAGCTTTGGATTCTACTGCTGGAACAGATTATGTGTTTACAATATCTGTTCAGGGACATGGAGATTATCCATCTACTCCGGTTGAAGGTTATACACCAGAGATTAAGGTTACTAATTTCCCAGTGCCAGAGCAGCAGACAGCTTTTGAATATTATGTTAATCAGATTCATGAGATGGATAATTTCATAGGAGAACTTATTGATGAATTATCACAAAGAGACGAGGAGACAGTACTTGTTCTTTATGGAGACCATCTTCCAACATTTGATTTTACAGACGATATGCTCACTAATGGTGATAAATTCCAGACACAGTATGTAATCTGGAGCAATTTCGACATGGACAGACAGGAAAAAGATATTCAGGCTTACCAGTTATCTGCTTATGTTATGCAGAGACTCGGTATATCTGAGGGTTATATTATGAAGTATCATCAGTCTAAGCAGGATCTTCCTGAAGATGAGTATTTAAAGAATTTAAAGATCCTTGAGTATGATATTCTGTATGGAAAGAAAGAAATCTATGGTGGAGAGACACCATATGAAGCTACAGAACTTAAGATGGGAATTGATGATATTGAGATTACGGATGTCTATAATTACAATGATACGGTATTTATAGAAGGCAATAATTTCAACGATTACAGTTGTGTTCTGATTAACGGAAAAGAGTACGTCACTGAAAAGGTCAGTGACAGGCTTTTAAGGGTTAACGGAATGAAAGTTAAGAAAGATGATACGGTCGTTGTTGCACAGAAAGGTGACGATAAAGTTGAGCTTAGCAGGACGACATTTACCGTTAAACAACAGTCGAAGAAGTAGTTACAAAGTCAGTAAATATGCTATCTTTCATTGACAGCGGGTGCCTGAAATGGTAATATTAGTAAGGTGCTTCAAACACCAAGATTTTTTTTGGAGGTACTTGAAATGAAGGGTACAGTTAAGTGGTTCAACAACCAGAAGGGTTACGGCTTTATCAGTGATGAGTCAGGAAAGGATGTATTCGTACATTATTCTGGACTTAACATGGAAGGCTTCAAGTCTTTAGAGGAAGGCGCTCAGGTTGAGTTTGATGTAACAGAAGGCGCTAAGGGTCCTCAGGCTACTAACGTAACAAAATTATAATCGGTTGTTTTCAGTGTGCCTTTTTTATATTATATATAGAAAGATATATTGTAACACAATAGGATTATGGGGGCGGTCACAATTAGTATTGGACCGCCTTTTTTTCATTAATAAGATGCTTTGGAGGTTTTATGGAGAATTTGAATATTAATTATGACCAGACAGTAAGCAACACAACTGTCAGCATGATAACAGCAGGTGCAATACTTGTTGTATCAGTGCTTATAGTTCTTCTGGTACTGGTTATTAAGAGATGGAAAGGAAGATTTATACCATTAGCATTAGGTCTTCTTTCATATGCTGTATTTGGCTTTATGTTTTCACAGCTTTTAATGAGTGTGATTTCGCTTATACCAACTGTGGATCAGGCTTTTTCTTATAATACGAATGCATATGTGGTTATGTATAATATTCTGCTTGCAGCAGGATTTGGTATTGCAAGATGGTTTACAGCCAAGATGATGACCGACAGATACAACAGATCAGGAGATGTGCTTATGGCAGGAGCTGGTCTTGCAATTGGAGATACAGTTATTACTTACGCATTGTCAATGTTTACATTTTTCGTATATGCACAGGCTATATCAGCTAATGGATTAGAGAAGTTTATTACTGATATGTTTGAGAGCGGAATGGCTGAGAGTGATGTTGTTACATTGTATACTACTAATGTTTCACAGCTGATTGATTCACCAGTGATTCTGTGGTTCTTAATGGGTGTATCTGCAGTACTTGATATTGCACTTAATGTTTTATTGTTCATGGTTGTATATGGAGTGGTAAAGAAACAGGTAAATTATATGTATGCTTATTATGCAATAATTGCCCAGTTTGTTTCTAATATAATGTTCCAGTTATATGATGCATTTTCACTTACTAACATCATAGTACTGTTTGCAATTAAGCTTGTGATAGTGGCTGGAATAGTGTTCTTTATTAAACAATTCGTTATGAAGGAGATAAAATACTCAGATGACTGATGTGAAAAAAGGACTTACAGCGGATGAAGTAGAGAAATTAACAAAAGAAGGTCAGGTCAATGTGTCTGTCGGAAAGCAATCTAAGACCATTGGCCAGATTGTTGCGGGTAATGTGTTTACATATTTTAACCTGATATTTGCTGTATTTGCTGTGCTTCTGGCTCTTGTAAGGTCATATAATAATATGACATTTCTTCCTGTAATTGTTTCAAACATGTTCATTGGAATAATTCAGGAGATAAGAGCAAAGAGAGTCCTTGATAAGCTTACGGTGGTTAATGCACCTAAGACATCAGTAATAAGAGATGGACAATTACATATTGTAGATTCACAGACTCTGGTAAAGGGTGATTTGTGCGTATTTTCAGCGGGAAACCAGTTGAGTGCTGATGCAATTCTCGTTGATGGCTTTGTTCGTGTTAATGAGTCATTAGTTACCGGTGAGTCTGATGAGGTTGTTAAGAATGCCGGGGATATATTACTCTCCGGCAGTTTTGTTGTATCAGGAGAATGCAAGGCGGTTCTTACTAATGTCGGACTTGATGCTTATGCAGCAAAGCTTGCAATAGAAGCTAAGGCGGGACGTAAGAAACAGAAAACCGATATGATGGAATCTCTTGATAAACTCGTAAAGACAATAGGTGTTCTTATAATACCTATTGGAATCGGACTTTTTCTTCAAAGCCGATTTGCGGTTGGAAGTTCGATAAAAAGCAGTATAGATTCGATGGTGGCATCACTTGTCGGAATGATACCTGAAGGATTATATCTGTTGGCAAGTGTGGCACTTGTTGTCAGTGTTATGAGACTTGGAAGAAAAAATGTACTTGTACATGAGATGAACTGTGTTGAGACACTTGCAAGAGTTAATGTACTCTGTGTTGATAAGACAGGAACAATAACAAGACCAGATATGTCAGTTACACATGTGGAGGCAATTGATTATACTGCTGATAATGGTGAACATTATGATGCCAATGCAATACAGAGGATTATTAAAAATGTAGTGGCAGCAATCAGGTCTGACAATGCAACGATGGCAGCAATACATTCATATTATGGAATTGATAAGGAGAAAGAGTGTGACCAGGTATTTCCTTTTTCTTCACAGAATAAATACAGTGGCGCGCGATATGGAAAAGATGTATATCTGTTAGGTGCACCTGAATATCTGCTCTTAGAGTCATATCCTAATTATAAGAAGATTATTGATAAGTATTCAGGCAATGGTGAGAGAATCGTGGTATTTGGCAAAGCCAATGAAGAGATAACGGGTGAGGCGGTTACAAGAGCAATAACACCTATGGCTTTCATAATACTCGAGAATGAGATAAGGGAAACTGCTAAAGAAACATTTGAGTACTTCAAAAAGCAGGGCGTTGCCATTAAAGTAATATCGGGAGATAATCCAGTCACAGCATCTAAAGTTGCAATAAGAGCAGGAATAGACAATGCCACACATTACATTGATGCGACGGCTCTTAAGACGGATAGTGACATAACAGATGCTGTACAGAAATATACAGTATTCGGAAGGGTTATACCGGAACAGAAGAAGAAGATTATAGAGGCATTTAAGGCGGCAGGCAATGTCGTAGCAATGACAGGTGATGGAGTTAATGATGTACTTGCGTTAAAATGTGCTGACTGTAGTGTTGCCATGGCATCAGGAAGTGAGGCTGCAAGTAATGCTGCCCAGATAGTTCTTCTGGATTCTGATTTTTCCAAGATGCCAGATGTTGTTGGAGAGGGAAGAAGAGTTGTTAATAATATTAAGCGTTCAGCATCGCTGTTTCTTGCAAAGAATATATTCTCGATGCTGCTCACTATATTCACACTTATATCAGTTAACCTGTATCCGTTGTATCCGACACAGTTGTCGTTCCTTGGAGTATTTACCATTGGAATACCGGCGTTCTTCCTGGCATTGCAGCCTAATAAGAGCCTGATTAAAGGAGATTTCCTGCTCAACGTTGTTCTTAAGGCACTGCCAACAGGTCTGACGGACTTTATTGTAGTTACGATTATTACAATATATGGCAACTGCACAGGAGCACCACACGAACAGACGGCAACTGCGGCAACACTTGTGCTTCTTACAGTAGGTATGGCAGCACTGGTAAGAGTATGTATGCCATTTGATATGATAAGAGCATGCGTATGCGTCGCAATGGCGTGCGGAATAGTATTTTCAATGATATTCTTGCGCCCACTGTTTGCTATGGTTGTATTAAAAGGATTGTCACTTAACCTGACAATTATAATGATGGTTTTGTCAGTGCCTTTATTCAGATATGTATGCAGGCTGACGGCATGGCTTATAGATTTCTTTGAAAGCCACAGCCGCCGTTTCAGACACCTGCTGAAGGGTTAATACATTTTAAATGTTATTACTTACCAAGAGCTTTCTCTGAATATTCAGTTGTTACAAGGTCTTTGTATGGAACAGGGGACTTAAGTTCGCCTGCCTGTGTAAGGATATCCTGTAATAAATCAAAGCTTTCCTCAGTGAATACAGTGGATGTTTTCCATGTATCCTGGGATTTATATCTTTCAACGATTGCGGTTATTGTTGCAATATCAGTTTCTTTAAACTGAGGTGCAATGATGGCCGCAATTTCTGCTGATGAATGTGTATTGACATAATCAAGACCTTTCTGTGTGGCGTTAGTGAATTTCTGGATTACGTCAGGATTCTTCTGGATATAGCTTTTCTTTGCACAGTATGCAGTGTAAGGAACATAGCCACTTTCTACACCGAGTGAGGCGATAACGTGGCCTTCACCCTGCTGCTCAAGTAAAGTTGCAGAAGGTTCGAATTCGACTGTGTAATCACCTATGCCGGATGTGAAGGCAGCAGATGTTGAGCCAAAGTCAACATTCTGAAGGATTTCAAGGTCTGTTTTAGGGTCAATATTGTTTTTCTTCAATATATATTCAAACAGCATCTGAGGCATACCGCCGGCTCTTCCACCAATCACAGTTTTTCCTTTGAGTTCGGACCAGTCAAAGTTGTTGTTGGATTCCCTTCCAACAAGGAAGTTGCCAGCGCGTTGTGTAAGTCCGGCAAAGTTGACAGCATAGTCATCAGAACCTTCGGCATATACATAGATAGAAGATTCAGAACCCATGAATCCGATATCTGCATCGCCGGAAATTAAGGCTGTCATTACCTTGTCAGCGCCAAAACCGTTAGTTACGGTAAGCTCGAGACCTTCATCTGCAAAATATCCATTTTCAATGGCGACATACTGTGGCGCGTAGAATATAGAGTGTGTTACTTCACACAGGGTAACCTTTTTTACAGAGTTATCGGATTTGTTTTTACTGCAGGCCGTCATTGGGAGGCAAAGAGTTACAATAATAGTCAGGGTGAGAAACAAAGATATATATTTTTTAAAATGTTTCAATGTAAATCTCCGATGTAGATGCTTTTATTGTTATAGTATTATGGCGGTGGCGTTTGGTTACATAAAAAGAAACAAAGATATTGTCATTAATTATTGTATTTGCTAAAATAGCCGTAGTATGGAGAGTGAATGGCTTATGGAAAAATATAAAGAAAAAGCAAAAGACGTTATGGTTATAGGCCATAAGAATCCTGATACGGATTCAATATGTTCAGCAATCTGCTATGCGAATTTAAAGAATAAGATAACTGGAACTGATAATTATGTACCTAAGAGGGCAGGACATCTTAATGAGGAGACACATTTTGTACTTAACAGATTCGGGGTAAAAGCACCTGAATACATTAAAGATGTGCGTCCGCAGGTAATGAATATTGAGATAAGACAGACTCCGGGGATTGATAAGAATCTTTCTGTCCGTAATGCATGGAAACTGATGGATACACTTAATGTTGTGACACTGCCAATAACAGAAGGGCGTGAGCTGACAGGACTTGTGTCTATTGATGATATTGCCAAGTCATATTTTGAATCATTTGATAACAAGGTTTTATCTAATGCTAAGACAAGTTTCGCCAATATTGTTGAGACACTTGAAGGAAGAGTGATAACAGGCGATGCCAGTGAGATATTTGACAAAGGCAAGATGCTTATTGCAGCAGCTAATCCTGATATGATGGAAAGCATGATAGATGAAGGTGATATCGTAATTCTTGGTAACAGATACGAATCCCAGCTGTGCGCGATAGAGATGGAGGCAAAGTGTCTTATAATATGTGAAGGAGCCAAGGTATCCAATACAATCGCCAAGATTGCCAGGAGCCACGACTGCATTATTATTGAGACTGATTATGATACATATACTGTTGCAAGACTTATGAATCAGGCTATTCCTGTAGGTTTCTTTATGACACCAAGAGACAGGATAGTGTGCTTTAAGACAACAGATTATGTTGAAGATATACAGGAAATCATGACTAAGAAAAGGTTCAGGGATTTCCCGATTGAGGATGAAGAAGGTAACTATGTAGGAACTATTTCAAGAAGAAATCTCCTCCGTTCAGGCAGAAAGAAGGTTATTCTTGTTGACCACAATGAGAAGAGTCAGGCTGTTAATGGAATAGAAGATACTGAGATTCTTGAGATAATCGACCATCACAGATTAGGACCTATACAGACTATTACACCTGTATTCTTCAGAAACCAGCCCCTTGGCTGTACAGGTACAATCATTTATAAAATGTATCAGGAAGCAGGAGTTGAAATTGAACCTGTTATAGCAGGACTTATGTGCTCTGCAATTATATCTGATACATTAATATTCAAATCACCAACATGTACGCCTGATGATATAGAGGCAGCAACAGAGCTTGCAAAGATTGCAGGTATCGTCCCTGAAGTATATGGAAGGGAAATGTTTGGTGCAGGAAGTAATCTTGATGAGAAGACTGACAGAGAGATATTCTATCAGGATTTCAAGAAGTTCACGATTAATGATGTCACGATAGGCATAGGCCAGGTTAATGCAATGGGACCTGAGGATATAGAAAAGATTAAAGCCAAAGAACTGCCATTTGTCCATACAGTTGCGGGCGATGGCGGACTAGATGTCGTATATTTCCTTATGACAGATATATCTTCAGAGTGCTCTTATGTACTGTGCTCGGGAAAGAATGCGGATACTATAATGGCACTTGCATTCGGAGTTGACAAACAGAAAGATACATATATACTAAAGAACGTTGTTTCAAGAAAGAAACAGTTCCTTCCGGCTATAATGGAAGCCATGGAACAGTAATGATAGAAAATGGAGATTAGTGATGAAAGCATTGCGAAAGAATGATCCTTGCTGGTGTAACAGTGGAAAGCAGTATTGCGACTGTCATATGGAATTTGACAGAAAGTTAGATAATTTCAAGAGAAAGTTCCACAAAGTACCACCAAGAAGTATTATCAAGAATGAAGAACAGCTTGCAGGAATGAGAGAAAGCAGCAAGATTAATATTGCGGTACTTGATTATGTTGCAGAGAATATTCATGCAGGAATGACAACACAGGATATAGATGATTTAGTATATCAGAAGACAACCGAGATGGGTGGAATTCCGGCACCACTTAATTATGAAGGGTTCCCTAAGAGTGTGTGTACTTCAATTAATGAGCAGGTATGCCACGGAATACCATCTAAGAATATCCAGTTGCTTGACGGGGATATAATTAATGTTGATTGTTCAACAATACTTAATGGTTATTTTTCAGATTCATCAAGAATGTTCTGTATAGGCAATGTTGCGCCAGAGCATAAGAAGCTGGTAGATGTTGCAAAAGAATGCGTTGAATTAGGACTTGCGCAGGTTAAGCCATGGGGACATCTTGGAGATGTTGCTGCAGCAATCAATGATCATGCCAGAGCTAACGGATATTCAGTAGTAAGAGAAGTCGGTGGTCACGGAATTGGTCTTGAATTTCACGAAACTCCATTTGTCAGCTATGTAATCAAGAAGGAAACTGGTATGGTTATGGCACCGGGCATGGTATTCACAATTGAGCCAATGATTAATGCAGGACTTCCTGACATATATATAGATGAGGGCAATAACTGGACAATATATACGGATGATGATTCATATTCAGCACAGTGGGAGATAATGGTGCATGTGACTGAAGATGGGTACGAGGTGATGTCCTATTAAGATAGATGCAGCCACGATTATGTAGTACAGGTGAATCCGGCATTGGTGTATAGTCAGAACAATCCGTTGGAATTGCGTTAATTTATCAGGTGGGGATTTCAGCTTAAAGTTTGTGTACATTCGCAGATGAACACTTTCAGCCCAATGTCCGTCTACGGCATATGCTCTCATGAGTACTGCGCTTAGCGGGAGTAAATGCCGCCATCTGCAAAGTTTATTACGGTGCTGGAAAACAAACGCGCTACGCTTGAACGAGTTCTCCAGCACCGCTCTTATGCATATAGCGGCATTAACTCCCGCACAGCTCGTAATAAATCGAGCGTATGCCGTAGGCGAACATTGGTCTGCAAGCGTACAGCTGTCGAATGAACACAAAAAATAAAAGAAGCTGAAATCCCCACCTGCTAAATTAGCAATTCCTAACGGGTTCAGACTATACACCAATGCCGGATTCACCTGCTGTATAAAACACAGCTGCATCTATCATGATAGGACATACAACAATCAGTGATAAGCTCCATATACTGTAGTGATACATGTATATGGAGCTTATTTTATGATGATGATGGAACAGGTTCCTGCGATGTGCTATGTACCGTGGCAGCGCTGGAACGATATATATGAGCCTTCGCGGGCGCTTATGCGGGGAACGTTGTTTCCTGTACTTGATAAACCATTTACAGGAGGCAGGCCATGAATTGTTGTAATAATATAAGAAATGAAAAAGCCATGATTATGAAGAATATTTATGAGCTTGGTTTTGCACTTGTAGAGACTATGCTTTATCTTGATACCCATCCGGATGATGCTGCAGCTATTGAATATTATGCAGAGACCAGGGATAAATATGTGCAGTTCATGAGAAAATATTCAGACTATTACGGACCTCTCAGCATGGAGTATATGGTAAATGATAATTACTGGATGTGGGTGGCAACACCTATGCCATGGGAATACAAGGGAGGTATGTGATATGTGGAATTATGAGAAGAGACTTCAGTACCCAATCAATATAAAGAATTGTAATCCTACACTGGCAGCGATGATTATCTCACAGTATGGTGGACCAGACGGCGAGCTGGGTGCATCCATGAGATATCTTTCACAGAGATATGCCATGCCGTACAGAGAAGTTGCCGGACTGCTTACTGATATAGGCACGGAAGAACTTACGCCATGTTGTTGTATATGATAAGAAATCCCCTGAAACTGCGGGTTTACAGCTTCAGGAAAATTTCTAATCTGAAAGGATTGTCTACATATCGTCCTATGCCTGGGAGAGAAGGGCTGTCATTGTAGTATAGAATCTTATCAATACAAGCTTTTAAAAGAGTGTTTTTAACGGCAGCAGATACATTATCATCATCCAGAGCATTAAGGCAATCACGGAAACGCACAATTTTCTCTTCGTAGTCACAGACGCGTGGTTCTTCAAGCAGGGCATTATTTAACTTTTCCTGAGTAATGCTTATCTGTTCTGTGAGCTTAGCATTTCTTTTTAAGAATTCCTCCTTGGAATAAATGCCATCTTCGTATGCATCTTTTTGTCGGATATCTTTTTCTTTTAAATGTTCAAGTTCTTCAGTTAGATTGTTAATTATATTTTGCTGTAAAATCTGTTCAGAATCATCATTGTTATTAACATGTACCTCAAAATCATCTATAGCCTGTTGCAGAGATAGTTTTACCTTTGCAATAACAAGACTATACATCACAGATTTTGTATGGCAATTAGACTGATTATTGCAAAGCATTGTAATAGTTTCATGTCCGGTCTTACTTCGCTTGTCTGTGTATTTCTTCATGGATATAGCAAAACCGCATCTGCCACAGAATAGAAGACCAGCAAGCGGATTTGTAAGTTCTGTAAATTTCTTAATCTTAGGTGTTCTTCCTCTTTTCTTTTTAGCTGCATAAAAAAGCTCATCAGATATAATTGCTGGGTGTTTACCAGGAACACTTATGTAATCACTGTGACGAGGGCGTGTACGAACAATCATGCCGTCTTGCATTTTTTTAACAGTTTGCCTTCTGTTCCAAACAACTCTTCCAATATATATTTCATTATTCAGCATAGATGAAATGGCAGCAGGACTCCAGTTGTCAGAATTTCTTGGCTTATATCCGGCGCTATCAAGAAAATGTGCTATATTAGTAAAGCCATAATCTTTGTTCACATATAAATCGAACATTATACGGATAGCTTCAGCTTCCTTAGGCTCTATATCTAATGTATGGTACTTGTCTTTTCCAGTTCCAATTACAACTTTTCTATATCCGTAAGGCGCAATGTTACCAATATAATTACCGGCCTTAATAGAAGCAATTCTACCTCGATTAAGAATCTTCTTTGTGTATTCAAGATAATCATTACCCCTTGTCAGTTCCATCTCGAAAAATTTTCTATCATATTCATCTGACAGATCGTACGTCTTAGGTGGCGTAATCACGACTGTGTTAGTATATCTAAAAGAATTAATAATACGGCCACAATCCTGTAAATCGCCACGAGATAATCTTTGTGGTTCGATTATAAGAACGCCGGATATAAAACCGGTCTCTAATAATTTCATTATCTGTTGCATCACAGGCCTATCTTGTATTGTTTCCCCCGAAACGACCTCTCTAAAAATACGATTTTCAGGAACAGGCTTTCCCCATTGCTTAATAGAATAGTCCTGTAAGATAGATTCGTGTTTTGCAAGTACATCCTCTACAGTTTGCATTGGATCATCAGAACGAGATTTTCTTAAATATATTATTACGTTATCAAATTCAGCCATATTAACCATCCTTTCTGTAAAATATATGCGAGTTGCACCAGTACAACTCTAAAAATGGGTATAAAAATAACACTACTTGCAATAGCAGTGCTTTGAATGGTATAATATGGCTTGTCTAGGGCGGTATTATATCATAGGCACTGCTTATGTAAGTATCGTAGTGAAAGCTCTTGTGTTCCAGCACAGGAGCTTTTATTTATAATTGGTGCAGCAATTAAATTGCTTAATTCTGATGTGCAAAGATTTCAACAAAATCAACGTTTTTGCACTGTCTGTCATAATCTCCATGTTCAATATGTGTCAATTCGTGATGATATGATTTAAGATGTTGCTCTCGATTTAATCGAGAATTAAGTACGATTGTAAAAGAATCATCATTATTGTTAACAGTATATGCCTTTATTGTGGGTGGCATATCTGCATAAATAACATTTGTAGTAATATTAATCATCCCCTTGTTTTTATAGATTCTTATTTATTCCCAACCTTTTCCATTAATGCATCTTGTAGTACTTGTGAGAAGTTAATGTTAAGCTGAATAGCCTGTTCATTAAGCCATTCTGGAATAGTAAGAGTTTTTTTAACGGCGCGCGAACTGGTACGCTTCTTATATGCAAGCATATCAAATTCTATAACAACTAATACTGCATCATCATCAACTGTAATTTTGTCAACAGGAGATGGAGTTGGGAATGGAGTGTTGTTTTTTTCCATATCTGAAAGACATAAGCCAAGGGCATCAATAGCCATATTATATGCTTCTTCCATATTGTCGCCTTCTGTTAAACATTCAGGAATATCTGGAAATGAAATCCAGAAACCGCCTTCTTCAGCTTTGTGAAATAATGCTGGATAAAATAATCTGTTCATAATCTATACCTCCATATGGGGCGGAGCTATTTAAGCCCCGCCTGTTTAAGTATTGCTTGTTCCAGCCCTTTTTTAAGAGCTTTTCCATGATAAGGAACTATGGTTTGTTTATTAGTATATTCATTGACCATTTTAATATGTGAGCCGTTCTGACTAACCTCTTTAAAACCATTCTGTTTAAGAAGTTTAATCATTTCTTTAGGTGTCATTGGCATTGGTTTTATCTCCTTTCCTTATCTTGATTACATTATAACACGTATAAACACGTATGTCAATATAATAATACATATTAATACGTGTTTATTTGTTTGACATTCTATCTATCATCTGTTTAACAAAGTCGATATCTTCTTTCTTAACCTTGCGAGAAGCGTCAAAGAGAACTTTGTATTCAGGATTCTCATACATAAACTGTGCCATATCTCTAGCAGCATCATCAAGGTAGTATGTTTCCTCTTCGTTAGAATTAGACTTATCTTCTATTAAGTCAGATTTATTTATGTGGAAATAATCAGCCAATGCTTGTACTTTACCCATTCTAGGGATAGCAATACCCTTGCACCATGTATTAAAAGTTTGAGGCGAAACACCTATACTTTTAGCAATTTCTAATTGTGTTTTTCCACTTGCTTCGATATATGAATTTAAATTTCTTGTAAATATTCTTTTTTGTGCTTCTTCACTCATATCTAAAACCTCCTTATATAAAGAATAATACATTTTAATTTTATATAAGTCAACAAAAAAACAAAAATAATTTGATTTTAGTATTGACATCAAATTAAATTTGATTTAAAATACAATCATTAAAGGAAAGGAGATAAAGAAATGAGCAAGAAACAAGGTAAAAAAAGAAGCGATTGCAAGCCTACCCTAACCAAGTTAGCATTCGCAACCGCTTCACTGGATTTACTTATTGAGATAATAAAACTCATAAGAGAAATCCTACAATAATGAAAGAGGGGAGAGAAATCTCCCCGACCTCATTACTAGATTACCTTGATATAAATATATTGTCAATAGAAATGTAATATGAAAAGAGGTGAGTGAGATGGTACTGGATATAATACAGATAGTATTAGGTATTATCACTGTTGCATTGCTTTATAAGCTAAACAGAAAAGAAGCGTAACAATATATTAAAGGCTGTCCTATCAGGCTATACGGGGGAAAGGAGTGTATAAAATTCAATGGAAAAATTACAGATTAGTCTGGCAGCAGCCAGAGTTAATGCAGGCTTAACACAGGAGGAAGTGGCAAAAAATATGAAAATTTCAAAAAACACTTTAGTTAACTGGGAAAAGGGAACATCTGAGCCAACTGTTACACAAGGACTTAGATTATCAGAATTATATAATATGCCACTAGATAATATTTTTTACCATTAAAATCAAATTAAATTTGATTATCTATTCGAGGAGGTGAGAGAGTGAATTATACAGCAATAACAATAACGGCTATTATCTGCATGACAATATTGATGTTATGCAATGAACCGAGACATAAGGACAAATAGTAACTAAATAATATTAGATAACAAAGAAAGAACGGGTGATTGCATGGACAAATACATATTAAAAAACACCATAACATATCCCGATGGGAGTGTAGTTAATACTTTTGCTCCAGAAGAACTTACAGCGGAGGAGAGAGAAGCTAGGCAGAATAGATTAAGGGCCGCTGTAGAGAACTTCGCACGAAATATCAATATGAGAAAGGGAGTAAGAGCATGAGAAGAATAGGATTAATAATATCTTACAACAAGAGAATTAATGAGAATCTTAGGAATGGAAACACAGAGCTAGCTGCCCGGTGGTATACAAGGCTGAGATTGTTGGAGATATTCAGCTTTGTGCCGGAAGGAGCTTACAGACTTCCAACTATATAAAAAGAGCTGCAGTGAGGCAACACCGCAACTCAGATAAGAATTCAATAATAGTGTAGACCATTTTGGAGTAAAAAGCAATGTGGAATTATGAATGTAGTTACTGTGGTGCTCTTTTAGACCCTGGAGAAAGATGTGACTGCCAGGATAAGGAGGAAGAAAGACGCAGACAGTATATGGGTAACTTTAGGGAGTCCCGAAACGGGCAAATGGTATTTAATTTTGAAGGAAATAATGAGAACAACAAAGATTCAAATTCGAGACATACTGGGTATTAGGGAATTTAACATGAATGGTGAAAGCATAGAGCTTTCAGGTTCAAATGGTGTAGGTAAATCATCAGTACTTGACGCTATCAGATATGCATTAACTAATAAATCCGGCAGAGATGTAATTGTAAGACGCGGAGCTGTTGAAGGAGAAATTCTTATTGAGATGGACAGCGGATTATCTATTGATAGAAAGAGCCGTATTAATAGAGCGGATTACAAATCTATCAAGCAGAATGGGCGTGAAATAGGAAGCCCTGAAGCTTTTCTTAAGGAGATATTTACTCCTTTGCAGCTTAATCCAATAGAGTTTATGGCTATGGATAAGAAACAGCAGAATGCAATCATTCTGGATATGATTCAGTATGACTGGGATATGAACACTATTAAGCAGTGGTTTGGAGAGATACCGGCATGGGTTAATTATGACCAGAATATTCTTGCAGTTCTTAATGACATTCAGAGTGAAAATGGAGAGTATTACCAGAACAGAAGGAATATAGACAGAGACAGAAGAAATAAGATAGCGTTTATAGAAGATATAGGCAGGACACTTCCAGAAGGTTATGACGCTGAGAAGTGGAGAAATGCATCTGCCGGAGATATCTATAGACAGATAGAAAGTATTCAGCGTGATAATCAGCTTGTGGAGCGTGCCAAGCAGGTAATTGAGAACAAGAACAATAAAATCCGTAAGTTTGAGGCAGATAGAGAGATTGAAAAAGCTGCTATTGAAAGAGAGTTCAGTTCTCGTGATAAGCAGATAACAGAGGATATTACAAGACTTGAAGGACAGATTGTAAGTTTAAGGCAGGAACAGAGCAGTCTTGCATCTAATAAGGCAGATAAGCTTGCTCTGGCAGATAAAACTTATGAGGCCTCCGTTGCTGAATATAACGCACAATGTGCTGAGTACAATGAGTATGTTGATAGGGATATAAGAGATACATCTGAACTGAGTAAACAGGCACAAGCTATTGAAGATATGAAAGCTCACATTAATGAGTATGACAGAATGATAATGCTTCAGAATCAGGTAGATGAGCTGGCAGAGCAGTCACAGATTCTCACAGATAAGATTGAGAAAGCACGAACATTACCGGGTGAAATACTGGAAGAATGCAGCATACCAATTGAAGGACTTTCAGTTGAAAATGGTATACCTCTTATTAACGGACTTCCAATCAGTAATTTATCAGAAGGTGAAAAGCTGGATTTATGCATTGATGTAGCTCTGCAGAAGCCGAATGGAATACAGCTTCTGCTTATTGATGGTGTGGAGAAGCTTTCTACAACACTTAGAAATCAGCTTTATAAGAAATGTAAGGACAAGGGACTGCAGTTTATAGCAACAAGAACAACAGATGATACAGATTTAATAGTTACAGAATTATAGGAGGTTTAATTAATAATGGACAGCATGATACCAATGGGACAGCAGATGGCTGTTTCTAAAACATCACAGACAGAGATGATGATAAGCAGACAGGCACAGGAAGTTCAGGGGGCAATAGTTATGGCTAAGAAGTTCCCAAGAGATGAATATGACGCAATGGAGAGAATCAAGAGAACGTGCCAGAGGGCAACTTTAGCAGAGCAGGCTATATATTCTTATCCAAGAGGTGGACAGACAGTTATGGGACCATCTATAAGGCTTGCAGAAGCCCTTGCTCAGAACTGGGGTAATATTGATTACGGAGTTATTGAACTTGAACAGAAGAATGGCTCATCAGAGATGATGGCTTATGCTTGGGATTTGGAATCAAATACGAGAGTTACTAAGATATTTACAGTAGAGCATAAGAGAGATACTAAGAAGGGTACATATCAGCTTACAGACAGCAGGGATATTTATGAGGCAACAGCTAATTTTGGCGCAAGACGAATGAGAGCCTGCATTCTTGGAGTTATACCAGGAGATGTTGTTGATATGGCTGTTGGAGAGTGTAAAGAAACAGTTAGAAAAGGAATAGGCAAAGAGCCTATTAATGAAAGAGTAACCAAGCTTATTAATGCATTCAAGGTAGAATTTAAGGTAACAAGAGAACAGATAGAGAAGTATGCAGAGCGTAATTGTGCAGATTTTGGGGAAGATGAATTTATTAACCTTAAGGGAGTATATAAAGCCCTTAAAGATGGACAGGCTAAAGCGGAAGATTATTTCCCGGTAGAAGAGGAAGTTCCTAATCCTATGGGAGGTGTTGCTGAATGATATTAACAAGTGAAAATTATTACAGTACAGAAGCGGACAGAGAGTATTTAAGTGTATCTCAGTATAAGAATTTTGTGGGTTCACTTGGTCGTCCTGGTTGTGAAGCCTATGCAATGGCTAAACTCAATGAAGAATGGGTTGAGAATATGGAAGATTCAGATGCCCTTATGGTTGGTTCTTATGTTGATGCACATTTTGAGGGAACGCTTGATGTATTTAAGACACAGCATCCATGTATGTTTAAGAAAGACGGTTCACTTATGGCTAAATATATTAAGGCCAATGAAATGATTAACAGATGTGAACGAGATGAGTTATTTATGGCATATATGAGCGGAGAAAAGCAGGTAATAATGACCGCTGATATGTTTGGTGCTAAATGGAAAATTAAGATTGACAGTTATATTAATGATAAGTGCATTGTTGACCTTAAGACATGCCAGAGCATAACTAAGACATTCTATCATGCAGATGCAGGCAACATGAATTTTCTGCATGAGTGGGGATATTACCTTCAGGGAGCTGTCTATCAGAAGGTTGTGGAAATTAATACAGGAAAGAAACTGCCGTTCTTTATAGCAGCGGTATCAAAGGAGAAAGAGCCGGATATACAGGTTATAGCATGTGAACAGTCTCTTCTTGATGAAGCTCTTGCGGAAGTTGAGAATAATGTACCTAAGATACTGGCATTAAAGAATAATGACATAGATCCGGTAAGGTGCGAACACTGTGATTACTGCAAGCATACAAAGATACTTAAAACTCCTATCTGGTCAAGTGATTTGATTGGGGAGGTGTAGTATGAAAAGTGTTTTAACGAAATATAACGGATTCTGTATCTTTTGCGGTAAGCCTACACATACAGTACATCATCTGCTGTTCGGTATAGGAATCAGGGAACTTGCAGAAGAAGATGGAATAAAGATACCTGTATGTGATGCTGAGCATAATATGGCAGGCGGTACAAGGCAGATACATGACAATAGCGTTGCTGAAAAGCTGAGTAAGATAGCAGGTCAGCTTGCATGGGAAAAGGAATACTACAGAAGTCTTTATGGAAATGAAGATGATCCGGCTAGAGAAGTTTTCAGAGAAAGATATGGAAGGTCTTATTTATAACTGCTGAATATATCACATTTTTCGCACAGCAGAATAAAACCAGCCTCTCGGTTACATACTTGCCGGGAGGCGGAAAGGAGAAAGATGCTCTATGCATTTACAATCAAGGGCACACTGCCGGGATTGAATGAATACCTTAAAGCGGAAAGATGTTTTCATAATGGACATTGTGACGGGAATGACATGAAACAGCAGTATCAGATGATTATATCTAACGCGATAAGGCTTAAATTAAAACGTACTCATATAAATAATCCAGTGAGGATTAAATACACTTTCTATGAGCCTAATAGAAAGCGTGACCTTGATAATATATCAGGTGTTGCACATAAGTTTATACAGGACGCACTTGTTAAGTGCAAGGTTCTGGATAATGATGGCTGGAACAATATAGTAGGTTTTGAAGACCACTTCTTCATAGACAAGCATAATCCACGAATAGAGGTGGTATTGGAAGAGGTGGTGCAGTGAGGACAGAACAGAGAATCGACTACATAAAACAACTGAACGGGTTTGAAAGGTGGCTCGAAAGTCATTACTTGCCGGGCTCAGCGCAGTTATTGTACTACAAATTACTTAGTATTAATAACATGGCTGGGTGGTGCGAGTGGATACAAGTAGATAACCAGCGAGTAATGTCTCGTTGTCAGATGTCAAGAGAGGCTACGTTAGTCGAGAACAGGAACAGATTAATAGATGCAGGCCTTATAGAATTCCAAAGAGGGAAGAAAGGAAGCCCTAATAAATATAAAATTTGCACTTTCAAATCCGTAGGACAAAGCGTAGGAGAAAGCGTAGTACAAACCGAAGCACAATCCGTAGGAGAAACCGTAGCCATATATAAACATAAACAAAAACAAAATAATATAGCGCCTGCGCGCGCAAAAAAATTTGCAAATTACGAACAGCGTCCGCTTAAGGACCCTGAATTTTATAATGCCCTGCTAGAGAACAACAGGGAGTAGGAGGATATATGATTGCAGAGATAATAAGCTTTATAGCCGGAGCAGCATTAGCGAGTGTTATCGTCGGATTCTGTAAAGCTGGAGAGGACAACTAATGACACAGGAAACATTGTTACAGATAGGCAAGCTGGGGCTTGCAATTGAAGATGGTGCAAATATGGTACTGGATATGTACCGCGTCAAGGAAGAGCTTACAGGGGCAGATTTATTTAAGGGAGAACCAAGCGAGGATAGAAGCCATTACGCAGGATATACAGAGCTGTACAAGCTCCCAGGCATGAAAGATATAGCTGATGATGCGGCTGAATATATCAAGAACCGCTTAAGTGAGGTAATTGAAGAACATTGTAAGTCTTTAGAAGTCTGTATTTCTGCATTAAGCGATGCAGTAACAGTACAGAAGGACAAGCCGGACAGAAAGGCGAAGTCTCCCAGTAAAGAAGCGCAATGATGCTTATGGGTTTTATTGTGCACAATGCGATAAATATGTATCCGCAATAACAATAAACAAGGAAACATGGGGATACAAGAGACGCGGTAAATACTACTGCTCATATAAATGCATGAGGGCAGCAGAGAAATAAAAATATCAGAAAGGAGCTTGGAACTCTGGCCAGAGTGATTCGTACGATGTTCCTTTCAGAAATGACATACGAGGAGTTTTTAGAAAGCAAGATAGAACTTGCACAGGATAGCGGATTTGAAGTAAATCCGGCAGAGATTAACAAAGCATTAAAGCCACATCAAAAGGATGCTGTCATATGGGCACTTAAAGGTGGAAGAAGAGCTTTATTTGAAAGTTTTGGTTTAGGTAAGACCATACAGGAGATAGAATTCTGCAAACAGGTAATAAATCATGAGGGCGGAAGGGCTTTGATTGTTCTTCCGCTTGGAGTAAAACAGGAATTTACACAGGACGCTGTGAATGTTCTTGGATATGATGCACCTGTTTATTGCAGAAGCATGGAAGAAGTAGAATCCTGTGACAGCAGTATTGTTCTTACCAACTATGAAAGGGTAAGAGATGGCGATATAAGACCAGATTATTTTGTTGCAACATCGCTGGATGAAGCAAGTGTTTTAAGGTCTTTTGGAAGCAAGACATACCAGACATTTCTTGATAAGTTCAAGAATGTTCCTTACAAGCTGGTAGCAACAGCAACGCCAAGTCCAAACAAATACAAAGAGCTTATACATTATGCCGGCTATCTTGAGGTGATGGATACAGGCCAGGCACTTACAAGATTCTTTCAGAGAGACAGCACTAAGGCAAACAATCTTACATTATACCCGAATATGGAAGATGAATTCTGGCTGTGGGTTTCATCATGGGCGTTGTTCATAACGAAACCTTCAGATGTGAATCCGGAATATTCCGATGAGGGATATGTATTACCTCCCCTTGATGTAAGGTGGCATGAGATACCAATACATTATGGAGATACATCTGATAAAACAGGACAAATGCAGTTATTTACAGAAGCGGCAGCAGGCTTGAAGGAAGCTGCAGAAGTAAAAAGAAACAGTATTGACAAGCGTGTTGAAAAGATGAAAGAGATTGTAGAGAGTTCGCCTGAGGAGCATTTCCTGCTGTGGCATGACTTAGAGTCTGAGAGAAAAGCAATTCTTAAGGCAATACCGGAAGTTGTAGATATATACGGCTCACAGGATTATGACCTGAGAGAAAAGCGGGTTATTGATTTTGCACAGGGAAGAATCAAGCTGTTTGCAACAAAGAAATCAATATCAGGTTCGGGCTGTAATTTTCAGCGTTACTGCCACAGGGAGATATTCTTGGGCATTGATTATGAGTTTAACGATTTTATTCAGGCAGTACATAGATGCTACAGGTTCTTACAGACAGATACAGTTGTTATAGACATTATATACATGGAGAACGAAAGACAGATTAAAGAAGCATTGCTTGAGAAATGGAAGAATCACAATCACATGGTTAAGAAGATGACGGATATTGTAAAGAAATATGGTTTAAGTCCGGCATCTAAAATAAAGCGGTTAGAGAGAAAGATGGGAGTTGAGACAGTGAAAGTACAGGGAAAGCATTATACGGCGGTAAATGATGATTGTGTTGAAGAGTGCAGAAGGATTGAGAGTAATTCTGTAGGACTTATACACACATCCATTCCATTCGGAAACCATTATGAGTATAGCGCCAATTATAACGACTTCGGACATAACGAGAATACAGAAAAGTTCTTTGAGCAGATGGACTTCCTTACACCGGAGCTTTTAAGGATTCTTGAACCTGGCAGGGTAGCAGCCATCCATGTCAAAGACAGGGTATTATTTGGAAATGCTACAGGAACTGGAATGCCTACAATAGAGCCGTTTCATGCGCAGTGTATAGAACACTACATGAAACACGGATTTCAGTATTTTGGCATGATAACAGTTGTCACAGATGTGGTCAGGGAGAATAACCAGACATACCGCCTTGGATGGTCTGAACAGTGTAAAGACGGTTCAAAGATGGGCGTAGGCTGTCCTGAATATATACTCCTGTTCAGAAAACTTCCAACAGATAAATCTAATGCATATGCGGATGATCCTGTAAAGAAAACCAAGGAAGATTATACAAGGGCACAATGGCAGATAGACGCTCACGGATACTGGAGAAGTTCAGGCGACAGACTTATAAGCAAAGATGAGCTTAAGGAATTTAATGTTGATGATTTACAGAGAGTGTACAGGGAATACAGCCGTTCTAATGTATACAGTTATGAAGAACATGTGAAGCTTGCGGAAGAGTTAGATAAAAATGATAAGCTTCCAGCCACATTTATGGTTGTCGCTCCCGGTTCATGGAATAACCTTGACGTATGGGATGATATAAACAGAATGAGAACACTTAATACAACACAGAGCAGACGCAGGCAGCAGATGCATGTATGCCCACTGCAGCTTGATATTGTTGAAAGAATCATTAACAGATACAGCAATGAAGGTGATATGGTTCTTGACCCGTTTGGAGGCTTAATGACAGTTCCAATGACGGCAGTAAAGATGAAAAGATATGGCTATGGAATAGAACTGAGCTGTGACTATTTCAGAGATGGTGTTGGATATCTTCAGGAAGCAGAGAATGAGATAGAAACCCCTACGCTGTTTGACTTTATGGAGGCTCAATATGATAAACGGGGAATTAATAGTTGATAATTTCGCTGGTGGGGGCGGTGCCTCCACCGGAATAGAAGAAGCTACAGGCTTTAGTGTGGATATAGCAATTAACCATGATCCTAAGGCTATTGCAATGCATAAAGCAAACCATCCGAATACAAAGCATTATTGTGAAGATGTATGGCAGGTAGACCCAGTGCAGGCATGTAATGGGCATCCTGTGGGGCTTGCCTGGTTCTCTCCAGACTGTAAACATTTCAGCAAGGCAAAGGGCGGCAAGCCAAAGGATAAGAATATAAGAGGCCTTGCATGGGTAGCGTGCCGGTGGGCTGGACTGGTAAGACCTAGAGTAATCATGTTGGAGAATGTAGAAGAATTCAAGACATGGGGACCATTGAACAGAGGGCATCATCCAATAAAAACAAAGCAGGGCAAGACATTTAATAAATTTGTAAGCCAGCTGCAGGATTTAGGATATGAAGTGCAGTTCAGGGAGCTTGTGGCAGCAGATGGAACATATACATGTAACAATAAGACAGTTATAGAGAACTACATGCCAACATCAGATTACTTCTGGTGCGATGGAGAGATGTTTAATAGGAGGGAACATGAGACTGATTGATGCAGATAAGTTAATTGATTATATTGAACCAGGACATTTAAGGCAGCCTGGTGAATTGTGTTTTTCTGAAATAGATGTCGTTAATATGATTAACAATACGCCAACAGCCTATGATATAGATAATGTTGTGAACCAGTTAGAAATGGGTAAAAAGACAGCATTCGACTTAGTAAAATTACCACATTTCTTTATTAAAAATCTCCAAAAACTTGTAGACATATGTTTTGACAGAGCAATTGAGATAGTAAAGGCAGGTGGTTTATAGTGCTAACATTGCCAATCAAGAAAAAGTGGTTCGACATGATTCTTTCTGGAGAAAAGAGAGAAGAGTATCGAGATATAAAAGAATATTACGAAACAAGATTCCAGAATCTGTTCGGGGCTTTAACAGTACATTCAGTAAGCGTTTTCTCAAATAATGAAGAATACGAGTTATTGCAGGGCGAATCTGTAATAAAGCAGATAAGAAAAGACAGCGTTCAGGAGGTTATTTTTCGTAATGGTTATTCCAAGAATTCTAAAGCAATAAAAGCAAGATGTAGTTTAAGGATTGGAAAAGGGAGACCAGAGTGGGGAGCTGAACCAGATAAACAGTACTATATTCTGGAAATCTTGAACATTGAAGAACTGGCAGCAGATAAGACTATGTTACAGAAAGCAGGTGATGAACAACTTGAAAAATAACAATATAAAAGACCTTCTTAAGCAGTACAATGATTTGGTTAAGGAAAAACAGGAAATACAGGCTGCAATTGATAAAATACAAAGAGAACTTGATAAAATGGAAGCTGAAGGCTATACGGAAAAGGATAGTGTTACCGGTGGAAATGGAGGTAAGCAGCATTTTGTTGTAGAAGGCTTCCCTTATCCGGCATATTCACAGAAGAGAACACTTCTTTTAGTGAGACAGCAACAGCAGATAGACATTAAAGGGAAGATAGATACGCAGATAAACCTCATAGAACAATGTATAAATGAAATTGACAACAGTAGAATGAGGCGGCTTATAACATTAAGATACATAGAAGGCTTATCCTGGGTGCAGGTAGCAAGAAAGATGGGAAAACATCACACAGCAGATGGCTGTAGAATGGCCGTAGAAAGATTTTTAGCAAAAATATAAAGTTTGTTCGTTCTGTTCGTTTTGTCTGTGGTAATATCTAAGATGACCAAGGTGGACATGATGAACAGCATGATTTCTCCATTATTAAATATTAAATACCCCCGGTAAGGCACTAGCTTAAAGCTGGTGCCTTTTTGTATGCCAAGAAAGGAGCTGATTATGTGGGATTAACAGACAAACAACGGAAATTCTGTGATGAATACCTTATAGACCTAAATGCCACACAAGCGGCTATTAGAGCGGGGTATACAGAAAAGTATGCAAATACAAATGCATCAAAATTACTACAAAATACTACAATTTCACAGTATATAGGAGAAAGACAAAAAGAACTATCGCGCAAGACAGAGATTACTCAAGAGCGAGTAATCAGGGAATTGGCGCTGATAGCTTTTTCTAATGCTACGGATTATGCGCGTGTTGTAGAAAAGAAAATGAAAATAGAGGTTAATGGCGTACTTGTGGATGTACTTGATGAAGATGGCAATCCTATTATGTATAGAACAGTAGAGCCAGTGCTGACAGAAGAACTCACAGACGACCAGAAAAGAGCGTTAGCAGTTATTAAAAAGGGACGGGATGGATTAGAGGTTAGACCTTGTAGTAAGGAAAAAGCCTTAGAGCTTCTTGGCAGGCATCTTGGTATGTTCAAAGATAAGGTTGAACTTGACACCGATATGGAACTGAATATAACAGTTGATTATGGAGATGGGGATAATGAAGAAGGTTAATATATTAGGAACTGAATATAGCATTGAAATTGATGATACTCTTGAGAAGACAGAGCTTGATGGTTTGTGTAAGGAATATGACAAGCGAATAAGTATTAGAAATGCTGGCTCAATGTTGAATGATGATGATTCTATAGATATAAAGAAAATAAGATTTGATGAAGTATTAAGGCATGAGATTATTCATGCTTTTTTTTATGAATCAGGGCTTGATGATTACAGCGGAAATGAACAGCTTGTTGATTGGATTGCAAAGCAATTTCCAAAGCTTGAAAAGGCATTTAAAGAAGCGGATTGCTTATGAATATAAATATTCCAATGAATCCTTGTTTCAAGGAAGTTGATAGAAGCCACAAACGATACATAGTTATGAAAGGCAGCGCAGGTTCAGGGAAGAGTGTTGACACAGCGCAGAATTATATATTAAGGCTGATGCAGGATAAGGGGCGCAACCTTGTATGTATTCGTAAGTCGGACATAACCAATAGAGATAGTACTTATGCAGAGCTTACAGGTGCGATTTACCGCATGTTTGGTGATAAGGCTAACAGATATTGGAGCATTAAGCAAAGCCCTTTACAGCTTACATGTCTTGCTAATGGTAATCAGATAATTTTTAGAGGTGTAAATGATGAAAAGCAACGTGAAAAGCTAAAGTCAATTACATTTCAAAAAGGTAAACTGACAGATGTGTGGATTGAAGAAGCAACGGAAATCACACAAGCTGACTTTGAAATAATAGATGATAGATTGAGAGGTGAGCTTCCACCAGGGCAATTCTATCAGATAAGAATGACCTTCAATCCTGTGAATAAGAATCACTGGATAAAGAAGGTCTTTTTTGATATTCCTGATATTAATGTACTTACACATCACAGTACATATCTTGGAAACAGATTTATTGACAATGCCTACAGGCAGCGTATGGAAAGAAGAAAACTTGTAGATCCAGAAGGATATCAGATTTACGGATTGGGAAATTGGGGAGAGATTGGCGGTCTTATTCTTCACAATTGGGAAGTTGCGGATATATCACAGAATTTGAATGATTATGATGATATTGCAATCGGACAGGATTTTGGTTTCAATCATGCAAATGCAATTCTTCTTCTTGGCATTAAGGATGATAATATATACATTCTGAAAGAAGTGTATGTATTTGAAAAAGAAACAGCCGAGATTATACCATTAGCACAGGAAGCAGGCATTCCGACAAACAAGGATATGTGGTGTGATTCTGCAGAGCCTGACAGAATTAAAACGTGGAAAAATGCAGGATATAGAGCAAAGGGTGTTGATAAAGGTGGCGCTAATGGTTCTGTTAAGGCACAAATAGACTGGTTAAAGGGTGTTGTTCGTAAGGATAAGGTTATTAAGCGAATAATAAGAGTACATCCTTCCTGTGTTAATACCATAAAGGAGCTGCAGCAATGGAAATGGAAGAAAGACGAAAAGACAGGTGAATATCTGGATGAGCCAGTTGCTTTTCAGGATGATGCTATGGCTGCACTAAGATATGGCATTGAAAAATGGCGCAAGAGAAAAAGAATATTGGTTTAAGCTAAGCTGATGAAAGGGGAATATAAATGTTAGCAATTGATGAGATACGACAATTTATACAGGATGATGCCGCTTCTGATAGAAAGCTGTTTGCAAGAAAAGGACAGGCTTACTACGAAGCAGACCATGATATTAAGCAGTACAGGCTATTCTATTACAATTCTGACGGAGAGCTTGTTGAAGATACAACAAGAAGCAATATCAAGATAAGCCATCCATTCTTTACAGAGCTTGTAGACCAATGTACTCAGTATATTCTATCAGGTGATGAAGGGTTTATTAAATCAGATATTCCAGAGTTGCAGAAAGAATTAGATTCCTACTTCAACGAGAACGAAGATTTTACAGCAGAATTATCAGAAGTGCTGACAGGGTGTCAGACGAAGGGCTTTGATTACATGTATGCATACAAGAACGCAGAAGACAGGTTGTCGTTTATGTGTGCGGATAGCATTAGTGTCGTTGAGGTAAGAGAAAAAGATACAGATGATGGATGTGCTTATGTGATTTACTGGTACGTTGACCGTATCGAAAAATCGTATAAGAAGATAAAAAGAATTCAGGTATGGGATAAAGAAAATACATATTTCTATGTTCAGGATGGAGAAGGAAAGATTGATATAGATAAATCAGAGCCAATCAATCCTAAGCCACATACATTATACAAGAAAGGGAATGATGAAAAGACCTATTATGACGGTTTTGGATTCATTCCTTTTTTCAGGCTTGATAATAACAAGAAACAGTTTAGCTGCCTTAAGACAATTAAGGACCTGATAGATGATTATGATTTACATAGTTGTTCATTGTCAAACAACCTGGTTGACTTTGATACACCAATCCATGTTGTTAAAGGTTTTGAAGGTGATAATCTTGATGAATTACAGCAGAACATTAAAACCAAGAAAATGATAGGAATGGAAAGCACAGATACAGGTGCAGGGGTTGAGATAAAGACTGTAGATATTCCGTATGAAGCAAGAAAGATAAAGCTTGAGCTGGATGAGAAAAATATATACAGATTTGGATTTGGTCTTAATACGGCAGGTCTTAAGGACACAAGCGCAACAACTAATATTGCAATTAAAGCTGCATATTCTCTGCTGGACCTAAAAGCAAACAAGCTGATAGTAAGGCTTAAGCAGTTTTTAAGAAAGCTGATAAAGCCTGTACTTGCTGAAATCAATGATATTAATAAGACTGATTATCAGATGAAGGATGTATATTTCAGCTTTGAGCCTGAAGTTATGTCAAATGCACAGGAAAATGCACAGATAGCATTAACAGAAGCACAGACAAGGCAGACAGAAATCAATGTGATAATGACTCTTGCACAGATATTGGATGATGAAACAGTACTTCAGTTGATTTGTGAGCAGTTGGATATATCTTATGAAGATATAAAGGATAAGCTTCCTAAGAATGAGGAACAGGAAACAATGACAGCACAGAAAGTATTAAGTGGGGTTGTAGTAGATGAACGGCAGACAGAAGGAAATCTTACAAGCACAACTTAATAATGAGAAGCAGGTACTTAAAGAGCTTCAGCAGGTGTTTAAGCAGGCAATAAAGGATTGCAGTGTAAATATATCCCAATTATCCACTAGAACGGATATGGAGAATATACAGGCTATTATATACCAGCAGCAGTATCAGAACGCAATTAAGGCGCAACTTGAAACAGCACTTGCGCAGCTTCAATCAGGAGAATATGCAACTATTTCCGATTACCTTACAAGGTGTTATCAGAACGGCTATGTTGGTGCTATATATGATATTGCAGGACAGGGTATTCCTTTAATTGTTCCAATAGACCAGAATGCGGTTTTAAAGGCATTGCAGATAGACAGTAAGATTTCTAAGAGTCTTTATGACAGATTAGGTGAAGATGTAAAGAAGCTTAAGACAAGTATAAGGGCAGAAGTGTCAAGAGGTGTATCAAACGGATCATCTTGGAATGAGATAGGCGAGAAGATAAGCTTAGGAATGAACAGCACTATTGACATGTTTGGATTCAATAAGGCAAAGAATAATTCTATCAGGATTGCAAGGACAGAAGGGCATAGGATTCAGAACCAATCCGCAATGGATGCACAGGAAGCTGCCAAGAAAAAGGGAGCTGATGTGTTGAAGCAGTGGTGTGCAGCCCTAGACGGTAACACAAGACCTGCACATGCACAGGCAGACGGGCAAATCAAGGAGCTTGACGAATATTTCATTGTTGGCGGTGAAAAGATGAAAGCGCCTGGTATTGGTGGTTCTGCTGCCAATGTATGTAATTGCCGTTGTGCTTTGCTACAAAGGGCAAGATGGGCTTTAAATGATAAAGAACTTGATACCCTGAAGGAAAGGGCTGAATACTTTGGCTTGGATAAATCAAAGGATTTTGAGGAATATAAGGCTAAGTATTTGGAGATATTAGAAGAGAATGTTGATTCAAGGCATTTCAAAGAATTAACAGTGGAAGAATTCAAAGAAATGAAGCATAGCATAAGCAAAGAAGAAAGAAGCATTGTTTATGGAAGAAGTCATTTAAGTGGATATATTAATTCAAGTAATGCAAGAAAAATGAATGCAATGTTAAGAAATGGTGAGATACTTCCTGATAATTATCAAGAAATTGCGGACACTTTGCAAGGAATAATTAATACACATACATTAAATGATGATATAATAGTAACAAGATTTGTTAATGATGATGCGCTTGAAGCAATTGCAGGTGTTAAAGTTCCTTCATGTGGTTTAAAGACGGATAAGGAACAATATTGGAATTCAATTGCTGATATACCAAACAATATAAAAGATGGGCACATGTATATTGAAAAAGGGTTTTTAAGTACAAGCGGTGTTGTAACTGAAAACGTAATGCAGGAAAAAGGTATAAGGTTAGATATTAAAGTACCTAAAGGAACAAATTGTTATGTAACTACAAATAATAAAGAGAGTGAAATTATTTTTGGGAGAAATACAAAGTTAAAAATAGTTGGTTCAAAAATTGAAAATGATAGAACATCAAATAGAAAAATTATTCTTGAATGTATTATTGAAGAGTAGGAGGTATTATGGATAAAGAACAAAAAAAGAAAATAGATGATTTATGGATGAATACCGATTATGGGAAATATGTTTTATTAGCTGCATCAGAGAAATATGATGAAGCTAATAAGATATTAGAAAAAATAACGAATGAGTGGCCATTTTCTTATGATGAAGTCGAAAAGGAAATATCAAGGAAGATAGCAGATGAGTTAAAAAATGAAGCGGAATTTGATGATTATATGCGTTTGCTGGATGATGAAAACTATGATTTGGTTGAATTTATGATAGCACATGATACATTGGGATATGTATATGATTTTTTAAAAGGCAAATAATGAGTATTCGCATCAATGTGCTTTTTAGTGCAATTAAATATTAGAGTATTAAGGCCATGTTTTTATCATGGCCTTTTTTATATCAATTTATATCAAGAAAGGTAGGTGGTTACACAGAATGGAATGGTCAGGAGATTATGGTACAAGCAATCCGTATATTGCATATCAGATTGGAATAGAGGAAACAGACTATAGTGTTTCTGATAATACATCTACATTTAGAACGCAGATATTCATTTATAGAACCAATACAGGTTACACCACTTACGGTTCAGGAACGGTCTATTACAGATTAAAAACATCCGTAGGAGATGTTAGTGATTGGTATACCTATAATTTAACATCAGACGATAAAATCACAAGTGATGGAATATACGTTGCGGAAGATACATGGGGTCCAAGAATCCATAATGCAGAAGGAGATTTGGATGTAACACTCGAATGTTATATTGAACATGATACCTTCAGTTCAGATTCAAATGAATTCACAATATCAACAACACATATTCCAAGAACTTCACAGCCGACATTGGATGCTTCTAACGTTGATTTTGGAGATGAAATCACAATATACACGAACAGAGCTTCAAGCAGCTTTACACATCATTTGTATTATTCATTTAATGGTGGAGATGCAGTTGGAATAACAGCAGGGTTTGGTGATAGTTATACATGGACAATACCAACTGACTTGATGAATAAGATTCCAAACAACACAAGTGCAAACATTACATTTTATTTGTATACATTTGGTGACAGCCTTATTGGTTGTAAAACAATAACATTCACTGCCACAGTTCCGTCAAGTGCTGTACCAGAGATATCTGATATAGATTGCATGGATCCATACGAATATGAAGCTACATATGGTGCTTATGTGCAGAATAAATCTAAGGTTAAAGTTACAGTTACAGCAGCAGGATGTTATTCAAGTACAATAAAAAATTATAAGATAACTGCCAATGGTGAGAATTATGCTTTTAACGGTGCAACCACAGATGTTCTTACTACAGCAGGAGAAAATACAATTAATGTATCTGTTACCGACAGTAGAGGTAGAACGGTAACAAAGACGGTAACAATTAATGTATTGGCTTATTCTGCACCTGATATTGAGAAACTGGCAGCGGTTAGATGTATATCAGATGGTACGCCTGACGAAGAAGGCGCTTATATGAAGGTGACATATAAGGCTTCTATAACAGCTTTAAATGACAAGAATAACAAGGTGTTTACACTACAATATAAGATGCAAAACGCAACATATTATACTACGCATCTGACATATAAAGATGATTACACTTGGGAAGGTACAGCAATTATATCTGCAGATGTTGATTACGGATATAATGTGCTTCTTGTGGTACAGGATGCTTTTTCTACCACATCACAGCAAGTAGATGTATCCACAGCCTTTGCTCTGATTGATTTTAATACATCAGGTAAGGGGGTTGCTTTTGGAAAAGCATCAGAAAAAGATGGCTTTGAATGTGCGCTTGATACAGAATTTAAGAATGTAATATTACAAGACGGTACAGATTTAGACAAAGACAAGGCTAATAGGAATTTGATTACATCTAAGAATTACACCTTTGACGCAGAAACTTCTACGACTGATAAGAATTTGTTTAACAAAACAATAAATGTATCAGGAACAGGTCTTATGCTTCTTAACGCAATGATTAAATGTGATAATACAAGTGATTATGGCACAACAGAAATTAATTGCAAACTGAATGACGAAGTATATTCTTCTGCCTGTATAAGAAGAACTCAATCTGATACTGTTGAAGATGCTGTAAATGTAACATTTTTATATTATTTTGATTCAGCTGAGAATCAAACAATAAATTTCTATGGTGGTTCAACTAAAAATGGGAAAAAGGTCTTTAAGATACATGGTGTATATTCTGAAGGCTTAATAATAAATTAAGGGAAGGAAAGGTAAATATGACAACGATAACTGCAAAAACAAAAGACCAGGTGCTAACAGCGGTAGAGTCGCCGACAGTTGCATCAGGAGACCAGAATACTGTTGATTTTAGTGTAGAGTTAGATTCGTTTTGGAGTGGATTAACTGCAAGTGCAGTGTTTTTCACTGCAAGAAATCCACAGGCTGTATATGAAAAAATCCTTGAGAAAGGTAAAACACAGATACCGTCAGAGGTTTTAAAGAATAAGGGATATATGTATATCGGTATTAGAGCGGTAGACGGAGAAGGTAGTGTTAAAACATCCACTGTTTTGAAGTACAGAATTGAGGATGGCGCACCTGTTGGAACAGCTACAGAAGAAGGACCGACACCAGATGTATACCAACAGCTATTGTTAGCGCTTAATAACTTAAAGACTGGTGCAGATAAAAATACTACAGATATAAGACAATTAAATGGAGAAATTAAATCAATAAGCACAGAGCTTTCAAGCATACGAACAGGAGCAGACGGAACAATATACAGTAATGCAGGAGAAGCTGTAAGAAAGCAGTTTGAAGATTGCAATAAAACAATTGAAGCTCAGACTAATTTACTAAAGGAAGATGTAGAAAATGTGAAAGCCACAATAGCGACAATTGACGAGAGAATTCTTGAGGCATTCTTCGGCTCAAGAAGAAATGGCAAGGTATACCAGACAGAAGTATACCTGACAGAAACGAATCCAACCTCTGACGGTATCAAGACACTTGCCAATGCGAATATGGTATGTGAACCATCCACAGATACCGTAGAGGGCAGAGACGACTATGAGGAAATTGGAATATTCAATTGGTATAACTGCAACTACATCACAGATGATTATGGACGTAAGATTCCGACAGCAATTGAGGGATGGGGAAATGGCTATAAGAATGATGGCTCTGTTGATGTTGGTGTTATTGCAATGACTCCGTACTGGTCAGTTGTCGAAAAAGATGGAAAACAGATTTGGACATTATCCGATACTCCAAACGAAGATTACGGATTGATTCCGTGGGAAACAGCGAGAAAAGAAGATGGCACCTATGCTTCTTATGTGGTTCACAGCAAGTACATCAGTGGACTTGGAATAGATGGACTTCTTAGGTCGTTTTTCAACTCTAAGCCTTTTAGAAACAACTGCTACAACAATATGATTGACAACTATCAGAAGAAAGGCAAGGCTTGTTGGGGTGCTGGAAAAGAAAGAGATATGTATGTCATTCTGTATGTTGTGATTAAGTACGCTACAAAGAATGAGCAGAAAATCTTCAAAGGTACAACAAACTATAACCTGCAGTTTTCAGCTTCCATTCAGAGAGATACAAAGGAAACCTACTTTCCACTCACGAATGCACAAGCTTCACAGATTCTTGTTGGAAGTTATGTGTCTGTTGGATATGGCTCAATAAACGGAACAAGCGTAAATAATGATCGTGAACTCGGCACGATTCACAAGTATGCTGATGATGTGAAAGTCCTTAGAATTGAAAATATTGACGAAAATAATAAGGCTGTGTACTTGGATCTCGAAGAGGGATTTTCAACAACACCAGTGGCATTAAATGATACTCTGAATGCACAGATTATGTTATCAACTATGCATTGGTGGAGCGGAACAACCGACAAGGTTATTGGAAAACATGATGGTTCAATGACATCAAATACAGACAGCAAGCATCCGTTCCGAGTTATGGGACTTGAGTGTTCAGTAGGTGGATATATTGTATATTCGGATTCGGTAATGGTATTCAAGGAGGATTACAGCAAGGATGTGTATATTGCCCCTAGAGGTGTTAAACATGTAAAAGACGAAGCGACTATCAAGAACACATACAAGTTAATTGGAAATATTCCAAGCAACGATGGAAACGATTTCTGGATTGGTGACATTGGAGTGGATATGGAAACTTGTTCATGGTTCGTAAAAACTGTCGGAAAGGGCGATTCACAAGGTTGGGGAGATAGATGTTACGCTGGCGGTAAGAGTACATCTGGAACTAGAGAAGAGCTTGGACGTGGTTCTCTCTGGAATGGGTCGGGTGCTGGCTCGGTCTACGTGCGTTGCTGGGCCGGGCTCGACTGGACGTACTGGGGCTTCCTCGGCTGCGATTAAAAAGAGGTCGTCGGGGGTGAATTTCCTTTAGGAAAGAGGGGAACACCCCTGATACGACCGATTAAGATAAAAGGACTTACGGCGCACGTGGTAATCTCAGGAATGGGTCGGATGCTGGCTCGGTCTACGTGAATTGCAGGAACAGGCTCGACAGGACGAACTGGAACTACCTCGGCTGAAATTGTTAATTTCTAATATAAAACTCTTGCGTCGTATTTCGCACTCGTAAAGAGTGTAGCCTAAAAAGGCTCTTGGACAGATGTCCGAAATACTTTTTATAGACCTACCGAAACTTTTTGAAGAAAGGAGTAAGGACAGATAAGGTTCGCTTATCTGTTGGGGTTAGTAGTACAAACCGAAAGCCCTTAAAAAGACAATCGATTATGAAGAAATATTGTAAAAAGGTCGATATAACTAATAGAGAGTTAATACGAAAGGCAGTGTTTAAATGCCTTAAAAACAAATATAAAAGAAAAGATGTACATAGAATGTTTTCTGAATATACTGGACTTCCAACAAATATTATCAAGGGAATGCTTGATGAATTTGGTTTAAATGGACTGAAACTGTTAGCAGAGACGGTAGTTGACGGAGTACGTGAAGAAATCATTCAAGGTAACATACATTTTAAACCAATATGGTACAAAGAAAAGATTGACGCTTCAAGTCAGAAAGTGCGGAAAATAGGAATTCAAAATATTAAACAGCAAATCTACGATTATATTGCAGTAGAAGCTATGAAAGACTTCTTAAAGCGGATTGGAGAATACCAATGTGCAGCCATGAAAGGTAAAGGTCAATCTTACGGCATCAGAGCAATTAAAAGATGGATGAGGAATAATAATATCCGATATGCTGGTCAATGCGACATTAGCAAATGTTATCCATCAATTAATAGAAACAAGCTAATGGAATTTCTTCGGAAATACATTAAGAATGAACCATTGCTAAAACTGGTAAAAACGCTAATTATGACATTCGACACTGGACTAAGTATCGGTTCATATCTAAGCCAGTATCTTTGCAACCTGTTTTTATCTCAGATTTACCACGAAGTAGCGGAGAATATGTATCGTATCCGAAAGAAAAGAAACGGAACAGTGGAAAGAATAAACCTTGTCAAACATCAGCTTTTCTTCATGGACGATATTCTGATTCTTGGAACAAATGCGAAAGACATTCATAAAGCTATGAAGCTAATTATTCAGAAGGCAGACGAGATGGGACTAAAAATCAAAGACAGTTGGATGGTATTTACAACGGTTCAGAAACGCAAAGATGATGGACATTTTATTGATATTATGGGTGTTCGTATATACAGACAACATATCACAATCAGGAGAAGAGTTTTTCTTAGGGTGAGACGATCATATAAGAGAACTCAAGCTCTTATAAAACAGAAAAAGCGTATACCAGTATGGCTTGCGAGAAAATGTATGTCATACAAAGGCATCCTGGATCACACGGACAGCCAAAATATAAAAAGAAGATACAATGCAAACAAAACGATTCAATATTGTAAAGGAGTGATATCACATGAAAGCAAGATTCGACACTACACAAGAACCAGTTTCTATCAGGCAGCTTGACGGAATGGAATATATCTACATCTGTCTGAATGAGGATGTCGTAAAGGAGATTCCAGAGGGACAGGAAGAGGAACAAATATATTATGAATATGATTACAGAGAAATCTCAGAGCCTGCTGGAATACTAAATTTAGAGGACGTAAAAGTGAATCCAGAAAAATATCTCGATTATGAGAATAATGTTAAGACAGATACAGAACGTATCGACACACTGGAAGCAACTACGGACGATATTATATTAATGATGGCTGATTTGATTGGAGGAGAATCATAATGAAAACACTTAGCACACTGAAACTTAAAATCATGGTAAGAGCATTTAAAATCCGTATCAAAAACGGAGAAGAATTTGAGGATATTGCAGCGGACTATCCAGCACTTACAGTAGATGACCTTGAGGCAATTCGTGAGGCATTGGGAAAGTAATGGAATTAGGAAATATGACAATCTCTGAATTGATTGAATTACTACATGAAATCACTAAGGAGATAGAGGCAAGGACAATGGAGCTAATTGAATAAATTAAAAATAAAGCACCTCTGTATATCTATTAGAGATATGCCAAGGTGCTTTTTTATATGCCCTGAATAAGGCATTTAAACTGTTCAAATATGCCCTTGACAAGGCATTTAAAAGGTCATGCTAGTGGCGGCACCACATTTAAAAACAGTAGTGAAGAAAGGAATAATGATATGGAATTTTTAAAAGCAATCTTAGGAGAAGAACTTTTTAAACAGCTTGTGGCAAAGCTTGATGCTTACAACGGAGATGAAGCTAACAAGGATAAGCAGGTTAAACTTGGCAACCTTGCAAGCGGTGAGTATGTGGGTAAGGGTAAGTATGATGCATTGCAGGATACATTAACAAGCAAGGAAACAGAGCTTACTAATGCCAACCAGCTTATTGAAGATTTAAAGAAGGCTTCTAAAGACAATGAAGGTATGCAGGATAAGTTTACACAGTATGAGCAGCAGAACACACAGTTACAGGCAGAACTACAGGAGACCAAGATTAAGTCGGCAATCAAGGTTGCCCTTATGTCTGAAAAGGCTGTGGACGTTGACTATCTTACATATAAGCTGAATGAAAAGCTTAAGGAGAAAGGTGAATCCTTAGAGCTTGATGAAAACGACAATATCAAGGGATGGAGTGATAAGCTTTCTGGCTTAAAGACACAGTTCCCAACAATGTTTGAGTCTGTTTCTGATAACAATGACGGATATCAGGTTTTAAACCCTAATAAGCTTCCGAATGGTGAAACTACAGGAACACTCACAAAAGAAGAATTACTAAAGAAGCCATATGCTGAGAGGGCAAGAATTGCACAGGAAAATCCTGAAGCGTATGCAGCAGCAATGAATTCTTAAAAAAGAAAGGTTAAAAAGGTGATTATTATGGCAACAACAAAGTTAAATGATGTTATTAATCCACAGGTCATGGGAGACATGATTGAAGCCAAGATTATAGCACAGGCAAAGATTACACCATATGCAAAGGTTGATGATACCCTTGAAGGTGTACCAGGTGATACAGTAACGGTTCCGTCTTGGGATTATATTGGAGATGCAGATGATTTTGATGTTGAAGCGGCGGCTGATACTGACAAAGAAATTCCAACAACTAATCTTACTGCATCAAGCACAACATTTACTATTAAGTGTGCTGCAAAGGCTGTTTCGGTTCTTCAGACAGCTATTAATTCAGGTAAAGGAAATCCTATTGGACAGGCTGAAACTCAGCTTGCAAAGGCAATTGTAGCCAAAGTTGATAATGATGTAATTGCAGCAGCATATACATCAAAAAAGACATCAGGTGATGGTGCTGCACAGATTTCATATGCAGGAATCGTTGATGCTAATACATCATTCCTTGACGAAGAAGATGGCATTGAGAAGGTAATGTTCATTAATCCTGTACAGGAAGCAACACTTCTTAAGGACCCTAATTTCTTATCAGCTGATAAGTTTACAGCAGGTGTTGCCGTAAACGGTGCTATTGGTAAGATTGCTGGGGCTTGGATTAAGAAATCTAAGAAAGTTAGACTTGTTACAGCAGCGGTTGATGCATCATCAGGAACAGCAGTAACAGCTGATAATATAGCTGAACTTCAGGCTAAGGTAGATCCTACTGTTAAATTAGAGATTGGAAACAAGGTGAAGGACCTTGCAGCAGCTAATCAGTATTATGTATGCCCTGTCCTTAAGATGGAGCCTGATTCATCAGAAACAGAGTACACAGAAGATGAGCTGGCAGCAATTACAATCTTCTTAAAGAAGAATACACAGGTTGATCATGAGTGGTTTCCTAAGAAGCAGAAGCATGATATTACTGCTACTAAGTATTATGGTGTTGCGCTTACTAATACAGCTAAAGTTGTTCTTGCTAAGTTTAAGAAATAAGGGGGTGTTCCCTTATGTTAATGACTATTGAAGAACTAAGGCAGTTTATTACAACAGATAAGACAGATTTGGTGCTTGATGCGCAGCTTCAGGCACTGGAACTGTTGATTAGAAAATATACCAATAATAACTTCCAGGATAGAAACAGACGATTCAGGTGTAATATATCATCCACAAGTGGTTTACAGTATGCATCAACCTTATTCAAGGTTGGTGACACTGTACAGCTTTCAGAATCTGCCTTTAATGGTGGTTTATATACAATTACAGGTATTGATTTAGAAAACGGTTGTATGGGTCTAAACGGAGCCTTAACGGATGAATCCCATGTGCTTGTTACTAAGATATTCTATCCAAAGGATGTTAAGATGGGTGCTGTGGATATTATCAGATGGAAGCTTAAGAATGAGGACATAAACAGCGGCGACACATCAAAAATGAATATACAATCAGAAACATTAAGCAGACATTCTGTCACATATGCGCAGGATACTTCCGAAACTGATATTGATGGTTCATTTGGTGTTCCGAAGAAGTATGTTTCATTTTTAAATGCTTACAAGAAGGCAAGGTTCTAGGGGGTGCTTGTATGAATAGGATAGGCGGCAATACAACAGCTATAATTCAGATTAATACAGGCACAACCAAAGATGCCACAGGTTCAAGAGTCAAGACTTGGGAGACAGTTGACACTCTTACAGGATTCATTGACCTTCAGGCAGGTGATTCACGATATACAAGCTATAATGCCAAGATTCAGGAATCAACGCACATCTTTGTGGCAGATTATAAGGAGCTTGACAGCAGAATAAAGGTTGAAAACAGCAGGATTCTTATAGATGGTGCTATATATGATGTAAAGGTTATTGACGACCCCATGAATTTACATAAGCAGCTTGAAATATATCTTGCTTACACAGGAGGACAGTGATATGGCAGATGTTGAATTCATTGACAATACAATGAAGGTAAATAGAGCAATTGAAGATGCTGTTGGTGCTTTTTTACTTGAATCATCAGGCGAAATTGCATCAGAAGCAGCTAGAAACACACCTGTTGGTACAGGACAGCTCGCGAATTCATGGAAAGCCAATGTAGATGAATCTAAAGGTGAAGCAACAATTGGAAGTGGTCTTGAAAATGCAATATGGAATGAACTTGGAACTGGTGAATGGGCGGCTAATAAGGACGGAAGAAAGAATCCTTGGTATATTCCAGTAGACGGCTACAATGGGAAAAAGAAGCCTACATTTAACGGTAAGGTTGTTATTGTATATGGAAAAGATGGAAAGGCTTTCTATAAGACTAATGGTAAAAGACCACAGCACACATTGCAGAAAGCTTTTAATGACAGTAAATCTGCTATCATTAGAAGAGCAGAAGAGATATTTAAAGCCAAGCTTGGTGAATGAGGTATGATATGACAATTGAAGCATTAGGCATAATTGATAGGCTGCTTACGGATGCAGGTATTAATTATGAGTATTATGAATGGACTTCTGCCCTTGCTTATCCTTATTGGGTTGGTGAGTATCAGGAGGTAGAGCCGCTTAATGAAGATGGCATGTCTGAAAGCACGTTCATTATGTCAGGCTTTACAAGGGGTACTGCTTTGGAATTAGAGCAGGACAAAGAAAAAATAAAAAAATTGTTTGATGAGACATCAGGGAAATTGGTCACTACTGACAGCGGTTCAGTGGTGGCTATTTTTTATGCAAATGCTCTTCCTGTTAGGAATGAGAATATGGATCTTAAAAGCATGACAGTTAATTTAAAAGTTAAAGAATGGAAGGGAGCAAAACTATGAGAAAATCAGGTATTAACAGCAACACACCTAATGATTTCTTACTTGGAGCAGGTGTTGTATTTAAGAATTTTAAGTATGTTTATAGCAAGGTTGACGCAACAGGTTCAACACAGCCAGAAGGTACACTTAAAGTTATAGCAGATAATTCTGCAACAGAAAAGGATACGGAAATCAGAATCGGTAAATTAACACCTAACGTATCATTTATAGGTCTGGATAAAAATTATACAAAGCCTGCTGTTGGCGATTATGTAACAGGAGCATGGACTGATGATGAGGACCATGTACTTGGTGCGACTAATGGTGGTAATAAGCTTTCTATTGTTCCTGAAATAACAGCAATTGAGGTTGATGGGGCAACAGTAGAGATTAAGGGTCTTAACCAGAAAACTGGTGAAACTGGTACACTTGATGTTAACCTTGCGCAGCATACAAAGGAATCTATTAAGCGTGCAATTGTTGGTAAGGAAGCTGATACCTTAATTAAGGGATATGCACAGATTGAGACTAAGTCGCTTATTGAATTAAGTGATTATCTTGATAACATTGCGTTTGTCGGAACAATGACAGATGGTACAGAGATAATTGCTATCTTAGAAAATGCAATCTGTACATCTGGTCTTGAACTTGATAACAAGAATAAAGAGACATCTGTGTGCGCAACAACATTTAAGTCTACAGCTGATTTTAAGGGAAATGTATTTGATAAGTTACCTATATACATTTTCTATCCTAATAAAGCAACTGCATAAGAGAGGAGATAAAACATGAGTGAAATAACAACAACAGAAACAGTGAAAACAGAAGCTGAGGTTATTGTAGAGAAGCCATACACATTGAGACCTATTGAAGCAGATGATCTTGATTATCTTGCAGGTATTATTGACAAGATTGGTATTGACAAGATTGCAGATTGCTTTGGTAAGAAAGAGATTAACAGGCTTGTTGAAGGAAAAGAGGTCAATAATGATTTAATCAAAGAGGTTGGCATAGATGTTATGGTAAAGATTGCTGCAATTGTCGTAAAGAATTACAGGGTTGCTAAGAAGGATATCTATTCGCTTTTAGCATCTGTATCAGGTATGACAGTTGAGGAAGTTGCACATCTTAAGCTGCCTGTGTATGTACAGATGATTATTGACGTATTTAAGCAGGACGGATTCATTGATTCTTTCAGGGTTGCTTCTTCATTACTCGGATAGGCTATGTTGAGTTTATGGGCCTGATGTATGAGAAGTATGCAAGCCCTAATGAGTTGATTAACAGGATGCTTAAGACAGGCAGATTATATGATTTTGTAAAGCATGTTGTTAAGCGAAAAAATGAAGAAGCTGAAAAGGAAGAAGATAATAAATTATGGTTAGCTTATCTTTCCAGCAATTCAAGAGAGACCTTTGCGGCATGGAAAAATGAGATTATTCATGGCTCACATGTAGCAGAGCAAAGACCACAGCAACATCAGGGTATTAGTAATCTGTCTATGTCGGATGCAGAAGTTAAAACAGCTTATGATAATGCGAAAAGCATACTGAAAAATTTTAAACTCTAACTAAAAACACATGTTAAGGCACCTATGAGGGTGTTTTTTTTATGCAAAAAAAGAGAGGAGGCTTTATATTTGGAAGTATTTAAGCTGCTTGGAACTATAGCATTAACAGGTGTTGAAGAAACAAATAAAGATATAGATAAAACGAAGCAGAACGGCGAGAAACTTGCTACTCAGTTTAACAAGGCGGCAGATGAAGTTGCACAGTTCGGAATCAAAATTGCTACAACAGTTGCTTCTGCAGCTACAGCAATTGGAACACTTGCTATTAAGTCGGCAGCAGCCTTTGAGACAAGCTTTGCGAAGGTTAGTACACTTCTGGATACTAATGCACTTGATGTTGAAGCATATAAAAAGAGAATAATGCAGGTTTCATCTGAAATGAATGTTTCTACAGATGAACTCTGTGAATCTATTTATCAGGCTATCTCTGCCAGTGTGGATCAGGCTGATGCAATTGATTTTGCAACTAAAGCCATGAAGCTTGCCAAGGGTGGTTTCACGGATACAGCAACAGCGGTTGATATTATGACAACAGCCATTAATGCTTACGGTATGAGTGCTGCAGATGCAGAGAGCATATCAGATAAACTTATAATGACACAGAATAAAGGTAAAACCACTGTTGGAGATTTGGCAGCAGCTATGGGTAGAGTTATTCCTGCCGCCAATACATTTGGTGTATCTTTAGATGAATTGTGCGGATACTATGCGACAATGACCGCTAATGGTATTGCTACAGCAGAAACAACAACTTACCTTAACAGTATGATTAAGGAGTTGGGAACTGGAAGTGATACATTATATACACAGCTTGAAAATGCTACAGAAAGTGTATTAGGCGAGAAAAAGAGCTTTCAAGAGCTTAGGGCAGAAGGCTACACCGTTCTTGATGTTATTGGTATCTTAGGACAATACAGCGAGCAGACAGGCGACAGTATTATTGGTATGTTTAGTTCTTCTGAAGGTGGTATGGCTGCACAGGTACTTGCTAATAACATTGAAGGTGTTACAAGAAACATAGATGCAATGAAGAACAGCGCAGGCGCTACAGAAGAAGCTTATAAGAAAATGGCTTCTACATCTGCTGCGTCATTTAAGAAGATAAAGAACCAGATTGCTAATATGTTTACAGTACTCGGACAGAAGTTAATGCCTACCGTAGAGAAGTTGCTTACTAAGGCAGAAAAGAGCCTTCCTAAGATACAGAAGCAGGTGGATAAGCTACAGCCAACAATAGAGAAGGGTTTGACTAAAATTGAACCTATTCTTGACTGGCTGATAGATACAGCACTTCCAGGAGCTGTTAAAATACTGGGATTCTGTATTGATAAATTTGAAGGTCTTACAATCGCAGTTGGATTTACAGTTGCTGCTTTAAAGGGAATGTCTGTTGTTACAACTGTATCAACAGCACTTAAGACATCTACGACAGCAATGGGAGCATTTAATGCTGTTATGGCTGCTAATCCTATCGGTTTAGTTGTTACTGCGCTTGGAGCATTAGCAATTGCAATTGGTGCAGTTACAATTGCTGCTAAAAATGAAACAGATGAAACAGCAGAACGAACTAAAAAGATAAATGAAGAGTCAGAAGCTAGACATGAAAATATTCAAGCTTTGCGTGATCAGCAAACCGCTATTGATGAAAAGGCGGAATCAAGTTTAGTAGAAGTTGCTAACACTGAAAGATTATGGAAAGAATTACAGCTTTTGTGTGATAAAGAAGGTAATGTCACGGATGCTAATAAGGCAAGGGCAGAATTTATTCTGAATGAGTTAAATGAAGCTTTAGGCACTGAATATACCATGACAGGCAACCAGATTGATAATTACAATGAGTTAACGGAATCTGTTTATAACACTATTGAAGCCAAGAAAGCAGAAATTCTTTTGTCAGCAAAGGAAGAGAAGTATAAAAATGCATTGTTGAATCTAACTGAGTTGGAAGAAAGCGCATATAAGCAAAAGAGAGAACTCATTGAACAGCAGAATAAGGTTAGTGAAAAAGAGCTTGAGTATGATAAAGCTAAGGCTGAATTTAGTGAAGCTGCTGCAAATTTATCTGCTTGGGAGCAAAAAGCGTACCTTGATAAAATGAATGCAGCGAAACAGGCTTATGATTCAGAATCAGAAAATTTAAAGAAGCTTCAAGGCGATTATGATGAAACCAAGAGCAAAATATTTGAATATTATGATGATATAAGCACATATGAGAATGCTTCAACTTTGATTTTACAAGGTAATGTAACAGAAGCGGTTGAATATATGGATAAATTAGGAAAATCCTATAAGACAGCAGCGGATGTTGCAGGAGAGAGTGCAGAGAAGCAGAAGGAGACTCTTGAACAGCAGAAGAATGATGCACAGGATTATTATGTACTTCTTAGAAGTTATTATAATTCTGCAACGGAAGAGCAGAAGAAGTCCATTGAAACAAGACTGAATGATGCCAAGGAATATGCTAAAAAAGCAGCAGAAGAATATGCAAAAGCAGGCTCAAGTGCTGTATTAAGCTATGAAGATGGTGTTGAAAGCAAGCAAAATTCACTGATGGAAAAAATGTCTGATTTATCAAAGCTTGCCGTTAAATCTGCAAAGGATGAAGCGGATACATCATCTGTTGGTGAAAATATGGTTGATGGTATCAGCACAGGTGTTGATAAAAAGTCAGGGTCGCTGTTTACAAAGATACGTTCACTTATAAAGAAGAGTATATCTGCAGCAAAGGATGAAGCAGATATACATTCACCATCAAAGGCCTTTGCTAAAGAAGTTGGTGCATTTATTCCTCCAGGTATCGGAAACGGTGTTGAAGAAAATGAGGAGGATGCAATAGAACCTGTTGAAAAGTTGATTGATAAAATGGTGGTATCAGGAAGCAGTTCTGTTAATACGAATAATTACAGACATAATCCTGCACCTACAATCAATGCTTCTTTCAGTACTGCTGCCATTATAGACAAGCTTAATCAGCTTATGGATATGATTGCAAGCAGGGGAAATGACAAAATCTATTTGAATGGAGATGTTCTTGTTGGTGAATTAGCACCTGCAATGGATTCGGCACTTGGAGATATCAGCGCGGCAAGCATGAGAGGACAATAATATGATTGGTGTAACATTTGGTGGTTATCATTCTTATGATGATTTTAATTTAATATTAACAGAAAAAGAGATTGGAAGTGCTACGGTTAAGACCAATTATGTTGATGTTGATGGTGCACATGGAATGATTGATTATACAGAGTATTTTGGTGAACCTAAATACAAAAGCAGGACTTTGTCATTCAGCTTTAATACAATAGTGAATCAATCTGATTTTTTGGAACTTTATTCAAGTATATTGAATACGCTCCACGGAAAAAGAATGAAGATTGTGCTTGATGATGATCCAGAATATTATTATGTAGGAAGGCTGGAAGTATCAGCTTTATCTAAAAATAAAAACATTGGTCAGATAAGTATTGAATGTACATGTGAACCGTGGAAGTACAAGGAGCTGCCGACAGTTGTAACACAGGCGGTTAATGGTTCAGCATCTATTACTCTTGTTAATTCAAGGAGAAGGGTAGTTCCTTCCATTACAACAACAGATTCAATGACAATAACATTTGGCGGCACATCAACAATTGTTAATGCAGGAACTTTTACAATCCCTACATTGGAGCTTGTAGAAGGAAATAATACTGTAACGGTAACAGGAACAGGCAATATCACCTTCACATATCAGGAAGGGGGCTTGTGATGAGAATAACCGCATATAGTGATGATAAGCGGATATTAGATACATCATTGGAACAGCTTAAGCTTATCAATCCAAAGGTGAGTCAGGAGGATAACAAGGTGGGTTCCTTCACATTTACCATCTATCCTGACCATCCGTATTACAATTTCATAGAAAAAATGAAATCTATCATAACTGTGTATGAAGATGGAATAAAAGAGCCATTGTTCAGGGGCAGGGTTTATGATGAAAAAACAGGTTTCTACAATGAAAAGCAGGTTTCTTGTGAAGGGGAACTTGCTTTTTTATTGGATTCTATTCAAAGACCGTATTCCTTTCCTGCTGAAGGGCAAAGTGGAACACCTGCAGAGCTGTTTACACAGTATATTAATAACCACAATGCACAGGTAGATGAAGCAAGGCAATTTAAGGTCGGCAATATAACTGTAACAGATCCGAATGATTACATAGTAAGGTCTAATAGCGACTATGTAAGTACATGGGATGAGTTAAATGCAAAGCTTATTGACCATCTTGGCGGTCATTTGTGGGTGCGCCATGAAGCAGATGGCAATTACATTGATTACCTTGCGGATTTTGAAGTGTTGAGTAATCAAGTGATAGAGTTTGGAAAGAATCTGCTTGATTTAGAAAAGAACATTAAGGTAGAAAACTTTGCAACAGCTCTTATTCCTCTTGGATATAAGCTTAAAGATGAGCAGGGCAATGAGACTGGTGAAAGATTAACAATCAAGGATGTTAATAACAATGTTGATTTTGTGTATAACGCAGAAGCCGTGGATAAGTATGGTTATATCTTTACAACCAACACTTGGGATGATGTAACACTTCCGTCTAATCTTAAGACCAAAGGACAGGCATACATTGACAATATGGCACAGTTCACCGCTTCTATTTCGGTAAATGCTGCTGACTTGAATGGTGCAACCATAGATGGAGAGGTGGCAAATGTAAACAGTTTCAGGATTGGCAGATATGTCAAGGTAAACACAAAGCCACATTCTATTCAGAATCAAAATTTTATTGTAAAGCAGCTCACACGGGAATTGCTTAAGCCTGAAAACACTAAGCTTACATTAGGAACAACATATAAGACATTAACGGATAAGCAGTTATCACAGATGGAGCAGCTTAATCAGTATGTTAAAACAGTCAGAAATGAAGTTACGAATATTAAGCTGAATAGTAAAAGCATTGATACAACAGATATAACGTATCAGGCAAGTACGTCTGGTGTAGATGTGCCGACAGGTGAATGGTCCGCGGATATTCCACAAACATTACCAGGGCAGTATTTATGGACTCGAACAATTATAACGTACACAGATAAAACGACATCTACCAGTTATTCTATAAGCAGAATAGGGGAAGATGGACTGGCAGGACAACCAGGACAGCCAGGTAAAGATGGAAAAGGTATCAGCTCAACAACGGTTACATATCAGGCATCTTCAAGCGGAACCGTTATTCCCTCAGGAACATGGCTAACAACAATACCTGTTGTAAGTGCTGGGCAATATCTGTGGACGAGAACAGAAACAATCTATACAGATAATACTTCAAGTGTTGCTTATTGTGTCGGCATGATAGGAGAGCGTGGAAAGGACGCAGCAATCCAAAGTGACACTGAGCCAGCTGATAAAACCTATATGTGGTTAGATACATCTGTAAATCCACCAACTTTAAAGCGGTGGAATGGTTCAGCATGGGTTGTGGTTAATGACATGTCGAGTACAATCACACAGCTTGAACAGCGTTTTACAGCAGATATAAGTACATCTGAAAAAAGCTTAAAGCAGACAATGTCAGAAAGCTATTACACTAAAGATGCAACAGATAATCTTGTGGGTGCAGTAAGTTCATCTCTGGAACATACAGCAAAAGGATTTGAGATGCAATTTAATAATCTTACTAAGAATATTGATGATGTATCTAACAATGCTGATACAAGATTTCGTGAGATTAGCAAGTACATAAGGTTTGTTGATGGCAATATTGTGTTGGGAGAAGCAGGCAGTGAACTTACACTGAAAATTGCAAATGACAGAATATCATTTTTTCAGAACAATACAGAAGTTGCATATTTTAGCAATAGAAAGCTGTATGTAACAGATGGCGAATATACGAATAGCTTGCAGCTTGGCAAATTTGCTTTTATGCCTAGAACCAATGGCAATCTAACATTCAAAAAAATAATTGATTAAAGCACTTCATAGCTTTGAGGTGCTTTTTTAATATCAAAATTTAAAGAAAGGGAAGGGCATGAATGAAGCTATTATAACAGCACTTGTTACATTAGTTGTTTGCTTGGTGAATAACTATGTAATGCACAACAAAACAATAGCATTGATTGATTACAAGCTGTCTGAATTAACAAAACGGGTTGATAAGCATAACAATGTTATTGAAAGAACATTTAAGCTTGAAGAATTGACCGCACTTCAGGAAGAAAAAATCAAGGTCGCAAACCATAGGATTGAAGATTTAGAGAAGAAAGGGTAAGTGTGTTAAGTTATGGATTTATCAAACTATGTAACAGTATTACCAATTGTTGTTATCTGCTATTTAGCAGGAATAGGCTGCAAAGCTTGGAGTAAGACTCCTGATAAGCTTATTCCCGTTATTGTGGGTGTTATTGGTGGAATCATTGCAATTCCTGCAATGTATATCATGCCTGATTTTCCTGCAACAGATATTATTACTGCCATCAGCATTGGCATTATGTCAGGTCTTGCTAGTACTGGTGTAAATCAGATTTATAAGCAGATTAAAGATAATTAATACTTAAGTAACACAAAATTGATACTTATTATTTTAAGGAAGGTGTAACAGCCTTCCTTTTTTGAATTAAAACAGAAAGAAGGATTTAATTATGAAAAAAGGAATAGATATAAGCAGCCATCAGGGGGATATTAATTTTGATTATATTAAGGATAATTATGATTTTGTAATTATTCGCTGTGGATATGGAAGTGATTTAAGCGCAGATGATAGCGAGTGCGGTCAGTGTGACACCATGGCGCAGACATACATAAATGAGTGTGAAGCTAGAAATATACCATATGCGTTGTATTTATACCAGTATGCAGCTTCTGATGAGCAGTCAAGAAGTGAAGCAGCACACATTAGAGAGTGGTATAACAAGAGCAATCCTATAGGGGTATTCCTTGATATAGAGGATGCTGACGGATATAAGGAAAGACATGGTATTGATTATTACAGTACACAGGCATTAGCTGTTGTTTGGCTTGATGAACTGGCAGATATTAAGGCTAAAGGAATCTATGCTAGTCATAGCTGGCTCAATACTTACATGAATGTAGATGAGCTTATTGAACATGGTGCGCTTATATGGGAAGCTCATTGGAATGATGATGGAGAAATCTGTGATGATAAATTCGCTATGTCACAGGAATCAAGCGACCATCATCTTGATGATGGTACAAGAGTTGATTATGACATTATGCGTGATGAAGTATATGATCAGCTTATTGGCAATACAGGTAATGAAGATACATCAACAGGGTCTGATGAGGTCGTAGATTCTACAAGCACAGATACAATGTATCATGAAGGTGATTATGTAGAATATGACAGAATATACGCATCTTCAACGTCAAATGAACCACTAACACCTTCCGCAGGATTCACAAGTGGAACAATCACAAGAGTTATCACTGGGGCTGCTAATCCATACCTTATTAATGACGGAACTGGATGGGTCAATGACGGATGCATTAGTTCAGCAGGTAATGGCAATCAGCCCTCAGAATCTGATACATCAATAAATGTCGGTGATAAGGTAAGAGTACTTGTTAATGCAACATATGATGGCGGTTCATTCGTGATGTACTATGATACATATGATGTTATCGAAGTTAAAGGAGACAGAGTTGTTATTGGTATAGTAAAAGATTGGAATGATGATGGTTCTATTGGAGACTATGATGTAACATGTGCAATTAATATCTGCAATATTGAAAGGGTGTAAACTATCAGGTAATATAGTAAAAAAGGAAGGTGTTGAGCCTTCCTTTTTATTGAATATCAATTTATGCTACCAAGAATAACTAATATGGTGATATAATCACAAAAAGGGGGTGTATATATGGGATTATTCGATATATTCAGTAAAAAGAAAAGCAATACTTTCAATCAGCAGGTACAGAACACAGAAGTGAATAGGTTTGGGGAAGATTTGACAAGACTTAATGAAAATGGTGAATTACCTTGGGGATGGGTTTCGAGAAAAGATGATTTTAGGGATAAAATAGCAAGCGAGTATTCATATTTTTTCAATGAATGGTTGAATTCAAGAGAAGAAGAACCTAAAAAGCAGTATGCGACTTTAAAGAGTCTAATGTTATATGTGAATGATGCTCAAAAGGCTTGTAAAGAAAAAGGGGAATGCTATGAATTTTGGTTTAATAATATAGTCGTAAGTGATATGTGGATTCAGGATAGAAATAATGAACTACAAAACTTGACTCAAAACATAGATAAATTGCAGTCAGAGTATGAACGAAAGATATATATTGAAAATATAATTGCTCCAAAGCTAAGAGAAAAATTGCTTGAAATAATAAATGATAATTCTGGTATATTGCAGAAAGATATATATAAATACTTTGATGATGATGTTAAAGAATATATTGTATTTAACCTTTATAATATGGAAAAAGAAAATGTTATTATTAGAGAAAAATCAGGAAGAACATATAAATTAACCATAAAGGAATAGGTTAAACTACCCCTTCATGGTTAATATTAAACTATATAAATAGGAAGAGATTCTTTACATATTAAAGTTAAATTCATATCCAACAACCATGAGCTAATGAACTCAGTCACCTCGAAATGGTCAGTACAATGGTTCACCAGCTTACAAGAAACCTTACAGTTGATCAGATAAAAGGAACTCCGTTTGAGGCTTATTATGTTGACCATACGGTTGGCGTATGGCCGCAGGCTGCAGGAGGCGTGCCATTCTGTGCAAGTGAATTCCAGTCAAAGGGTGATGCCATAACTGATATCGTTGAGGATATGGCAGCAGAACAGAAAGCGAGAACCACTTATGATAATCTGTTAAGACTCTGTCGTGATGATCCGGATGTTTATGAGCCACTGAAGTTCTTAAGAGAAAGAGAGATTGTGCATTTCCAGAGATTCGGAGAGGCATTGTCAATTATACAGAGCAAGCTTGACTCTAAGAACTTCTATGCATATAATCCGGGATTTAAGAAATAGAGTGATATTAATAAAATATTATGATAGAATACATTTATAAAAAGACTGGATTAAAGGAGTACTTATGAAAGAAAAGATATATACAATACCTGTTAATGATGCATTTTCATCAGACTGCGAATGTCCGATTTGTTCAATGTATAAGTCACTTGAGGATGATGCAGTAAGCTATACAATGGGACCTAGCTATATGGAAGATGACATAAGAGCTATGACAGATAAGAAAGGTTTCTGCCAGAAGCATCTTAAGAAGGTGTACGACTGTGAGAACAGACTTGGCTTTGCACTTGTTATGAAGACCCATCTTGACAAGGTGATTAACGATATGGAAGGTCTGCAGGATGGTAAGGTTGCAGGCAAATCAATGTTTAAGAAGGCTGATAAGCCAGCGGTGACTGCATATACTGAGCAGCTTGAGAGCACATGCTTTGTATGTGAGAGAATTGAGGATACATTTGAAAGATATCTCGATACAATATTTCACATGTATAAGCATGATGCTGAGTTCAGACAGAAATACAGCGAAAGCAAAGGTTTCTGTACCAGACATTACGGAATCCTTATTGAGCGTGCGGCTAATTCGTTAAAGGGTGACATGTTGGATGAGTTTATAAAGACTACTAACAGACTCTATATCGAGAATATGAAGCGCGTAAGGGATGACGTAGCGTGGTTTATTAATAAGTTCGACCACAAGTATATTGATGAACCATGGAAGAATGCGAAGGATTCTCTTGTCAGAGCCATGATAAAGGACGGCTCATATATAGCAGATGAACCGGGAAAGAAGAATACAAGATAATTAAAGCTCCACAGCTCAAGTAAGACTGTGGGGCTTCTTTCATGCATTATAAATGTGTCTTAATACGTAAAGGTGACTGAATATAGTGTATAACCTGTTCGCTCGGTAGCTTTGTATGAGTAAGAAAGCTGTACACCTGCATTAGATACTGCTGATTTTATATCAAGGTCTGATATGGTTGTGAATTCAATATGGTCTGAGCGGCTTTTGATGCAGCGTAATATATATCTGTCAAGGTCGTACTGTGTTCCGACAGAATGAAGCTTCGCCTGGACAGGATATGTGTATATATATCCATTGGCAGGGTTGGCATCGTTGACATCAGATGTCCATGTGTGGTCGATTGCCATATCTGCATCAGATATATTAAAATAGCTGTGGTCAATATATTCCTGTGAACTGCCTACGGGGTCATCCCATGTTACATCTACCTGATACCAGTCACCGTTAATTCTTACAACATTCCATATGTGCTGGTCGTTACCGGCTTTTCCCGAAATAGTGTAGTTCTCGATTCCTAACATATCCATAAATGTCTTGAAACTTTCTGTATAGCCGCTGCATACAGCTTCTCCATTAATCATGGCATCGTAAGCGTTAAATGTAGAACCGCCGTTATCAATATATGTTATATGAGATACAAGATAATCGTGTATTGCAAGTTCATTGTCGTAGTCACTTCGTGAAGGTGAAGTCACTTCGTTAAGGACTTCGATATATTTGTTATAAAGCTCAAGCTGGCGGTTGTTTAACTGCGAAGTATTGGCAGAATTATATGCTTTCATAATTGCGTAATTATCCCAACATTCAAATGATACGACGAGGTTGTATCCCTCTTTAATTTTGCGGTATTCACATTTAATCTGTTCAATTCCACTTATTCTGGTAAGCCATTCGTTGGCATCTATAAGGTCTGCGTCAGCAACGAATATGTTACATGAAGTTTCATTGTCAGACATTGCTTCAATAATATAATTGAGAATGTCGTCTGTTGTTGCTGCTTTGTTATCAAATGCTGTATATGAAATCTCTGTTTCGTTGTCAGAGCTGTCGTTGTTGGTAAACGGTAATGAGCATCCGTACAGGGATGCGAGAATTATGGCTCCGGTTAAAAGAGACGCCCAATATTTTATATGTTTCATGTGTGGTCTCCTGAAAATTCTGTTATAATCATATACGATTGTATAACGAGATAATTGCAAATGTAAAGCAAAATTATGGAGGAATTTTATGTCAGATTATGTATTAAAAAATGTATATGATTTCGACCTGGCACAGACATTAGAATGTGGACAGTGTTTTCATTTTGTAAAGCTGGACGAGGAGGATTATGTTCTGACAGCAAAGGGACGTGTACTGCATGTTTCACAGGATTCTGATACAGTTATATTCTATGATACTGACGAATCTGAATATGTTAATATATGGAAAGATTATTTTGATATGGACAGGGATTATTCTGCAATCAAGAAAAAGCTTCTGGAGAAAGATGATAAGTTAAAGGATGCAATTGACAGCATGTGGGGAGTAAGAATTCTTAATCAGGAATTCTTTGAAACTCTTATATCATTCATTATATCCCAGAATAAGCAGATACCTCATATTAAGAAGATTGTAGCTGATATATCCGCAAAGTTTGGTACATATAAGGGAACGTATGGCGGAGTGGATATGTATACATTTCCTACTATTGAACAGCTTACCGATGCAAGTGAGGAAGATTTTAAGGAGTTAAAAACAGGTTTCCGTGCACCTTACATTATGGATGCGATAAGAAGAAATACGGCAGGGCAGTTCGATGAGAATGAACTTAAGAGTATGGATTATGATTCGTGTATTAAGGAGCTTATGACAATAAAAGGTGTTGGTGAGAAGGTCGCTAACTGCGTAAGTCTTTTCGGACTTGGAAAGAAAGAAGCATTTCCGGTTGATGTGTGGATTAAGAGAATAATGGAGACTATGTATTTTGACGGAGTGGATACACCTAAGGATAAGATTGCTGCATTTGCAAAGGAACAGTTCGGGGAACTGGGCGGCTTTGCACAGCAGTATCTGTTCTATTACGGAAAAACTATAAAAATGGGCGTAAAGTAATAATTATTAATAAAATCTAAAAAGTATAATATATTTGAATTAGTTGTTGACAAATAAAAGTGTGAAGTGTTACATTATGTGCAGTGGTTAGCACTCGAAAAGAATGAGTGCTAACAGAGATATGAATGCTGCCATGAAGGGTTCACTCTCATGTGAAGACAGCGGAATGGAGGAATATATAATGAAATTAGTACCATTAGGAGACAGAGTTGTTATTAAAGCATTAGTTGCAGAGGAGACTACTAAATCAGGAATCGTACTTCCTGGACAGGCTAAGGAGAAGCCACAGCAGGCAGAAGTTATTGCTGTAGGACCTGGCGGAGTTGTTGATGGTAAGGAAGTTGTTATGCAGGTTAAGCCTGGTGATAAAGTTATCTATTCTAAGTATTCTGGAACAGAAGTTAAGCTTGATGAAGATGAGAATCTTATCATTGTAAAGCAGTCTGATATTCTTGCTATCATTGAATAATTGACAACGTCAGTTGAAGATGAAGCGGTTTGAACATATAAGTATATTTATTTAGGAGGCTATTATTATGGCAAAGGAAATTAAGTACGGAATTGAAGCTAGAAAGGCTTTAGAGGAAGGTGTTAATAAGTTAGCTAATACAGTAAGAGTAACAATCGGACCTAAGGGACGTAATGTTGTTCTTGATAAGTCATATGGCGCACCACTTATCACTAACGATGGTGTTACTATCGCTAAGGATATTGAGCTTGAAGACGCATTCGAGAATATGGGCGCACAGCTTGTTAAGGAAGTAGCAGCCAAGACTAATGATGTTGCCGGTGATGGTACAACAACAGCTACTGTTCTTGCACAGGCTATGATTAACGAAGGTATGAAGAACCTTGCAGCAGGAGCTAACCCAATCGTATTAAGAAAGGGAATGAAGAAGGCTACTGATTGTGCTGTTGACGCTATCGCACATATGAGCGAGAAGGTTACAGGAAAGGATCAGATTGCCAAGGTTGCTGCTATTTCAGCAGGTGATGAAGAAGTAGGACAGATGGTAGCTGATGCTATGGAGAAGGTTTCTAACGATGGTGTTATCACAATCGAGGAATCTAAGACAATGAAGACAGAACTTGACCTTGTAGAAGGTATGCAGTTCGACAGAGGATATATCTCAGCATATATGGCAACAGATATGGATAAGATGGAAGCAGTTCTTGATAACCCATATATCCTTATTACAGATAAGAAGATTTCTAATATTCAGGAAATCTTACCAGTTCTTGAGCAGATTGTTCAGAACGGTGCTAAGCTTCTTATCATTGCAGAGGATGTTGAAGGTGAGGCTCTTACAACACTTATCGTTAATAAGTTAAGAGGAACATTCAATGTTGTAGCTGTTAAGGCTCCTGGATATGGTGACAGACGTAAAGAGATGCTTAAGGATATCGCAATCCTTACAGGTGGTCAGGTTATTTCTGAGGAACTTGGACTTGAGCTTAAGGATACAACAATGGATATGCTTGGTAGAGCTAAGTCTGTTAAGGTTCAGAAAGAGAACACAGTTATCGTTGATGGCGAAGGTGCTAAGGAAGATATTGATGCAAGAGTTGCCCAGATTAAGGCACAGCTTGAAGAGACAACATCTGAATTTGATAAAGAGAAGTTACAGGAAAGACTTGCTAAGCTTGCAGGTGGTGTAGCTGTTATCAGAGTTGGTGCTGCAACAGAGACAGAGATGAAGGAAGCTAAGCTTCGTATGGAAGATGCTCTTAATGCAACAAGAGCTGCTGTTGAAGAAGGTGTAGTATCAGGTGGTGGTTCTGCTTACATCCATGCTTCTAAGAAGGTTGCAGAGCTTGTTAAGTCACTTAGCGGAGATGAGAAGATTGGTGCTCAGATTATCTTAAAGGCACTTGAAGCTCCATTATTCCACATTGCATACAATGCTGGTCTTGAAGGCGCTGTTATCATCAACAAGGTAAGAGAATCAGAAGTTGGTACAGGATTCGATGCATACAAGGAAGAGTATGTCAACATGATTGATGCTGGTATCCTTGATCCAGCTAAGGTTACAAGAAGTGCATTACAGAATGCTACAAGCGTTGCTTCAACACTTCTTACAACAGAATCAGTTGTTGCTAATATTAAGGAAGATGCTCCAGCTATGCCAGCAGGTGGCGCAGGCATGGGTGGAATGATGTAATTCCACAATATAACTAAAACTTACAGCCCGGTGGGTAATTGCCCGCCGGGCATATTGCTTTAAAGAAAGGTTATTGAATTATGATAGAAGGAACAGTAGAGCAGATTGTTAAAGTTACCGCTCCTAAGATTTCGATTTTTTACAGAGTAATACTTGTAATCGCATGCCTTGTTGCTGCAACAACAATTGTACAGACAGGCTGGTTAGGCGTAATAGTGCTTATTGCATTTATATTCTTTACAGTATTTGTATTTGAGTATTATAATGCTGAATATGAATATTCATATGTTGATGGAAGCCTGACAATAGACAAGATTATGGCTAAGTCAGTAAGAAAGAATGTTGGAAGCTTTGATCTTACAAGAGCAACTTTAGTTGCTAAGGTAAACAGCCAGGAGGCTTTAGGCAAAGCAAGACAGCAGTTACGAACATATAATTGTTCATCAGGAGTAGATGATCCTGAGGATATTGTAATATACACATATGATAATGACAGTAACGAGATGATAAGACTGTTTATGCTTCCTAATGATTCAATGAAAGAAGCAATAGTAAGCGCTGTTGGCAATGGAGTTTCACATTTATAAAAAATGTTTGACTTTTAGCGACAGTTTTGTTATATTCTCTTGTAACATATTTATAATCTGACAGAGATGTCAGCAACTTGTAGAAACATCCGGATTAATTTATTTATTCGGATTTTTTCTATATAACAATACACAACAGAAAGCGAGGATTTTAGCAAAATGGGTAAAATTATTGGTGAAGGCATTACATTTGACGACGTACTTTTAGTTCCACAGTATTCAGAAGTAACACCTAATATGATTGACCTCTCAACACAGCTCACTAAGAATATTAAACTTAATATTCCTTTAATGAGTGCAGGTATGGACACAGTTACAGAACACAGAATGGCAATCGCAATGGCTAGACAGGGTGGTATTGGTATTATCCACAAGAATATGTCAGTTGAAGCTCAGGCAGAGGAAGTAGACAAGGTTAAGCGTTCAGAGAATGGTGTTATCACAGACCCATTTTTCTTACATCCAGACAATACATTACAGGAAGCTAATGACCTTATGGGCAAGTTCAGAATCTCTGGTGTTCCTATCACAGACGATAATGGCAAGCTTGTTGGTATCATTACTAACAGAGATCTTAAGTTTGAAGAGCATTTTGAAAGACCAATCAAGGAGTGCATGACAAGCGAGAATCTTATCACAGCTCCAGTTGGAACAACTCTTGAAGAAGCTAAGAAGATATTAGGCAAGGCAAGAAAAGAGAAGCTTCCTATCGTTGATGACGATTACAAGTTAAGAGGACTTATCACAATCAAGGATATTGAGAAGAGCGTTAAGTATCCATCTTCAGCACATGATTCACAGGGCAGACTTCTTGCAGGTGCTGCTGTTGGTATCACAGCTAATGTTATGGACAGAGTTCAGGCACTTGTTAATTCAAGCGTTGACTGTATCGTAATTGATTCAGCTCATGGTCATTCTAAAAATATTATTACAACTCTTAAAGAGATTAAGTCAGCATTCCCTGATCTTCAGGTTATCGCTGGTAACATTGCAACAGGCGCTGCTGCCAAGGCTCTCTGTGAGGCTGGCGTAGATGCTGTTAAGGTTGGTATCGGACCTGGTTCTATCTGTACAACAAGAGTTGTTGCAGGTATTGGTGTACCTCAGGTTACAGCTGTTATGGATGCTTATGCAGAAGCTAAGAAGTATGGTATTCCAGTAATCGCTGATGGCGGTATCAAGTATTCAGGAGATATCGTTAAGGCTATCGCAGCAGGTGGTAATGTCTGCATGTTAGGAAGCCTTCTTGCAGGTTGTGATGAAGCTCCTGGTACATTTGAGTTATTCCAGGGAAGAAAGTACAAGGTATACAGAGGAATGGGTTCTATCGCTGCCATGGAAAACGGAAGCAAGGACAGATATTTCCAGACTGGTGCCAAGAAGCTTGTTCCTGAGGGCGTTGAAGGACGTGTTGCTTATAAGGGACTTGTTGAAGATACTATCTTCCAGCTTATGGGTGGTCTTCGTTCAGGTATGGGATATTGTGGAGCACCTACAATTACAGTACTTCAGGAAACAGCTCAGTTTATTAAGATGTCTTCAGCAGCTTTAAGAGAGAGTCATCCACATGATATTCATATCACTAAGGAAGCTCCTAACTATTCAGTTGAAGATAAGTAATTATCAAGAAGAATTGACATCCGGGCAGGTTATTCTGCCCGGTGTTTTTTTTCAGAAGCAAAATGTATTTTCTTCTGAAATTATTGCTATTAAATAACTATATGATGTATAATGAACTAACTATTAATATATTTTAATGTGAAAGTTATAGAAAAGGTTTTGGAAAGCGAATAATGTATAATTACCGTATTGAAGTAGAGTATGATGGTGGAAGATATGATGGATGGCAGAGACTTGGAAAAGATGCCAGCACCAATACGATAGAGAGCAAGCTTACAGAGATAATAAGTAGAATGACAGGAGAAACAGTTGATATGTATGCTGGTTCAAGAACAGAGAAGGGCGTACATGCACTTTGCCAGACTGCTAATTTTAAGCTTGAGAAAGAAGTTAAAGCATTTGAACTTAAGAATTATCTTAACAGATATCTGCCAAGAGATATCGCTGTTATGTCAGTGACAGAGGTTGATGAAAGATTTCACAGCCAGCTGAATGCCAGGTCAAAGATATATGAATACAGACTGGATACAGGCAATGTAGCTAATGTATTCCGTAGGAAATATGCTTACCACACATTTGATATGCCTGATTTTGACGCGATGAGAAAAGCTGCAGGGTATTTTGAAGGCAGACATGATTTTAAAGCATTTACAACAGCTAAGAAGAGCAAGAGTACAGAAAGAACAATTAAGAGAATAAGCATTGAGTATGAAGGAACAAGAGCGTACATAAGAATTGAAGCAGATGATTTCCTTCATAACATGGCAAGATACATGATAGGAATGCTGCTTGATGTGGGTAACGGATTAAAGAAACCGGAAGATGTGAAGAGATGTCTTGATGGAGAGAATGTCCAGATGTCACTTCCTGCAGAGAGTTATGGTCTGTTCCTTGTTAAGGTGGTTTACTAGATAATATTAAAGGTGGAGAATAATGAAGACAATTATTGAATTAATTACGGATGAACTTAAGAGCGTATTCACAGAGTGTGGCTATGATGAATCATATGCAAGGGTAACTGTATCTAACAGACCTGACCTGTGTGAATTCCAGTGCAATGGTGCAATGGCGGCTGCCAAGGCTTACAAGAAAGCACCATTTATGATAGCAGATGAGGTTGTTGCAAAGCTTGCAGATAACAAGATGTTTTCTAAGATTGAAAGCGTAAAGCCTGGATTTATCAATATTAATATATGTGAGGATTACCTTGCCGGATATCTTAATGAGATGTCTGCGACAGAGAAGTTTGGGTATGTTAATTCAGATGGCAATAAGACTGTTATCGTGGATTACGGCGGAGCTAATGCTGCAAAGCCGCTTCATGTAGGACATCTTCGTTCAGCAGTTATTGGAGAGAGTGTTAAGAGAATCAACACATTTGTTGGTAATAAGACTATTGGAGATGTTCATCTTGGAGACTGGGGTCTTCAGATGGGACTTATCATTGAAGAGTTAAGAGACAGAAAGCCAGAACTTCCATATTTTGACGAAAGCTTTACAGGTGAATATCCAGAAGAAGCTCCATTTACAATTTCAGAGCTTGAGGAAATTTACCCAGCAGCTTCAGCTAAGTCCAAGGTGGATGAAGTATTTGCAGAAAGAGCACATGAGGCAACACTTAAGTTACAGAGCGGAGACAAGGCATGCCGTGCAATATGGCATCATATTATGAACGTGTCTAAGGCTGATCTTAAGAAGAATTATGACAATCTTAATGTACATTTTGATTTATGGAAGGGCGAATCTGATGCACAGCCATACATTGATGATATGGTTAACAAGATGATTGCTGATGGAATCGCTTATGAGAGTCAGGGTGCAACTGTTGTTGATATACAGCAGGAAGGAGATACTAAGGAACTTCCTCCATGTATTGTAAGAAAGTCTGATGGAGCAGCCCTTTATGCGACATCTGATCTTGCTACTATTGTTGAAAGAGAGAAGTTATATAAGCCGGATACATATATTTATCTTGCTGATAAGAGACAGGAACTGCATTTTACACAGGTGTTCAGAACTGCCAAGAAGGCTGGAATTGTTTCACCTGATGCTGATATGAGATTCGTAGGCTTTGGTACTATGAACGGTCAGGATGGCAAGCCATTCAAGACACGTTCAGGCGGTGTTATGAGACTTGAACATCTTATAGCCGATATTGATGAAGCTGTATATAACAAGATTATGTCTAACAGAACTGTAGAAGAGTCAGAAGCAAGAGATACCGCTAAGATAGTTGGCCTTGCAGCCTTAAAGTACGGAGATCTTTCTAATCAGGCATCTAAGGATTATGTATTTGATATTGACAGATTTTCTTCATTTGAAGGCAATACAGGTCCATATATTCTGTATACAATTGTAAGAATTAAGTCTATCCTTAACAAATATACAGAGAATGGCGGTAGCCTTGAGAATCTTAAGATTATGGGCGCAACAGAAGAAAGTGAGAAGAATCTTTCATTATCACTTATTAAGTTCGCAGATATGATTGATGGAGCATATAAGGATAATGCACCACATAAGATATGTCAGTTTATATATGAAGTATCTAATGCATTTAATGGTTTCTATCACAATAATAAGATACTTTCAGAACCAGATGAGGCTAAGAAGGCAAGTTATATTGCACTTATCAGTCTTACAAAGAGTATTCTTGAGCAGTGTATCGATTTACTTGCTATTGAATGCCCTGACAGAATGTAAAGGAGAAATTTGATGGGTAAATTATTATCATTTGCAATACCATGTTATAACTCAGCGGAATATATGGAGCATTGTATTAATACAGTGATTGCTGGAGGGGATGAGGTCGAAGTTATTATAGTTGATGATGGTTCAACAAAGGATAATACATATGAGATAGCTAAGCGTTATGAGCAGGAGTATCCGGGAATAGTTAAAGCTGTGCATCAGGAGAATGGTGGTCATGGAGAGGCTGTTAATACAGGTCTTAAGCATGCTACAGGTAAGTTTTTTAAGGTTGTTGACAGTGATGACTGGGTAGATGGAAAAAGCTATAAGAGAATGCTTGCAACTCTCAGAAGTTTTGAAGAGGGCGAAGAACCAGATATGGTTATAGCCAACTATGTGTATGAGAAGGTTGGAGCCAAGAGAAAGAAAGTTATTCATTATGAGAATGTGTTCCCTGTTGAGCAGATGTTTACATGGGATGACATTAACATAGGAGATTTTAAGGTTGACCAGTACATTCTTATGCATACAGTAGTGTACAGAACACAGCTTTTAAAGGATTGTGGATTACAGCTTCCAAAGCATACATTTTATGTTGATAACATATTTGTATTCGAGCCACTTCCATATGTTAAGAAGATGTACTATGTTAATACGAATTTCTACAGATATTTTATTGGAAGAGAAGATCAGTCGGTTAATGAAAGTGTCATGATTTCGCGTATTGACCAGCAGCTTTCTGTTAATAAAAGAATGATTGATTCATTTCTTTCAGAGAATCCTCAGAATATCAATTGCAGAAAGTATATGATTAACTACTTAAGAATTATGATGGAAGTATCATCTATTTTCCTTATTGTGTCTGGAACTAAGGAACATCTTGAAAAGAAGAAAGCTCTCTGGCAGTATGCCAAGGATAAGGATGAGGTTCTTTACAAGAAGTTAAGACACAGCCTTTTAGGCTGGTCTGTTAATATCCCAACTGCTGCAGGAAGATGGATATCTAAGCAGGGATATAAGATAGCCAATAATATAATTGGGTTTAATTAAAGCGATTAAGAGGAGAAGAATATATGTCTATAATTGATGCATTCAGACTTGATGGAAAGGTTGCGGTAGTTACAGGCGCTAATACAGGTCTTGGACAGGGAATGTGTGTCGCACTTGCACAGGCAGGTGCTAAAGTTGTCGGAGTTGCAAGAAGATCATGTGAGGATACTAAGAAGCTTATAGAAGCTGATGGTGGAGAGTTCACAGAGGTTATAGCAGATCTTTCAGATATGGCAGCCATTGAGACAATTGTTAATGGAGCAGTTACTGCATATGGACAGGTTGATATTCTTGTTAATAATGCGGGACTTATTAAGAGAAATGATGCTATTAATTTCACAGAAGAAGAGTGGGACAGCGTTATTCAGGTTAACCAGAAGATGGTGTTCTTCTTAAGCCAGGCATTTGCAAAGCAGTATATTAAGCAGGGACATGGTGGTAAGATTATTAATATTAATTCTATGCTTTCATATCAGGGAGGAATAAGAGTTCCTTCTTATACAGCAAGCAAGAGTGCCGGAATGGGGCTTACCAAGGCAATGTGTAATGAATGGGCAAGCCATAATATTAATGTTAATGCGATTGCACCAGGGTATATGGCAACTAATAATACAGCACAGTTAAGAAGTGATTCAGACAGAAATGATGCTATATTAGACAGAATCCCGGCAGGACGCTGGGGCACTCCGGATGATATGAAAGGAGCAGTTGTGTTCCTCGCATCAGCTGCAGCTGATTATGTTAATGGATTTACACTTGCTGTTGACGGCGGGTGGCTTGCAAGATAATAGAAAAAGCAATATAAAAGGAGTTTCAACAGGTTACGGATTGTAACAGGTTGGAACTCCTTTTTTAATCTAATTGTATCTAGAAATTAATCTTACAAATGTTTCTGTCGACGTGTGATTTAATAAAGGCTGGAACAGCTGCTTTGATATCATCTGGCATGTCCTTCTGATTTAACATGACAATCATGCGTCCTTTGTTAAATAACATGTAGTAGCCGAATTTGTTATAGACATTGGTGAACTGAGTCCATTCATATGTGTATACAAGGTCATGGTCTGGAATATCAGCCATAATAGCATTATCCATAAGAGTTATTGTGCAAGGTGCTTCCTCAGATGGATCTCTGTGCTTCAGGTGATAGTTCACACTTGATCTGAACTGGTAACCGAATATATATAATGGGTAGAACCAGCATACAGCATAAAGAATTAATAAAAAGCTTGAGTAAAAATGCAGACACAGAAGTATAAGCGATATAACAGCAGGTGCCCATGACAGTATAAGTTCAATAGGGTTTCGTAAGAATCTGTTCCAGAAAACTATTCTGGAATAGTCTTTTCCAGAAGCTTTTAATGTTGTGTTGAATTTAATGATATCCATAATAATCCTCATAAATAAATTGATATAAAGATATAATAACACCCCATCTGATATAAAACAATTAATTATCTGTGAAATTAAAAATATGAGTTTCCAAAAGGCGACTAATAAGCTATAATATTATTAATATTTACGGAGAGTCAGAGTAATGTTTTGAGAAGGGGCAAGGGCATAAGTATGGGGCTTCAAGGCATAACAGAGAGTGAAACATTTATTAATACAGGACAGTCTTCATATGAAGTTGTTCAGAAGATTCTTGATAATATAGATTCTGGAATTGTTGTCTGTGCAATGGATTCAGGGGAGGTTCTTTTTGAAAACAGAATTGCGGCTAAAGTTCCGGCAATTCACCAGACAATCATGGATTGTATTAAGGACGTTCTTGCAGGTGATGATGTGAAGAACAGAATTGGAACACCGATGGAACGCTATAACACGGAATCAGGCTTGTGGTTTGAGGTGAAGTTCTCACAGCTGGTGTGGATTAACGGAATTAATGCAATTGCTGCATCGGCAGCAGATATTACGCAGAAGAAAAAGAATCAGCAGAAGATTGAGTATCAGGCTCATAATGATTTTCTTACTGGTTTATACAACAGAATGAAATGCGAAGTTGATCTGCGGAAAGTAATAAGAGAAGCTGAACAGACTGGCAATAAGGGAGCTGTGTTGTTCATAGATCTTGATGATTTCAAGCATATCAATGACGGACTTGGACATCAGTATGGAGATATTCTTTTACAACAGATTGCAGCGGGGCTTGCGGGAATTCCAGGACTTCGGGGACACTGTTACAGAATGGGTGGAGATGAATTTGTAATAATTGTAGAACCAGATCTTTTTGGTGATATGGATAAGGTTATTACTAACATAACATCATTATTCAATAAGCCATGGTATCTTATGGAAACAGAGTACTTCTGTACAATGAGTATGGGAATAGCATTCTTCCCTGATAATAGTGTGGATGTACATGAGATAACAAGAATGGCAGATGTTGCAATGTACGCAGCCAAGCGTTCAGGAAAGAACGGATATGCATATTATAGCAGTGAAGTAGAGAGTGCAACTGCCAAGAGACTGGATATTGAGAATAACATGAGACAGGCAGTTTCTACAGGAATAGATGAATTCGTGGTATTCTATCAGCCGGTTGTGGATGTTAATACGCAGCGGTGTACATCATGCGAAGCACTGGTAAGATGGGACAGCAAGGCATTAGGTTTTATGGGACCTGGAGAGTTTATTCCGCTTGCAGAATATCTTGGACTGATTACATCAATTGGTGATTATGTTCTTGAGGAAGCATGCAGACGCTGTAAGTTATGGAATGATAACGGGTATCCGGATTTCTATATTAATGTTAATCTGTCAGTTGTACAGTTGTTACAGAAGGATGTTGTTGAGAATATTAAGAAGATTCTTGAGAAAACAGGAGTTAATCCCAAGAATATTGTGCTTGAGATAACAGAATCATTTGCAATTAATGATATGCAGAGAGTGATGGAGATTATCACAGGTCTTAAGGCGTTAGGACCTAGAATTGCACTGGATGATTTTGGCACAGGATATTCTTCACTTAATTATATAAAGCAACTTCCACTTGATATTATTAAGGTCGATAAAACATTTATAGACGATATTGTGGAAGATGATTATGCACAGGCATTTGTAAAGCTTATTGTTGATCTTTCGAAGACTATTGGAACGAAGATAGTTGTTGAGGGAGTTGAACATAAGGAGCAGTATGAATTGCTCAAAAGACTTGGAGTGGATTACATACAGGGATATTACTTTGGTAAACCTGTACCAGCTAAAGTCTTTGAAGAGAATAACTTAGAGGGGAGATTGGGCGAATGAACATATTGATTAAACAAGGCAGAGTACTTGATCCTGCTAGTAAAACAGACAAAGTTATGGATGTACTTATCAAAGATGGATTTGTTGCATCTATGGAGGAGAACATTGATGAATCACAGGCGGATGATGTAATTGATGCATCTGGATGCATGGTTATGCCGGGACTTGTTGACCTGAATGCACATTTCAGAGAACCTGGTCTTGAACATAAGGAAACTATAAGAACAGGTTCAAGAGCTGCGGCAAGAGGTGGATACACAACTGTGTGCATGATGCCTAATACGAAACCGGTAATTGATAATGTTGAGATGTTACAGTATGTGACAGATAAAGCAGAAGAAGTTACTGACCTTAATCTGCATACAATAGCAGCCATGACAGCAGGTCAGGAGGGTGAATACCTTACTGATTTCGAGGCGCTTAAGGATGCAGGGGCTATTGCTGTGAGCGATAATGGTGGAACTATCATGAATGCAAGAACTGCAAGACAGGCTATGAGACAGGCTGCAGAAGTTGATATTCCTGTATTTGCACACTGTGAGGATACTAACCTTGCAGCAAGAGGCGTTATGAATGCTGGAGAGAGAGCCAAGGAACTTGGACTTTTCGGAATAATGGATGCTGTTGAAGATGTTATTGTTGCAAGAGATATTCTTCTTGCCAAGAATACAGGAGCAAAGCTTCATATAAGCCATGTATCTAATAAGGAGTCTGTATTCATTATTAAGACAGCCAAAGAACAGGGAATTAATGTGACAGCAGAGGTTGCACCACATCATTTTACTCTTACTGAAGATGCGGTTAATGGAGATGATGCGAACTTTAAGATTAATCCTCCATTAAGAAGAGCAGATGATGTTAAGGCAATTAAGGAGGCACTTGCTTCCGGTGTGATTGATGTTATTGCAACTGATCATGCACCACATCATCCGACTGAGAAAGCAAGATCTTTTGACGAAGCTCCATTCGGAGTTGTAGGTCTTGAGACAGCAATTCCTGTTACTATTACTGAACTCGTAAGAACAGGCGTACTTACTCCATTACAGATGGTAGAGAAAATGAGTTATAATCCGGCTAAGATTATTGGAATTGACAGAGGTGTATTGGCACCGGGAAAGGTAGCTGATATCGCAGTTGTTAATCCTACAGAGGAGTACGACATTGACAGCAGCAGATTTGCTTCAAAGGGAAAGAATACTCCATTTGAAGGAAAGCATGTGTATGGAAAAGTGTTATATACACTTGTTAATGGAAGGGTTGTTTACTCAGATCATAATGGAACTGAAATTCTTATTGAAAGAGAAGTTCCAAAGTTGTAAAATAAAGTGATTTTGCGTATGAATTAAGGAGGCTAAAGAAGGATTTTATGATTAAGAAGCTTGTTGATAAGATTGTAGAGACTAATGCACCTATAGTTGTTGGACTTGATCCAATGATGAAGTATCTTCCAAAGCATCTTGCTGATGCTGCATTTGAGCAGTATGGTGAGACACTTGAGGGAGCTGCAGAGGCTATATGGCAGTATAACAAAGGTATTATAGATAATATATATGACATTGTTCCTGCTGTTAAACCACAGATTGCAATGTATGAGCAGTTTGGTATTGAAGGACTTAAGGCATTCAAGAAAACAGTTGATTACTGCCACGAGAAAGGCATGATTGTTATTGGCGATGTTAAGAGAGGTGATATTGGTTCAACTTCTGAAGCCTATGCTGTAGCACATCTTGGAAAGGTTACTGTAGGTTCTAAGGCTATTACACCTTTTGATGAAGATTTTGCAACTGTTAATCCATATCTTGGTTCTGACGGTATCAATCCATTTATCAAGGTATGCAACGAGCAGGACAGAGGTATATTTATACTTGTTAAGACTTCTAATCCTTCAAGCGGGGAATTCCAGGACCAGCTTATTAACGGAAGACCATTATATGAGTTAGTTGGTGAGAAGGTTAATGAGTGGGGAGCTTCAAGCATGGATGGAGATTACAGCAATGTTGGTGCTGTTGTCGGAGCTACTTATCCAGAGATGGGAAGAGTATTAAGAAAGGTTATGCCTAAGGCTTATATCCTTGTACCAGGATACGGTGCACAGGGTGGACAGGGTAAGGATCTTGTTGATTTCTTCAATCCTGACGGACTTGGCGCTATCGTAAACAGCTCAAGAGGAATCATTGCTGCATATACTAAGGAGCAGTATGCTAAGTTTGGCGAGAAGAATTTTGGAGAAGCTTCAAGACAGGCAGCTCTTGATATGATTGCTGATATCAACGGTGCACTTGGCAAGTAATTGTTAATTACACACAATTTAATAATGGAGATTATTATGGCGTACAGAGAAAATGCGAAGATTCTTAAGGCAGATTGTCTTGCTGACGGAGTCTATGAAATATGGTTTGAAACAAAGGATATTGCTGCAGCTTCCAAGGCAGGACAGTTTATATCAGTATATTCTAATGACGGTTCAAGATTGTTACCAAGACCTATCAGTATATGTAAGGTTGAGGACAATAAGTTAAGAATTGTATTCAGAGTTGCCGGAAAGGGAACTGAAGAGTTTTCTAAGATGAAAGCAGGAGAATACCTTGATATTCAGGGACCTCTTGGTAACGGATATGACTTGGAGAAAATAGCTTCCGAGCTTAAGGCAGATGGAAGAAGCTTTGATAAGGCAGTTCTTTTCGGTGGCGGAATTGGTGTTCCTCCAATGCTTGAGCTTGCGAGAAGATTAGACTGTCATAAGAATGTTGTAGTTGGTTACAGAAACAGCCAGACTTTCCTTAAGGAAGATTTTGAGGCGGTTGCTGATACTGATGTATATATTGCAACTGAAGATGGAAGCGTGGGAACTAAGGGTAATGTATTAGATGCTGTAAAACAGGAAAATGTTGAGGCAGATGTTATATTTGCATGTGGACCAACTCCTATGCTTCGTGCAATTAAGGCATATGCACTTGAGAACGATATTCCTTGCTATGTATCAGTAGAAGAGAAGATGGCATGCGGAATCGGTGCATGTCTTGCATGTGTATGTAAGTCAACTGAGATTGATGACCATTCACAGGTTAAGAATAAGAGAGTCTGCAAGGAAGGACCAGTATTTAATGTTAAGGAGGTAGAACTGTAATGAGCGATATTAATATGTCAGTCAATATTGCAGGAGTTGAATTAAAGAATCCTGTAACAGTTGCTTCCGGAACATTTGGTTCAGGTATGGAGTACGGAGAGTATGTTGACCTTAACAGACTTGGTGCAGTAACAACAAAGGGTGTTGCTAATATTCCATGGCCGGGCAATCCTACACCAAGAATTGCTGAGACTTACGGCGGAATGATGAATGCCATCGGATTACAGAATCCGGGACTTGATACATTTGTAAAAAGAGATATTCCATTTCTTAAGCAGTATGATACTAAGATTATTGTTAATGTTTGTGGAAAATCTGAGGCGGATTATGTAGACGCTGTTGAAAAGCTTGGTGAACAGCCGGTTGACCTTCTTGAAATCAACATCTCATGCCCTAATGTAAAAGAGGGCGGAATTGCTTTCGGACAGGTTCCATCTTCTGCAGAGGCTATTACTAAGGCAGTTAAGAAGGTCGCAAAGCAGCCGGTTATTATGAAGTTAAGCCCTAATGTTACTGATATCACAGAGATGGCAAAGGCTGTAGAGGCCGGTGGTGCTGACGCAGTTTCTCTTATCAATACTCTTACAGGTATGAAGATTGATGTAAACAGAAGAACATTTGCAGTAGCTAACAAGACTGCCGGTGTATCAGGACCTGCCATTCACCCAATCGCAGTAAGAATGGTTTATCAGGTTGCCAATGCAATTAATCTTCCTATTATCGGAATGGGCGGAATCAGAACAGCAGAGGATGCTCTTGAGATGATTATGGTTGGTGCAAGTGCAGTTGCTGTTGGAACAGCGAATTTTAATGATCCATATACAACTATTAAGGTTATTGACGGAATCAGAGAATATATGGAGAAGAATCATGTGGCAGATATTAAGGAACTTATAGGTTGTGTAAAATAATATTTTACCGGTTATTAATCTAAAAAAGACATGGCAGTCAGTATGATGATTGCCATGTCTTTTCGATTATAGTGTAATATTTATAATGTTGCTGCGATATCTTCTGCAATCTGCTCAGGAGTAAGGTGATTGTCCTTTAATACTTCTGCAACATCGTATCTGTCGATAAATTCTTTCTTGATACCGAAGTTTAATACCTTCATATCAGATGAACCATAGAATGCTGCAATCTTAGCACCAAAGCCGCCTTCAAGATAGCCGTCCTCGAGAGTTGCAACTACTGTATGGTCTTTCTTTAATTCGTTAAGAGTGTCTGCGTCAATACCTGAGATATAGTAAGGATTGATAACAGTTGCGTCAATGCCATGTGAAGCCTTAAGAATATCAGCAGCCTTAACAGCATTTTCATAGAAAGTTCCAAGTCCGAGAATAGCAACTCTGCTTCCCTTTTTAGTAATCTCGTAAGAATCCAGCTTGCTGAAATCTTTAGTTACAGGTACACCAGTTGAAATCATGCTGCCGCCTGGAACTTTAATAGCAACAGGGTAGTCATTCTGTGATAAAGACCAGTCAAGCATTGCAATGTAATCTTCCTTAGTAACAGGCGCAAGATATACAAGTCCCGGAATGCTGTTGAGCATAGGAATATCCTGAAGTCCAAGATGTGTAACATCATTCATTCCGTATACAGAGCCTGCAAATACTGTAAATGTTACAGCATTGCCATTGATACATACATCCTGAGTAATCTGGTCATATGTTCTCTGTATAAATGAGCTGTAAACGCCAAATACAGGCTTTCCGCCGTTAGCAGCGATACCGGAAGCTAATGCAACAGCAGTTTCCTCTGCTATACCAACATCAACAAACTGCTTTCCGGCTTTAGCTCTCATGTCAGCAGTAAATCCCATAACAGTAGGAGTTCCGGCTGTGATTGCAACAACACTCTTATCCTCGTCCATCTTCTTTAAAAGATATTCTAAAGAAGCGTCAGAGAAATCAGGCTCTCCACCCTTGAAAAGAGATTCACCGGTTGCAATATCAAAAGGCATATGCCAGTGCCATTCTTCCTTATTCTGTTCAGCAGGTGCATAACCTTTACCTTTAAGAGTGTTAATGTGGACAACAACTGCCTTTTTAGTGTCTTTAACCTTTTCAAATGCTTCAATTAAAGATGCGATATCATTACCCTTGTCAACATAGATGTAATCAAGGTTCATTGCCTTGAAAAGATTACATTCAGCCTGCCCATTTGTTTCACGAAGAAGCTTTAAGTTGGCATAAAGACCACCGTGATTCTCAGCAATAGACATATCATTATCGTTAGCAACAATAATCATGTTGCCATTTAATTCAGAGGCGAAATCAAGACCTTCCAAAGCCTCGCCGCCACTTAAAGAACCATCACCTATAACGGCGATTACATTGCCGTCTTTACCGTTTAAATCTCTTGCCTTGGCAAGTCCGCAGGCGAGACTTATAGAAGTTGAAGTGTGTCCTACAGTGAAGAAGTCGTGTTCGCTTTCGTCAGGGTTAGTGTATCCTGACACATCATCATAATGCTCCTCATAAAGATATGCATCTTTTCTTCCAGTGAGCATTTTGTGAGGATAGCACTGGTGTGATACATCAAATACGATTTTATCTTTAGGCGAATCAAATACATAATGCATGGCGATGATTGCTTCTACCATACCGAAGTTAGGACCGAAATGTCCGCCGTGTTTGCTGGCTCTTGTAAGAAGGGCGTGACGCATTTCTTCTGCAAGGACATTAAGCTGCATGATGTTTAATTTCTTCACATCAGCAGGACTGTTAATATTCTCAATATACATGTTTTCTGATACTCCTTATCTTAGATTTTAATACATTTTATATCATAGCACCTAAAGTTAGGTTTAGGTCAAGAGAAATGTGGTGGGAGGTTTAAAATATTTGCTATAAGGAAATGATGTTGCAAAAACAATCGGATTGGAATTCTAAAATCTGTCGGATTGAAAATGCAAAAACAATCGG
>JAUNOK010000005.1 GCA_030537195.1 Eubacteriales bacterium | reverse complement strand
TGCGCTTTTCTTCTTCTGCTTTGCGCTTTTCTTCAGCCGCGTTCTTCTTTGCCTCTTCTGCTACCTTTTTAGCCTCTTCGGCTAACTTCTTTGCTTCTATTGCTTCCTGAATTGAACTTTTCGCATATTCTTTAGCATAATCTTCAACTATCTTGCACATTTCACTCTGACCTCCTTCCGTTCCCTTAAAATAGTTTATTGCATTACTAATCTGTGGAAACTTCTCATTATAAAATGCCTCTTTATTAAGCATCAACTGCAACAATTCTGATTTATCCGAGCCATCATTAACACAGGTATTAGCAAATATTATGTCTTCGCCATCTTTTACCGGAATGTATGTATCATTGTTCTTCATACATCTTGTCACATGAGTTACTGTCTGGTTAGTCTTTAATACATCATACTCCGATATGTATACAATCGTAACATCTGGAACATTCTTAAAATCAGTGCCTTTAGGTGTATATTTGGATGTCAATGCTGCCGCATGAAATCTTGTTCTTCTGATGTCATCATTAGAATTTCCCTTCTGCACCTCAACATTGCAATATCTTCCATCTTGTGTCATGCATAAAGCGTCTAGTGTTATCTCTCTTTGAAAGCTCTGTACCACACTCTGTACAGACACTTTCACAACCTGTAATTCTGGCATATCAAGAAGTGTTCTTAATATTTCCTCACATACACCAGTTTTTTCACCCATTAATCGAAACAGTGCATCATCTATAATTCTAAGATTCGCCGCTATTTCTTTGGTTTCCTTTGAATACTGTCTTAAATCTCCCATACTCTTCCCCTTCTCTGTAACCTGCGGTCAATTGCTCATGGCAAGAGTATTTCAATCATATTTTATATATATAATTATATACTACTCTCAAACCTGTTTGCAATAGTCTTCCTGTGATTCTCTACATAGTTTAATATTTAAAATATTTATAGATAGTATATATCATATCATTGTGTATTAGTCAATATATATAATTCATTGTATTTTAAAAATATATCTTATAATTATTTATCTTGCACTTCTTCATAAATACGTTATAATATATAAGTCATATTTATATAACGGCGTGTGGCTCAGTTTGGTAGAGCGCGTGGTTCGGGACTACGAGGCCGCAGGTTCAAATCCTGTCACGCCGACTAATAAAAAAGCTCATGAAGATTGTCTACGGGAATTATCCCATTTACTTCAATCTTCATGAGCTTTTTATGTAGATATTGTCTACACAAGATTATTCTTAACGTATGTCAACGCTTTATTAACTGGAGGAAGAGCTATAACTACGAGTGTTATTACCGCTTCAAGTCCTATATATGAACCATTATATACAATCGAGTACAGTATTGCACTGTTAAAGAATTCCGGAGTATATACAGCAAAGAATATCCATCCAGACAGGAATGAACATATGAATCTTCCAATAACTCCGACAATGTATCCTTTAATTAATCCATGCTTTGAATTAGAAAATATTCCTGATAAACCGAGTGCACCGAATCCTAATATATAATCAAGAAGCACCTGCGGAATATTCAGAATATATGGATCAAGCAATAACTGTAAAACTCCATATGCAAGCGCCGCTGTCAATCCTGCCTTTAATCCATACCAGTATCCTATAAGCACTATGAATAACATACTGAATAACGTTACTGAACCACCCATTGGAAGTTTAATAATCTTAATCATAGAAGTTACAATAGCCAGTGCCACCGCCATTGCTGCAAATGCAATATGTTTTGCCCTTATTTTGTTAACCGATAAACTCATATATTTCCCTTTCTTTAACTTTCGTCCTTTAATATTCTTTAAAAGAATATATGGCTTTATGCCAAATGTCAAGAAAACCCAGAGTATATTAGTAATTTACTAAATACCCTGGGTTAACATGTTTATTTGATTAAATCACTTTAGCTTAAACTCTTTTCTTCTTAGTTGAAGCAAATAATCCTAATCCTGATAATCCAAGAAGTGAAGCAAGTGCTGCAATTGGAGCCTTATCTCCTGTCTGTGGAGCTTTATTATCATCCTTAACCTGTGTATTATCAGCTGGCTTATCATCTGATGGTGTACCAGGTGTTGGGTCTGCCGGCTTTGGATCTTCTGGTGTTGGATCTACTGGCTTTGGATCTTCTGGTGTAGAAGGCTCATCTGCCTTATATAATGCTTTAACAACTGCAACAGCATCATAATCTCCCATAACCTTTTCTTCGGAGAATAACTTAGCTTCATCTGAAGTAAGTAATGGTCTGTCATTATTAACATAATATCCTGGACCATATGAACCATATTCTGCAAATCTTGCATCTTTATATAAGTTACCACTCATATCTCCATAACCTACAGCCTGAACTGCTCTGCCAAGATAACAGTTGATAAATGTTGTAGATGCATCTGCACCCCATGGTCTTGATAATCTGTACTGGCCATCACCAACTCCCTCTTCAGCTGTGAATCGGCATTCATTAAATACCATGCCATAATCTGTAGAAGCATATGTTCTTGGTGCTGTGTAGCATCCATCAGACTTATACTGTGTATATCTTGCAACAATATCACAATCATCAAAGTATGATGAACCTGAACCATAGATAAAATCTACATTACCTGTAATATAACACTTAGAGAAGTACTGTCTTGTAACTTCATAGTTACCATCTGCACCCTTAACTCTTGAATCTGTAAGAAGAGTATCCTGATAACCAATAAGTCTTATATTAACGCATGCTGTTTTATCTGCAACTATGCAAAGAGCATCTGCCTGCTGATCGCTGCCATTAGTATATTTGAATGAATTTTCTACTGTAAGATTCTCTGCTGTAAATCCATCTGCATCAGAACCTACATACATAGCATTTCTTGTCCACATATCAGTAGCAGTTCCTTCAGATATAGCAGCTGAATAGTAAATGTGTGTCTTCTCTGCATCTTCACCTAAAAGACTTACATTAGGTACTTCTACAGTTACGCGCTCATTATATTCACCATTCTTAATAAATATAACCTTAGATTCAGCATTATCAGCTGGAACAGAATTAACAGCTGCCTGTACAGTCTTATATGTTGCATGTCCATCTACTACATCCCCGTCATTTCCAGCAAATGCTGCATCAACAACAATATCATATTTTGGCTTGCTTACAAAATTAAATGTCTTTCTTGTTGTCTGATTATTCTCATCTGTGAATAATACCTCAACATCATTTCTTGCCTGAACCAATCCTGATAACTCAAGCTTAAATTCTTCATCAGCCTTTACACTCTGTGTTGATACTTCTTTGCCATTAAGAACAAGCTTCACACTACCTGCTCTGTCTGACTTCATTGTAATTGAAGCACTATCTGAATCAATTGTATCGTTAGATTTGTCTGTTACTGTAAGCTTAGCAGCTTCATTCTCAACTACATACTCTCCAACATGTCCATCAGATGCAAGAGTCTGAACCTTTACTGATGGATTACTTTCATTATTATCATTCTTTGCTACTACATAATAGCAATATGGCTCTTCTGTCTTAACATTAATATCTTCATATGTAAGATCTGCTGTAGTTGTTATTAACTCAGCTGAGCCATTAGAGCCTAATGTTCTGTATAAATCATAAGATGTTGCTCCATCTACTGCTGTCCAGCTTACAGAAATCTTAGAAGATGAACCATTAGCAGTGATTGTACTCTGTGCAAGTGGCTTCTGATAATCAACCTCTGCTGATTCAATAGCAGTTCCCTGTGTATCTCCACCTACTGGAACAATCTTAAATGTATACTTTCCATCTCCTGTCATACCTGTATAAGAGAATGAATTAATCTTAGATTCTGCAGCCTTAGTATACTCACCACCATCCTTTGATACATATATAATATACTTTACATTACCAGAACCTTCTGTTGCTATATCCCAGTTAAGATTAATACTGTTTCTATCTTCTGATACTGAAGAAGCCGCATTAGCAATTACTGGTGCAACGCCTGTTGCAATATAATAATCATTCATATCATAAACAACTTCATCTGCTGAATTAAGTAATGTTACATTAGCAACATCTACAGTAATACCAGAAAATGCTAATCCATACTGAACTTCTTTTCCTGACTGAAGTCCTTCATAATATGTTTCTGATGTTAAATCAATTGGCGAATCACCTGTTGAACCAACAACATTACCACTTGCATCAACAACAGCTAAATATGCCTTATTATCTTTCTTAGTATATGTTAATGAATATGTTGAACCAACTGTATATGCATTAGCAAGTGAGCCTGTTCCACCTGTTCCTGGAGTTGTCGAATATGTATGCTGAATCTTTAATCCCTTATGGAAATGTATTGTATCACAAGCTCTCTTACCAGTTGCGTCTGCAGCAAACTGACCAACAGCAATACCCTGCTTATCTGTACCACTATCAATTGCCTTAATAGTAACATCAGCCTTTATTGTCATATCTTCTGTTGTAGATGGGAATAACATATAATTAATTCTCTCATCCTGTCTGATATTACCCTTCTTAGTCTTACCTCTGTTAGCTACAACTGATAATACATTACCATCTGGTGTCTCTGTATATGACATATCTCCAGCATCATTGTAATCTTTTGATGTAGTGTTAGATGTCTTTAATTCACCAACTTCTGAATCAAATATTGTTTTCTTAACAGCTACATCATCCTGTGTATATTCTGAAGAAACCTTAACATCTGAGAATGTTGCAGTAACACCTTCTGTAGCAAAGAAGCCAACTGTCTTAGCATCTAATCCTGATATTGTCTGTACTTTAGTCTTCTCATCAGAAAAATCTGGCTGTGTTGCCACATGATATGTAGCCTTTTCTCCTGCTATTTCAAGCTTAACATATATATCCTGTGAACTTGTTGTTACAGCAGAATTAACATTACTTGCGCCACCTATTCCTCCATCAAGATGATATCCATATCTTACCTGTGATTTAGAAATATCTGCATATAATGCTGCTGAACCACTTGTTGCTTCATCACTTGCATTTCTTACAAGAAGTCCTGCCATTCCTGTTGAACCTGTTACAGTCATCTTGGCTGTAATTGTTATATTACCTTTAGCATTAAAATAAGCATAATAAAGATTATCCACGCCAGCATCTTTATCAAACTTAGTTCCTGCTCCTGTTAAAGTAACTGTCTTAGCTGCTGCATCATATGAATAAGATCCTTTTCCTTCATGTTCTCCAACCTCTGATTCATTCCAGATAGTATCAAGAACTTTAGACTGTGTTGCTCCCTGTTCATCTGCATATGCTATTCTGTTAACTCCGAATCCATTAGTTAATACTCCAACCGGCATCATAGTTGCTGTCATTGCAACAACAGCTGCAACACTGGCTGCTTTCTTTAAACGTCTGGTTTTTCTCATGATATATAAAACCCTCCCGATTATTATTTGCGCTAACACACGCATCATTAAATAAAATATATATCAAGCACCAGTTTTTATCTACTTATATATTTACATTTTATCTGTTGATTACTGATTTTTTTAGTGTTATAATACATTTTGTTGCAACATTTATATATTTATATACATTTTTCAGTCAATATGCACAACTTGCAATTCATTATACGAAAGGGCTTTATTATGTCAGTAAATAATATCTCTCGATTCCGAATAAACCACGCTATTCATAAGCTTCACTATTCCATGCACTCAGCACACAGCCATACATATTATGAGCTTTTCTATCTGATGCATGGCAATTGTACTATTTCTATAGACGACAGGCTTTATACTCTTTCAGAAGGTAATGTCATATTTATACCGGCTAATTCCATTCATAAGACATCATATATTGGTGAACTTATTCCTGAAAGAACATATATTGAGTTCTCCAAGGACTACATAGATACAATTGATGACTGCCTTGGAAAGAACTGGGCTGAACATAATCTGTGGGGACACATTCTGTATATTGAGAAAGAAAAACGTGAGAAAATTGACTCTCTTTTCTGGGAGATTCAGAAAGAATATGATATTATCGATGGTTATTCGGACTGCTGCATAAGACAGTTATTCCAGTATCTTATAATGCGTCTTGTCCGTCTCGACCGAAACACTAAGGATATTAAAGAATTTATTGCTGATTCGGATAATAAGATTAATCAGGATATGATTATTGCTGCCAAATATATTGCTGAGAACTTCAAGAACAACATAACGCTTAAAGATGTTGCCAATCACCTGAATCTTAATCCATCATATTTCTCCAGCAAATTCAAAGCATTTAACAACATTGGTTTCGCTGAATACCTGCGTAATATCCGCATTAATCATGCTGAATGGTATCTCATCGAAACAGATTTAAGTCTGTCTGATATTGCTGATGAGTGTGGTTTCTGCAATTCCAATTATTTCGGTGATACATTTAAACTAGTTAACGGAGTTTCTCCTTCTGAATTCAGAAAAAATAATAAACCGAAGAAAGCTGAAAATTAAACTTTCAAAAAAGAGCCTGCCGCACCAATGATGCGACAGGCTCTTAAGCCCGTATTATACGGTTTTAATATACATTCTTAATTAGAACTTACCGTTCTTAGCAGCTTCTTCGATAGAAACAGCTACAGCAACAGTAGCACCAACCATTGGGTTGTTACCCATTCCGATTAATCCCATCATTTCAACGTGAGCTGGAACTGATGAAGAACCTGCGAACTGAGCGTCTGAGTGCATACGTCCCATTGTATCTGTCATACCATAAGAAGCAGGACCTGCTGCCATGTTATCTGGGTGAAGTGTACGTCCTGTACCACCACCTGAAGCTACTGAGAAGTACTTCTTGCCAGCTTCAAGTCTTTCCTTCTTATATGTACCTGCAACTGGATGCTGGAATCTTGTAGGGTTTGTTGAGTTACCTGTGATAGAGATATCAACATTCTCCTTCCACATGATTGCAACACCTTCTGTTACATCGTTAGCGCCGTAGCAGTTAACCTTAGAACGAAGACCATCTGAGTATGCTGTTCTAGAGATTTCCTTTACTTCGCCTGTTGAATAATCCATCTCTGTCTCAACGAATGTGAATCCGTTAATTCTTGAGATAATCTTAGCAGCATCCTTACCAAGACCGTTAAGGATAACTCTAAGAGGTTTCTGTCTAACCTTGTTAGCCTTCTCTGCGATACCGATAGCACCCTCAGCAGCAGCGAATGATTCATGACCTGCAAGGAATGCGAAACATTCTGTCTCTTCTTCAAGTAACATCTTACCTAAGTTACCATGTCCAAGACCAACCTTTCTCTGGTCAGCAACTGAACCTGGAATACAGAATGCCTGAAGACCTTCTCCAATAGCTGCAGCAGCTTCTGAAGCCTTTCTTGCACCCTTCTTGATAGCGATTGCTGCACCTACTGTGTAAGCCCAACATGCATTCTCAAAACAAATTGGCTGGATACCCTTAACCATAGCATATACATCTAATCCGGCATCCTTAGTAATCTTTTCAGCTTCTTCAATATTAGCTATACCATAGCTGTTAAGAACTGAAGTAATCTTATCTATTCTTCTCTCATATGATTCAAATAAAGCCATTCTAATTGTCCTCCTTATTTAACTTCTTCATCTGTTCTTGGGTCAATAATCTTAACAGCATCTGCAACTCTTCCGTACTGTCCGCAAGCCTTCTCATATGCTGTTGTAGGGTCATCACCCTTCTTAATGAAGTCTGTCATCTTACCAAGGCTGACAAACTTGTAACCGATAATCTGGTTGTCCTTATCAAGGGCGATACCTGTTACATAACCTTCAGCCATCTCAAGGTAACGAGGACCTTTCTTTAATGTACCGTACATAGTACCAACCTGAGAACGAAGTCCCTTACCAAGATCTTCAAGACCAGCACCAACTGCAAGTCCACCCTCAGAGAATGCGCTCTGTGTTCTACCATAAACGATCTGTAAGAATAACTCTCTCATAGCTGTGTTAATTGCATCACAGACAAGGTCAGTGTTAAGAGCTTCCATAACTGTAAGTCCTGGTAAAATCTCTGCTGCCATAGCTGCTGAATGTGTCATACCTGAACATCCGATAGTCTCAACTAAAGCTTCCTGAATGATACCTTCCTTAACATTAAGAGTAAGCTTACATGCACCCTGCTGAGGAGCACACCAGCCTACACCATGTGTAAAACCTGAAATATCTTCAACCTTCTTATTCTGTACCCATTTACCTTCTGTTGGCACTGGAGCTGCTCCATGATGAACGCCCTGTGCTACTGGACACATATTCTCTACTTCCTGTGTGTAAATCATCTTATTACTCCTTTCGTAATTCATAGTGTTTACTATAAATGAAACGACGGCAAGAAGCCGTCGTCCAAGCCTTGACTATTTTCTCACAAAGTTTAGCATTAGTCAATGTGAGACACAACATTTTTACATTAATAAAACGAAAAATTCACATAATTATCTCTTCGTTACTACTTCGCCCTGCTTCTTATATATAGAACCTGCCGGAATAAAGCCTCTTACGCTTGAAAGAGGATAGATATTACTCTCTCTTCCAACGATTGTTCCAGGATTAAGAACACTTCCGCAGCCAACCTCAACATTATCACCAAGGAAAGCGCCTATCTTCTTGATACCTGTATCAATATTTCCGTCTGGTCCTTTAATAGTTATAAGCTTCTTGTCAGACTTAACATTAGATGTTATTGAGCCTGCGCCCATATGAGCCTTGAATCCAAGAATAGAATCGCCGACATAATTATAATGTGGAACCTGAACCTTATTAAAAAGAATAACATTCTTAAGCTCAGTTGAGTTACCGACAACAGCACCTTCTCCGACAATAGCCTTTCCACGAATGAATGCACAGTGTCTTACCTCAGCATCTTTACCGATAATTGCCGGACCAGCAATATAAGCTGATGGAAATACATTCGCACTTCTGTGAACCCATATATTCTCTCCACGCTTCTCATATTCATCTTCTGGCAGAGTATTACCAAGTTCTACAATAAAATCACCAATCTTTGCAAGTACTTCCCATGGAAATGTACAGCCTTCAAATACTTTTGCTGCAATAGTCTCATTAAGGTCATACAGATTACTTATCTTTAATGCATCATTATTCATATCTAATATCCTCGTAATATTAATTATTCAACAGTAACTGATTTAGCAAGATTTCTTGGCTTATCAACATCGTTACCCTTAAGAACCGCAGTATAGTAAGCGATAAGCTGTAATGGAACTGCTGCAACCATAGGCATAAGAAGCTGGTCTGCCTGAGGAAGCTTTATAACAATATCTGCTACACCATCTTCAATATCAAGATCTGGTTCTGCGATAAGCACTACAAATGCACCTCTTGACTTAACTTCCTTGATGTTGCTTATAGTCTTCTCCTCAAGATTCTTCTGTGTTGCAATCGCAATTACAGGCATCTCATCTGTAATAAGAGAGATTGTTCCATGCTTAAGCTCACCTGCAGCATATGACTCAGAATGAATATAAGATATCTCCTTTAACTTAAGAGAGCCTTCCATACTGAGTGCATAATCAAGTCCACGGCCTATATAAAGAAGGCTGTCAGCATTCACAAGCTTAGAAGCTGCATACTGGCACTTGCTTTCAAGTGCAATTGACTCTTCAATAATCTCAGGTACTTCCTCAAGCATCTTTGTATACTTGCTGCATGTTGCATCATCCATCTTGCCATTAGCATAAGCTAATTCAAATGCGATTAAATACATAATTGATACCTGAACCATATATGCCTTAGTAGAAGCAACTGAAATCTCTGGACCCGCATGTGTATATACAACCATATCTGCCTCTCTTGCAATTGAAGAGCCCTTAACATTAACGATTGCCATAGTATCTGCACCTGCCTGCTTTGCAAGTTCAAGTGCAGCCTTAGTATCAGCAGTCTCCCCTGACTGTGATATAACAATCATAAGGTCATCTTCATTAATAAGAGGATCTCTGTATCTGAATTCTGATGCTATATCAACAGTTACAGATACTCTTGCTATCTTCTCGATTATATATTTACCTACCATTCCGGCATGCATCGCTGTACCACATGCAACAATATATATATTCTTGTAACTCTTCAACTTTTCAGGATTGAATCCTTCTGCACTGAAATCTGGCATATCATCTGTGATTCTTGGCATGATAGTTCTCTTTACAGAATCAGGCTGTTCATGTATTTCCTTAAGCATAAAATGTGCATAGCCACCCTTTTCTGCAGCATCAACATCCCAGTCAGCAGTATTTAATTTCTTATGTATCTCATTACCATGAACATCGTATATCTTAACTGAATCCTTCTTAATAACAGCTATCTCATTCTGATCAAGAAGATAATAATCTCTTGTATAATGAATAATAGCCGGTACATCAGATGCAATAAAATTCTCATGGTCACCAACCCCAACAATAAGAGGACTGTCCTTTCTTACCGCAAATATCTCATCTGGAAAATCCCTGAACATAATTCCAAGTGCATATGAACCTTTAATCTCAGATAACACTTTGGCAATAGTCTTCATTGGATCACCATCATAATAGTAATCAAGTAACTTGGCTGCTACCTCAGTATCAGTTTCACTTGCAAAACTGTATCCCTCTCCAATAAGGAAATCCTTTAACTTCTTATAATTCTCGATAATACCATTGTGTACAATAGTAACTCTTTTATTACCATGTGGATGTGAATTAATATCTGAAGGTTCTCCGTGTGTAGCCCATCTTGTATGTCCGATACCTACATGTCCTTCCGGTTTTCCTTCTTCATCCATCTTCTCAACAAGGTTGGCAAGTCGTCCCTTACACTTCTTGACCTTAATATTGCCATGTTCAAATACAGCAATACCTGCTGAATCATATCCTCTGTATTCAAGCTTGGATAATGCATCTACAAGCACATCTGCACTATCTCTGTCTCCAACATATCCTGCAATTCCGCACATATATTTAATTCCTTTCAATTATCTACTTATAATTCTTAGCAGTCTCATTAAAAAGGCCTACAAGACTTGCCTGATTTCTTAATGCCATAACAGCCCTTGTTCTTCTTGAAACAAATCCATCAAGCTTTTCCATATACTCATCTGCCGTAATAGTTCCCTCTGCCACACCTGTAAGTCCCTTCTCCCAGCTTGCTGTAAGCTCTGGATTAAGCAGATGCCTGATTGAATTATCTACTACATCATATATTATCTCACCTAAAAATGTAGGTGTAATAATCTGTGTCTTAGAGTTAATAGAAATATACTTAATAGTGTTAAGTTTCTTAAGAATCTCAGCTCTTGTAGCACTCGTTCCTATTCCACTACCCTTAATCTGGGCGCGCAGTTCCTCGTCTTCAATAAGCTGTCCTGCATTCTCCATAGCAAGAATAATAGAACCTGAATTATATCTCTTAGGTGGTGATGTTTCACCCTCTTTGATATTAAACCCATTAAATGTGATTGTAGAACCTTTTCTGTATTTTTTCAATACCTCGAATAAAGCTGCATCACATTTGTTATCATCCTTATTATCGGCGTTCTCATCATCTTTCGCTTTCGCATCAGATTTTGCCCTGGCAAATGAATTCTTAGCAACACTTAAGTACCCTTCATCTACAAGTACCTTAAATGTAGCATACAGCTTTTCATTCTTCACATCACTGGTAATGCTTACCTTCTGATATATAGCCGGTGGATAGAATATACTTAAGAATCTTCTTACAATTATCTCATAAGTTCTCGCTGCTGTGACTGACAAAGTCTTAAGATTATTAAATCCCTGACCTGTCGGAATAATAGCATAATGGTCTGTAATTGCTTTATCATTACAGTATCTTGTCTTTTCGATGCCCTTCTGCATATTATTCTGAAGTATATGCTCTGCAATCTCCTTCACAGGTGCGAAATTCCTAAGTCCACCTATATTCTTATGTATCTCCTTACTTACCGCAGTTGATAACACTCTCGCATCAGTTCTTGGATAAGTAACCAGCTTCTTTTCATACAGTTCCTGAATAATATTAAGAGTCTCATCAGGACTTATCTTAAATAATTTACTACATTCATTCTGAATCTCGGCAAGGTTATACAGCAGCGGCGGATTCTTAGTTTCTTTCTTTCTCTCAATAGAATCAACTACTCCCTGTGCCGGCAGCGGGTCAGATAAGAACTTAACAAGCTCCTCTGCCTTCTCCCTGTCCTTAAAGCCATTATCCTTGTATAAATACGGTGTACCCGCATACATGCTCTTATCACTCACACGCCATTCTGCGTCAAATGTTGAATTATCAACCTGTGCCTGACCAATTACCCTATAGAATGGTGTCTTAACAAAGCTTCTTATCTCTCGCTCCCTTCTTACTACCATTCCAAGAACACATGTCATAACCCTGCCGACAGATACAACTGCCCTGTCAAGATGCAGATAGTTAGCAATATTGCGTCCGTATTTCAAAGTAAGAACTCTTGAGAAATTAATTCCCATAAGATAATCTTCCTTAGCACGAAGATATGCTGAATCGCTCAGATTATCATATTCAGATATATCCTTTGCTGTATTAATTCCTTTAAGAATCTCTTCCTCTGTCTGAGAGTCAATCCACACTCGGCGTTCTTTCTTGCCCTTAACGCCGGCTTCCTGTCTCACAAGTCTGTATATATACTCTCCCTCTCGTCCTGAATCGGTACATACATATATATATTCAACATCATCTCTTGTAAGAATTTCTTTAACTATATTAAACTGCTTCGCAACAGCAGGTATAACCTCATACTTGAATTCCTTAGGTATGAATGGCAGCGTGTCAAAACTCCATCTCTTAAGATTAGGATCATATGCATCAGGATAACTCATAGTTACCAGATGTCCGACACACCATGTCACGATATGGTCTCCACCCTCGAGATATCCGTCTTTTCTTGTGAAGTTCACATGAAGTGCCTTGGCAAATTCCTGCGCCACGCTTGGTTTTTCCGCGATATATACGGATTTTCCCATTATATTCCTCATTTCTGTGCTGACTGCACAATTGCTTCTTTATTAAGTGTTTCTCTGTTAAAATGTTATTCTGCCTTATATTCCTCTCCTGACGCATCAAGAGTTCCCATATAAGCAGGTATATATTCCTTCATAAAATAATCTGCTTCCGGCATATTCATATCAACAATAGCCTGATGTATTGTCTTTTCTGCATCAGCAAAATCCATGTTGCCGGACTTCTTTTCTTCAAGACATTTGATATAAGCTGACATCTTATCAGCAGCCTTGACATACTTCCAGAGTTCTTCTTCCTCTTCTGTCTCTGATAAAACGCCTGTATAACGGTTCCTTATATCAGGTGACAGACCTGACAGCATCTGCTCCTCTGCAACATGCTCTACTTCCTTATATGCATTCCTTATTACTGGATTGTAATACTTTACCGGAGTTGGCAGATCGCCAGTAATTATCTCTGTCACATCATGATACATGCCAAGAATCGCAAGTCTTTCAGCATTAATATTCCCACCATATATCTCATTGTTAATAATCCCCAGTGCATGTGCTATGAATGCTACTTCAAGACTATGCTCACACAGATTCTCATGGCGTGTATTCTGCATAAGTCCCCATCTGTTAATATATTTCATTCTTGACAGCATTGCATAAAAATAATTTTCCTTCACTGTAAATATCCCCTCTTTACTCTGTAAGTCGTCTCATAATTTTATATCATAATAGGTTTTTAAGCAAGTAAAAAGAGATGCCATCTCTGACATCTCTTTTATGGTATGTGTGTATATTAGAATTTAATTATTCTGCATCCTTAGGAGTGATATAACCCTGTGCCTTAAGAAGCTCTGCGATAAGAACAGCTCCACCTGCAGCACCTCTTAATGTATTGTGTGAAAGACCAACGAACTTATAATCAAATACGCTGTCTTCTCTTAAACGGCCAAGTGAAATGCCCATTCCGTTCTCATAATTAACATCAAGCTTAACCTGTGGACGGTCATCTTCTTCAAGATACTGGATGAACTGCTTTGGAGCACTTGGAAGATTAAGTTCCTGTGGAACTCCCTTGAAGCTTCTCCACTTCTCAATAATCTGTTCCTTAGTTGGCTTCTTCTCGAAGTTAACAAATACAGCTGCTGTATGTCCATCAAGAACTGGAACTCTGATACACTGGCATGTGATAACCGGATCACTTGCAGGAACAATCTTTCCGTCCTCAATCTTACCCCATAATCTTAAAGGCTCTTTCTCAGACTTTTCTTCCTCACCACCGATATAAGGGATGATATTCTCAACCATCTCTGGCCACTGTTCAAATGTCTTACCAGCACCTGAAATTGCCTGATATGTTGTTGCAACAACAAGCTTTGGTCCGAATTCCTTTAATGCATTAAGAGCAGGTGTGTAGCTCTGGATTGAGCAGTTAGGCTTAACACAGATAAATCCTCTCTTAGTACCAAGTCTTTCTCTCTGATACTTAATAACCTCAAGATGTTCTGGGTTGATTTCTGGAACAACCATAGGAACATCTGGTGTCCAACGGTTAGCGCTGTTATTAGATACAACTGGAACTTCTGCCTTAGCATATCTTTCCTCTATAGCCTTAATCTGATCCTTAGGCATATTAACTGCACAGAATACGAAATCTACCTTAGAAACGATTTCATCAAAATCCTTATCCATATCATATACAGTCATATTCTTAACGAACTCTGGCATTGGTGTCTGCATCTTCCAACGTCCATCAACAGCCTCTGCATAAGGCTTTCCTGCAGAACGTCCTGAAGCTGCTACTAAAACAACCTCGAACCAAGGATGATTCTCAAGTAATGTTATAAATCTCTGTCCTACCATACCTGTACCGCCAAGGATACCAACTCTTAACTTATCGCTCATTTTTAACTCCTTCAATATGTAAAATCTCAAAGACACTTCCCTCTGTTCTGTCTTTCTGCGACGGACATTTGTTTTTGTGTCTAAGAAAATATATCACAGCCTATAGGATAATGCAAGACATTTTTAAGTTTTTTAGTATTTTTTAGCATTATTTCTTTTTCTTAGCTGAAAATATTATTACACCCGCACATATTACTACACATGCTGCAAGTACAATTACATATACCATTACGTGGCTGCTGTCGCCTGTTTTTGTTGAATTATCAGATACTTCACCACTTGCTGCAGTTGATGCTTTTTCTGTCTTGGCAGTTGTAATCTCCTGCTCTGTTCCCTTAGTTGCTGACTCTTCCTGACCAATTGTAGTTGTCTGCTGTGTTGATGAATTCTCCTGTGCTGTCGTTGTCTCCTGCTCAGAGCTAAGTGGCGCTACAGAAATATAAAACAGATTAGTAGTATCACCCTTAGTTATTGTGTGTGTTCCCTTAGCAACTTTAACTTTAACAATGCCATTAGTTGCTGCTGTCTTTACTCCGTCAATCTTAATCTTTTTAGCAAAATCACTGTTAAATACAAGTGTGAGTTCTGAATCTGTATCACATGTAAATGAGATGCTTGTTGCAGTCTCAATCTTAAGACACTTTGTAAGTGTCATGCCATTGTATATAACACTTCCCTTGCTTTCTGAATAATTACCTGAAATAGTAAAGTAAGTATTCTGTTCTGGTTTATCAGTTGTAAAGTTAATTACATGTGCGTCATTTGATACTGTTCCGTCTGACTTAGTTGTCTCCTGTGCTGTTGTTGTCTCTGTTGTATTTTCTGAACTGCTCTCTGTTTCTTTATCATTATCAGATGATTTTCCGGTTACATATACAACCTGATTGGCAACATTGAACTTTGCACCCATAGATGAGTAACTTCCTGTTGTCTCATAAAGACCATTCATATTGATTGTTCCATCTGCATTTCTTAAGAGCTTATCAATATCATCTGTATACTTGATTGTATTATTAACATTCTTAAATGCTCCAGATACACTTGATGGATTATTTACTACTGTTCCCTTCTTATCACCATTAAGAATCTGTGTAAATGAATCGCCTGTCATCTGATAATATTTCTTAGAATTATAATATATTGAATTCTTCATGCTGCCATTAAATTTATCAGAATCAACAGCATCTACTGATATAAGACCTGAATATTCGGCTCCTGAGCCAGCTCTGTAGCATACGAAATTGCCCTTCTTGGCATTCTTTCCATTACCCCATGCTGTAAGATTAGTAAGTGTAAGTTCTGATGGGTTATTGTTATCTGTAAATCCTGTTGCTCCGTTATTAAATGACAGACAATTAAGTACATTATGTGGTGTACCTACACCTGAACCACCGAGCTTGAATCCGTTCATATCACCATTAGAATAATGCTTGCCGTTAGTTAATGTTCCGTTGGCAAATGCCACACAGTTTCTTATTGTTACAACACCAATTGATCCTGTAGCTTTCTTGGCAAAGAGATCCCATCCATCATCGGAATTACAATATGAAATACATCCATCAAATACATTGCCTTCGCCACATGTAAGTTTTGCTGCGAATCCATCTGCATTCTCTCCTGTACCACCCTGCTCAGGGAAATCGCAGTTATCAAATGCTGTACAGTTAATAATAAGATTGTTAGATGGCCATAAATCCTTAGTTGCAGCAGTTGTATCATATCTTGAAAGCTGGAGTCCAGTATCTCTGTTAGCTTCGAATACACATCTTTCAAAAATGTTGTTATTACCTGCAAGCAATACTCCGTTATCACCTGCTCTATAGAAATTAATACCACCAAAATACCAGTAATCACCATCAAGTATAAGTCCTCTGTTCTGGCTATTAAGTGCCTGTGCAGAGAAATCAAACTTAACATCCTGATTATCTTCTGCTTTAACAATTATGTACGAACCATCCTGTCCATTAATTGTATTGTTAATAACAACAGTTTCAGAAAAGTTGTATGTTCCGCCTTTGATTATGATTACATCTCCGGCTTTAGCTGATTGGAACGCAATAATAATTTCATCTGAAGATGATACATACTTTGCATTCTCGAAATCTGCATCTTTCTTAAGGCTTATATCTGTATAAGTACCTGTGTAAGAAAGACTTGTTTTGTCATAAGATTTTCCTGTTTCAGCATTAACATTATCAGCTGCTGTAAACAGAGCTACTGGTACGACAACACTCACAATCATAACGAATGCAAGAATCAGCGCCCATTTGCCTTTCATGTCTTTGAACCTTTTCATTGTTTTCTCCCTTCAATACATTTTTTTGTGCAACACATATATAAACATTGCAAATTATGCATCTCATTTTATCACATTTACATATATAGTTAAACTTGTATCTATTGGTACTTTAGTACTATATTTTTTATTTGTAATACACAAAAATCCCCGCACTATGTGCGGGGAAATAATACAGACTTTTAATATGCTATTCCGTTAGAGACTTCTACATAATAAATATTAACTCCGCCATCTTCTGACACAATATAATATTCACCGGCTTCGTCTAATCTGAATGATACTGACTTAAGTGATGAACCAGGTATCTTAGCTGTACTTGTTACATCATTGCCATCCTTATCTATAATCTTAATCAGTCTGCTTGTATCTGTATCTGAGCTTGTTGCATATATCTTTACCTTTGATTCGCCTGCTGTCTTAAATGAAATTGCTCTTGCAGATTCATTTCCGGCACCACTAAGCTTAATTCTCTTAGTAAAGCTGATATTCTTATAGTCTTTTGCACTCTTATCAACTGTTACTGTCTTCTTACTTGTTGCAACAATCTTAAGACCATCAACTACAGTAGAACTCTTAATCTTTCCTGTAGCTGCGTCATTAGCATTAAGAATTAACTTCTCACCCTTTGCTGATACTGAAGTTGCTTCTGTAGCTTTAGTTGTGGCTTCAGTAGCCTTTGTTGTACTTTCAGTTGCCTTTGTTGTCTCCTGGGCCTTTGTTGTTTCCTCTGGCTTTGTAACATCCTCTGAAGATGAATTCTTTGAAGATATACTGATTACCTGATTAGAAACATTAAATCTTGCACCCATTGAAACATAGCTTCCCGTTGTCTCATAGAGGCTGTTCATGTTAATAGTTCCGTCAGCATTTCTAAGCTGTTTATCTACATTTTTGCTCATATCAATTGCATTGACAGTATTCTTAAACATTCCTGCTGTCTTTGCCGGGTCAGTCACAACTGTTCCCTTCTTGTCACCACTTACTAAAGAAGTAAATAAAGAACCTGAAAGATTGTAATACTTACCTGAATTGTAATAGATTGAATCAGCCATTTTGCCAGTGAATTTATCTGAATCAATTGCACCGGCTGAAACAAGGCCTTTAAACATTGCATCGCTTGATGTTCTGTAGCATAAGAAGTTACCCTTCTTAGCATACTTACCATTACCCCATGCTGTAACATTTACAATTGTAAGACCTGTTGGATTGTTGTTATCTGTAAATCCTGTTGCACCATTGTCAAATGACAGACAATTCATTACATTATGTGGTGTTCCAACACCTGAACCACCAAGCTTGAATCCATTCATATCTCCGTTAGCATAATGAACACCATTAGATAATGTTCCGTTGTTAAATGCTACACAGTTTCTGATTGTAACTACTCCAATAGGACCTGTTGCGCTCTTTGCAAATAAATCCCATCCATCATCTGAATTGCTGTAAGAGATACATCCGTCAAATACATTGCCTTCACCGCATGTAAGCTTTGCAGCAAAACCATCAGCATTCTCGCCTGTACCACCCTGGTCTGGGAAATCACAGTTATCATGTGATGTACAGTTAATAATCAGGTTGTTTGATGGCCATAAATCTTTAGTAGCTGCTGTTGTATCATATCTTGAAATCTGAAGTCCTGAATCTCTGTTTGCCTCAAATACACATTTTTCAAAAATGTTGTTATTACCAGCAAGTAATACTCCGTTATCTCCAGCACCATAGAAGTTAATTCCCTGGAAATACCAGTAATCTCCGTCTACAACAACGCCTCTGTTAGCTCCATCAAGCTTCTGTGCTGAGAAATCAAACTTAACTTCCTTGCCATCCTCAGCCTTTACAATAATATAAGAGCCTGATTTTCCATTCATTGTATTATTAATTACAATTGTATCTGAGAACTTATATGTTCCCTCTTTTACAATAATAACGTCACCAGCTTTTGCTGAACTGATTGCATTGAGAATTTCATTTGAAGATGAAACGTACTTTGCATTCTTAAAATCTGAATCTTTCTTTCTGCTTATATCTGTGTAAGCACCTGAATATGCAAGGCTTGTCTTATCATATGATGTTGTTGTGTCTGAGCCTGTTGTCTCTTTCTCAGTTGCCTTTGTTGTGCTTTCTGTTGCTTTAGTTGTAGCCTGTGTAGCTTTTGTTGTACTCTCTGTTGCCTTAGTCTCTTCTGTTGATGGATCTGGTGAAACAATAACTGCATTAGTACCACCTACAGAAACAAGGTCTGTATTCTTATAATTAGTAACCGCTGTCTTTAATTCCTTATCTACAGCATATACCGAATCATCCTTATCAGAGAATGTCCATGGAATCACTCCACCGCCAAGACTTCCTGCGCCCTTTGCAGATGTTACAACTGATGGTACATCTTTTGCATCATTAAGGCTTCCGGACTTAACGCCAAGGTCTTTAGTTGTATCAAAGTTATCATAAGATGTTCCACCTGCTACAGTCTTGTATGAAGATGGAACTTTCTCATTAGCAGATTTTGCAAGGTATGCATCAAATGATGTAGCATTTGCAGAATCACCAGTCTCTGAAACAGCATTTGCATAGATAATCTTCTGTGCACCTACAATAACATTGCCATATGCTTTGATGATACCGCCGTTCTCTCCTGAGAATGTACCCTCACCAAGTGCATCTGTTCCCTGATTAGATGAAAGCATTGGATTCTTGCAGTTTCTGAAATAGTTGTTCTGTACGAATAAAGAAGAACCCATTGTTGAACCAGCACCATACTTTGCATTACCATCATAGTAGTTGTTATACAAATGTACTGACATAGTTCTTACTCTTGCATGTCTTGAATCTGAGTGATCAAACCAGTTATGATGATATGTAATATAATTAGGACCAGATTCGCTCTTCATTCCACATAATGAGCATTTGCCTGAATCATAAAAATGTACATATGAAACTGTTATGTACTGTGAATCACCCTTAATATCAATTGAACCATCACCCTTTGCCTGGTCAGCATCTCCACCTACTTTACCATAGTACAGATCAACATTATGAATCCATACATTGCAGTTTGCTGTATCGAGGGAAATTCCATCATCCATGAAATTAATGATTGAAAGATTTCTCATCTCAACATTTCCTGCATTTCTTAAGAGAAATCCGAATCCGTTAATTGTTGCATCAGCTCCGATACCCTCAATTGTCATGTTAAGCTTAGAATAAGCACTCGCTCCTTTTATCTGTACCCCCTCAGCTGAGCTCGAAAACTTATCCATTCCCGCATCTGTAAGACATCCTATTACGCGGACATCAAGTGCTCTTGTTTCTATCCCCTTGCTTGCACTCTTTGTATATGCGTCAATTATTGTCTGAAGACCTGTATATTCCTTCTCTCCCTTTGCCTCTTTTACTGATGCTGTTATTGTCTTTGCGTTGTCATTAGTAACATAAAGAACAATTGCATCACTCTTAAGTGTTCCGTCTTCATTATAAGCACCCGAACCTGTCTTATATTTTGATTCAGATGAAAATGCAAATCCGGATCTGTCATATGAACTTACATTAAGAGTCTTAGTAACCTGTGCCTTCGCAGTTACTTCCTTGCCATTCTTTACAGGAACTACCTTGATAACATAGTCACCTTCTGCAAGTCCTACCACATCAACTCTGTAGAAACTTTTATATTTTCTTATAAGTTCATTGTCGATTCTTGCATAAGCAGAATCTGGCTGGCTGGCTTTCTTGATATACGCTGTATATCCATCTGCCTCATTATCGATAGACCACTGTGCATATGCTGATTCTAACCAGCCTGCTGCCCCATCAATAAATTTTACAGTTCCAACATCGGCCTTCGCTGTAAGAAGCGATGTAGGAATTACAATACTTACAATCATAACTAATGCAAGTATCCATGCCCATTTTCTCTGGGCTGCTTTGCTAATAATAGCTTTCATGTTTTGTTTTTCCTCCTCAATACATTAATTTGTGCATTTTGCTGTGACCAGCAAGGGTTTACGCCGTTATACTAGCAATTTTCCACTAAAATGTACATCGTTGTTAAGTAGGAAAATAGTACTATAATCACAATTTTTAAGTATTATTTTAAAAAATATGACAAAAACATGTAAAAATGCCATGATACATTTTCTGATTCTAAATGTATCATGGCATTTTATTATGCATCCGGATATTCAAATATATATCTTTCATACCCGTTAATTATTCTTGTATTCTCATTATACTGATATTCCTGCTTGAACTTAACCTGATATGTCTTATGGATATGTCCATGAATGAAATACTTTGGTTTATATTTTTCAAGAAGATAGTTAAATCCGTCAAAACCTTTATGTGGCTCATCCGGCCCATCCCCTATGCCTGCTGCAGGGGAATGTGTAAGCAGTATATCAAAGCCTTTATTCTTCTTTATTGAAAGCCACATTTTATTAATTCTGCGATTCATCTCTTTCTGTGTATACTGGTTCTTTCCCTTCTTGTATCTTATAGAACCGCCAAGTCCCATGATCCGGACGCCTTTATACACATATATCTTATTCTCTATGTTAATACAGCCATCTGGCGGCTGTACTTCGTAACAGTCATCATGATTGCCATGTACATAGAGAATCGGAACTTTAGAAAAGGACGCAAGAAACGACAGATACTGTGGCTTTAGATCCCCAGCCGAAAGTATAAGGTCTATGCCTTCAAGTTTCTCCTTTTCGAAATAATCCCATAAGTACTTTGATTCAACATCAGCTAACACAAGTATTTTCATTAACAATTCCCCAGCCACTCTACGTGCGGCATGCTTTCTATTCTTCTTCTTTGACAACACCCTGAAGTGCCATTTTTAGTTTCGCATTATCAGTAAGTTCATCATACTGTGGCAGTCTGCCAACTACATTGTCAAGCAGCCAGTCCATAGTGATTATATCTTCAGGATCAATAAGAGTCCCCTCTTCAACCCTGATAGTGCCTGCCTGATCTTTTAATTCACCTTCAAACACCCTGAATCTTGCTTCTTTCAGCTCTGTCTCAAAAAGCTTTACAAGTCTCTTAGTTGCTGATGGCAGACTCTCTGAATATATAAGGTCAACAACGCCTGCTGACATTCCCCACCAGTAATTAAGTGCTTTGACATTGTCGCCTTCTTCTTCCTTACTCCATGAACCACTCATAATACTCTGGATAAGCTTCTCATAGAATACACCCCAGTGCCATACGGGCATAGCCAGGTGCTTATCTGAATCACTTGCCTTATACAGACCGAACTTACGCTTGCTTTTTCCTGGAGTAATCATATCCTGATCAGATATAATACTTATATTCTTCTTTGCCAGATTACCCTCTGAATCATTATCCTTGATACTGTTCCATTCAAGGTAAACCTTAGCTCTTGGATTAACGAACTTTACTCCCAGTGCAAATGCATTAATATTCGCACATGCACCATACACCGGATTATCAGCTATATATCCAACATTATCGTCATCAGCCATAGAACCTGCAATAATTCCTGTTATAAACTTAGCTTCAAACATTCTCGCATAATATGAACGGATATATTTATGCGAAATATTAAGCGAGCAGTCAAGAATCTTTACTGATGGATGTGCTATAGCAGCCTTAAGTCCTGCCATATTCATAGCTGAAGATGTAAGGAATATAAGGTCACACCCCTTCTTTATAAGCCTGTTAATCGCAGCCTCATCACTCTGTTCCGGTGTGGCATTCTCCTCAACGTATGTCTCTATCTGGTCGCCAAATGTATCATCAATATACTGTCTTCCAAGTTCGTGTGCATAACACCATTCTGAATCCTGAGGAGTCTTTTCATACACGAAACCAACCTTAAGCTTCTTGACTCCACCACCCATAGGAAGCAGATAACTTAATATATTCTTCTTAGGTGCTGCTGCAGGTGTCATCTTAAGTTCAACCTCGCTGTTATCATCAAGCAGCTCGAATTCAGCCCATGTCTTGGCAACATTCTTTGCCATCTCAGACTTAGTCATTCTCTTAACCGCATCATATCCGTGGATATGAATGAATCTTAAAAATGAATCTCCTGTTGGAAAATCAAACTTATCCCCGCCTCTTGACTCATACGCAAGCCTGAAATTAAGATAACATGAAACAAGGTCTTTCTTATCATCCTCATCCATCGGTTCTCCCGGCGTAATTCCTACCAGTTCCATAAGTGTAGTAAAACTGCCCTCTTTGCTGAAATATATATCATTCAGTTTGGTAGACTTATAGAAATCCATGAATTCATAATATATCTTAACATCCGGATCATCGCTGTACTTAGGTATTTTCCTTATAACCTGTGCACTAACAGTTACTGCCTTAAAATACTTAAGCACACTGACTCTTTTATTACCTTCAAGTACATAGAACTTATTCATGTACTCATATACTTTAATATCGTCTCTTATTCCCTCATTCACCTGACTGTCGCTCAGCGATGCCCACTTTGCCGCAAATTCTGTTCCCCAGTCAAGTATAGGCATGAAATTGTCTGCAAATGCTGTCGTTCTTCCTGATGTACATGTTCCAACTACAAGTCTTAACGGAATCTGGTCACTTCCAAGACTAACTTCCCTGTCAATACTATCTTCATCAATAATATCTTCCAGAACTGGAAGATATGGGTAAGTACCCTTATTTACACACGCATGATATTCTTTTTTTCCAATCTTAACCGCACTAAGATAATCCTGTACTGACATACCTTCTACCTTTCCTTTCTGTCTGCATTCTACCCTTCAATGTTCCTGTCCGTAACATTTGCAGACTGCCATATTTATATTTCTACTTACATATATAAAACTATCACATTTTTGTCAAAAAATACACCTTAAAATTGACTTTTGTTAATTATGCTAGTATCTTATTCGATAGGCTTTGAATTTTTATTAATATGAAACGAGGAAATGAATACATATGAATATTGAATTTTCTAAAAGGGCTGACCGTTTTGGCAGCAACATTTTTAATATACTTAATGAGAAAAAGAATGAAAGACTTGCACAAGGTAAACCAGTCTATAACTTTACAGTTGGAACACCTGATTTTAAGCCTGATGAATCAGTTATGAAGGTTGTTTCAGAAGCAGCACTTGACCCTGAGAATTACAAGTACTCACTTGGTGATACTGACGAGCTTCTTGACGCTGTATGTAAATGGTATAAGCACCGTTACAATACTATAATAACACCAGAGCAGGTTACTTCTGTATTCGGAACACAGGAAGGAATGGCACACATTGCCCTTGCTTTGTGTAATCCTGGGGATTTATGTTTAGTTCCTAATCCTGGATATCCTATATTCGAAATCGGACCTTTCCTGTGTGATGCTCAGATTGCTTATTACAATCTTCTTCCAGAGAATGATTATCTTATAGACTTTGATTCTATTGATGAAGAAACTGCAAGAAAAGCTAAGATGATGGTTGTATCTTATCCTCTGAATCCTGTATGTGCTACTGCACCTTCTGAATTCTACGATAAGCTCATCGCATTTGCTAAGAAATATAACATAATAATCATCCATGATAACGCATATTCTGAGATTATATATGATGGTCAGATTGGCGGTTCTTTCTTAAGCCACGAAGGAGCGATGGACGTTGGTGTTGAATTCAACTCTCTTTCTAAGACTTATAATCTTACCGGTCTGCGTCTTTCATTTCTTATAGGAAACAGTGAAATCGTAAGTAAATTCAAGACTGTACGCTCACAATTTGACTACGGAACAAGTCTTATATACCAGAAGGCTGCTGTTGCTGCACTTAATGGACCACAGGATTATGTTGCAGACAATCGTGCTGAATATGAGCTAAGAAGAAATGCTCTTGTTGCCGGAATTAAGAAACTTGGACTTAAGCCTGCTGATATTAAAGGAACTATGTTTGTATGGGCTGCAATCCCTGACGGTTACACTAATTCTTCTGATTATGTAATGGAGCTTCTTAATAAGACTGGTGTTCTATGTACACCGGGAAGCAGCTTCGGAAGCCTTGGTGAAGGTCATGTAAGATTCGCTCTTGTGCTTCCTCATGAAGAAATTGAGAACATATTTGCTAATCTGTAATTCAATAAAACACATAATAATATGCGTACAAAAACCCCGTATCCTGTAAAACAGAATACGGGGTTTATATGTATTGTGATATTAACGGTTAATCACTAAAGATTATTCACTGATAATTAGCCACGGATCTTCTTAACAAGAGCAACAGCCTCTGCTGTCATATCCTTAATCTTGTCAAACTCGCCAGCCTTAATCATATCACCCTTAACCATCCATGATCCACCACAGCAGAAGATCTTATCGCATGATAAGAATTCCTCAAGGTTAGCTGTGTTGATACCACCTGTAGGCATGATTCTTACATTAGTGTAAGCTGCGCACATAGCCTTGATCATCTTGATTCCGCCTGCAGCTGTAGCTGGGAAGAATTTAACTCTTGTAAGGCCTCTCTTAACAGCCTGTGCAAGTTCTGAAGGTGTAACGATACCTGGCATAACAGGAATGTTCTTAGAGATACAGTAATCAACGATTTCTGGATCGAATCCTGGGCTTACGATAACTGAAGCACCAGCTGCTACTGCTCTGTCAACCTGCTCTGTTGTAAGTACTGTACCTGCTGCAAGTACCATATCTGGATATGCTTCGTGCATAAGACGGATAGATTCCTCAGCTGCTGCTGTACGGAATGTAACCTCTGCACATGGAAGACCACCCTCAACTAAAGCCTTAGCTAATGGAAGTGCATCTTTAGCATCATTCAATACTACTACTGGAATTACTCCAAGCTCTTCAAATTTGTCTGCGATATTGCTCATAATTATATAGACTCCTTTCATATTTCCCCAATTCCGAGGATAATTTTGTCCGCAAATATTTTATCACATTTATAGCAAAACAACAATGAAATGTTTTATAATCTGTGTACTTTTATCAATACTTTATGCCATCTTTTTCTCACTAAGCATCATAACAAGCATTATTAATGTTGTTATCCCCTCAGCAACAGCATAAGCAAGCCACACTCCTGTCATGCCAAAAAGTGCTGACATAACAAAAACTGCCCCTACTATAAGAACGAATCCTCTTGCCACAGAAACAACCGCTGCCTTAACTGCATCTTCTGTTGCACTGAATGCACCACCGCCAACAATATTGATTCCGGCAAAGAATATTCCTATAAAGTACAACCTGACGCCATCTGTTGCGTAAAGCCTTAACATTTCTGAACCTTCACTGTTAAATACAGCAACAAACTGCCCCGCAAATATAAACAGTACACTATACATAATTGCAGCAAGCGCAAATGCTGTTATATATCCCATACGTTTTAACTGCATGCATCCTTCTTTGTCACCCTTGCCGAAGCAATTGCTTATAAGTGGCTGGCTTCCCTGTGCAACACCATTAAATACTGCCGTCGTAACAATTGCAATATTCGCCACAACACCATATGCTGCAACTCCTACATTACCAGTCAGCTTAAGAATTACAAAATTAAAAGCAAGTGTGATAACTGCAGATGACATCTCTCCTACAAATGCTGATACACCAAGCTGGCTTCCTGCCACAAGTTTCTTTACTGATGGTCTGCACACAACAAGCTTAACGCTGCTTTTCTTAGAGAAAAAGTGTATGCAGCATATTCCCATGCCTATAATAGGCGAAAGCGCAGTTGCCAGCGCCGCACCTTCCATCCCCAGTTTCATAGGGAACATAAGAATATAATCAAATACTATATTAAACAGGCTGCTGAAAAGCGTTGCACTCATGGCAATTCCCGGTGCGCCGTCATTTCTTACAAATGCATTGGTTACATAATTACACATAAACATCGGTGCAAAACACATGAATATCTTAGTGTAATTATTACCAACAGATACAATGTGTTCATCAGCTCCAAGAATCCTCATAATATCTGCCGAAAAGAATATACCTGCAAGAACAAATATTAAGCTTAACATAATGCACCATATCAAGGCATTCCAGAAATATCTGTCAGCATCTGAATCTTTCTTAATCTTTCCAATTGCATATCTGATAGCCGAACCTACACCAATCATCTCGCCAATTGAGAATATTATGCTGTATAACGGCATAACAAGATTTAGTGCTGTAAGTCCGTCTGCTCCTCTTGCAACAGATATAAAATATGAGTCAGCAAGAACATAGCATGAAAATCCTATCATTCCAAGGATATTCTGTGATACATATTTAGAAAAACTCTTTCTATTCTCCGCTCTGCTCATCTATCTCTCCTTAATTCAATAATATAAGTTACAAAAACGGCTCCCGATGGGAGCCGCATTAATATACTGTCATCACTCTTAATAAGAATAATCTGCTGACATACTGCAATTACTTAGTTCCGAAGATTCTGTCTCCGGCATCACCAAGTCCTGGGCAGATGTATGCATCAGCATTAAGTTCTCTGTCAAGATGTCCTACATATATCTGGACATCAGGGTGTGCCTTATGAAGTCTTTCAACTCCCTCTGGAGCTGCAATGATGCACATAAACTTAATCTGCTTTCCACCAACCTTCTTAATCTGGTCAATAGCATCTACTGCTGAACCACCTGTTGCAAGCATTGGATCTGTTACAACAATTGTTCTTTCCTCAATTGGATTAGGAAGCTTGCAGTAATATGGTACTGGCTCATGTGTCTCTTCATTACGGTACATTCCGATATGACCAACCTTAGCTGTTGGTACAAGTGAAAGAACACCTGGAACCATACCAAGTCCTGCTCTTAAGATAGGAACGATTGCAAGCTTACGTCCTGAAATCATAGGAGTCATACAAGTCTCGATAGGTGTCTCAATCTCAACATCTTCTGTTGGAAGATCCGATAAAGCTTCAAAACCTTCAAGCATTGCTATCTCTTCTACAAGCTTTCTGAATTCATTAGTTCCTGTTTTCTTATCTCTAAGAATTGAAATCTTATGCTGGATAAGTGGATGTTTAAATATAGTTACATTCTTCTCATTCTCAAAATCCATCATTATTAAGTACCTCCAAATTTTATTGTTAATTACTTATCATCTTCTGATTCTTCTTTTTCAGAGTCTGTGTTCATAACATATACTCCACGGCTGCTGTCACCTGCTGGATTCTTACCAAATTCATAATCATTACCAGGTAATATAGCGTTAAGAAGAATACCTGCAATAGCAGCAATTGCAAGTGCTGTAAGTGTTATAGATGTTCCACCGATTGTGAATGTAAGTCCGTCACCGAAACCTAAACCACATACGAATATAACACCTGCAATAATAAGGTTTCTTGACTTAGTAAGGTCAACCTTGTTCTCAACAACATTTCTTACACCGATAGCTGAAATCATACCATAAAGCATGAATGATACACCACCGATAATTGCTGTTGGCATAGTTGATATAACTGATGAGAACTTAGGTATGAATGAAAGTATAATTGCAAATACTGCTGCAATTCTGATTACTCTTGGGTCATATACCTTAGAAAGCTCGAGAACTCCTGTGTTCTCACCATATGTAGTATTAGCTGGTCCACCGATTGCTCCCGCAAATGCTGTAGCAACACCATCACCGATAAGTGTTCTGTGAAGTCCTGGATCTGCTAAATAGTTTTCTTCAACTGTAGCTGAAATAGCTGACATATCTCCGATATGCTCCATCATTGTTGCAATAGCAATAGGTGCCATTACAAGGATTGCTGTTACATCAAATTTCATAAACTGGAACTTTGGAATTCCAACCCATGAAGCAGAAGCAATTGATGAGAAATTAAGTATTGCTGAACCATCAGGATTATGTACTCCGCATGCATTAAGAATAAGTGCAAATACATACGAAATTACTACACCCATAAGAATAGGAATAATCTTGAAAAGTCCCTTGCCCCATATATTGAATATAATAATTACAGCAAGTGCAACAAATGCAAGTAACCAGTTAGTTGAAGCATTTGAAATAGCTGAACCTGCAAGTGAAAGACCGATACAGATAATGATAGGTCCTGTAACTACAGGTGGAAGGAATTTCATAACTCTGTTAACTCCAACAAGCTTGATTATAAGTGCAAGTACGAAGTAAAGCATTCCAGCTACGAATATACCACCGCATGCATAAGCAGCCTTATCATTAGCTGACATGCCAGCATACATGCCGCTGTCAAGATTAGCTACTGTGTAGAATCCTCCAAGAAATGCAAAGGAAGATCCTAAGAATGCAGGTACTTTGAACTTAGTACACAGATGGAATATCAATGTACCAAAACCTGCACAGAAAAGTGTTACTGATACAGACAGACCTCTGGTAAGTTCCTCACCGCAGGCAGCCTGAAAATATCCTGATACCAGAATAGGTACAAGGATGGTTGCGCCAAACATGGCAAACATATGCTGAATACCAAGAATCAGCATCTTCGCTTTACCAAGTTTTCTGGCATCGCGAATAGGTTCCATTTTCTTTTGTTCCATAATACGCTCCAATCGATTTATATTTTCATATTATTATAGAACATATTAGGATTTAGGGCAATGAGAAATTATTCCTTTTTAAACATTTCGGGGCATGAAAAGCTTTCGCCTTCCATGCCCCAAAACTCGTGTTATGGTCAGAAATTGGATTATTTCTCTTCCGCAATTGCAGCCTGTGCTGCAGCAAGTCTTGCAATAGGTACTCTGAATGGTGAGCAGCTCACATAATCAAGACCAATCTTGTGGCAGAATGCAACTGATGAAGGATCTCCACCATGCTCTCCGCAGATACCTATATGAAGATTCGGATTAACCGGTCTTCCAAGTTTTATTGTCATCTCCATAAGCTTACCTACACCATTCTGGTCAAGCTTTGCAAATGGATCATTCTCAAATATCTTAGATTCATAGTATGCATTAAGGAACTTGCCTGCATCATCTCTTGAGAAACCAAATGTCATCTGTGTAAGGTCATTAGTACCGAAGCAGAAGAAATCAGCTTCCTTGGCAATCTCATCAGCAGTAAGTGCAGCTCTTGGAATCTCAATCATTGTACCAACCTCATATTCAAGGTCGATTCCTGCTGCCTTAATCTCCTCATCTGCTGTTTCAACAACAGTCTTCTTTACATACTTTAATTCTTTAACCTCACAGATAAGAGGAATCATAATCTCAGGCTTAACATTCCAGTCAGGATGTGCCTTCTTAACATTGATTGCAGCTCTGATAACAGCTCTTGTCTGCATCTTGGCAATCTCTGGATATGTTACTGCAAGACGGCATCCTCTGTGTCCCATCATTGGATTGAACTCATGCAGACTCGCAATAATATTCTTAATAGTCTCTACTGACTTGCCCTGTGCATCAGCTAACTTCTTAATATCTTCTTCCTCTGTAGGAACGAATTCATGAAGAGGTGGATCAAGGAATCTGATAGTTACCGGATTACCTTCAAGTGCCTCGTAAAGTGCTTCAAAATCGCCCTGCTGATATGGCAGAATCTTATCAAGTGCTGCTTCTCTTTCTTCTACAGTATCAGAACATATCATTTCTCTGAATGCTGCAATTCTGTCCTCTTCAAAGAACATATGCTCAGTACGGCAAAGTCCGATACCTTCTGCACCAAGCTCTCTTGCCTTCTTGGCGTCCTTAGGAGTATCTGCATTAGTACGTACTTTTAACTTTCTGTACTTATCTGCCCACTCCATAACTCTTCCGAACTCTCCTGCAATCTTGGCATCAACTGTAGGAATCTGTCCGTCATATATATTACCAGTTGTACCATCAATTGAGATATAATCTCCTTCATGGTATTCCTTGCCTGCAAGTGTGAACTTCTTATTAGCTTCATCCATTGCAATATCACCACATCCAGATACACAGCATGTTCCCATTCCTCTTGCAACAACGGCTGCATGGCTTGTCATACCGCCTCTTACAGTAAGAATACCCTGTGAAGCCTTCATACCTGTAATATCTTCTGGTGATGTTTCAAGTCTTACAAGAACAACTTTCTCTCCTCTTGCATTCCATTCTTCTGCATCCTCTGCTGAGAATACAATCTTACCACATGCAGCACCTGGAGATGCTCCAAGTCCTCTTCCTGCAGGAGTTGCAGCCTTAAGTGCAGCTGCATCAAACTGTGGATGAAGAAGTGTATCAAGATTACGAGGATCAATCATTGCAACTGCTTCCTTCTCTGTTCTCATGCCCTCATCTACAAGGTCACATGCAATCTTTAATGCTGCCTGTGCTGTTCTCTTACCATTACGGGTCTGTAACATGAATAACTTTCCATGCTCAACTGTGAATTCCATATCCTGCATATCTCTGTAATGCTCTTCCAGAGTTGCACACACCTTCTTGAACTGTTCAAATGCTTCTGGGAACTTTTCACTCATCTCCTGAATATGCATTGGAGTTCTTACACCGGCAACAACATCTTCGCCCTGTGCATTAGTAAGGAATTCTCCAAAAAGTCCCTTAGCTCCTGTTGCAGGATCTCTTGTAAATGCAACACCAGTTCCACAGTCATCTCCCATATTACCAAACGCCATAGACTGTACATTAACTGCTGTTCCCCAAGAATAAGGAATATCATTATCTCTTCTGTATACATTAGCTCTTGGATTGTCCCATGAACGGAATACAGCCTTAATAGCTCCATATAACTGTTCCTTAGGGTCATCTGGGAAATCCTTGCCAATCTTAGACTTATATTCAGCCTTAAACTGTGTTGCAAGTTCCTTAAGATCATCTGCTGTAAGCTCTACATCAAGCTTAACCCCTCTCTCATCCTTCATCTTATCGATAAGCTCTTCGAAATATTTCTTACCAACTTCCATAACAACATCTGAATACATCTGAATGAATCTTCTGTAGCAGTCCCATGCCCATCTTGGATTACCAGACTTCTGTGCAATAACATTAACAACATCCTCATTAAGTCCAAGATTAAGGATTGTATCCATCATACCTGGCATTGAAGCTCTCGCTCCAGAACGAACAGAAACTAAAAGCGGATTCTCCATATCTCCAAACTTCTTGCCTGTAATCTGTTCCATCTTCTCGATATGTTCGTTAATCTGTCCCATGATCTCATCATTGATCTCTCTACCATCCTCGTAATACTGGGTACAAGCTTCTGTTGTAATTGTGAATCCCTGTGGTACAGGAAGACCGATATTAGTCATCTCTGCAAGGTTAGCACCTTTACCTCCGAGAAGCTCACGCATATCTGCGTTACCCTCTGTGAATAAATACACCCATTTCTTACCCATAACAAAACCTCCATAGTTTAATATTCAGTTATTCAAGTTGTCCATTTCTTAGCTTGTTAAAATTATAACATAGTAATCGTTTTCGTGCAACCCTAAATGTATTTAATTTAATACAATTTTATATACAAGCCTTACATTTACAGAATATGCTTAATATGGGAAAATATTCATGATGTTTGGGACAGGACAATATGGATATTAATAAGAATAACATGTCCGCACTGATATTAGTGCTACGCATTCCCACCACATAATAATAAGGAGGATTTTCTATGCCTAAAGACCCTGTTATGCTTTTAAGCTTTGTAAACACACAGCTTCGTGACAATTACAATACATTAGAGGAACTGTGCCAATCTTATATGGTTTCTGAGAAAGAGATAACTGATAAGTTAAAGACAATTAATTACGAATATAATAGTGAAAGAAACCAGTTTGTTTAATATAAAAACAGGTGTAATGTATAGATTCTCTCTACACATTACACCTGCCATAATCAATTCTTTATATTATTATCTGCCTGGCTTACTTCTGCCTTGCAGCGGCTCTGGCTGTCAGCTTTCCATCTACAAGGTCAATAACAATATCATCACCTGTATTGATATTGCCTGCCAGTATTAACTTGGCTGCCAGTGTCTCAACTGTCTTCTGGACATATCTCTTAAGTGGTCTAGCACCATACATTGGGTCAAATCCATTCTCAACTATGAAATCCTTGGCTGCGTCTGTAAGAACAATCTCAAGCTCCTTATCTGCAAGTCTCTTGTTAACATCTGCAACTAAAAGATTGATAATATTGCTGATATTGTCCTTAGTAAGAGGCTTGAACATAATTATCTCATCAAGACGGTTAAGGAATTCAGGTCTGAAATGATTCTTTAAATCACCCATAACAGCTTCCTCTGCCTCCGGCTTAATTGAGCCATCCGGGTTGATACCTTCAAGCAGATATGAAGAACCAATGTTACTTGTCATTATGATTATAGTGTTCTTGAAATCCACAGTTCTTCCCTGTGAATCAGTGATACGGCCATCATCAAGTACCTGTAAGAGGACATTAAATACATCTGGATGTGCCTTCTCAACCTCATCAAAAAGAACAACTGAATATGGTTTTCTTCTTACAGCTTCTGTAAGCTGTCCACCTTCATCATAACCTACATATCCTGGAGGCGCTCCGATAAGTCTGGATACTGAATATTTCTCCATGTACTCGGACATATCAAGTCTTACTATATTAGATTCATCATCAAACAGGCTCTCAGCCAGTGCCTTTGCAAGCTCTGTCTTACCTACACCTGTAGGTCCTAAGAACAGGAATGAACCAATTGGCTTAGTCGGATCTTTAATACCAGCCTTAGATCTTATAATTGCCTCTGTTACCTTAGTAACACCTTCATCCTGACCGATAACTCTCTTGTGGAGCTGTTCATCAAGATTAAGAGTTTTCTGTCTCTCAGACTCACTTAACTTGTTTACCGGAATACCAGTCCATCTTGATATAATCTTGGCAATCTCTTCCTCAGTAACACTTTCATGAACAAGACTCATATCTCTGTTACTTGACTTTTTCTCAGCTTCTTCCAAAGCCTTCTGTGCCTGTGGAAGCTTACCATACTGAAGCTCTGCTGCCTTATTAAGATCATATTCTCTCTTAGCCTGTGCTATCTGGGTATTAATCTGGTCAATTTCTTCCTTTAACTTGCTTACCTGATCAACAGAAGATTTCTCGCTGTCCCATTTAGCCTTCTGGATATTGAAATCAGACCTTAATTCTGATAATTCCTTCTGTAATGCATCAAGTCTTTCCTTACTGAGGTTATCTGTCTCTTTCTTAAGGGCAGCCTCCTCAATCTCAAGCTGCATAATCTTTCTTCTCTTCTCATCAAGTTCTGCAGGCATTGAATCAAGTTCAGTCTTAATCATTGCACATGCTTCATCTACAAGGTCAATAGCCTTATCTGGCAGGAATCTGTCTGAAATGTATCTGTCTGACAAAGTAGCTGCACTTACAAGTGCGCCATCTGTAATCTTAACTCCATGGAACACTTCATATCTGTCCTTAAGACCTCGAAGAATTGAGATAGTATCCTCAACTGTAGGTTCATCAACCATAACCGGCTGGAATCGTCTTTCAAGTGCCGGATCTTTCTCAATGTACTCTCTGTGCTCATCAAGAGTTGTAGCACCTATACAATGAAGTTCACCACGTGCAAGCATTGGCTTTAACATATTGCCTGCATCCATAGCACCTTCTGTCTTACCTGCACCGACAATAGTGTGAATCTCATCAATAAACAGGATTATCTGACCTTCAGATTTCTTAACCTCATCAAGTACAGCCTTAAGTCTTTCCTCGAATTCACCACGATACTTTGCACCTGCAACAAGTGCACCCATATCCAGTGCAAAAAGTTTCTTATCCTTTAATCCTTCTGGAACATCTCCCCTTACAATTCTCTGTGCAAGTCCTTCAACAACTGCTGTTTTACCAACACCAGGCTCACCAATAAGAACCGGATTATTCTTAGTCTTACGTGAAAGGATTCTTATTACATTTCTGATTTCATTGTCTCTGCCGATAACCGGGTCAAGCTTTCCGTCCTTAGCTCTCTCTACAAGGTCTGTAGCATATTTGCTAAGAGTATCATAAGTTGCTTCCGGATTATCTGAAGTAACACTCTGGTTGCCTCTTACTGTAGCAAGCGCTGACAGGAATGATTCCCTGTTAATTCCATATGTCTTAAAAAGCTGCTTGATACCCTTGTTAGGTGCTGCAATCATTGCAAGCATAAGATGCTCAACAGAAACATATGCATCACCCATTCTCTTAGCTTCATCTTCAGCATTTACCAAAACCTTATTAAGATCATTGCTTACATAAAGCTGTACATTTCCTGAAACCTTATTCTTCTGGCTAAGTAAAGTCTCAATATTCTTTATAAATGTGTCCTTATCAATTCCCATCTTCTCTATCAGGCTCGCGATAAGACTATCCTCTATAGTTAAGAGACTGTACAGAAAATGTTCCTGGTCAATCTCCTGATTACCATAATCGTAGGCAATCTTCTCGCACTGGTTAACAGCCTCAATAGACTTCTGTGTAAACTTATTAATGTTCATACGATTACCTCCTTCTGTTACAATGAAGCCTTAACTTCACTGTTTATCTATTGTTTTCCTCTTACAATTGATGTTATACATCTCATTGTTAGCACTGTCAAGAGGTGAGTGCTAATGAAATTATTAAAAAATTATAAAGCCAGCAAAATACTGGCTTTACATACAATTTGTTAGTTTCCAAGCTTTAATGATTTAACCCACTTAGAAACTTCTGATGCAGAAGCTCCTGAGCTGAATCTCTGTCCAGCCTGCCAGTTACCTGTTCCTGCCATCTTCTGTAATCTTGTTCCACTGTCACCGATTCCTGATGAAGCTGATGTACAGAATGGAATAACTGTCTTTCCTGTAAAATCATTGCCTTTTACAAATGTGTCTACAGGCCATGCTGCGATATACCACCAGATTGGATAGCCAATAAATACAGTATCATATGAATCCCAGTTGTCAGGTGTAACCTTTGTTAGCTCTACATTTCTAAGGCTCTCATCATTATGTTCCTTAGAAACACGACTGTTATTATTGTTCCAGTTAAGGTCATCACTTGTATAAGGATTAACTGGTGTAATCTCGAAAATATCTGCATCCGCACTCTCAGCAATAGTCTGTGCAACTGCCTTAGTGCTTCCTGTTGCTGAATAATATACTACAAGTGTCTTCTTATCTGTAGAAGGTGTTGTCTGTGCTGTTGTACTATCAGCAGCTTCTGTTGATTTAACAGTATCCTGTGCCACTGTTGTATTATTATTAGCTGTAGTTGTTGTTGTACCTGATGAAGCTGCTCCACAGCCTGTAAACAGTCCTAATGCCAGAACAAATGTAGCTGCCACACTTACAATCCTTTTAATCTTCATAATTATTTCCGCCTTTCGAAAGTATTACCAGTTCTTCTTTTCCTTGGAACTGTCCTGATTGTTCTTTCTTTCTTCAACCATCTTCACAAACCATTCAACCATCTTAGGGTCCTGATGTGAGAAGAATGCACTTTCCTTTTTATCAAGCTCTGATATTGTATTCATATCTTCTTCAGAAAGAGTGAAATCAAATACATTGAAGTTCTCTTCCATTCTCTCTATATGAGTTGACTTAGGAATTACGACAACTCCTCTCTGAATATGCCAGCGAAGCATAACCTGTGCTGGTGTTTTTCCGTACTTTGCTGCAATCTCTGCAATAACAGGATTGTCAAATGTGCCTCCTCTTCCTTCACCGAATGGAGCCCATGCCTCAAGCTGTATTCCATATTTGTCAGCCCACTCCTTCATTTCCTTCTGCTGGTTAAAGATATGTGTTTCAACCTGATTAACCATTGGTTTAATTCTGTTAAATGAAGCAAAATCCACCATTCTGTCAACATAGAAATTAGATATTCCTATTGCTCTGATTTTACCTTCATCATATAAATCTTCTAATGCATGATATGCACCATATGCGTCAGAAAATGGCTGGTGAAGAAGGACTAAATCAAGATAATCTGTTTTTAACTTCTTCATAGACTCAAGAACAGATTTCTTAGCTTCCTCATATCCATAATGCTCAATCCATACCTTAGTTGTAAGGAAAATCTCTTCTCTTGGAATTCCGGATTTGGCAATTGCATTACCAACCTCTTCCTCATTGAAATAACTCTGTGCTGTATCTATTGCCCTGTAACCTGTCTTAAGGGCATCGAGAACACATCTCTCACACTCGTCCTTAGTTACCTGATAAACTCCATAGCCTAATATTGGCATCTTAACTCCATTGTTCAAAGTTACATATTCCATATCAATGTCCTCCTGTTAAATTTCTCTATAAATGTGTTTCTATAAATTCTTATAACACCTAAACATGACTTTAAGTCAAGACCACTACATAATATTTTTTGCGAAATTTTTTAAAGATAATACATTTTAATAAAAAAGAGACTTAAGATATTTTCATATCAAAAGTCCCTATAAATCTTATTACAACGAATCCAGTAATCCCTTAATTCCGTCCTTCTTATCCTTTTTCCATAGTCACCTCTTAATAATCTACAATCACACATTGTTCATCTCGTCAATTGTCTTCATCAGTACATCAACATCTATTGGCTTTGCTATGTACCCGTTCATGCCTGCCGCAGCCGCTTTCTGTTTATCCTCTTCAAATGCATTGGCTGTCATGGCTATTATAGGGATAAATGCCCGTCTGTCTCCAAGGCTCCTGATTTCCTCTGTAGTTCTGTAACCATTCTTATTAGGCATCTGGATATCCATAAGAATGAGATTATAATAATCAACAGGTTTTTCTTTAACCATATCTATACATACAGCACCATCTTTAGCTCTGTCAACCTCAAATCCTCTTTCCGTAAGCAATGTAACTGCAATCTCTGCATTAAGGTCATTGTCTTCTGCAAGCAGAATTCTTCCCCCTCCGTTATCTGATTGTTTAACGGTGTTTTCCTTGTTCGAATCATCAGACTTCTCATTCTTTGCTATAGGAAATTCCGCTGTGATTGTTATTGTTGTTCCTTTACCAAGCTCACTGTCTACTTCAATCTTTCCACCCATCATCTCAAGAAGTGATTTCACAATAGGCAGGCCAAGACCAGTTCCGTCAACCTTAGTTTCTGTACTTGTCTTCTCTCTTGTAAATGTTTCAAATATATGTGGCAGATATTCTTTACTCATTCCGATTCCTGTATCTGCAACAATAACCTTGTATAATGCCCTGTCATCAAATGTTCCAGGCATCTCATTTACTGTAATATTAATCTGCCCACCTCTCTGTGTATATTTAACAGAATTACTTATAACATTAAGAAGAATTTCTTTAATCTTAGTTTCATCTCCAATAATATACTGATGCTGTAAGTGGCTGTTATAAGTCATTATCAGTCTTTTATTCTTTAACGCAGGCTCAAAGACTGCTTCCAGAGACTGTTTTACCCCATATACATCTACAACATTGTTATCAAGCGTCATCTTGCCGCTTTCAATTCTGGCCATTTCAAGGACATGGTTAATTATTGATAACAACATCTCACTTGAAGATTTAATCTTATTAATATAATCTTTAACTTTATCCCTGTCATCTATATGTTTTTCAAGAAGAACAGTAAATCCAATAATTGCATTCATTGGTGTTCTTATATCATGACTCATATTAAAAAGGAACCTTGTCTTGGCTTCATTGGCATTCTGCGCTTTTTTTGCAGCTTTTTCTATTTCATCTGCATAACGGGCTTCCTTGAAACGTCGCATCTGTGACTGCCAGCATGCAAATGTAAAGAGAAACGCAAGTATCATACTTGCAAATGTTCCAAGTAAAAGCTCTCCTCTAGATATCCATCCATTCTCTGGAACAATATCAAAATACCAGCAATCATTAGGCACATTACACTCTACTTCCAATACATCATTAAACTTACCCGATGAACATTGTGCAATTGTGAGTTTCTCTCCGGTTGTCATATCCTTTTTCCATATTCTGTAGTGATATGCCGCATCCTCAAGATTATCTAACTGCATTTCATTAATAAATCCATCCCAGTTAATAACAAGTATTGCAAATCCCCAGAACTGACTGTTACCCTCATTGTCAATGTAGATAGGGTCAAACAGTAATGCTCCTGTGCCTCCCTGAACCAGCTCATATGGACCTGCTATTGTATATGCACCACTATCTTTAGCAAGATTAGCCTCTTTTTCTCTTCTTGAATCAGTTAACATATCAAGACCAATCGCCTGTCTATTGTTTTCATATGGATATGCCTGTGTAACCACTCCATCCTTTGCTAATTCTATTCCTTCAATCACATTGTTGTTTTCAAGCATATAACCAGAAAGCTGCCTAAAATATGTATCATCAATATCATTGCCTGATTCAATCATTCTTTTGAAAAAATCGGACATTGCAAGATATTTATCAATGTTGGATTCAACTCTTCTTACTGTTGACTCCGCAGTATACTGTGCTTTTAGTTTTCCTTCATTCTCCTGATAAAAGAACTGTACATGGACAAATGCATTAATAACTATAAAAGAAATAAGCAGAATAACAGCTGTTTTTATTCTGATAAATTTAAGATTCATATTCTTTTTCATATTAAAATCTCCCAGACACGCCTTATCTTTCGAGAATATTTTATCATATAACAACTTAAAAATACACATTTTTCATACTTATATGTATTCACATTGACATTATCAACACCTTAAGATACACTTTTTTATAAACTAATGAATGGAGTATATAACTATGAAGAGAATATATGGAATTATAATTGCTATAGGAGTATGTGTCCTCTGTGTCTGTACATTTTTTGCATTCAGAAGCCAGCGACAGAATCAGAACGAACTTAATAATCTTGAAAAAGAAGCTGCTCCTTATCAGAATGAGATTAACAATATATACTCTGAACTACAATCAAGAAAGCAGAAACTTGGCACATCTGACAATTCCAATGCCGGAGCTACTTTAGCATTCGTTCCTGCATCTGCAGATGATATTGATACAATCAAAGAACTTATGACTGATTATGATTTTACACCAACAATAATTGCTGATTGTTCAATCGACACTAAAGAACTGAACTCCATAATTAAAAAGTCGCAGAATAACAATTACGATATTCTGCTTTCAGGTATGACTTTCGATGATGAAGTTCTTGCATCTGCAATCAAAGTCCGCAATAATCTTGCCAGAGACAATTATAATCTTAAGGATACATTTTTCTTAAGACATACATATGATACAGATGAAGCCCGCAAGTCATTGCTGGATAATGATTACAGCCATCTTGTGTGCTATAATGAAACATTTGCATCAGGAACTGCTTCTAATGGAATGTTATACATTTCCTACAGCTTTATCCGTTCGTCAAATGCTTTTACCAATCTTATTAATCAGGCGATATCAACTAATACTGATGCCGTAATGATATTCGATTTTGCTGATATGGAGGATGGAACTATAGACGAATCTACTATAACAGGCTTTCTTGAAGAATTAAGCAGCAAAATAGGCGAAGGCTCTATTAATTCTTATACTCTTTCACAGGCATTTGAGTCTCTTGAGAATGAAGAAACGCTTTCACAGATTGCCAATGAGGAATATGAGCAGTATAAGACAGAACAGGAATCAAGAATAGCTGAACTTGAGTCCAAAGTTCATGAAATATACGGTTCACGAAAGAAATAATCCATACCAGCTGAATAAACTTAAAAAAGGCTGCCACATAAAGTGACAGCCATACATATCTTCGTTACCATTTATCTATGCTTTATATTCTTACAACTCTGCCAGCCCGGCAAGTGCAACATATTTTTCTGAAACTGTGAACCATGTAGGAAAATCTGTTATTCCTGACTGCGGCAGATTAAATATTCTCTGAAACTCTTTAACTGCAGCTGCCGTCTGCTCACCATATATTCCATCTGTCGAAAGAACCGGAATAGAATTATAATACTCGCCTATAAGATTAAGCTGCTCCTGCAGCTGTCTTACCTTCTGTCCTGATGAACCTATATCAAGATTAGTTCCTGGCCATGAATAAGGAATTCCGCTTATCTGCTCTGCCGCATTAATATACACATCCTGACCATAATAATATCTTAATATCTCTATTGATGAATAGTTCTGGTCACCAAGATACTTACTGCCCCACTGTGAAAGCCTGTTAGGACAGGTTACCCGCTTTCCATCACAATACTGCGTAAGTATTGGCTGTTTAACATTAGGTCTTGATATGTAATTGTCAAATATATCATCAACCACCTGTGATATACTCTCAAATACATTTCTTCCATTAACCCATTTCTGGTCATATGCAGTTGATGAAGTTATTGTAAAATCATAGAATTGGTTTCTATACCATTCTGTGTATACACGGTTTAATGTAAATGACATAATTGCAAGCACATTTGCTTCAATTGTCTGCCTTGGCCATGTCGAATATATCTCGGAACTTGCTACATTTTTTATATAATCCTTATATGTTACATAATAATTATCTGCCCCTGAATCTCTTGGCGGACCATCATGCACAACCACAATTTCAGGCACAACAACCCTGTCAAGAACGATTTCTCCCGACTGACCCATGGGCTTTATCTCTGCCTCATATATCTTAGGTGGAAAATCTCCGTACAATGTGTTTACAGGAATAACTATATTATCCTGTGCATTCTCCCTTGTGAACATTCTTACATTCTGAAGACTCACTTCTCCTGAAAACATATCACTTCCCGAAATGCTCACATCACTGTAACCCGGTGCGCTCACAGCTATGTCATACTCTGAGAACGGCTGCCTGTTACCCGGCTCCATACTATATTCAATCGGCGGCGTTCTTAAGTCATTAAATATGCTTATTCCGTCTTCATCAGTGCCGCTTTCTCCTATTATATTATCAGGATTTCCTGTATACGACAGTCTTACAGTTGCTCCTTTAATTGGCGCATTTTCCTCATCAACAACACTTACCTTTAACTTACCTTTATCAATATTATTTTCTGGCACTTCAAATGTATGTACATATCCAACGTTCATAATCTGTCCTCTTTCTCATCTTAAGATAAATATATGTGACAGGTACGCTGATTATGTCTTTTGCATACAATAATATGATTAATATTATCGGAGAAATTATGGCTCAATATAAGATTGCCATAGATGCCGGTCATGGCGGAAGCGACTATGGTGCAACATATAATGGCAGGGCTGAGAAGGACGATAACTTAAAGCTTGCTCTTGCCGTCGGTGATATATTAGAAAAGAACGGTGTTGACGTTGTGTATACCCGTACTACAGATGAATACGAAACACCTTTTAAGAAGGCTACTGATGCCAATGATGCCAAAGCTGATTATTTCATGTCAATCCACAGGAATTCATCGCCAACACCTAACCAGTACACAGGCGTAGAAACTTTAGTTTATAATAATTCCGGTATCAAATCACAGATGGCTGCCAATATCAACTCAGAACTTGAAAAAGCTGGCTTTAAGAATCTTGGAATTACTGAGCGACCTAACCTCGTTGTACTCAAGCGTACAAGAATGCCTGCGGTTCTTGTAGAAGCCGGATTTATTAATAACGATAAGGATAATGAAACATTTGACAAGAACTTTAACCAGATTGCAAATGGTATTGCAGACGGTATTCTTAAGACTCTGGGAATTACACCTAAAACAGACACTACTACAAGAGCTGCTTCAAGCGAAATTCCATCTGTGAAATCAGACTCTGCCGAATCCACGGAAATCATGCCGGCAGCAGGACAGAAAAAGCCTGCCCCACCATCTAAACCTTCATGCGGCTGTGATGAAGACATGACTCCTGAACCACTTTACCGTGTACAGGTCGGCGCTTACCGCAATAAAGATAATGCAGACCGCATGCTTAATTCTCTGCTTGTTGAGGGCTTCCCTGCATTTATCATATATGAAGATGACTATTACAAAGTTCAGGTTGGTGCTTTCAGACAGCTTTCCAACGCTATCAAGATGGAACAGAAACTCCGTAAATTCCGCTACAGCACCTACATTGTATACGCATAATATACACCGCAGGGCATACAACAATCCCACCAGACAGAATCTCCTAATCTGGTGGGATTAATTACTAACCAATTATTTAACGCTGTATATTATGCTCTGTACCTCATCATCCTTCATAACGAATGAAAGCTTGGTATTACCTGATTCATACTGAAGCTGTCCGTCCGCCTCTGTATAATCACTTCCATATGCTGATACAACCTTATCTTTCTTATCACCAATACGGACACCCTCTTTAGTCTTAACAGCATCATCCATAAGTGTTATAGAATAAAGCTTATCCTTACCGTCCTTCTGATATCCCTGTAATGTTACGCTGTCGTAATAATAGAACTTATCCATTCCTTCAAATGCACAGCTTTTAGCCTCATAGTAACCACCAGAAGGCTCACCAAGCTTAGATGTATATTCTGTGAGGTCGCCATCTGTCTTTAACTCTACGCCCTTTAATTCAAATGAATACTTACTTTCAGTCTGCTGTGACGCAACTGGCTTATCCTGACTGTTATCTGGCAGTGTTGTTGCGCCACCACAAGCTGCCATCATTACTCCTGCTGCAAGTACTGCAGCTAACATTAAACTCTTCTTTCTCATAATTAATCTCCCTGCTTTTCTTCATAATATTTATCAACTATTGACTGCCATACATTCTTATATGATTCATCCTGCCTGTGGTCGGTAAGTCCGAAATTCTTCACAAGCTGTTCTCCAAGATATAATGACAGCTTCTCAGCTCCTTCAACATTAAGATGCTGTCCATAATCAAATGTATCGGTAGTATAGTCTATACCTATATTCCCAGCCTCGTTGATTGTATTAAGATACAATATTCCATGCTCATTTGCATAATCACTCACCTGCTTGTCCCATTCATCATACCAGTGAGGATATACACTCGGTGCTTTCATAAGCACAAGATTAATACCATTATCCTTGCATAATGAATATATCTTATCAAGATATTCCATATTCTTATCACTGAATGTATAATTAGCAAGAGGTGCAGCTTTCGGTATAGTAGTAACCGGTCTTACACCCTTCTGCATAAGATAACCGTTAGTTGTGACCGATGGTGTTTTCCACATATATCTGAAATCTTCTGATGACAATTTGCTCCATCTTGAATGATATCTCAACAGTGGAAATATATAACTTGCCATATTCTCATCTTCTGTCATAGATTCCCTGATGGATGCTATTTTGTACTTTGAAAATCTCATGCCATCTAATGTCATTCTGTTATAAGCCTCGCTCTTGGCTTCACTCTCTGTCATTGCGAGCACATTTACAATTACAACCTGAGGTTTCTCATACTTAAGTGTATCCTCTAAAAGATAATAAGACTGCCATATAAGCTGTTCCGCGCTTCCACGGATATAACCTGATATTCCGTAATTCTCCCACATTGTAACCGGGGATATATTCTCATATACTTCGCAGTCACCAAGAATAAGTACGTCATGGTTCTTCTCGCTGTTATAATATTCCTTAATCATCGCACCTTCTTTAATATCCGATGCGTATTTAGGAACTAACAGGCACTGTAAAAGATACAGACATACTATCGGTATTATGATAACTGCAACACCTGTACATATCTTCTTTTTCAAAACTATCTCCATTCCTTAGAAAATGCTTTCTAAAACTGATTATATATAAACTGGCTTGATTCATATCCGATTCCATAGATTCCAAATACAGCTATAAGAAGAAAAATCACAAGAAAAACTATATATCTTATAATATAACTCTTCTGCGCTAACTGCTCTCTTACCGGACATCTTCTCTCAAGCAGACTGACTATAAACATTATAATCACACCTGCAAGAAGTACTATATAATCAGCAGCTGACAAACCTATATTCCACATTCCCTTAGTGAACACAGACGCATAATTGCCGCCAGTAAACATTGAGAAAAACATACGGAATGCCTCTGCAATATTCCTGTAATAATCAAGCATCTGCAGGCAGCATACTATAACAGTAGTTCTTATTATCTCAAATACTTTGTAGTACTTTAAATTTCTGTAACCTAATCTGTTATCAGCCTTTTCATATAATGGTTTAAGTTCCTGTGAAACAAGCATGATAATACTATTCAGGAGTCCCCATACTACAAAATTCCAGCTTGCACCATGCCATATACCTGTCACAAACCATACAGTGAGACTTGAAAAATACACTGGAAATCTTGAACCTACCGGCTTTCCTGCATGCTTCTTAAGCCATCTTGATACCTTATTCATCCATTTGGACATTGATAATGGATAGAAAAGATAATCCTTAAACCATGCACACAGTGTAATATGCCATCTTCTCCAATACTCTGCAATGCTCTTTGAAAAGAATGGTCTTCTGAAATTCTCTGGAAGAGTAATTCCAAACATCTGTGCAACACCAATTGTAATATCTATACCACCTGTGAAATCTGCATACAGATCAATTGCATACAACAACATTCCAACTAATGCATATGCTCCATAATACACTGAAACATCCGACTGTATTGTTGCAAGTCCGATGGCTGCCCTGTCTGCTATTACCATCTTCTTAAAATATCCCCACAGTATTCTCTCAAAACCATACTGTATATTAACCCACGAAAAAACATGACTTTCAAACAAACTCTTCTTCAAATCATTCCATCTGCTGATAGGTCCCTGTACAAGCTGTGGAAAAAATGATACGAACAATGCATATCTGAATGGATTCTTCTCTGCATCTGCAACACCTCGATACACATCAATCATATATCCCGTAGACTGGAATGTATAGAATGATATTCCCATTGGAAGTATGAAATCCACTGTGTTAAATGTTGTAAATGTCACTATGAACATGTTGGTGTATTTAAGAACGGCAAGTATTCCGAAATTAATAAGCAGTACAATTGCAAGAAAAATTTTCTGCTTTCTTACAGAAACTGCCCTTAACTGTTTCTTCTCATCCTTGGATATATCGCCTTTATGTTCCTCTATATATCGTGCAGACCGCTCTTTCTCCCTGAATATAAGTCTTGCACCCGCATACGTCGTCACTATAGTTGCTGCTATGAATATTATTCCGCTTAATCCTGCATACAGATAAAACAACAGGTTCATACACAACAGTACTATCCACTGTATACGCTTTGGAACAACATAATATAAAATCAGTGCTGCCAGCACAAATATAACAAACTGATAAGATGTAAATAACATTAATCCCGCTCCTCCTAATATGAAAACTGCTGTGAAGGAGTTGCTGGATACTTAGATAAATCTCTTCTATATATTGAATTACCTCTGTTTATATAATCCTGCACCTGTGAATCTGTCAGCATAAAACATTCAAAACCATCATACATTCTTGTCGAATCAAAGTGATACCATCCTGTTCCAAGATTGCATAACAGCCAGCTATGGTCACCTGATCTTGCCCCCTGATTATCAACCCATATACAATCTGCTCCCATTCCTTCAAGAAGTGCTCTGTCAACAGAAGCATATGTGAAACAGTCTCCTGCCACATATCCACTTCTCTTAAGTTCTTTTAATGCTGCAAATGCTTCATCCTGCCATTCTGAACTCTGTGTATAGCTATTCCCTGCATATCCAATCTTGGCATGAGCGTACTTATATATTGCCCTTGCTTTCTGTCCTTTGGACATAGAACTGTCTGTTATATCATCAAGCACAGCTGATACAACACTATCAAGTGATGAATAACTGTTGCTGCTTATAACTGCCTGTGTCTCCTCTTCAACAAATGTAAATATAGCTTCTTCTGTGGTTTCATTCCCATCAGAGTCAACTGCTTTATAATAAACTGAATAACTTCCAGGCTGTGAAATATTTACCTGTGATTTATCAACTTCAACATCAATCTCCTGACCAGAGTTATCCGTCGCATACACATCTGTCATATATGAAACTTTGCTGCCAATATAATATGTCTTATCTGATACGCCATGAATTACAGGTGGTTCATTATGAGAATCTGCCGGCTGGTCATTCTTAGCTGGCTGTCCGCTCTCCACTGTCTGATTATCTTCTATTGTCTGGCTGCTTCCCGCTGCGACTTTACTCTTCTTATTACATCCTGTTACCGCCACAGATGATAATACTGTGGCACTTATCAAACCATATACCAGAGTTTTTCTGGCAAAATATCTGTAATTAATCATTGCTCCCTCATGCTTATATAATCCAAGCACTTTTCCCCTTTTACCCGAATATAATAATTATAACTTACAGCAATTTATATAGCAAGATTTCCCATGAATAATGGCAAAATAAACGCCGGAATCAGATATAGTTTTCCATATCTGACACCGGCTATACATCTTACTTTCTTATAAATTATAAGTTAATCCAGCTTATTCTGTTCTCTAATCAGCTTCTGACTCTTTAGCTGCTGCACTAAACTCTTCCGGAAATCCTGTAAAGTTCACATTCTTAGTAGTCTTTGCATCATATGTATTAGCTTTCATGACTTCTGTAATATCAAATCCTGTAGTCTCTTTGATGCTCTCTATAGTCTTTGCCAATACAGATGGTACATTACCACTGAATGTTCCAACTCCGTTCTCACCTGAGCCGCCGTCAATAATAGTAACCTTATCAATACTTTCAAGTGGCTTGGCAATTGCTTCTGCCATCTGTGGAAGGACTTTAATAATCATCTCTGTCATGGCAGCCTTACCATACTTAGCCATAGCTTCAGCTTTCTTCTCCATTGCTTCAGCTTCAGCAAGACCTTTTGCCTTGATACTCTCAGCATCAGCTATACCCTTTGCCTTGATTGCCTCTGCTTCTGCAACACCCTGTGCCTTAACAGCCTCTGCTTCCTGCTCTTTGGCAAATCTGTCTGCTTCTGCCTGTGCTTTCTTAGCTTCTGCCTGCTTCTGAATCTCAAACTGCTTGGCTTCTGCTTCCTTCTGTCTCTGGTAAAGCTGTGCATCTGCTTTCTGCTGTGCTGCATATTTCTCAGCTTCTGCCTGCTTACGGATATCAGCATCAAGAGTCTTTTCCTTAACAGCAATCTCTTTCTCTCTTAATTCAATCTCTTTCTCCTGCTTTGCAATATTAGCATTGGCAGTTGTAATCTCGATTGTCTTTCTCTGTTCCTGCTGCTGGATTTCATATGCTGCATCAGCCTCAGCCTTCTTAACATCGGCAGTTTTCTTTAATTCCTGCTTCTTAATCTCAAGTTCATTATTTCTTTCAGCAATAGCTGTCTCAGCTTCGATTCTTGCATCATTAGCCTGCTTTGTTGCATTAGCTTTGGCAACTGCAATATCTCTCTCAGACTCAGCTCTTGATATCTGTGCTGACTTACTGATACTTACAACTCTGTCAATACCAAGGTTCTCAATAACATTACCTTCATCTGTAACATTCTGGACATTGAAACTTACAATTTCAAGACCCATTCTTGCCATATCAGGTGCAGCATTCTCCTGTACCTTCTCAGCAAACATCTTTCTGTCCTGAACAATATCCTCAAGTCTCATCTGTCCTATAATCTCACGGACATTACCCTCTAATACATCCCCTACTGAGTTCCTGATATAATCTTCATTCTTATTAAGGAAGTTGCTTGCGGCTTTCTCAAGCATCTCTTTAGAAGAACCGACCTTAATCTTAACTGCTGAATCAATATTAACATTAATATATTCATTGGTTGGAACTGATTCCTTAGTCTTTACATCAACAGATATCATCTTAAGTTCCAGTTTATCAACTCTCTGTAAGAATGGAATTCTTAAAGCTGATTTACCAATAACAAACTTAGGATTCTTTCTAAGACCTGATACAATCAATGCCCTGTCTGTTGGTGCTTTAATATAACTTGCAAGTATGAACACAATGAATAAAAGTACAACTACCCCAATAATAATTGCTAACTCCATAAAATATACCCTCATCTTTCTGTACTATTGTTTAAATGTTTCTAATTAAAACCCTAATCTTGCATTACCTGAAGTACTCATTCCATTAAACAATTGTTTATATAACTGATCGCTGAAAACATTAGCTAATGCTTTTGAATTCTTCATAAGTTCAAGTGCAAGTGTTGTGCTCTGTGTTTCTGTTAAATTAGCAAGATTGTAAGCACCTGAGTAATCTGATGCAGAATACTTTAATTTGCTGAACTCTTTCTGTGTAGATTCCCCTGAAAGCTTCATGTCAATATTACTGTCATCAATATTACTATTCACATAAAGATTATCAATCTTTACCGTTGTTCCTGATGTGCTAAGTTCTGCTCCTGCTTTGATATACTCTTTATTCTGAGTCATCTCTAATGCCAGTGCAGCCTTGTCATCCTGTGTCTTTACTGTATACTTCATATTCATATCGTCAATATCGGCTTCTATAACAATGTACTCAAATGGATTATCATTACCAAGGAATGAAATTGCAACAAAACCCTTTTCGCTTGTATTATAATCTGCCGCATCAATTGCAAGTCTTACAATCTCATCATCCTTATTAATGTACATTGATATTGTAACTGGCTGCATATCACTTAATGAACTCTCAATACTACTCTTGATAGTTGACTGTGAAACGCCTGCCATTGAAAGAATAGTCATGTAGGAAGAAAGATCTTTACTTGCATATAATTCATCAATAACTGTCTCACATGCCTTAATAACAGCATCCTTAGTTATTGTAATACTATACTCGGATACTTTAATATCTCCGTTATCTGAATTATATGTAAGCTTCTCGCCCTTCTTGTATTCACATTCTTCTGCAAATGTATTAATACCCTTAACTACGCATTTAACTGCTGCATTTACAGGTTCTCTGTACAGCCCAATATTGCTTGTATCTATTGCTGAGAAATACTTTGAAAAGTCACTTAAGCTGCCATAATAATAGCCTGAATCAATCTCATCCTCAAGCTGTGCCATTGATATTACGAATGACTCTGAGAATAATTCTGGCACCTTGAAATACATATTATTGCCATCTGAATAAAATGTAAGTGTAAGTGCTGTAGCGGAACCATTCTGTAGCTTAATCTCGCCTGCCATCTTCTCTGTTGAAGTATCCATCTGGATATCATATGTAACTGTATCAGCCTTGATATAATCTGAATACTTCTCGCCATCGATTGTTGCAGTATCAATCTTTAATGTACCTGTGATTTCGTTCTTATCTGACACTGATGTAAGTGACATATTATCAAATGTACTACTTACTGTATCCTCAAGACCTGTTCCAAGTTTCTTGATAGCCGCTATTGCATGCTTATCTGGTGATATTATCTTAGGAAGTACCACGAATCCAAGCACTGCAGCTGCTGCCGCAATAACTGCTACTATTGCAACCACAATTGGCCATTTCTTCTTTTTCTTCTTAGGCTGTGGCTGCATAGGTGCTGCTTCCTGATATCTTGGTACATCTCCATTCACTGGTGGAACTGCCCCAAACTGTGGCTGAGCCTCCTGTTGTGGAGCACTCTGTACTGACTCTGTAACCGGTTCACTCTGTACTGGTGTCTCCTCTACTGGCTGTGGATTCAAAGGATTTCCACACTTTGGACAGAACTTAGCTGTCCCCGCATTATATCCGCATTTTGTGCAAAACATAATTCTTCTCCCCTCTCTTGTTTTTTAATTATAGTATCAGATAAAATGTATATTTTCAATGAATAAAATATGCCATAAACGTCCCAATTATATCCGTTTTTGCACGATTCAAAGCTCAATTTACATTTTACAGTACTTTTTGAATTCGTAGCACAGATCAAAGTATGTGTGTTCCTCACTCATCTGTGTAACTTTCCATTCTGGCTTCTTATCCAGATCCGGAAAATATGCATCTGCATCATACTTATAATCAACACTTGTTATATGTGCCACATCGCAATATGGGAGGAACTGTTCAAATACAGACTCTCCTCCTATCACATATACATCTTCTGACTTGTATTCTGCAACCTTTTCAAGCGCCTCTTCTACTGAATGTACAACAACCACTCCATCCTTCTTATATGACAAATCATTAGTAAGAACCACATTATATCTGTCTATAAGTGCTGTTCTGTCTGTAATCTGCTCGTAGGTCTTTCTTCCCATTATTGCAGCTTTTCCTGCCGTCTCCATTCTGAAAAGTTTGATATCTTCAGGAATATTAACAAGAAGATGTCCCTGCTTTCCTATTGCCCAGTTCTTATCTACTGTTGCTATCAGATTCATAATTACAACTTCCCTTCTATCTCCTTAGGAACATAAGCCATTACCTTAATTCCATCTTCTGTGTACTCTTCGCTTTCAAGCTGTCCAAACTGTCTTATAAGCTGTATCTTGCCTGCTTCACTGTAAGGAAATACTCTCTCAATTCTTATTCTGCTTTTAAGGATAATTTCCTGCAGACACTCTTTAAATGCTTCTAGTCCACTGCCTCTTGCAGCAGATATATTGTATGTGTAATCAGCGTGTAAATCTTTGGCTGCCGGAGCCTCAGGTAATACATCACATTTATTAAATAATGTAACAACCGGCTTACCTTCAACACCTAACTGCTTAAGAGTCGCGTATACAGTTGACATCTGCTGTTCATAATCAGGATTAGATACATCAACCACATGAACTATAATATCTGCATACTTTGCCTCTTCAAGAGTACTCTTGAATGCCTCAATAAGATTATGTGGAAGCTTTCTTATAAATCCGACTGTATCAGTAAGAAGTACCTTTTCACCATTAGGAAGCTCCATGCTTCTTGTTGTAGGGTCAAGTGTTGCGAAAAGCTTGTCCTCTGACAACACTCCTGCATCAGTAAGCTTGTTAAGAAGTGTTGATTTACCGGCATTGGTATATCCGACTATAGCTGCAACAGGAGTTGAAGTCTTGGCTCTTTTGCTTCTCTGGACATCTCTGTGTTCTTTCATATCCTTAAGGTCTGCCGAGAGCTTTGATATTCTGTCCCTTATAAGTCGTCTGTCTGTCTCAATCTTTTTCTCTCCGGGACCTCTCGTTCCTATTCCGCCACCAAGTCGTGACATTGATGTACCAAATCCCGCAAGTCTTATTGAACGATACTTTAACTGTGCCATCTCAACCTGTATCTTACCTTCACTTGATGTTGCTCTTGCTGCAAATATATCAAGAATAACCATCGTTCTGTCCATAACCTTAACACCAAGTTCATCCTCAAGATTCTTAAACTGGGCAGGACTTAACTCGTCATCACATATAATTCCTGTAGCATCAAGCTCATCAATCATAAGTCTTAATTCTTCAATCTTGCCTTTACCAATATATGTTGCAGGATGGAAGTTCTCTCTTGTCTGTATCATTCTTCCAATTGTCTGCGCGCCTGCTGTCTTGGCAAGCTCTCCAAGCTCATCGAGAGAACGGTCTGTGTCATCATCTGTGTCAAATGCTACTCCAACCAGAATAACTCTCTCAATAATCTCATCTGTCTCATAAACTGCCATATATATATTTCCTTTTACTTTTTATTTCTTTCTGATATATAGTCACTAAGATAATCCGTTACTTCCTTCTCTGTTGCCATTGACATAACCTTATCTGTCACAAGTCCGGCTTCTTTAAGTGTCCAGTCTGCTATTGTTTTTCTTGTCTCAAGCACTTTTCCTGTAGATACCGAGAATTCATCAAGACCAAATGATAACAGTATAGGTGTCATCATTATATTTGCAGCCGCCTCACCACACATTCCTGCTTCAATCCCGGCACTATGGGCACATTCAATAATCCTTTTTATAAGTCTTAATACAGCCGGATTAAATGCAGAATACAGATATGCTACATTTTCATTGCATCTGTCTACTGCAATAGTATACTGTGTAAGGTCATTAGTTCCGATTGAGAAGAAATCAACCTCCTGCGCTATCACATCTGCCATAACAGCTGCAGCCGGAGTCTCAATCATAACACCTATCTGGATATTCTTATCATAATTAATTCCATTGCGGTCAAGGTTACTGCATATCTTCTTAATCAAATCTTTAACCTGTCTTACTTCATTAACTGATGTAATCATAGGTATCATAATTCTTATAGAACCATATGCACTGGCTCTTAATATTGCACGGAGCTGTGTTGTAAATATATCAACTCTGTCAAGGCAGAATCTTATTGCACGGTATCCTAAGAACGGATTAGTTTCTTTCGTAAGCCCCATGTATGGAATGTCCTTATCACCGCCTATATCAAGCGTTCTTATTGTAAGCGGCATTCCCTTGGTAAGTATTGCCGCTTTCTTATATTCCTCAAACTGTTCTTCTTCTGTAGGCAGCGCACTCTTATTAAGAAACAGAAACTCCGTTCTGAAAAGTCCAACTCCCTCAGCACCAGCCTTAACAGCTTTAGCTGCATCATCAGCTCCCCCGATATTGGCAGCGAGCATAACCTTCTTTCCATCTGCTGTCTCTGTGCTTTTATTAATAAATGTCTTTAACTCCTCAATATGTTCTTCGTATTTCTTTTTCTTCTTCTCATAGATAGAAAGAGTCCTCTGTGTAGGATTAATGAATACTTCGCCATAAGCCCCGTCTATAATTATAGAATCTCCATTATTTACCTTTCCAAGAATTCCTTTCACACTAAGTACAGCTGGAATCTCAAGCGCTCTTGCCAATATAGATGCATGCGCCGTATCACCACCTTTTTCTGCAATAATACCAGCTACATGTGCAATATCCATTGAAGCTGTCATTGATGGTTTAATCTCATCTGCTACAATAACAGTGTTGTCAGGAAGCTTTGTAAGATCAAATGCCTTTGTTCCCTGCAATATCTGTATCATTCTCTCTTTCATATCCTGAATATCAGTAACACGCTGCTGCATGTCAGGATTATCCATAGATGAAAACAATTCTATGAGCTTATTGCATACATCTTCAAATGCAGCCTCTGCACATATATGATTATTATCAATCGCAGTAATCACTTCATTCTCAGTAGTAATATCCTTAACAAGATATATCTGGTTCTTTAGTACAAGTGCATCCTTGTCAGATTCGCCAAGCTTTTTTTCAAGGTCAGCTAACAGACTTTCTGTCTGCTCCATGAATGACTTCCTTGCCTCAAAAAATCTCTTTTTCTCTTCATCTGCATCATAATGCGTTCCCCTGTTTACAACAACATTCTTATTAGACACAACAAGTACATGACCAATACCTATTCCTCTGGAAGTTCCTATTCCTCTTTCCATACAAACACCCCCCATTCTACTGATTAAATACATACCTTATCATATTAATAATAGTTTCCGATGTATCTCTTGAATAGATTGTTTCCCTTGCAAGAACCGGATTATCTGTGATTACACCGTCAACACCTTTATTAGTAAGGTTCTTGATAGAATCTTTATTATTAACTGTCCATGCATACACCTGTTTACCTGAATTGTGAATTGCGTCTATTGTTCTCTTTGATAAAAATGCCGCATTAACGCTGAAAAAATCTATATTCTTCATCTCATAATAATCACCATATGCTGCTGATAATATATAACCAACTTTAATGTTTTCATTGCATGATTTCACTGCCAATAACGCTGAACTGCTAAATGATGTTATTACACAATCTTCAGCCATATTATATTTTTCAATGAGAGCTACCGTTTTCTTTGCAAGTGTTTCTCCATTATCAGACGGTTTTAATTCAATGTTCAGTTTTATCTTTCCCTGAGTAAACTCCAGTACTTCCCTTAAACTTGGAACTTTTTCTCCTTTGTATTCGTCTGAATACCATGAACCTGCATCCAGTCTTCTTACTTCTCTATAAGTCATATTAGCAATATTTTCATCCACACCAGTAGTGCGGTATGCATTAGAATCATGCATCACAATGACTTCCCCATCACTTGTAAGCTGCACATCCAGTTCAATATAATCTGCCATATCATCTATAGCCTTCTGAAATGCTGCCATTGTATTCTCCGGCGTATCCGTTGAAGCACCCCTGTGTGCCATAACTTTTGTTTCATGAAATATAGCTACATTTTCGAATGGATTATTGTTAAATGTCATTATTAGATAAAATGCATCTGCTATAACAGCAATAGCTATAACAATACTATATATTATCTTTCTTCTCCTGGCAGGTCCTTCCTGTATATCTATAAATTCAAATGTAATATCATCTATATCTGTATATCTGTAATACATATGTGAAATAGCTGAAAAAGACAGTGGTATTGCTACACATACAAGAATACATTTAATAATTAATCGCTCCGTTCTTAAAGCTGATAAAAAAATAGCATTACCAAGATATGCCATATTAAGCAGCTTTACACCTGCAACAAGAAATACTGATATAAGCATATATGTTATTCCTATAATCGCAAGCATAACCAGATTGTACACAACAAGTGCCGATATTGTTCCCAATGGATGTTTCTTAACCATACGGGCACTTTTCTTATACGCTTCCCGAAATCCAAGTCCTTCCATCATGCATATATTCATTGCATATATTCCCGGAATTACAACTGCATATATGATTACAAACACAAGAATAACCGCAGCCTTAATATACCAGTGATTCCTAAGCACATACATTTTAATTAAATTAGTATTAGTCTCGCTGTATAATACATTAAACCATACAGTTACATTGGAAGCCAGAATTGATATGAAATAAAATATACTCAAGCCAACATGTCTTGGTTTGAAAACTCTCTTAAACACCTTATAAGAGTTATAAAATATATCAACAATAGATGCATTACATGATGTTCTCTTTGTCTCAAAACATACTGAAAGATATGTCATCTCGTAAGTGCAATAAAGCACAAACGCACACATTGCGAGAAAAATAGCAAATATAACAATCGGGTGAGTCATCGCCCTATGAATATATTCGTTAGTAAGATAATTCACTCCTGCTATCTTCATAAGTGAATTAATTGCCAGTAAAACAATCGGGAATATAACAGCAAAAGCAACAAGCTTGTATGCCAGTTCAAATGTCCATACATGCCTGCTGCTATCAATCAAAAGACTAAAATTGTTTCGTATTTTTTTAAAAATCATATAGTTATCCCCGAATCAATTGTCAATAAGATGCTGCTTATCTGTGAAACATCTTAATAAACCTTCTCATCTCCGCTTTGATATCCATATTCTGCAGATCAATACTTTCCGAAAAGCTGTGCATAAAATCTGCTGTATATGAAAAGACAAGAATCATTGCCATAACACTGGCAATCCTGTAATCGATTGAGAATACAAAACGCTCCACAAATTTATTCAAAAATCCGAATATAAATACGGCAACAAAGCCCCAGGCAAGTGTTGACTGTAAGCATATGATGCCTTTGTAATTAAACTTAAGATGATCATAATTCCACCACACTTCACCAAACAGCTTTAACATAACCTGTGCTGTAAGATACTCAAATGCTGTAGCACATATACATCCAAATACATAAAGTGCAATATAATTATGCTCTATAGGTTTAAAAATATTAAAAGCAATTAGTGTTCCAAATCCGTATATTACACAGAACGGCAGCTTTGCAAAGCCTCTGTTTTCCCAGTATCCAAGCTGCTTTCTGATAACTACACATTCCATACACCATCCAAGAAAGCTGTATATAAAAAACCATATAACAAGCTGGCTTATATTCATGCTTCTGAATGTTATACCCATTAAATGTGACATAATGCCCCTCCATCATTAAATGGAAATCCAGAGACTTCTAATTAAAGAAGTCCCTCCAGAGTCTGTCTTATTGCACTGATGAAATCCTGTGTATTAAGTGTTACAGGGTTTTCCATTGTTGTAATAAGAGCAAGATCCTTAGTCATCTTTCCATCTTCAATAGTCTTAATGCATGCACGCTCAAGAGTATCAGCAAACTTTCCAAGCTCAGGAATGTTATCAAGCTCTCCTCTCTTTCTTAAAGCGCCTGTCCATGCAAATATAGTTGCAATAGGGTTAGTAGATGTCTCTTCACCCTTAAGATGCTTATAATAATGTCTCTGCACTGTTCCATGAGCAGCTTCATACTCATAGTATCCATGAGGTGATACAAGAACAGAAGTCATCATTGAAAGTGAACCAAATGCTGTGGCTACCATATCACTCATAACATCTCCGTCGTAGTTCTTGCATGCCCAGATATATCCACCCTCTGAACGGATAACTCTTGCTACTGCATCATCGATAAGTGTATAGAAGTATGTTATACCAGCTTCTTCGAACTTAGTCTTATACTCAGCATCGAATATCTCCTGGAATATATCCTTGAATGTATGGTCATACTTCTTAGAAATTGTATCCTTAGTTGCAAACCAGAGATCCTGCTTTGTCTCAAGTGCAAAGTTAAAGCAGCTTCTTGCAAAGCTTTCAATAGAATCATTAAGGTTGTGCATTCCCTGAAGAACACCTGCTCCCTTGAAATTATGGATAAGCTCTCTTGTCTCCTCCCCAGCTTCATTAGTGAATACAAGTTCAGCCTTACCAGCCTCAGGAACCTTCATCTCAGATGCCTTATATACATCACCGTATGCATGTCTTGCAATTGTAATAGGCTTCTTCCATGTCTTAACATATGGCTCAATACCCTTAACAATGATAGGCGCTCTGAATACAGTACCATCAAGCATTGCTCTGATTGTTCCGTTAGGACTCTTGTACATCTCCTTAAGGTTGTACTCTGTCATTCTTGCTGCATTAGGAGTAATTGTTGCACACTTAACGGCAACACCATACTTCTTAGTAGCTTCTGCTGAATCTATTGTTACCTGATCATTAGTCTCGTTTCTATGTACAAGACCTAAATCATAGTATTCTGTGTTAAGATCAATAAAAGGTGTAAGCAGCTCGTCCTTGATAAGCTTCCACAATACTCTTGTCATCTCATCTCCATCCATCTCTACAAGTGGAGTTGTCATCTTGATTTTTTCCATAATAAAAGAACCTCTCTTTCTTTTTCTTACCCGATTAATTATTATAATTTATTTCAAATGTTTTGTAAACAGAAACTGACTTGTATTAGCCTGATTACTTTGTTATAATTCATAAGTAATTTTTACACACTACATTTAACAATGCACAGATTGTGCAGTCATAATTATGGAGGTACAGATACATGTGTGGATTTGCAGGTTTTACTGGATACTTGGCTGATGGTGATGCTGTTCTTGAACGCATGATGAACAAAATTATTCACAGAGGCCCTGACAGTGCTGGTAAATACATTGATGATAAAGCGTACATGGGCTTTCGAAGACTTTCTATCATAGATCTTGATAACGGAAGCCAGCCTATGTTTAACGAAAATAAGAAGATAGTAATAACATTTAATGGTGAGATATATAACTATCAGGATTTAAGAAAAGATCTTATTGAGAAAGGTCATGTATTCGCTAACAATTCCGATACCGAAGTTCTTATTCACTCTTACGAGGAATATGGCAAGGATATGCTTAACAAGCTTCGTGGAATGTTTGCATTTGTTATCTGGGACAGCGAGAAAGAAACTCTTTTCGGAGCAAGAGACTTTTTTGGAATCAAACCTTTCTACTACACTGTTGCAGATGGCAATATGATATATGGTTCAGAGATTAAGAGTATCTTAGAGCACCCTGCTTATAAGAAAGAAGTTAATCCTGTTGCACTTGAGAATTATCTTACATTCCAGTACTCAGTACTTGATGAAACATTTTTCAAAGGTATCTTTAAGTTAATGCCTGGACACTGCTTCACTTTCCACAAGGGTGAGCTTAATATTGAAAGATACTGGGAGCCTACATTTGACGCTGATGAGAGTAAGTCTTTAGATGAATTTGTTGATGAAATTGATAATGTTATGCATGATTCAGTTGAACACCATAAGATTAGTGATGTTGAAGTCGGATCATTCCTTTCAAGCGGTGTTGACTCAAGCTATGTTGCTGCCACATTTAATGGCGATAAGACATTTACTGTCGGATTTGACTATGAGAAATATAACGAGATTGACTATGCCAAAGCTTTATCTGACAAGATTAAGATTGATAATTACTCTAAACTTGTTTCAAGTGAAGAATACTGGGCTGCAATTCCTAAGATTCAGTACCATATGGATGAGCCTTTAGCTGATCCTGCTGCCATTGCTCTTTACTTTGTAAGTCAGACAGCAGCCAAGCATGTAAAGGTTGCCATGTCAGGTGAAGGCGCTGATGAATTCTTCGGTGGATATAACATTTACAGAGAACCACTTGATCTTGCAGAATTCCAGAAGCTTCCTAAGGGATTAAGAAAAGGACTTGCCAATATTGCCAATGCTATCCCATTCAAGTTCAAGGGCAAGAGCTTCTTAAACAGAGCAAGCAAAACTGTAGAAGAAAGATTTATTGGTAACGCTTTCATGTTCAACGAAAAAGAGCGTGCAAAGATATTAAAGAATCCTACTGGCAAGTATGACCATAAGGAACTTACAAAGCCTTTCTATGACAAGGTTGCTGATAAGGATGATGTTACCAAGATGCAGTATATTGATATTAATTTCTGGCTTATTGGTGATATCTTACTAAAAGCTGATAAGATGAGTATGGCTCACTCTCTCGAGGTAAGGGTTCCATTCCTTGATAAGGAAGTGTTCAATGTTGCCCGTACTATTCCAACTAAGTACAAGGTTAACAAGAGCAATACCAAGTATGCCATGAGACAGGCTGCTCACAGACATCTTCCAGATATGGTTGCTGAGAAGAAGAAGCTTGGCTTCCCTGTTCCTATCAGAATCTGGCTCAAGGATGAAAAGTACTACAATATGATTAAGAAAGCTTTCACAAGTGAAGCTGCCAAGAAGTATTTTAACACTGATGAGATTGTTAAATATCTTGATGACCACAAAGAAGGCAAGGCGGATAATTCACGTAAGATATGGACTATCTACATGTTCCTTGTATGGTATGAAGATTTCTTCGGTAACGGAGTAAAAGAAGCTGCTTAATTTCTTTTATAACAACAATTAACCCCTGCCGCTAATGCGACAGGGGTTTTATTACGTGCCAGACTATTCAGTTAAGATTCTGCTGATTACTTTCCCATAAAGCATACAGCAACCATTCCAGGACCTGTATGTGCACCGATTATTGGTGAAAGTGTACTTCTTCTTACTGTGATATCAGGATATAACTGCTTAACTGTGTCAGCAAGGGAATCACCAAGTTCCTTAATATCCGCATCAATTACATAGACAACATCTTCCTTTAATGAATCATCAAAATGCTCTTTAAAGTAATCTACAAGACCTGATATTGCAGCTTTATTACCTCTCTTCTTGGCAATTGTTATAAGCTTTCCTTCTTCATTAATCTCTAAGATAGGCTTCACATTAAGCATAGTTCCAACAACTGCTGTTGTTGCACTTACTCTTCCGCCCCTCTTAAGATACATAAGGTCCTGAACCATAAAATAATGCTTTATCTTATGAGTAGCTGCAACAAGATCCTTGTAATTATCCTCTATGCTCATTCCGGCTTCTTTATTACGGATTGCTCTCTCGATAAGAACTCCCATTCCGCCTGTCGCTGCAAGGCTGTCTACTGGATAAAAATCCTGTTCAGGGTATTTCTCCTTAAGTTCAGCCTTAGCCATAAGTGCTGACTGATATGTAGATGAAAGACCGCTTGAAAGGCTCAGATATAATACTGAGTATCCTTCTTTAAATGCTTCGTCAAGATATTCTTCATACATATAAGGTGATATCTGTGATGTCTTAGTTAAATCACCGTTTCTTTGTCCGTCATAGAATTTCTTCATTATATCGTCTGGCTGGACACCTTCACTGACACGCATCTGCTCGCCAAGTGAATATTCCATAGGAACGAATCTTAAACCTTTCTCTTTAGCATAAGCTTCATCAATATCTCCAGATACATCCATATATATTAAATACTTGCTCATATATCCCTCACACACAATTCATTAGTATATTATAATAATTACTTATTAGTCTCTTCTATAAATCTTTCAAGCTGCTTCTTAGCTGCACCACTCTTAATGATTTCTCTTGCTTTCTCGATACCCTCTTTCATAGTGATACCATCTGAAGCAAGATATATAGCTGCTCCGGCATTAAGAAGAACTACGTCTGTCTTAGGGCCTTCTGCACCGTCAAGAATATCTCTTGCAATCTGCGCATTAACTGCAGGGTCTCCACCAACAAGGTCTTCTTTCTTACATCTTGTAAATCCGAAATCTTCTGGTTTAATAACGTATGTCTTAAACTCATCACCCTTAAACTCGCAGACCTTAGTATCAGCACTTAATGATATCTCATCTATGCTGTCCATTCCATATATTGTCATAGCTCTCTTGCAGCCTAAGTTATGTAATACATGTGCAAGTGGTTCAACAAGTTCTTCACTATATACACCAAAAAGCTGCATAGAAGCTCCTGCAGGGTTAGCTAATGGACCAAGTACATTGAATAATGTACGGATTCCGATTTCCTTTCTTACACTTCCTACAAATCTCATAGCTGGATGATATTTCTGTGCGAAAAGGAAACATATATTAATATCCTTAAGAATCTGTGCCATTCTTGCTGGTGCTGCATCTATCTTAACACCAAGTGCTTCTAAGCAGTCTGCTGTACCACATTTACTTGAAGCTGCTCTGTTACCATGCTTGGCAACTGGAATTCCTGCTGCTGATACTACGATAGAAGCTAAAGTTGATATATTGATTGAGTTAGAACCATCTCCACCTGTTCCAACGATTTCGAGCACGTCCATATCGTTAAGGAATTTCTCACAGTGTGATCTTAAAACCTTGGCTGCTGCTGTAATCTCATCAATAGTCTCACCCTTAGCTGCCAGTGCTGTAAGAAATGCTGCTTTCTGTGCATCAGTGGCTTCTCCTGTCATAATCTCTTCCATTACATCGTTCATCTGCTCTGCTGTCAAATCTTCTTTCTTAACAAGCTTTGCAATAGCTTCTTTAATCATATACCTTAGCCTCCTATAAACATATCTAAATGATAGCTTTAGTGTATTACTATAACGCTGTGCTGTCAATCCATATCAACTTACAAAGGTTATTGGTTTCAAACACTTCGTCAAACAGGAATGACTCGTAAAGTGCTTCCATATTATCTTCTGAATACTCAACCTGTCTTGAGAATATATGGACTGTATCAATTCTATCCTCAAAAGTAAACTTCTTATGTTTTCTGTACCACACAAGCATATCCATCTGACGAAGAATAAGATAATTAGTTATGAACATCTTAGCCTTACCAACAACGTCATAATCATACACTGACTTGGCAAAATATCTGAACACAAGATATGTTATAAAATTTCTGTACTCATATTCTCTTTCGAGCATAGCTGTCATAAATTCGTCTTCTAATTCCTGATATGTCTCATTATCCATATTGTCATGGAATATCTCAACCATATCAGAAAGCATATCTTCCCATCTGGTATTAAGGACTTCCATATCCTCATATGAATACATAACACTTCTTATGCTGTCCTGTATGTCAATATCCTCAAATTCTCCACTGTCCGACTCTTCATTCATCTCCATAAGAATATGTTCAATATCACTTCTTCCAAATGTATTAACATACTCCTTAAGTCCATCAAAGTCATCATTGTTAATGTATTCCTGCATTACCGCACAGTATTTTAATATAACAACCAGTTTTTCATTGATTGACATCTCTGTCATATCAAGTATCTTAAATATCTCATCTCTTGCTTTAAATATCTTCACTGCATAAGAACTATCATACTCGTCATCTTCCGAATATTCTTCATCACATGGCTTTAATACAGTTGTAAATGTTTTATTCTCAGAAAATATAATTCTCTCAGCCTCTTCACAGGCAAGTCCTATACCACTTTCCTTGATTTCCCCATAATATTCAGAATATCTTGGGAACTGGTCGCACACAACAGACAGATGCTCTGCACCAAGCTCTTTATGTATTGTACATAGACCACATTCATCTAAAAGTCCACAGTGACCATCTGTAAGCTTAAAGCAGTTAGAACCATCTTCACTCTTGGTAATAGCTGATCTTATCCTGTCTCCAAGTTCTCCTTCAAGACTCATATAATAATCATAAGTATCATCATCAATATCTATTTCCCAGCCGCCAACACAACAGTTATCCTTGCATTCTGATGTTATACAGTGAAACTGGTCATAGTAGAATGGAACTCTGAGTTTCATAATTCTTATCTTCTCCTTAGTCTGTAACGATATCAGCAACCTGATATCTTATAACTTTATCTACATCGGACAGCCTGACTTCTACCTGATGTCCGATTTTGCCTGCACTAAACATTATAGTATCAAAATCTTTAGCAGTTTCATGGAATGTTGTAGGGAAGAACTTCTTCATCCCTATCGGAGAACAGCCGCCATGCACATACCCTGTAAGTGGCAGTAGTTCTTTTGACTTAATCATATCTATTGATTTCTCACCTACAGCTTTAGCAGCCTTCTTTAAATCAAGTTCTTTATTAACAGGTACAACAAATACATAATTCTTTCCTGTCTTGCCAACTGTGACAAGTGTCTTAAATGCCTGTGCCGGATTCTCATTAAGAGCAGAAGCTATCTCGTCACCGCTTAATCCTTCTGCATCTGGACACACATGTGTCTTATAAGGCACCTTTTTCTGGTCAAGCACTCTGCATACATTAGTCTTATCGTCTGATTTTCCCATAATTATATTCCTCTGGTAATTCTATATCTGTCTCATTCTTTCGAGCCTTTCATGAAGCTTTTTTATATGCTCCATCTCAGCCGGACTCTCCATTTTTCTGTCCGAATAATAATATTCCACTGTGCCTTTTTTACCCTTATCAGCCTCTGTGAATATGCCATTCTTAATAACAGTATTCTTAAGATTATTAGCTACCCCTGTATTACCATCAACCATCTCTAAATCATCAGGGAACAGCTTTTCAAATGAATCTTTAAAATAATTAAAATGTGTACATCCAAGTACCAGTTCTGAATAATCATTAAGATTATACGACTCAAACTGACTCTTAAGATATTCCTGCACATTTTTTGAATTAAAATCGTCATCCTGTGCGAATCTTACAAGTTTAGGTAGTGCTACAACATCAACAATATGCTTATCATCATATTTATCTACAAGTTTCTTTAACTTCTCGCCCCTGGCTGTGACAGGGGTAGATACTACCATAACTCTTCTTCCAGATTCAGAAGTATGCTCAACTGCCGGCTTTACAGCTGGCTCTATTCCTATTATTGGCAGCTTATACTTATCTCTCAGATACGATATCGCTGCACTTGTTGCCGTATTACATGCTAGTACAATTGCCTGACATCCTTTATCCACAAGGAATCCAACTGCATGATCAACAAGTTTTCTTACTTCTTCCTTTGTTTTCTCTCCATATGGAACATTGTCCACATCGGCATAAAATATGTAATCAGCCTCTGGCATAGTAATCATTGCCTGATGAAGCACTGACAGACCACCTATACCTGAGTCAAATATTCCTATCTTCATATTGCTACATACCTCTATGTTCTAATCATTATACACTTTACAATATACAATCATCTTATCCTTTAATATCTTAACCTTGCTTGGGCGAATCTGTCCGGCAAATATCTTATCTGCAAAATCAGCAAAAAGATATTTCTGTAGCAGCACTTTTAGCTGCTTATTACCTGATCTTCTTATAGCAGATACTATCCATACTGCAATGAATAATACCGGCCATACCCATACAGGCACATATTCCATAATTCCAATTGCATACTTTCCGGCAAGCATGAATCCTATCGCACAGAATATAACTACATATACAACTGCCCATATATAGGCTTTAACCCATCCGACCGCCCCAAGAACCTTCAGTCTGTTCGTAATCTTTCTGTAATTCTCTGATTCCTCTATAGTTATTGGTAATTCAATTATCTCCATAACACTCCTTACCTTTCTTAGCATTTAATAATGATTATAAGCCTTGAAGTGAAAGTATTCAAGTTACTTCCAATTCAAGGCTTATTAATCAATAATCGCTCAGAACTTCTTCTACATGTTTTATGGAAATCTCCAGAAAGTTAGAGATTTCATAATCTGGAACATCATTATCATGAAGTATGAATATTAATTCATCAATACTTGTCCCTTTTCTTCGTTCCATCATAATAAAATGTTTAACCTGAGTCTCGTCCATACCACACCTCACATATCACATATTATTCAATTATTCCGTATCGAAACTTTCGGATATTATATCAAAAATATTTCTTATCCGTCAAGCGTTAAGAATCTTTTCTAACATATGGACCCTGTTAAATGGAAACGAAAAATAATATCCATCAACAAAATCTGTTGTTTTAGTTATTATTTCTTTTGCAATCTGTATTCCAGTTTCTTCCCCCTCTTCTTTAGTCATATCAGTCCTGTATCTTGCAAGTATCTCATCAGTAACATTAATACCTGTCATTTCATTTTTCATAAATGTTGCGTTACGAAGGCTTACAAATGGCATTATTCCACAAAGAATCCTTGCACCTGTCTCTTCCTTAATCTGTCGGAGCCTGCTAATATCTTCATCGGAGAACACTGGTTGTGTCATGAAAAATGAGGCACCTGCCTCCATCTTCTTCTTCACACGGGCAAGCTCAACCTTAAAATTAACTCTTCCCTGATTAATTGCTCCTCCATAAACGACTGGTTTATCAGCAAACTGATCCTGATTCATATCACTTATTATATTCATAAGTCCGACAGAATCAAAATTAAACACACTCTTAACGCTCGCTCTGACCATTGATGGAATAGGATCTCCTGTAATAACAAGGAAATTATTAATATTGTTGATATGCGCTCCAAGAAGCTGTGAACGCATAGCAATAGCATTCTTATCACGACAGCATATATGTGGCATAACACACATTCCTGTCTCTCTTGAGACCTTTTCTGCCATAAGTATTGAATCCGCTCTTGTTCTTCCTGATGGTGAATCAGGGAATGTAAGCACATCAACACCACTTTTCTTCATCAAAAAAGCCGCATCCATAATCTTTTCATCATCCACACCAAGTGGTGGCGCAAGTTCTACAGCAATAAGCTTACTGCCTTCTTTTCCTTTGTAAAATGCAGAATCTATAGAAATCTTCTTTTCTTCCTCTTCATTATCAGCATTAATTGCATGTGCATGTGGAACATCCGCTGTTACCACTGTCATCTGTCTTATATACTCAGGAGTTGTTCCGCAGCATCCGCCAATAATATCAGCACCTTCTTCTGCCATATCTTTCATAATCTGTGCAAAGTAACCTGCATTATTATCCGCAAATACCATTCGTCCGCTTACAACCTGTGGATAGCCTGCATTAGGAAGTACCGCAAAATACTTATCATTCCTGTTAATAAGGCTCTGCACAAGCTTCTTCATGTGTCCCGGTCCTACACCACAGTTAAATCCACAGGCATCTATATACGTATTCTTTGCAGCCTCATCAATCAGTTTTCTCGCACTGTAGCCTGAACTGCTGTATCCAAACTGGTTAATTGCAAACTGTGTGATGACAAAACATTTATCTCCCGCTGCTTCAATAGCTTTATTAATAAAGCCAAGCTCTGGAAATGTCTCAAACACAAATATATCAACACCAAGTTCTTTGAATGTGTTGACAATATCAACATATTCATTCTCTATATGCTCTTTATCAAACATATTCTCACCAGGTATCGGACCTATATCTGCTGCAACAAGAGCATCCGTCCCCTCGCATGCTTCCCGAGCTATCTTCACTGCGCATCTTATATTGTTTTGCACATCATCTATATCCTGACCAAGACTCACTGTATTACTTGCAAATGTATTAGTTCTTATAATCTGCGCACCGGCTTCAATATATGCCATATGAATTGCCTGTACTCTGTCTGGTGCAGTTACATTGGCCATCTCCGGGAGACTTCCTGTATCATACATCTTCGCATAATATGTTCCAAACGCACCATCAGCATTAATTCTTGAACTCTTTAATCTTTCTTCGAGCAATCCTGCTGTATTAGAATATTTCATAATCAATCCCCTGTTCTTATCTTTTAACTTAAAAAGGAGCCACTGCCAAAGCAGCGACTCCAAAATTGTATCATTATTAAGTTAAATTTGCACTAAAAATTAAAGGAAAATATACTTCAATATGAAAAGCACTGCAAGCACATACATAAGTGGAGTAATCTTCTTTGCCTTTCCAGCAACAAGGTTAACGACAACATATGAGATAACACCAACTGCAATACCTTCTGAAATGCTGTACATAAGTGGCATACAGATAAGGCAGAGGTAAGCTGGAATGCTCTCAGTTAAATCATTGAAGTCAATATCAACAACGGCACTTACCATAAGAAATCCTACGAAGATAAGAGCTGGAGCTGTTGCGAATCCAGGAATAGTCGTAAATACTGGTGCGAATACAATTGCAATAAGGAATAAGAAACCTGTTACAACTGAAGAAAGTCCTGTTCTGCCACCTTCAGCAACACCTGATGAACTCTCAACGAATGTTGTTGTTGTAGAAGTACCAAGGATAGCACCTGCACTTGTTGCGATAGCATCAGCTAAAAGAGCCTGCTTAATTCTAGGAAGTCTTCCATTCTCATCAAGCATTTTAGCCTTATTGGCAACACCGATAAGTGTTCCAAGTGTATCGAACATATCAACAAAGAGGAATGAGCACATAATAACGATAAAGTCTAATATATTAATATTAAGTCCTTTAAGGTTAAAGCACTGTCCGAATGTCTTTCCGATAGCTGTGATATCAAAGCTGCTCCATGATGGGATAAGTGAATAGAATCCGGCAGCAGCGTCAACCTTGTAAAGTCCTACAAGCTGGCAGATAATACCAAGTACCCAGGTTGCAACGATACCGATAAGGATAGAACCCTTAACATGCTTTACATAAAGAATAGCAATGATAAATGTACCAATAACTGCAAGTAAAGCTCCGATTCCTACTGTGTTAAAATCAGTTCTGAAATTAACAACAGTAACCTTAGTTGATGTGCTTGCAACAACAAGATTAGCACCCTGAAGTCCGATAAACGCTACAAAAAGACCGATACCTACTGATACGCCCTTCTTTAATGTTGTAGGAATTGCATTAAATATAGCTTCACGAACATTAGTAAGTGAAAGTACAATGAACACAAGACCTTCAATAAATACAGCAAAGAGTGCTATCTTCCAGCTATATCCCATACTTCCACATACTGTATATGCAAAGTAAGCGTTAAGTCCAAGTCCTGGAGCCAGCGCAAAAGGATAGTTAGCAAGGAAAGCCATTGCAAAACAACCTATAGCAGATGCAATTGCAGTTGCCATAAGAATTGCATTAGAATCCATTCCTGATGCTGACAGGATAGATGGATTAACAGCCAGAATATAAGCCATTGTCATAAATGTTGTAATTCCGGCTACAACCTCAGTTCTTACACTGGTGTTGTTTTCCTTAAGTTTGAACAATTTGTCCATTTCGACCTCCGTTTTAATAAATATTAAAAAATACTAAACAATCTTAACATATTTTTCTCAATTATACGACCATTTTTATTAAACATTTTATAAAAATGTAATAAAAACCCCTACTAAAGAGGGGAGCACTATTTTTATTAAAAATGTACTATATAAAAGTACTTTAATTGCAATCCTGTGAATAGGACGTGAACACAGGTTTTGGGATATATCCATTTATGAAAAACATAAATAAAGCCATATATGTAGTTGGGAGACCTGCATATATGGCTTTATTTTATTTCTTATCTACTAATTCAGCTGTACAACATGGACATCTTGTTGCTTTAACAGATATCTTGCTGAAGCAATATGGACATTCCTTAGTAGTTGGAGCTGATTCTTCCTTCTTCTTTCCTAAACTCATCATCTTATTCATAGCTTTAACCAAAAGGAACAGAACAAATGCCATAATAAGGAAATTAATAACAGCGGTTATGAATGCACCATAGTCAAACACAACTCCTCTTATTGTAAATGTACCACCAACTGTTACGCCCTCTCCATTAGCTCCACCTGTTACAACTGCAATAAGTGGGTTAATAAAACTGCTTGTAAGTGCTGTTACAATGCTCTGGAAAGCAGCACCGATAATAACACCGACTGCCAGATCCATAACATTTCCTTTCAAAGCAAATTCTTTGAATTCATGAATGAATTTTTTCATTATATTTTCCTCCCGTATATTAATAGTTAATCTTTGGAACGATTACAATGTCTTTAGTTTCTTTCTTATATCCTCTACAGTTTCAACAATATAATCTGCTCCTGCTATCTCAAGCTCCTGTTCTTCTGCAAAACCATATCTTACTCCCATAGATTCAATTCCAGAAGCTTTAGCACCCAGTATATCATCCTTTCTGTCACCTATCATTATAGCTTTAGATTTAGCTGTAGTGATATCATCATTCTCTAATAATCCGGCTTTAGAAAGTCTTACGAATACTTCATCAATAACCTGATTCTTGTGACGGCGTTCTCCGCCTTCTAACTCACTTCCAACTGCAACATCAAAGTATCTTCCCACATTAAAATACTCCAGTATTCTTGGAACATATATCTCCGGCTTACATGTTGCAAGTGCAACAATATACCCATCTTCCTTTAATGCGGCAAGTAGTGCGTCTATTCCATCAAATAACACATTCTCATAGATACCCTTATCTGAATATCTCTCACGGTAATAATCAACTGCCTTAAGTGCTGTCTCTTTATCAAGGCCATAAAACTTTTCAAAGCTTTCATCAAGTGGTGGTCCGATAAACCTTCTTAACATTGCCTGGTCATTCTCTTTAATTCCAAGCTTATTCAATGCATGCTGCACACTTTTAGTAATTCCTTCGCTTGAATCTGTAAGTGTTCCATCCAGATCAAACAATATATACTTCTTAGTCATATCTGCTCCATTATCTCATTAGTTCGTTATAATTCATGATATTATAATCTGTCACATCACATATTGCATTCCAGTCATCTGCAGATGCCTCATCATATACTGCAACAACAGTAAATCCGCCGCTTTTAGCCCCCATTGCTGCTGAAAGTACATCTTCAAAAACAATGCAGTCCTTTATATCACATCCGGCTTTGTCCGCTGCCTTAATATAGACATCCGGGAACTTCTTTCCCCTCTCGACTTCGTTCGTCTGTGTAAATGCATCAAAGAAATCATATATTCCATTGCGTCTTAAACATGGCTCAAAAAGCGCCCTGTCCGACGAAGTAGCCGAAACGATCTTAATACCGCTGTTATGCATACGCTCTATGAATTCCTTAACGTATGGCTTTAATACAACTTTGTCTGTATATGCTTCCAGTGCCGCATCATACCATTCCTTCATTATCTCATCTGTTGATTCAGGGAGGTTATATTTCTGTTTCGTGTATATTGAACCGGACTCAAATGTGTGTGTCTTGATTTCCTGCATGTATTCTTTAGTAACAGGAATTCCTCTTTTTCCAAGAAAATCCATGTCAACCTTAGCCCATACCTGCGTAGAATCAAGTATTGTTCCATCCAGATCGAATATAATACACTGATAATTGCTAAGATTCAACATGGATATATCCTCCAATATTATCTGTAAGTAAATCTCTTCTCAACATCAACTGTATATTCATCTGTATATTTCTTGATATACTCTGAATACTTCTGGTTAAGAAGTGTTGACTTAATTGTATCATCATCTGAACCATCATATGATCTGCTTATGTAATATACAATATAGAAACATGAATTATCATCATCTTCAATAACTGTAAGGTCTCCCTCTTTTCTGTCTGAAGAAACAATCCATTCTGCACATGCTTCCTCAATATTACTCTTCTTAGTCTCAGAAACTAATGAAGCACTATCATCAGCATATGTATCATCTCCGGCCTCTGCATATGCTCTGCACTGGCTTATGAAATCTAATTCTGTACTTACACCTGCTGCAAATGCATTAGCTTTTCCCTTGGCAACTGACATATCATCTGTATCAGAACTGTCAGCTTTTACTGTAAATATTCTGTATTCGAATTTGTCGTATGTATCCTTATTGTCCTCATAATATGCACTAACTTCAGAATCTGTTGCTGCAAGAGTTTCTGATAACTGTTCCTGATATGCTGTGCTCTTAAGATAATCCTTTAAGAACTCCTTAACTCTCTTTTCTGTAGCTCTCTTACCGAATATCTGCTTAAGATAATCTGAATAAGATGTACCTGCTTCATCAGCTGCATCCTTGAGCTTGCCTACAAATTCATCATAATCCGCATCTGCATTATCATATGTAAATCCGTTAGCATCTGCATCCTCTAATAAAGCTTTAGTCTCTTTAATAGTTGATACTGCAGAGTTGGCAAAGAAATCATACCATGTATAATCTGTTGAATACTCCTGGCTCTTGTCTGACTGGCTTGTCTTATATCCCATATAAGATGAATAATAATCACCATATGTCATTGTTCCATATAAAGTAGTATTAAGATTATTAGTCTTGGCAATTCCATAATAGAAATCAAACTCAATCTGGCTTATCTTATCATTATCAATCTTAATATAATTGTTGTAGATACTATTAATCTTAAGTCCTGCTGCTGTACCACATCCAAGTATTATGCCTGCAATAACTGCAATGCACACCCACTTGGTAATAAATCTTCTCTTAGCCTCTTTTCTTTCTTCTTCTTTTCTTTTCTGCATCTTACGGTCGTATTTAGTAACGACCTTCTCTGACGCTGCATTATTGTTAGCCATAATGTCCTCCCTATTCATATCCGTTAATTTCTTTAATTCTGTCTAACTGCTTCATCCACTCATGTGAACTTGCATCACTTGGCATTCTGAGATCCCCTCTTGGCGATACTGCAACCGAACCAACCTTAGGTCCGTCTGGCAGGCATGAACGCTTAAACTGCTGTGCAAAGAATCTCCATGTGAATGTCCTTAACCACTTATAGATAGTCTTATCATCATATTCTCCTGCAAATGCATACTTTGCAATTCTGAATATCTTATCAGGCTCTGCACCAAATCTTAACATATGATACATAAAGAAATCGTGCAATTCATATGGTCCTACCAGATCTTCTGTCTTCTGTGCAATAGTACCATCTTCCTTAGGTGGGAGAAGTTCCGGACTCACCGGTGTGTCAAGTACATCATTAAGTACTAACGACAGATTATCATTGCCGCATGTATCTGCATAGAACTGTACCAGATGTCTTACAAGTGTCTTAGGCACTGACGCATTAACACCATACATAGACATATGATCACCGTTATATGTTGCCCAGCCTAATGCAAGCTCTGACATGTCACCGGTTCCTATTACCATTCCGTTAGTCTGATTGGCAATATCCATAAGTATCTGTGTTCTCTCTCTTGCCTGTCCATTCTCATAAGTTACATTATGAATATTCTCATCATGTCCGATATCTTCAAAATGCTGTCTTACAGCCTTCATGATATTGATTTCCCTAAGCGAACATCCAAGCTGCTTAGTAAGCTCAACCGCATTATTATATGTTCTGTCTGTTGTACCAAAGCAAGGCATTGTAATACAATGTATTCCGCTTCTGTCAAACCCGCACAGATCAAAAGCCCTTGCAGTTACAAGAAGTGCAAGCGTTGAATCAAGTCCGCCTGATATTCCGATTACCGCATTCTTACAGTTCGTATGCTCAAGTCTCTTCTTAAGTCCATATGACTGGATATTAAGAATCTCCTCACATCTTGAATCTCTTTCCTTCTTATCAGATGGTACGAACGGAGCTTTATCAAAATATCTTATGAGTTCCAACTCTTTATTAATAAGCCCCTGTGCCTGTGTTTCTGTATATGTGCTGTTCTCATCAACTGCATATGTGCTCATTCTTCTTCGTTCAGAGCATATTCTCTGGACATCGATATCAGCATATACAGACTCATCAGCAAACTTATGTGCTTCTGCAAGAACCGTACCATTCTCACATATAAGATTATGCGCAGAAAATACAATATCCTGAGTAGATTCTCCTCCGCCTGCACTTGAGTACACATATCCACATACAAGTCTTGCTGACTGTCCTGAAACAAGCTGCTTTCTGTAAGAATCCTTACCTATTGTCTCATTGCTTGCAGATGCATTAACAATAATTGTTGCACCATTCATTGCATGCTTTATACTTGGTGGCTGTAGTGTCCACAAATCCTCACATATCTCAACACCAATCTTAACTTTTCTGTTATTGTCAAATGTAAATAATAATTCACTTCCGAAAGGAATTTCCTCACCATCAACATCTACATACACACATTCATTAAATCCAGGTGTGAACTGTCTTCTTTCATAGAATTCTCCATAATTAGGAAGATACATTTTAGGAACCATTCCAAGTATCTGTCCGTTCATAACTCCTGCAACAACATTATAAAGCTTTCCATTCATCTCATATGGAAGTCCGACAAAGCTTATCATTCCCTTTACAGTTTCTGAAAAATGCTTTAATGTAACAAGACCTTCTAACGCTGCATCTAACAACCTGTCATGTAAGAACAGATCATTACATGTATAACCTGTTATACACATTTCCGGAAAAACAGCTATTGCAGCATTCTTCTTATGAGCTTCACTCATAAGAGTCTTAATGTTCTCTATATTATACTCACAATCAGCCACTTTAATCTTCGGTGTCATGGCTGCTGTTCTTATATATCCGTCTTTCAATTTGTCCTCTCTTTCAATATATGTTCTTTCTGTCAAACATTAAAATTATATCAGACCAGGTATATATTTACAATAAAGGTCACAAAAAAGTCACTTTTACCTAAGGTTACTTTTCATTACATTGTTCATACACAAGTGTTACGCCGCTTTCCTGCTCTTTTGGCTCATTACACCCTGTCATTGCTGATATCATACTTATAATAACCACCAGCGCCAATAATCTTGCTGTCAGCTTTTTCTTTATTCCATCTTCCAACATAAAAAACCTCCACTGTTCATAAATCTATTATGAACCAGCGGAGGTCTTATTATTCTTCACATGTGCTTATTCAATTACGGCTGCACTAACCTTTATTACTCTGTGTCCAGCTAAAAGCTTATTCTCAATTTTGTAGAATGCAACTACTTTAAGAGGCTTACCATCTTTAGCAACGAACTCCTGAACATAGCTTACATATCTCTTATCTATGAACTTTTCTCTTAACTCTGTTATTACTTCCTCATACTCAACGCTTGGTACGAACTGCTTAAATACAATTCCAGCCTGAAAGTCTTCTTCTGAGTATCCAAGAAGTTCTGTAAATCCATCATCAATATCAATGATCTTACCACTTCTCATTTCCATAGAAAACTGTGTAAAAGGAATTGCTTTCATTACTTCTGCCATAATTATTCTCCTTATCCTGAAAACTACTTAGAAAGTGTTGCAAGACGCTCAGTTACCTGTTCAAGCATCTGTGTATATTTTACCAGTTTTGCCTTCTCTTCGTCAATCTTTGCCTGAGGAGCTTTTGATGTGAATTTCTCATTGTTAAGCATTCCATTACATCTCTTGATTTCACCCTGTAATCTGCCTTCCTCTTTCTTAAGTCTCTCGATTTCCTTATCAATATCAACGAGTTCTGCAAAAGGAATATAGATAACAGCATCAGGTATAACTGTTGATACAGCATCATCTGGAATTCCAGACTTATCTGCCTGAACCACAACATCACTTGCGTATGCAAGTGTTCCGAAGAATCCCAGTGAATTATTGAATATGTTCTTAACCTCATCACTTGCTGAAACAACATATACAAGTGCCTTACGGCTTGGAGCAACATTCATGTCTGCACGAAGATTTCTTATATTGCGGACAGCCTCTTTGATTGTCTCAATAGCCTTTTCCTCTGCTGCAAAATTATTAGCTTCATCATATACAGGCCATGAAGAAATCATAATTGACTCCTCTTCATCCTGAATATTACAGAAGATTTCTTCTGTAATGAATGGCATATATGGGTGAAGTAACTTAAGAGCATCAATAAGAACTGTCTTTAATGTCCAGATTGCTGCACTCTTAGTATCATCTGCATCATTGTAAAGTCTTGGCTTAACCATCTCGATATACCAGTCACAGAATTCTTCCCAGATAAAGTCATTAAGCTTGGCAACAGCAATACCAAGTTCGTACTTCTCCATGTTATCTGTAACTTCCTTGATAAGTCCGTTCATCTTAGAAAGAATCCACTTATCAGCATCTGTTAAATTAGCAGGTCTTTCATCTGTAGCCTTAATCTTATTGTCAGGGTCATTCATCATAATGAATCTTGAAGCATTCCATACCTTATTAGCAAAGTTACGGCTTGCCTCAACTCTTGACCAGTAGAAACGCATATCGTTACCAGGTGCATTTCCTGTAATAAGAGTGTATCTTAATGCATCTGCACCATATTTATCAATAACTTCAAGTGGGTCAATACCATTGCCTAATGACTTACTCATCTTTCTTCCCTGGTCATCTCTTACAAGACCGTGGAATAATACCTTGCCAAATGGCTTCTTACCCATATGCTCATATCCTGAGAATATCATTCTGATTACCCAGAAGAAGATGATATCATATCCTGTTACAAGCACATCTGTAGGATAGAAGTAATCAAGCTCAGGTGTCTTGTCTGGCCAGCCAAGTGTTGAGAATGGCCATAATGCTGATGAGAACCATGTATCAAGTGTATCAGGATCCTGCTCAACATTAGTGCTTCCACACTTAGGGCATGTGCATACAGCCTCTCTTGAAACTGTCATCTCACCACAGTCTTTGCAGTAATATGCAGGAATTCTGTGTCCCCACCAGAGCTGTCTAGAAATGCACCAGTCTCTGATATTATCTGTCCAGTTATAATATGTCTTATCCATAGAAGCTGGAATAAGCTCGATGTCGCCATTCTTAACACCCTCAACAGCAGGCTTGATAAGCTCGTCCATCTTAACGAACCACTGCTGCTTAATCATTGGCTCAACAGTTGTCTTACATCTGTCATGAGTACCAACATTATGTGTATGGTCTTCAACTCTTACAAGAAGTCCAAGTGCATCAAGGTCTGCAACCATAGCCTTTCTTGCCTCATATCTGTCCATACCGGCATACTTGCCGCCAAGATTATTGATTGTAGCATCATCATTTAAAATGTTAATCTCTGGTAAGTTATGTCTCTTACCAACCTCGAAATCGTTAGGGTCATGTGCAGGAGTAATCTTAACTACACCTGTACCGAATTCCTTGTCAACATAAGGGTCAGCAATAATAGGTATTGTTCTGTCTGTAAGAGGAAGCTCAACTTCCTTTCCTACAAGATCTGTGTATCTTTCATCATCAGGGTTAACAGCTAAAGCTGAATCTCCAAGTAATGTCTCTGGTCTTGTTGTTGCAATCTCAACGAATCTTCCCGGCTCACCAACTACAGGGTAGTTAATATGCCAGAAATGTCCTGCCTGCTCCTCATGCTCAACTTCTGCATCTGATATAGAAGTATTGCAGACCGGACACCAGTTAACAATTCTTGAGCCCTTGTATATAAGACCTTTCTCGTAAAGCTTGATAAATACTTCCTGAACTGCCTTAGAACAGCCCTCATCCATAGTGAATCTTTCTCTGTCCCAGTCACATGAAGAACCAATCTTCTTTAACTGGCTTGTGATAGTTCCACCATATTCTTTCTTCCATTCCCATGTTCTCTTTAAGAAGCCCTCTCTTCCAAGCTCATGCTTGTCAATTCCTTCTTCCTTAAGAGCATTAGTAACCTTAACCTCAGTTGAGATTGAAGCATGGTCAGTTCCAGGAATCCAGAGAGCTTCATAGCCCTGCATTCTCTTGAATCTGATAATAATATCCTGCATAGTGTTATCAAGTGCATGACCCATATGCAGCTTACCTGTGATATTAGGTGGTGGCATAACAATAGTAAATGGTTTCTTGTCTCTGTTTACTTCTGCATGAAAATACTTCTTCTCAAGCCACTTGTGATATAATCTGTCTTCAATTTCGGACGGATTATAATTCTTTTCCAATTCCTTGCTCATTATTAATCTCCTTTTTCAATATTCCGGGTTGTTTCCCAATTATGTGCGAGCAACTTTCCATGACTTCTCTCATCGCTGCTCGCGAGCAGCTCATATGCCAGAATTTCATTCTGGCATTGTCGCGGCGCTCCTCGAGAACCCATACAAAGTTCTCAGTTCGTGCAAGCACGACTGCGAACTTTCCATGACTTCTCTCATCGCTGCTCGCGCAAAAAAGCCCTTTGCAGGGCGTAAACTCTGCAAAGGGCGTAAATAAACTTATTAACGCGGTACCACCTTTGTTTAATTATCTTGTGATAATCCTCATTACTCCTTAACGCGGAAAACGTCACAGCCTACTGATATTCAGCCATGCAGCTCCAAAGCTACCTTCCATACCATTATTACCCGAACCATCTTCCAGCCAGTGAATGGTTCTCTCTGTTGGATAATGATATGTACTCCTCTTCTTCATTGCCTTTGAATATAAAATTCTTTTCTATCTTAATATCTGACAGAAAAAAATGCAAGCATTTTATTCAGGAACTTCTATCTGCTTGATGCTGAATTCGTTCCCCTGTAAAAGATAAGTATGCTTACTTCCACAATGCGGACAGACCTTTGCGTATTTCACAGTCTCATAAGTTTCCTTACAGTCCTCACAGTAAGTTATACCCGGAATTGTCTCAATCTCCATCTCACAGTCCTTAACAAGCTCTTCCCTGCGGCATGCCCAGTTCCAGCAGTCTGTAAGATATTCTTTTACAACACCTGATACCTCACCAAGTTCAATTATAACTTTGGATATGCTTGTCACATCATTCTCCTGTGCAACAGCCTTAAGGTCATCTATTATGTGAAATACAACACCTAACTCATGCATACATTACTTATCCTTTTTCTTAGTAAATTTAATCTTAATAGCCTGCTTTGCTCCATATGGAAGTATATATTTCAGCTTATCTTCACTCTTTCTCATATTAGAGCAGTCTGGAAGGTCTCTCTGAAGATGTATTGCATCAAATTCACACTTAGTTGTACATATACCGCAGCCTATACACTGGTTAGGGTCAACAATAGAAGCACCACAGCCTAAGCATCTTGCTGTTTCCTTCTTAACCTGTTCCTCAGTAAATGTAAGCTTATAATCCCTGAAAGACTTCTTGTCAGCTCCCGGCTTCATTCCCGGATGCTGTCTTCCTGTATTATCATAATTCTCAATAAGGATATCGTCCTTATCAAGTTCTTTATAATAATTAGGATCTCGTCCGATTGTAAGACTGCTGTGTGGCTGTACATATCTGTGGATTGATATAGCCCCCTGCTTACCTGCTGCAATAGCATCAATTGCAAACTTAGGTCCTGTATATACATCACCACCAACAAATATATCAGGTTCTGCTGTCTGATAAGTAACAGGATCTGCCACCGGACCATTGCCTCTTCCAAGCTCAACCTTAGTTCCTTCAAGAAGACTTCCCCACTCAATAGACTGGCCTACTGAAAGAATTACGTTATTACATGGAATTGTCATAGTCTCATTCTCATCATACTTAGGGTTAAACCTGCCAGTCTCATCCTTAACAGAAATACATTTCTTAAATACAATACCGGTAACCTTTCCATCTTCACTTAAGATTTCCTTAGGTCCCCAGCCGCCTTTAACAATAATTCCTTCAGACTCTGCAAGTTCGATTTCTTCTGGTGAAGCAGGCATAATATCTCTTGTCTCAAGAGAAACCTGTGTAATCTTACCATCACTGCATCTTTCAGCTGTTCTTGATACATCAATAGCAACATTACCACCACCGATAACTACAGTGTCTCCATCCAGCTTATAATTTTCATCATCAGTTGTTATATGAAGGAATTCAACACCAGTCATAACACCTTCTGAATCTTCGCCAGGAACTCCTGTCTTTCTTCCTCCCTGACATCCGATTCCAATGTAAAATGCTTTATAGCCCTGTTCTCTTAACTGCTGGATTGTAACATCCCTGCCGACTTCAACATTGCATCTGATCTCAACACCCATCTCGCGAAGGACATCTATCTCTGCTGCAACAATATCTTTCTCAAGAACAAATGAAGGAATACCATATACAACCATTCCACCCGGCTTGTCATTCTTCTCGAAAATAGTTGGCTTATAGCCTTTCTCTGCAAGATAGAATGCACATGAAATACCGGCAGGGCCTCCACCGATAATTGCAACCTTTTCTTCAAAATATCCCTTAGTAGCAGGAACTACCTTAGGTGGAATATAACGTGTTGCTGAATCCAGATCCTTCTTGGCAATAAATTTCTTAACTTCATCGATTGCAATTGCCTCATCAATCTTTCCTCTCGTACATGCGTCTTCACAACGCTTATTACAGACATGACCACATATAGCAGGAAGAGGATTGTTCTTCTTGATAAGTGCAAGTGCATCTGTATATCTTCCCTGTGCTGCAAGCTTTAAGTAACCCTGAACAGCTATGTGGGCTGGACAGGCTGTCTTACATGGTGCAGTACCCGTCTCATGTGTATTAATTCTGTTAACATCTCTGTAGTCTTCAGTCCAGTCAGCACTTGTCCATTTCTTATCTGAAGGAAGCGGTTTAACAGGATATTTAACCTCTGTTCCATCCTTCTTACATAATTTCTGACCAAGAGTAACAGCTCCGGCAGGACAATACTCAACACATCTTCCACATGCAACACAATTAGCCTTATCAACATGTGCAACATATGCTGATCTTGACATATTAGGTGTGTTGAAAAGCTGTGAGGTCCTGAGCGCATAACAGACATTAACATTACAGTTGCATATAGCAAATATCTTGTCTTCACCATCAATATTAGTTATCTGATGTACGAATCCGTTATCTTCTGCTTTCTGTAATATCTCTAACGCTTCTTCCTTAGTTATGTATCTTCCGCCTTTATTAGTCTCAACAACATAATCTGCCATATCACCAACTGCTATACACCAGTCGGCAGGATCATCAGCACATCCCTCGTCAAATGTTTTTCTTGATTTACGGCATGAACATGGGCTGGCAGCATATTTGCCATCATATTTGTCAAGCCAGTGAGATATATGCTCAATGGAAACAGAATTATTCTCCATAGAAATAGCCTTCTCAACAGGTATAACATGCATACCGATTCCGGCACCTCCTGGCGGCACCATCGGAGTTACCTTTTCAAGTGGAAGACGGCTCATTCTCTCAAAGAATCTTCCAAGTTCAGGGTTCTTTTCAAGCATATCAGAATTCATATTAGAGAACTCTGCACTTCCCGGAACAAACATAGGAAGCACATATTGCTTCTCATGCTGTGGATTCTCCCAGTTATACTCAATAACACCATTAACAGACATCTTCTGTAAGATATCCTCAAGATAAGCTTCATCCTTTCCTGTAAGCTTAACCATATCCTTTAAAGTTCTTGGCTTTCTTACGCCCATCTTAAGGGCAACCTCTGCCATCTCATCTGTACACATTGCTGCAAGTCCCCAGTATTCAGGGTCATCAGCAGTAAGCTTTTCCAATCCAAGCTTGATAGGAATTCTGTCTGTAACCATCTTTCCAAGCTTAAGAATTGGTTCTCTTACAGGAAGCTCAGGATGTGGATTCTTAAATTCAACATTCTTAGTATTCTCTGCCATAAATCATCCTCCGTTATTCTTTCCTCTGGCAAATGCCGGATTCTTTATTAACTGCACAATAAGTGGAATAACCATCAGTACCCAGACAATAGGCTCTGAAAGGATAACGCCCCAGTATCCCATGAATGGAACAAGTGTAAATGTTATAACAACCTTTCCAACAAGTTCAATTCCACTCGATATAATAGGAGTAAGCCTGTCTCCTATTCCCTGCAGTGAGTTTCTTATAATAGTTATCATCGCCGTTACGAAATAAAGCAGCGAATCAACTCTTAAATACAGCGTTGCTGTATCTATTACTTTTCTGTTATCTGAACTGATAAGCATTTTAACAAATGCTGGAACTACCGTATAAGATGTGATTATGCATAACACGCACCATACCCATCCCATTAGAATAGATGTTAATATGCCTTTCCTTATTCTTTCATACTTCCCAGCTCCAAGATTCTGTCCGCAGAATGTCGCCATGGTAGTTCCAAGCACACCGAACATCATCATAAAAAGCTCTGAAATTCTTCTTGCCGTAGTATGGGCAAGTATTATATCCTGTCCAAATGAATTGATTGCACTCTGTAATGTAACAGAACCAATTGATACAAGACTGCTCATAAATCCCATTGAACATCCTGTAGACATAAGCTTTCCACAAAGTGAGGAATCAATCTTAAAATCTTTCTTTCCTATCCATAAGATATCGTATCTTTTAAGTGAGTATATAAGACAGGCAATAAGTGCTATAAACTGTGAAAGCACTGTTGCAACTGCAGCTCCTCTTACTCCCATTGGAATAACTTTCAGGAAAAACAGGTCTCCGCCAATGTTAAGTACAACTGATATTCCTAAGAATATAAGCGGAGTAAATGAATCTCCTATGGACCTTAACAGGGCTGCACAGACATTGTAAAGCATAAGTATTGTCATGCCTGCAAATATTATAAATATATAATCATAGGCTTCTTTTAATAAGTCCTGTGGGGTATTCAGAACCTTAAGAAGAGGTCGTAAAAATATCAGCACAACCACTGTAAGACCTGCTGATATCATAATTCCGTATTTGAACGAACCTGCTACTGTCCTCTTGAAATTCGCAGTATCACCCGCACCAAAAAACTGTGCAGCTATGACAGCAAATCCATTAGTCAGTCCCTGCAAAAAGCCTATAACAAGGGTGTTCACCGAATTAGTAGAACCTACTGCTGCCAGTGAACTTTCTCCTAACACATAGCCTATAATCTTAGTATCTACAAGATTATAAGTCATCTGAAGCAGCGAACCTATAAACACCGGTAATGCAAACCAGAATATAAGTTTCGTTATACTTCCCTTAGTTAAATCTTTCATACAAATATTCCTATATAATTCTTAATTCCGTCCGATTAATCTACTGATAAAAATGCATCCATCTCTTCAGCAACTTCATCAAAAGTCTGATTGTAAACAGCTGCAAATTCACCATACAGAAGCTTTCTTGCTGCAAGTAACATTCTGCTGTCTGCTGATTTCATCTTTCTTAAATCCTTAGCTCTTTCATTCTTAATAACATATAATGCACGAATCAGATGCATAAGCTTTAAAGCATCCTGAGATTTCATATATTCATCATACTGCATAGGTGTGACTTTCTCTGAAAACTCTGAGTCCTTCTTGCAATTTCTGGCTTTCTCCTTTAACTTGTCACATTCCTTAACAGTCATAATACTTCTTATCATAACCTTATTGCTGTCAACGGGTGAATATATAATTCCCTTGCTGTCAAACACTGGCTGAAGAAAATAATAATCACCTGATATTCCCTTAATAGGTGGTGTATCAATCTGTTCAACCTCGCACACTCCAACAACTCCGTATACTACCTTATCACCAATCTCAAACATGCTTTTCGTACTTCCTTCCAATTCCTCGTTAAATCCGTATCAATTATTTAATATTATATTACATTTTAAAAAATTTTTCAAAGAATATTTTTACTGGATTTTTAAAGCAAAATCTGTCTAACATATGACATTATAAATAAAAAAGCGCCGTTTCAATGACTTAATCATCAAAACGGCGTTCTAATAGTTATCTGGTTATTAATTAGAATAAATCTACTCTTCCTGCAACCTTGCCATCTGCTACATAATAGCATGCTCCATCCTGTGGCTTTATGTATAACTTAATATCTGTAGCTGTCACTTTCTGTGCCTTAAGGTCAGCTTCAACTCTCTTTAATACAGCATCCATATCTGTCTGCTCATCGTTGTACTGGATAAATGTCTCAGTCTTAACTTCCTTCTTGGCAACAGCCTTCTTAGCTGTAGTCTTAACAGATGTCTTCTTAGCTGCCACTTTCTTTGTTGTAGCCTTAGCTGCTTCCTTAACAGTCTCTTTAGCTTCTTCAACCTTAGCTTCTACCTTAGTCTCAGCCTTAACTGCTGCTGTCTCAACAGCCTTCTTGGCTGTCTCTGTCTTAGCTACTGCTTTCTTGGCTGCTGTCTTAGTAGTTTTCTTAACAGCTGTCTTAGCTTCTGCAGCCTTTACCTCTGCTGTCTTTGCAGCATCTCCACCAAATACCATGTTTTCCTTCTTATCAATGTTTGCCATGTTTCCATCCTCCTTAATAAAAATACTACTCCCCAATAAGAAACTTCTTGATTGTTTCTACAGCTTTATCTGCGTCATTGCCTTCAGCTGAAATAGTAACAGACATTCCGTCTCTTAATCCAAATGCCATAATCCCCATTAAGCTCTTAGCATTAATATTCTTGCCTTCTGATGAAATATCAATATGGCTTTCAAACTGGCATGCAGTCTGAACAAGCTCTGCAATTGGATTCTTATGTACTTTATCAATGTTAGCAACGTTGATTGTCTCAGTCATTACAAATTACACCTTACTTTCGTTAAATTTCAGTTACTTTTGTAAATATACCCTAATAGTAAATATAAGTCAACATCTGCATTTAGAATTTAATTAATATTCCTTTATCATTCAACCCTCAGATTAATGATTTTGTCTGCATAACCATCATTATACAATTCCATCATCTGCTCATCAAAGATATCAGAAGGTTCATAATCACACAACAGGGAAACCAGCTTTTTTATCTGTTCGTTATCAGAAGATACTGCTTTATACTGTGGTTCAATTTTGTTCTTTAGTTCAACAAGATTAGTAACATTTTCTTCTTTAGGAATTGCCAGTGCCCCTGACACAACTCCAAGGGCATAGGCACATTCATAATTGCCAGTCATCTTTGCATTAGGAAATCCGCATTTGCGCGCAAGCGCCTGCTTCGCTAATATAGGTACCATTACGCGTTAAGCTCCTTCTTAAATGTTGCAACATAATCTGCTGCAGCTTCCTCTGAATAATTATTAGCTTCAAGAAGTTTGATAAAATGTGAACCAACAATTGCACCATCAATAATATCTTCAAGTGGAGCAACATCTGCTGCTGTTCTTATTCCGAATCCCATCATAACTGGAATCTTGGATTCTTTCTTAACTTCTGTAAGATATTCTCTTATCTGTGAATGGAAGTTAGCTCCCTTACCTGTAACACCCATCTGTGAAACGCAGTATACAAAACCTCTTGCGTTCTCTAAAAGCATAGGAATTCTACCCTTAGATACAGGAGATACAAGCTGGATAAGAATTGGAGAATTCTCATTCTTTGAAAGGACTGCCTTAATCTCACCCTGTTCCTCGAATGGAAGGTCAGGTATGATGAGTCCGTCCACGCCGTTTTCAATACATTTGTTTACGAAGTTCTCAACACCATAATGATATACAGTATTATAGTAAAGCATGAATACAACCGGACTTTTAAGACCAGCTTTTCTTACATCGCCCATCATTGTAAATGTGCCCTCAAGTGAAGCACCATTCTGGATAGCCTTGTATGAAGCATCCTGAATTACAGGACCATCTGCAATAGGATCTGAGAATGGAACACCGATTTCCATAATATCAATTCCAGCCTTCTCCTGTGCAAACATAAGCTTCTTAGTTGTATCATAATCTGGAAGTCCTGCTGTTGTATATGTTATAAATGCTTTCTTTCCTTCTTCCTTGAGTGTTGCGAGTCTTTCTTCTATTCTATTCATTACTTGTTAGTCTCCTCTCCGTTAAGATATTTCTGAACTGTATTAACATCCTTATCACCACGACCTGAAAGGCACATGATAATTGTCTTGCCCTTATATTCACCCTGTGCCATCTTGAACACATGTGCAAGTGCGTGTGCACTTTCAATCGCTGGAATAATTCCTTCCATTCTGCAAAGTTCCATAAGTGCATCCATACATTCTTTATCTGTTACTGAAACATATTTAGCTCTTCCAGAATCTCTTAAGTAGGCATGTTCTGGTCCTACACCTGGATAATCAAGTCCTGCTGAGATTGAATGTGCAAGCTGGATATTACCGATTTCATCCTGTAAAAGATATGTCTTCATTCCGTGAAGTACACCAACCTGTCCGAGTGCCATTGCTGATGCATGCTTTCCTGTCTCAATGCCAAGTCCACCTGCCTCAACACCAATAAGGTCTACATCTTTATCATTGATGAAGTCTGCAAACATTCCGATTGAATTAGAACCACCTCCAACACAGGCAACAACTGCATCAGGAAGCTTTCCTGTCTTTTCAAGAATCTGCTTTCTTGCCTCTGTACTGATAATTCTCTGGAACTCCTTAACCATCTTAGGATATGGATGTGGTCCTACAGCAGAACCGATTATGTAAAATGTATCCTCTGCCTTTTCAGCCCATGTTCTGATAGCCTCGTTAGTTGCATCCTTTAATGTTGCACTTCCTGTTGTTACAGGCTGAACCTTAGCTCCAAGCATTTCCATTCTGAATACATTAAGCTTCTGTCTTTCAATATCTTCAGCACCCATGAAAACTGTACACTCCATATTGAAAAGAGCTGCACCTGTAGCTGTTGCAACACCGTGCTGTCCTGCACCTGTCTCTGCAATAACCTTAGTCTTGCCCATTCTCTTGGCAAGAAGAATCTGTCCGATAACATTATTAATCTTATGAGCACCTGTATGGTTAAGATCTTCTCTCTTAAGAAAAATATTGGCGCCATACTTCTCACTGATTCTCCCTGCATAATAAAGTGGAGTTGCTCTTCCAACATATTCCTGTAAATAATAGATGTAATCCTTAGCGAACTCAGGATCTCTTATTGCCTCTTCAAATGCTTTCTCAAGTTCTGCCAGTGTATTCATAAGTGATTCTGATACATACTGTCCGCCGAACTGTCCATAATACTTGCTTTCTGCCATTTTCTCTTTACCTCTTTTTCTTAATATTTTGCATTCTGAATAAATGTTTTTACCTTATTCTCATCTTTTCCCTTAACTGATATATCATCATATTCAACACCTGAACTGATATCAACAACATCCGGTCTGACCGCTTCTATTGCGGTTCTTACATTGTCCGGTGTAAGACCTCCTGCAAGAAACAAATTCTTATCACCGCAATCAACTTTCTTCAGGCTGTTCCAGTCAAATGTTTTACCACTTCCCGGAACTCCTGCATCAAAAAGCAGTCCCTTGACTTTATCAAGGCTTCGCCATCGTTTAGTCTCCAGATATATATCTTCATCTGACTGCTGCTTAATATTAACTGCTCTTATAATATCAATATTGCATCCGTCATACACATCTTCACTTAATTCTCCATGAATCTGTATATAATCAAATCCTGAATTCTGTATTGCTTCAAGCTGTGATACATCAGGTGATACAACAACCGCAACCGTTTTGATGTCCGATTTCTTCAATTGTTCAACAAATGTTGCTGCCAAAGTGATATCAATATTGCGTCTGCTTTTCGGATAATATAGTACCATACCAGCATAGTCAGCACCATATTTTTCTATAATCCGCACATCTGCCTCACTTGTAAGCCCGCATATCTTAACTTTTACAAGAGAATTATTTTCTTGCTGCATCATATACCTCTTTAAATTCTGATATTAATTCTTCAGGCTTAGGAGCTTCCATAAGAACTGTTCCTATAAGAAGTGCATCTGCACCGCTCTTTGCCAGGACCTTAATATCATCTGTACCTGCTACACCGCTTTCTGATACAAGAATCTTTCCTGAATCTCTCATATCAGAAGTAACCATACCGCTAAGCTTTCTTGTAGTTTCAAGATCAACCTCAAATGTCTTAAGATTACGGTTATTAATTCCTATAATCTTAACATCAAGGTCAAGCATTCTCTTCATCTCTTCCTCATCATGTACTTCACATAAAACATCAAGTCCTAAGCTGTATGCAAGATCATATAACTTCTTAAACTGTTCATCATCAAGAATTGCTGCTATAAGAAGAATTGCATCTGCTCCTATAACCTTGGCTTCATATACCTGATACGGATCAATTATGAAATCCTTTCTGATAATCGGAAGGTCTGTCATCTGTCTTATCTGCTTAAGATAATCTGTACTTCCGTTAAAATGATCTTCCTCAGTAAGGCACGAAATCGCATCTGCGCTCTTTCCATACTGCTGTATTCTGTCTTCCAGGGAAATCTTATTATCCATCTTTCCATGGCTTGGTGATGCCTTCTTAAATTCACTTATAATTGAAAGTCCGTCCTTAGCAAGTGCATCATAGAAGCTGATAGATGTTCTTTTGCTCTCTGTTGCAAGCTTAATCATCTCTTCTTCGCTTATTCTGCTCTTATGCTCTGGAAGTCTTTTTAATTTATCCTGTACAATAACATCTAATATCATTAAATCACCCCGTTGACGAAATTCTCTATCATTCTCTTACCATGCTCTGTATATATTGACTCAGGATGGAACTGTAATCCGACTACCGGATAATCTTTATGTCTTACCGCCATAATCTCTCCATCATCAGTCTTGGCAATAACTTTTAAGTCATCTGGAAGAGTCTCTTCAATTATAGCGAGTGAGTGATATCTTGCAACCTTTACAGGTGAATTAAGTCCGGTAAATATTCCTGTACCATCATGGTATATCTCTGACTGCTTTCCATGCATAATATTCTTGGCATATGAAACAGTTGCTCCAAATGCTTCACCTATGCACTGATGTCCTAAGCATATACCAAGTATTGGCTTCTTTCCTGTAAAATGCTTTATTACATCAACACATATTCCAGCCTCTTTAGGACTCTTAGGTCCAGGGGAGACAACAATTGATTCAGGATTAAGCTCCTCTATCTCCTCAATTGTTATCTTATCGTTTCTTACAACCTTGATATCACTGTTAAATATTCCAATAAACTGATAAAGGTTATATGTAAATGAATCATAATTATCAATCAGCAGAATCATAAATGTTCCTCCTTAACAAGTGTCTTGGCAAGTGCCATTACTTTATTACAGCACTCCTGATATTCCATCTCAGGCTTTGAATCAGCAACAATACCTGCGCCGGCCTGAAGATATACTTTGTCGCCCTTCTTAATCATAGTTCTGATTGTAATACAGAAGTTCATATTACCGCCAAAATCAAGATATCCCGTAGCTCCGCCATACAGTCCTCTTCTTACTGTTTCAAGCTCATCTATAATCTCCATCGCTCTTATCTTAGGAGCTCCGCTTAATGTTCCTGCCGGAAGGAATGATGACACAAGATCAAGTGGATGATACTCTCCGTTCTTTCTTCCTTCAACAAGTGAAACAATATGCATAACATGTGAATATCTCTGAATATTCATGAACTGGTCAACCTTTACAGTACCTATCTCGCTTATCTTTCCCATATCATTACGGGCAAGGTCAACTAACATTACATGCTCTGCTCTTTCCTTCTCATCTGCAAGAAGTTCTTCCTCTAAAGCAATATCCTGTTCCTTAGTTGCTCCTCTTTTTCTTGTTCCTGCAATAGGGCATGTATATACGCGGTTATCTGACTGTTTTACAATCATCTCTGGAGAACTTCCTATAATCTCAAAATCTCCGAAATTAAAGTAATACATATATGGTGACGGATTAAGCTCTCTTAACTTCTCATACAGATTAAAACCGCTCTGTCCTGTCTGCACTGTCCATCTCTGTGAAAGTACTGTCTGGAATATATGTCCCTCTTTAATGTAATCCTTAATCTTATTAACCTTCTCACCGTACTCTTCAAGAGTGTCCGATTTCTTCAATATCACTCCATCCAGTGTCATGTCCGGTTCGTCGTCTTTATACTTTTCAACACCTTCTCTTGCAGTCTTTATAAGCTCATCTGCTTCCTTTAAAGCATTTATCTTACCTTCCTGCGAATCTTCGCCAAGTACAACTGCTGTAAATGTTTCTGCCGTATGATTAATAGCGATAAACTTATCTGCAAGCATAAGCTGTATTGTCTCTATTCCTATCTCATCAGGATTATCATCAGGAAGCACCTCTGTATATCTTATATAGTCATATCCTAAGCTTCCTACCAGACCACCGATAAAATCAAGTTCTCCCGGTTCTTTTACTATCTCAAATTCATCAAAATATTCTTTAAGTCTTACAAGAGGATTTCCCTCTCTTACTTCCCTGCTGCCATCTTTTTTTGTAATAACAAGGCTGTTCTTATCTGACTGGATTATCTCGTTTGGTTCAACACCCATAAATGTGTACTGACCACTTTCTTTATCAGTTCCTTCAAGAAGAAATCCCTTCTTCTCAATGCCAAGTCCTTTGTAAAGTTCAATAGCTTTCTCATTAACAATACTCACTGTCTTTTTATAAGCTCTTAATCTTCGTTTCATAATTCCTCCCTGTCCTTTGTTGTTCATTACTGGCGTTCTATTTTTGTAAGCCAGGTCTTTCCGTGCCTTCGGCACTCCCAATCCCTGGTAATTCACAACTCACGGACTTCGTCCTTCGTTGTTCATTACTGGCGCTCGTCATATGAACAAGAATTAAAGCAAGCTTTATTCTTGTTCGCATGACTCACTGCTTAAAAAAAATGTCCCTGACAGAAACCTGTATATTACAGATTCCTGTCAGGGACGAATTACCGTGGTGCCACCCTTATTTATGAACATACTTGTAATATTAATAAAAACGGTGGCACTCCTTACCGGATATGCCACCTGTATGCTCAACTCATTATCAGATACAATTAATATATCCTTCCCCTGTAACGCGAGGCCACGTCGTAAACTACTGCTAATTCATCTACGCATCTCACAAACCCATTCCTTACGGCTCTCCATGCTGACATTCCACCACCGCCAGCTCTCTGTGATGTACCTTCCGAAAGTACTCTTTTGATCATCGACTTTAAATATTTAACTGCCACCTATAATATCACTATGTTTATCTGGCGTCAAGCACATTTATAATAATATTTCCTTTAGTCCTGAAAATGAATCAATCTTCGCAACATACCTGTCCTGTGAAACATCTCCGAATCCATATGCAGCATAGATGAAATCTATTCCTGCATCTTCAGCAGACTTTGCATCTCCTGATGTATCGCCAACATATACAGGATTCTTAAGACCGTTTCTTTCCATAAGTATCTTATTAGATTCTCCCTTTGGCAGAAATGTTCTTCCCCAGCACTCTGTGTCTTTGAAGAAATCGGACATAAGATGTGCCGTAAGAAAACTTTCTATATAACCGTCCTGACAGTTGCTCACAATGTACAATGGATACTTCTGGCTGAGTGCATATAATGTTTCCGCAAGTTCCGGATATAGAATTCCTCCTCTTTCCGCAAGATATCCATTCTCGAATGTGCACAGTTCGTCCATAAGCGCATTTCTTACAGACTCAGCCTCTTCAGGAAAAAGCTTTGCCGCAATATCATACATAGGAAGCCCCATGCAGTCATTAAGGTCAGCTTCTACTATCGGTGCTCTGTGAATCTCTGCGTGACGTGAAAGTATTATATTCCACGCTTTACATATCGGCTTTCTTGTATCCCACATAGTTCCATCAAGGTCGAATATTATTCCGTCATAAGTCCTGTTAAGCATTATTAACCTCCAGCTCCTTGTCTAGTTCATCAAGCAGATTCTTTAACTGACCTTCCTGAGTTATATCATACACAATTGAGAAGCAGTCTCTTGCCAGCTTATAATCTTTATCATTCATCATTATTTCACCAACTCTGTATATAATACCAATTGTCTTGGAATCAGGTCCGGGTTCAACTTCATTCTTGTCCAGTACCTGCTGCATCTCCTTAATTGAATACTCTGGTGTCTTATCATTTAATGCCTGCTCAAGATACTTAAGTTCACTGTCAGCATTGTCTGTCTTATAATATATATTACTGTATGTATAGCACACTCTTGCAGCCTCAGTATTATACTTTGCCACAAAGTAGAATCCCATATTTCTATAATATCTTGCCATCGTCGCACGGCTGCAGCAGAATCTATACGCCTGCTTTGTAATATCAAGGTATCTTGATAACATATTAAGATTCTTATAACATTCTGCAAGACCAAGATATGAATCAAGGTCTACCGGATTCCAGCATATTGCCTTCTTAAATGCATCCTCTGCCCTGCGGTACTTGGAAAGTTTAAGGCATAAATCGCCATAAGTTCTGTAATATTCACCAACCGGAAGCTCTGTACACAAAACCTCTGTCTCCGGTTCAAAATAACATGCATACACATAATATTCCATAACATGATTAAGGCTTATATATATCGGTCTTTGATCCATGTCCGATTTCATCACTAATGTGTCTTCCATCTTTCCGGCTTTACGTTCGTCTGAACATTCTTCTATTCTTTCGAGTATTGCTGATAATATATCTGCAGACTTTTCATAATCACCCGAATTAAATATCTTCTCGTAATCTGCAAATCTGTCTTTAACGTCTGCTAATTTCTTGTAATCCATTACTTCTCCTTCTTTACAGGAAGCTTGTATGTTCCGGTAAGTATCGCAATGCTTCTTGGCTCTACAATAACACTTCTGTTATCGTCATCAATCACTGCGCCTGAATCATTAGTACTCATTTCTGTCTTCCATGTACCGTTAATCTTAGGAAGCGCAAAGCTATGAGTTTCCCAGTGCATATTATATGCAACATATATCAGGCTGTGGTCTTTCTCATCTCCATATACGCATGAATACATAACGCCTATATGTCTGTCATATGTATTCATCTGTGCATACCATGCATTAGTTCCATGATATGATATATCAGGATAACCGCATGACACCCTGTCACTTAAAGTAAGTGACTGTGGCATATGAAGTATCCTGTTGTTCTGTCTGAATTGTATAAGGCTCTTAGTCCATTCAAGAATCTCTTGTCCTTCTTTAGTTTCCTTCCAGTTAACCCATGATAGTTCACTATCAACACAATACGGATTATTATTACCGTTCTGTGAATTGCCAAATTCATCTCCTGCCAGTATAAGTGGAGTTCCTGCCGATAAAAGAACCATTGCAAGCGCATTCTTTATCTGGCGCATTCTTAATTCTTTAATCTTTCTCTTTCTTGTAGCACCTTCCTCACCACAATTCCAGCTGAAGTTAAAATCCTCTCCATCCCTGTTGTTCTCTCCGTTAAGCTCATTATGCTTTCTGTCAAAGCTTACAAGGTCGTGAAGTGTAAAACCGTTATTATTGGCAATATAATTAATACTTGCACTGTTAGCTTCATTCTTTCTTGATATGGCAGCAAATTCACCAAGCATATTCTCATCGCCTTTTAACAGACGTCTTGCAATATTCTGAAAGTCATTATTGTAGCCTGCCATATGCTTTCTGCTTCCGGTCTTTCCGCCCCAGTACACTGTTATAATCTTGGTATCAGACAGAAGTGCATCCTGTGAAAGCGCCTTAAGTGCAGACTCATCACAATATACATGTACACCATCAATATGATATTCTGTAACCCAGTGTCTTACACACTGCAGAATAAATCCTGTACTTTCATCTGTAAAAAACATCTCCATAACAACTTCTATTCCATTCTTATGGAGAGCCTTAACCATATCCTTAAATTCTACTGTATAGTCCCTGTATACTCCATGATGTCTGGAAGCTGTGGATGAATATGATGACTTAGGTGCGAAGTAAAATCCACCGACATATCCCCAGTAATTAACCTTTCGTGTATTCTTATCCACACTATAGTGTGTTCCTGCTCCGTATTTCGACATAATCGTATCAGTCAATTGTGGAAAGCGGCCTATTTCATCAAATTCGTATGCCGGCTGTAACTCAAGAGTTGTAATTCCAAGTTCCTTAAGATATGGAATCTTGTTGATTATTCCCGAAAATGTGCCTTTGTCCTTAACTTTAGAGGTTCTGCTTTTAGTAAATCCTCTTACGTTCATCTTATAGAATACACAGTCGCTGTAATCATAATTAAGCGGTCTGTCATCTTCCCAGTCATAGTCTGCCACATCAACAGCAGCAAGAAACTTATCATTCTCATCTGCCTGTCCAAATCTTCCACAATCTGTTATAGCTCTGGCATATGGGTCAAGATATGTCTGTCCATCAATCTCATAGCAATAGAAACATTTGTCCAGCTTCCTGTCACATACATAAACTGAAAATATGTTGCCACATTTCATTGATGAATCAAGTTCTATGCGTTCTTTAAGCTTCATATGGGCATCAAAAATAAGCAGAGCTGCACTGTCACATTCTGCCTCATATGTAAAATTATATCCGTCCTTATATCTGCTGCATCCCATCAGCATTGGGTTACCTTTATTAATAAGCATATTCCACTCTCCACTCTATTTCTTATACAAGCCCCTCATAGTATTCTTATCCAGCTTATAGAATCTCATAATAAATATTGTCACAATCCATCCAATTATCGGAATTATACAATAGAAAAATATTGTCAGAAACTTAAGCTGTGGTGTCAGTGGGTCTTCCACCTGCGGAAAAACTTTAGAATACCCCGCTATCGCAAGTGCAATTCCTACAAATCCTGTTCCAAGTGCTGAAAACGATTTGTCAATGAACGAAAACAGTGCCCCCATTATTCCCGGCACAAAATGTCCGCTCAATGTATATTCATAATCAGTACAGTCAGCAATCATAGGCACAACTATATTATTAGATATTGATTTCACTCCATTAAGTAATGTAAATACAAGCAGGAATGCAACCGTAATAAAATTAATGTGCTTTAATGATACTTTAGTAAGATCTGTAAATATCATCATCAGCATAAGTATCGTCTGAAAAATAATTGCAAGATATGTTGATCTTACAAGTGTCTTCTTCTGTCCGCATCGCTTGGCATGTTCAATACCAAGATATATTATTCCTAAGTTGGGAATACCTACAATTATTCCAATTATACCAGCAAGCGGATAATTCTGCATCAGAATTCCATAAAGCATTACAAGAACTGTTGAATTGCCATATACCATCTGTGCGAATTTGTTAGATGCTGCCGCTATAACAAGCATTCTGATTGGTTTGTTGTGCTTGATTATAGTAGCATAATCCCTGAAATGTATCTGCTGTTTCTTGTCTTCATCCAGCTTGAAATACTTAACATTATCCTTGCTCCATATTCCGACTACAGCAAGTGCAGAGCATATTCCGGCAACAATCACAACAGTAATAACAAACTCTGAGAAAAGCGCCTGTGACTGGAATGTCTTGTACTTCTCAATAAGATATACAGAAACATAGAAAGCTACCAGACCATGTGCAAACATTATAAATGTTGAATCAAAAAATGTTATCATCGGTCTCTGCTTCATGTCATTGGTAATTACTGATTGTCCCGACTTTACTACTGCTGTCTGAAATGTATATCCGATTATATATACTGAATACACAACTATAAAATACAATGGTCTTAAAATAGCCGGAACAAGGCTTGTAGTAAAGAACAGCACAAGGCTGCTTACCGCCATAAGCACATAGCCTGTAACTATGTAAGGTCTGAATTTGCCGTACTTTCCGTTAGTTTTATCTATAAAATATCCTATCACAGGGTCTGTTATACCATCGAATATTCTCATACCCGTAAGAATAACCGAGATAAGCACAACTGAAAGTCCTGCTATTCCGTTAGCATAATATGAGACATACCCCATCATGGCAAGAAACAGATTCGTTGATGTATTATTAAGAGAAAACAAGCCTATCTGCCATATTCTGGCGCTGTTTTGCTCTATGTGCCCATGCTTATTTTCCATATATTAATCCCGCCAATACACAATACATTTGTAATAATTCTGTTACGATTATATAATCATATGCCCTCATAGTCAAATTCAGGAATGAAGCTTTCCTCTGCCACATCACCTTCCTGAATAAATCCATTATTGATTCCACAGTCTATCGCATAATCTACCACAGAATCATATTCTTTTCTTGTCACTTTCCGCGACAGGAGTGGATGATTTTTCAGTCTCTCAAATGGCGTATACTGACTCATTATGCTTATGTATATATCATCCCCGTATGTATCGAGAAGATACTTTATAACTGCCTTGGAGTCTTTGGTTGTTCCCGGAAGTACAAGATGTCTGACAATTACGCCTTTTTTCATAATTCCATCTTCAACTCTTCCGCTCTTCACAAGTTCATCATCTTCTGTAAAGAATTCCGGTTCTCCGATCTGTCTTACCATCTCCTGAATTGCAGCCTTAGCCACATCGGCATAATCCGGTGCTTTCGAATACTCTGCTGAAAGCCTGCTGTCAATATATTTCATGTCTGGAAGATACACATCCACAAGTCCGTCAAGCATCCTGACAGTGTCCACATTCTCATATGCACTGGAATTGTATACAATAGGTATAACAAGTCCTTTATTCTTTGCCTTAATAAGTGCCTCTGCGACCTGTGGTACAAAATGTGTCGCCGTAACAAGGTTGATATTATTGGCACATTTGTCCTGAAGTTCAAGAAAAATGTCGGAAAGTCTGTCAACTGTTATCTTCTTTCCAACCTGTGCTGCAGCAATCTCAGAATTCTGGCAGAATATGCACCTTAATGTACACCCTGAAAAGAACACCGCACCGCTTCCATGTTCACCGGATATGCATGGTTCTTCCCACATATGTAGTGCGGCTCTCGCCGCATATATATCATTAGTCATCCCGCAAAAGCCTCTGTTAACACTCCTGTCAACATTGCAGGCTCTCGGGCATATATTACATTTCATACTTACCCCTTAATCTTCATTAATCATGGAATCCAGCTTTGCAAGCGCATCACTGATTCCTCCTACCTCACATATTAAACCTTCTTCAACAGCCTGTCTACCCACCAGCACTGTTCCTAAATCTTTAGATAATTGGGTGGTATCAACCATCATTTCCTCTACTCTTTCTTTACTTACACTGCTGTGAGCCGCAATAAATGATGTTATTCTGTCAGATATCCGTTCAAAATAATCATATGTCTGCTGCACTCCGATAAGTGTTCCGTTCATCCTGACAGGATGTATTATCATTGTAGCTGTAGGCACAATAAATGAATAATCTGTACTCACAGCAAGCGGCACACCTATACTATGCGAATCACCTATGATTAAGGAAACTGTCGGCTTTTTCATTGAGGCAATCATCTCAGCCAGTGCCAGTCCCGCACTGACATCCCCTCCAACTGTATTCATAATAAAAAGCACGCCTTTAATATCCTTATCCATCTCAATCTCCGCCAGCTTAGGAAGCATATGTTCATACTTGGTTGCTTTGCTCGCTGCCGGAAGATTATCATGTCCTTCTATCTCTCCAATAATTGTTATCACCTCAACAGAATTCTTAGTAACTGCACCATCTTTATAATCGTTATCTGTTTTTTCATCGTCAGATTTGCCCATATCCGCCTCCTGATAATAATTTCGGTATTAGGATTGGCGGCTGGGTGGGATATTATTCGTAAAATATTTAGATCTTATCTTTTATATAAATCTAAGCAATTTATTGTATTCTAAAAAGTATTGGGGTACAAAGATTTCAGAAATTTTGAACTTATTATTTTTAAAGCAATGGAAAACTGTAAAAATAGTAATCAGAACATTGATGACCATTTCGGTGAAACCACCGAGATGGTTAATATCGGTTCTAATGCCAAACGAGAATTTAAAAGTTACAAATTATCTCGTTATGCTGCATATTTAACAGTACTTAATGCTAATCCTGATAAACCCGTTGTTGCTCTCGGTAAAACATATTTTGCCGTTAAAACCCGTCAACAAGAACTTATAGAAAATTATGACTCTCTTTCAGAAGACCAAAAAAGATTGGCTATCAGACATGAAATGATTGAACATAATAAACAGCTTGTTGCTGCCGCAAAAGATGCAGGTGTTAATACTTCCATAGATTATGCTATATTTCAAAATTACGGTTATATGGGATTATATGGTGGATTGAAGGCAAAAGACATTCATCAACGAAAAGGATTAAAGAAAAGTCAGAATATTCTTGACCATATGGGCTATGAGGAATTAGCTGCCAATCTGTTTCGTGCAACACAGACTGAAGCTAAACTTAAACGAGAAAATATAAAAGGTAAAGATAATGCTAACCAGACTCATTATGATGTTGGCAAAGAGGTAAGAGATACTATTAAGCGTCTTGGCGGAACCATGCCTGAGGATCTACCAACTCCTGAGAAGAGTATTAATCAAATCAAAAAAGAGCAAAAGAAACTCCTGTAAAAAAGTCCGCGAAGCTAGATAAATACTGACTTCGCGGACTTTTTAATTCAAGCCACCTGCCGGAATCGAACCGGCGACCTTTTCATTACGAGTGAAACGCTCTACCGACTGAGCCAAGGTGGCATTATAGCCGCAGTTAAGCGGACAATGTAATATATATTATATCTATTAAACGTTTTTTTGTAAAGCCGTTATTTCACTAACACCAAGGCAGTCCTTCGAATATTCTATATTAGAATATTATATGAAAGGAGCTGTGTGAATGAAGAAACTCATCAGAATATATGTTGCAATTATTGCTTCTGTATGCCTTTTCATGTCATTTCCGGCAGATATATATGCTTTGGTAATCGACGTGAGCAGCTACAACGGTTTTATTCAGTGGGATAATATGAAGAACTATATTGAAGGTGCAATTATCCGTATCGGATATGGCAGCGATATCCAGTCACAGGACGACACTGCTGCCATCAGAAATATGGATGAATGTGAACGGCTTGGAATTCCTTACGGCGTCTATCTGTACAGTTATGCTTTGGATTATTATGACGCAGCAAGCGAAACTGCCCACGCTTTAAGACTTCTTCAAGGCAGAACGCCTCAGCTTGGTGTGTGGTTTGATATGGAAGATGCTGACGGATATAAAGCAAGAAATGGTCTTGATGTCTACTCTGAAGGAGAACTGCTGTCTGATTTCTGCGAAATGTTTGTTAATGCCATGCGTGTCAGCGGATATAAAACCGGTGTCTATGCCAATTATAACTATTTTACCAATGTGCTTGACCTTGACAGACTGAAATCAATCCCAGAGATGAATATCTGGCTTGCACACTGGGGAATTGATTCTCCAAGCCTTGACTGTACCATGTGGCAGTTTGGTGCAGTAGAAATCGAAGATGAAGGATATGATGGCAATATATATTACTCAGATTATTCTGTTAAAAAAGATGATAATACTGGTGAAACTATGCGTATAGATGATAGTTCATCCAATAATATAAATGTTTACTATCAGACAAAGCTTTCAACAGGCCGCTGGCTTCCCATAGTTAAGAATAATGATGACTACGCCGGAATATCCGGTCAGAGCATTACCGGTCTTGCAGTCACAACAGATACCGGCTATATAAAATACAGAGTTCATGTAAATAGTGGCTGGCTTGGTTTCATAGACAGCCGCAACACTGATATTAATGATTACTATAATGGATATGCTGGCAATGACACACCTGTTGATGCCGTTGAGATATATTATTACACTCCTGATGATATTATTAATTCATCAGGTTATCATTATGCATTCTATAGGGTAAGCCCTGTAAACAGAGACTATTACAGTTTACAGAAAGATAACTCCACCGATAACAGAATGGACGGATATGCAGGAATATTCGGACATTTTATAGACAGGATACAGATTGATATACGATAACTATTGATATATAAATATTAACACAGACCAATGTCAAAACCGTCAGCCTGAACCCGATATCCAGACTGACGGTTTATATTAATTCCATGTTTCTCTTATAAATCTCTCTTTAATCTCTTTTTCAAGCCTTACAACATCAGCTTCGCTTACCTTTCCATTATTCTCCTTTTTATATGGAACATAACCGCCTGCCATATTATCATGACCACCACCGGTTCCTATTCCTTTAAGTGCATTAACTGTCATTACCCCTGACAGATATTTACCTGCACTTCTTATTGACATCTTAATTCCATCCTTCTTAGGAGAATATACTACTGACAGATTAATTCCATCCAGAGTCAGAGTAAAATCACATATTGCCGCTATAAGCGATTCCTTGCACTCATAACCTGCACATGCAAAGCATACATCTTCTCTTATATCTATCGTGCTGAGTGCGTCCTTATATGCCTTGATATCATCAAAATGCAGTACACTGCTGTCAAGGTCTGCAAGAATTGTCCTGTCAGTGTTCATAAACAACTTATAAAACATATCCAGATCAAGCTGTGAAACGCCTCTGCGCATATCAGCTGTGTCCATCTTAATCCCGTACAATAAAGCTGTTGCAACATTCTTTGACATCTCAATATTATTATCAAAATAATATGACGCAATAATCGAAGCGCATGCACCAACCTCTGGTCTTATATCTGAGAATCTATAATCAACATGTTCAAATCCAGGATGATGATCTATGCATATAATCTCATGACCATTCATATCTATAATGTTGGAATTGCCTTTCTGGGCATCAACAAGAATTATCTCATCTTCTTTACTGAATTTATCTGCACTCATATATTCTTTAACTGCAATATCAAGCAGTCTTACCATCTTGGCCGTTACTGTTTTATCAATACTTCCCTTATAACAAATCTCTGCGTCTACCCCTTTTGCTTTAAGCAGTTCTGACAATCCATATGCACATGCAATTGCATCAGGATCCGGGAAATTATGTGTCTGTATAAACACTCTTTTTGTGCTTATATTAGCTATTATCTCCTCTAAGCAGTTCATAATGTACCCCTCATATGACCTTAGTGTTCTTATTATATTCTTTATATGCGTCTAATTCAATCTTCATAATCACTTTTTTCAATAATTTTCATAAATTATATTAACCATAGTATGGGAGCAATCTATTGGAATCAATTCTATCTCTGGATCACATATATTATTCTTATCACGATAAAAATGGAGAGACTCCGGTAATCAATGATCTTTCTTTTGAAATAGAACCCGGAAGTTTCACCTCGATTGTCGGTCCATCCGGTTGTGGTAAATCCACACTGCTCTCTCTTCTATGCGATCTTATAAAGCCTGAAGCTGGAACAATATATATAAGACCGCCAGAGAACAATACGGACTCCCGGATGGGATATATGCTGCAGAAGGATAATCTGTTTGAATGGCGCAGTATCTATAAAAATGTTATGTTAGGTCTTGAAATAAATAACAAAAAAACGCCTGAAAACATTGCGTATGTTAATCATCTCTTAGAGCAATATGACCTTGCAGAATTCAAATCAGCGAGGCCATCCCAGCTATCCGGAGGTATGAGACAGCGTGCAGCACTTATCCGCACACTTGCTCTGAAACCGGATATTTTACTTTTAGACGAACCATTTTCTGCCCTTGATTATCAGACAAGACTCGAAGTAAGGGAAGATATATGTAATATATTAAGGAGTGAGAAGAAAACCGTAATATTAGTAACACACGATATATCCGAAGCAATTGCAATGACCGACCGTGTATTAATACTCACGAGCCGTCCGGCAAAGCTTTTGAAAACAATTGATATAGAATCAAGAGATACTCTTTCTTCCCAGAAATATTTTGATGAAATAAGGGAGGTGTTAAAATGAATATTAGTCCTTTACAGAAAAAATTCATAATAAAGCAACGTTTGTATACCATATCAGTAACACTCTCCCGCCTGATATTATTCTTAGGATTCATCGGTCTGTGGGAATTCTCTGCTGACAAAGGTATTATCAACGCATTTATATTCAGTTCACCGGTAAGGCTGTATCAGACATTTATAGACCTCGCCAAAGACGGAGTAATATTCATGCATATATGGGTAACTCTCTACGAAACCATAGTCGCATTTGCAATAATTACAGTTGTCGGGATTATATTTGCAATACTGTTATGGTGCTTCAAAGGACTGTCTGACTGTCTTGAACCTTTTATGGTGGTATTAAACAGTCTTCCTAAGTCAGCTCTTGCACCTATGCTCATTGTATGGCTTGGCACTAATACAAAGGCAATTATCATAACTGCTGTATCCGTAGCCATATTTGGCATGATAATTAATCTGTACACAGGTTTTCTTGGAATTGACAAAGAAAAAATCACTCTGATACGGACTCTTGGCGGTAACAAATGGCATATTCTGTGCAAGCTTATCATTCCCGGTTCCAAGAAAATTATTATAAGTAACATGAAAGTCAATATCGGTCTGTGTCTTGTAGGTGTAATTATAGGTGAATTCCTAGCTGCTAAAAAAGGGCTTGGATACCTTATAATATATGGCAGCCAGGTATTTAAGATGAGTTATGTTGTACTTGGCATTGTAATTCTATGCATTATATCAACAATTCTCTTTGCTCTTATAAATATAATTCAAAAGCTGTTTCTAAAAGACTGATTATATATTATAATTAATATACATTTTGCAAAACAAGGAGGATTTATGCTCTCTCTTACAATTAAGGATTTAAAGCAATTTATGAATAAACTTCTGATAAGCGATACATTTGATGGTATGTGTCTTTCAGAAGCCTATATATGCACTGGCTGCAGTTATACAATAGATGGAAAGCTCAACACTGACTTTTATAATGAAGATGAGCTTAATTCCATGCCTTCTGCAAGATATACATCATGGAAGAACATTAAGCCTTTCGCATTCAGCATAATTAAGGGCAGGAAAGTTCCTGAACTTTTAAAGATAACATTTGTATTGCCTGAAGCAGTTGTTGCAAAACTGATACTTGATACTGACCTTAACTTTGACCCCGACTGTGTCAACGGGTTATTTCTTAATGTACGCTATCAGGATGGTTCAGTAACCATGACAACAGCATCTTCGCTTAGTACATTTACACTCGACCGCTCCCTTGATGAAGCATTTGAAAAATATATTCTCAACTTCTTATCTGATGCTGATATTTCATATGAAGAATAATTTAGAATTATTTAATAAATCCCGCAAAACCGCCTGTTTACACGCACAGGCGGCTTTTTGTTAGCACTCTTTACCTTTGAGTGCTAGTTTTTGCTTGACTTCTGTTTATTCGTGTATTAAATTAACACTTAGTTTTATACTATATAGATTGGAGAGTGAAATATTATGTCAAAAGAACATGGTAATTTATCTATTAACAGCCAGAATATTTTCCCTATCATCAAGAAATGGATGTATTCTGACCATGATATCTTCTATAGAGAGTTAGTTTCTAATGCATGCGATGCTATCACTAAACTCAAGAAGCTTTCAATGATTGGAGAATACGAAGCTCCAGACGATATTGATTATAAGGTTGAGATTAAGCTTTCTGCTAAAGATAAGACAATCAAGATCATTGATAACGGTATCGGTATGACTAATGAAGAGGTTGATGAGTATATCAACCAGATTGCTTTTTCAGGTGCTGAAGCATTCCTTGAAAAATATAAGGATAAGGCTAATGATGACCAGATTATCGGACATTTTGGTTTAGGTTTCTATTCAGCATTTATGGTTGCTGACCAGGTTACTATTGATACTCTTTCATTTAAGGACGGAGCTGAATCAGTTCACTGGTCATGTGACGGCGGAACTGAATATGATATAAGTGAGGGAACTAAAGCAACTCCTGGTACAGAGATTACTCTTTACCTCAATGAAGACAGCTATGAATTTGCCAACGAATATAAAGCTAAAGAAGTTCTTGACAAATACTGCTCTTTCATGCCAGTTCCAATCTTTGTAACTAATGAAGATGCCGGCGAGCAGACTGAGGAGATTCCTGAGGAAGAAGTTACGGAAAAAGATACAGTTCTTGATACATTTATAAAGGACGCTGTTACAGAAGAAGTTGAGAAAGAAGATGGAACTAAGGAAACTGTTGAGAAAGTTCCAGCCAAAAAAATGGCTAAGATTGTCAAAAGACCAGTTGCAATCAACGATATCCATCCTCTCTGGACAAAGCATCCTAATGAATGTTCAGATGAAGATTACAAGGAATTCTACCGCAAGGTATTCCACGATTATAAAGAACCATTATTCTGGATTCACCTTAACATGGATTATCCATTCAATCTTAAGGGTATTCTCTACTTCCCTAAGATTAATACAGAGTATGAATCTATTGAAGGTACTATAAAGCTTTATAACAATCAGGTATTCGTAGCAGATAACATTAAAGAAGTTATTCCAGAGTTCTTACTCCTTCTTAAAGGTGTTATTGACTGCCCAGACCTTCCACTTAATGTATCACGTTCAGCACTTCAGAACGATGGATTTGTTAAGAAGATATCTGATTACATCACTAAAAAGGTTGCCGACAAGCTTTCAGGAATGTGTAAGACAGATAAAGAAAACTATGAGAAATACTGGGATGATATCAATCCATTTATCAAGTTCGGCTGCTTAAAGGATGAAAAATTTGCTGAGAAGATGAATGATTACATCATATTCAAGAATCTTGACGGCAAATATTTAACTCTTAAGGAATGTCTTGAAGAGAATAAAGAAAAACACGAGAACACAATATTCTATGTAACAGATGAAGTTGAGCAGAGCCAGTACATCAACATGTTCAAGAATGAAGGAATTGATGCCGTAATTCTTACTCATAATATCGACCAGCCATTCATCACTAACATGGAATCTAAGAACGAGAATCTCAAGTTCAAGCGTATCGATGCAGATCTTTCAGACAGCTTTAAGGAGGAGACTTCTGAAGACGAGTTGAAGGACATGACTGAAAAGCTCTCTAAGACCTTTAAGGATGCTCTTGGCAAAGAGAATTTAACTGTTAGTGTAGAGAAATTAAAGGATGCATCTATATCTTCAATGATTACTCTCTCAGAAGAAAGCAGACGTATGCAGGATATGATGAAGATGTATGGTATGGCTGGCATGGATCCTTCAATGTTTGGTACTGAAGGACAGACTCTTGTACTTAATGCCAACAATGATCTTGTTAAATATGTTGCTGAACATTCAGACGGAGAAAATACTAAGATTATATGCGAACAGCTTTACGATCTTGCTATGCTTAGTCATGCACCACTCTCTCCTGAACAGATGACTGGATTTATTGCAAGAAGCAATAAAATCATGGAATTACTTGCAAAATAATACTATTTAAACTATCATTGTCTTATATAACAATAAGGAAACATATAACATGACTAATTTTAATTACAACGATTATGACGATGATACTAAAGCAAAATACGACGACGGTATAGAATTCTTAGATGATATTGACGACGATTTCTCTTATGATGATGACTCAGATTACGATGATTATGATATTCCACGTTACAGCGATGAGCCGGTTGCTCCTGCTTCCCACAAGAATCATAAAGAAAGTGTCGGTCAGGAAATATTAAGCTATGTTAAGATTCTTGCCGTTGCCATCATAGTTGCATTTCTATTTACAAGATTCATTATAGTTAATGCACAGGTTCCTTCTGGTTCTATGGAGAATACTATTCTTACAGGCGACAGACTTATTGGTTTCCGTCTGGCATATCTGTTCCACGAACCTGAACGTGGCGATATTGTAATATTTAAGTATCCTGATGATGAATCACAGAACTTTGTTAAAAGAGTTATCGGAGTTCCTGGGGATGTTATTAATATCAAGAATGGTCACGTTTATGTCAATGGCGAGATGCTCGAAGAAGATTATATCCGTGAACCAATGAACAGTGATGGTGAAGACCTGACATATGTTGTACCTTCAGGTTCATATTTTATGTTAGGTGACAACCGTAACAACTCCAAAGATTCCAGATACTGGACTAATACATTTGTATCTAAAGACAAGATAATTGCTAAAGTTTCTTTTAGATACTTCAATGTCAGGACGAAAAGATTTTCATTTTCTTTTATTAAATAATCATCCTGCATAATAGGTAATATTCAGGGAACAATAATATGGCCGCTATGTTAATTGCAACATGGCGGTCATAATTGTTTTTTGAAAGGAGCTATATTATGGGTAATCTTAACTGTAATGCTGCATCTTGCGTGCATAACTGTGACAACCAGTGCTGTCTTAATTCAATCTGTGTAGAAGGAAGCTCTGCATGCCGATGTGGTGAAACATGCTGTGGTGACTATGAACATCAGAAACCTGGTGCAACTAATATGTGCCATCTTCCTAAAGATTCTTTATCTATCTCATGTGAGGCAACTAACTGCATATATAATACCAATAAAAAATGTGATGCTGACCATGTAGACATATCAGGTATAAAGGCTGTAACTGAAGATGATACAGTCTGTACAACATTCCAGGCAAGAGGATAGTTGTGTAACTATTCTCATCGCTACTCGCGCGAGCAGCGCATATGCCAGACTAAAGTCTGGCATTGTCGCGGTGCTCCTCGAATATCCGCCCAATTTATAATTCATGCAAGCATGATTATAAATTTTGCAGCTATTCTCATCGCTACTCGCGCAAAAAAAGGGCTGCCATGCATTGCATGACAGCCTTTAATAATACATAAATAATTAATTATGCTCTTGATGTGTACTCACCTGTACGAGTATCAATCTTAATTCTATCGCCCTGGTTAACGAACAATGGAACCATAATCTTAGCTCCTGTCTCAACGATAGCTGGCTTAGTAGCACCTGTTGCTGTGTTACCCTTGATACCTGGCTCTGTATCTGTTACTTCAAGCTCAACTGAAATAGGTGGCTCGATAGCAAATACGTTACCATCATGTGAACAGAGCTTAACGATCTCGTTCTCTTTAACGAACTTAAGAGAATCACCAACCTGATCAGCGCTTAATGCGATCTGGTCATATGTCTCTGTGTTCATGAAGTTGTAAAGATCGCCATCAGCATATAAATACTGATACTCAGATCTGTCGATGTGTGCAAGATCAAACTTCTCAGTTGGTCTGAAAGAATTCTCTATAACACCACCAGAAATAATATTCTTTAACTTAGCTCTAACGAAAGGTGATCCCTTACCAGGCTTAACATGCTGGAATTCGATTACCTGCCAAATTCCGTTCTCATACTGAATTGTAATACCATTCTTAAAACTACCTGCATCTACCATTCTTTGGTATACCTCCTAAATAATCAAATGACTTCTAATATTGTATAATAAATATAAACATTTGGCAACTACTTTTTCGCAGCAAGGTCAACAACTGCTTCCATTGCATATAAATATCCCTTAAGTCCAAGTCCTACAACCTGTCCGTTACATACGGGAACTGTCACAGATGTATGTCTGAACTCCTCTCTTGTATGTACGTTGGATATATGGACTTCAATCTTAGGAATAGCTGCAACAGATGCAAGTGCATCTCTTACCGCATAGCTGTAATGTGTGAATGCTCCAGGATTAATAACAATTCCATCAACATCATTGTAGTATGCCTCCTGAATCTTATCAATTATAGCACCTTCGTGATTGCTCTGGAATACTTCCACATCAACTCCAAGCTCTTCTGCCTTCTTCTCAATCATTGAAACAAGAGCTTCATAATTCTGTTCGCCATAGATACCTTTCTCTCTTATTCCAAGAAAATTAATGTTAGGTCCGTTCATTACAAGTATCTTCATATCAATCCTCCATTATTCCCATATTAATAGCTGTCACAACATCTGCATACATATCTTCAAATCTTCTGCCATCAGTCTTAACAATAATATCCGCTGCATCTTTATAAAGAGCTTCTCTTGCAGCCATAAGGCTTTCAATCTTCTCTCTTAGATTGCCGCCTGCAAGAAGCGGTCTGCTTGTATCCTTTGACAGACGTTTTACCAGCTCATCAACTGATGCCTCCAGATATACAACAATTCCAAGCTCCTTAAGAAGCCTTCTGTTAACCTCCCTTACAGGAAGTCCTCCTCCAACAGATATAACACAATTATCACAGCTTAGCGCAAGTTCCTTAACCGCCTGTGTCTCCATATCTCTAAATGCCTCTTCGCCTGAATCACTGAATATATCCTTAATAAGCTTGTTGTACTTATTCTCAATATACTCATCAGTATCAAGAAAATCCATATTGTGGGTCTTGGTAATCCACCTTCCAAATGTTGTCTTGCCACTTCCCATAAATCCAATGAGAATAATATTGTTATGTCCGTTATTCATCAATTCCAAGCTCCTTCTGAAGACACTTATATACCTCATCAGCCTCTTCTTTAGTAATCTTACAGTCATTCCAGAGCTCATATGCGCTTACGCCCTGGTACAGGAGCATCTTAAGACCATTATACGCATTCTTACCCTGTGCCTTGATAAGCTTCATAAACTTAGTCTCAGCCGGATTATATATAATATCAACACCAACTGCTGCCTTCCTGTAAAATGCTTCATCATCAATAACAACAGCATCGTCATTCGGATGAAGTCCAACGCTTGTTGTCTGTATAACGACATAATCATCTCCCGGAATATCAGCATAATCAGCAATATTCATAGGAATAACCTTATCATTGTTAAAATGTGTATTAACAGCCTGTGCAATCGCCTCTGCCTTATCAACTGTTCTGTTTAACAGATACACACACTGTGCATTCTTACTTGAACATAAGAATGTTATAGCTCTTGCAGCTCCTCCCGCTCCAAGAATAATAACCCTGGAATTCTCAAGTTCAATGCCCTCATCCTCAAGTTCCCTTGCAAGACCAAGAATATCAGTGTTGTATCCTTTGAATCCTCCATCAACCCTTACAAGAGTATTAACAGCTCCTATAGCCTTAGCAAGCGGATCAATATCAACAAGAGTATCAATAACCTCTGACTTGTGTGGAACTGTAACATTAAGCCCAAGAATATTAAGACTGTATGCCCCTTTAACAGCTGCCGCCACATCACCTCTCTCAACTTTAAATGTGGTATACACCATATCTTTCCCTGTTAACTGTGCAAGATTATTGTGAATTGCCGGTGACACAGAATGTCCTACCGGATTACCAATAAGCCCGCATACTCTGGTTGTTCCTTTGATGTCCATAACTTAAGCTCCTTTAAACAATTACTGTTTTCTTCTTTTATAAAAAAATAATACAATCCATTCCAGTCTTCTCTTAAGAATAATCTGAATCTCTTCATGCTTATCAATAGGCTTAACAAGAATAGACATGATACCAGCCTTGTTAGCTCCCCATACATCAGTAAAAAGCTGGTCACCAACAAAAAATGTGTTGCCTGTATCAGTTCCCATAATCTCCATAGCCCTAATATAATTAACAGGTGATGGCTTTCTTGCCTTGCTTACATATCTTGAACCGCAGGCGTCTGCCAGAGGCTTGACCCTGTACTCCTTATTATTAGATATAATACATGTCTCAAAGCCAATACCTCTTAATCTGTCAAACAGATCACTGCAACGCTTTGTAACAGGCGCTCCATGTTCAACAAGCGTATTGTCAATATCAAACACAATCCCTCTGTAGCCCTTGTCATAAAGGCCCTGATAATCAATGTCATAAGCTGAATCAATATATATATCAGGATAGAATCTCTTAAACATAACCTAAATGCTGCCTTTCTTTAATCTGCTTCTGATATATTACTTAAGAATCTTCTTAATCTCTTCCATAAATGAATCAACATCCTTAAACTCTCTGTATACAGAAGCAAATCTCACATAAGCAACCTCATCAACATTCTTAAGCTTGCTCATAACGATTTCACCGATAGTCTTAGTTGAAATCTCTTTCTCTCCGATATTGAATATCTGAGTCTCTATCTCATCAACCATGTTATTAATCTGTGAGATAGAAACAGGTCTTTTATGGCATGATCTTACTATGCCGGCTGTTATCTTCTCTCTGTCATAAGGTTCTCTGTTATTATCTTTCTTAATAACAATAAGTGGCATAGACTCAATCTTCTCATATGTAGTAAATCTCTTACCACACTCATCACACTGACGTCTTCTTCTTATTGAACTGTCATCAGTTGGTCTTGAATCAATTACCTTAGTGTTATCTTTACCACAAAACGGACACTTCACGCTATCTACCTCCGAATTAAATATATAAATTAATTATGAATAAGCCCAGCCAAAATGTCAATCCTTTTAATGTTGATAAGTTGAAAATGATAAGTCAGAAAACAAATGTGTTATTCAAGGAGGGATTATGGCTGGATACAAAGTTGAAATATGCGGAGTCAATACAAGTGACCTTCCTCTTCTTAAACCAGCTCAGTCAAAAGAGCTGCTTGCAAAGATAAAATCAGGAGATACACAGGCAAGAGAAACATTTATAAAAGGAAACTTAAGACTTGTATTAAGCATTGTACAGCGTTTCAGCCAGAGCGGTGAGAATCTTGATGACCTTTTCCAGATAGGCTGCATAGGCATGATTAAAGCAATTGACAACTTTGATATATCTTTAAATGTACAATTCTCAACATATGCAGTTCCTATGATAATTGGAGAAATCAAACGTTATCTTCGTGATAACAGTACAATACGGGTAAGCCGTTCATTAAAAGATACCGCATACAAAGCGATAACAACCCGCGAAAACCTTATGAAAAAGAACCTGAAAGAACCTACAATCACAGAAATAGCCGAAGAAATCGGCATATCCAAAGCAGATATAGTCATTGCACTTGAAGCTGTTACGCCTTCAATTTCACTATATGAGCCAGTATTTAATGACGGTGGTGACACACTCTATGTAATAGACCAGGTTAAAGACAAGAAAAATACAGAAGACCACTGGGTCCGTAATATTGCACTTAAAGAAGCCATAAACCGCCTGTCACCAAGAGAACGTCAGATAATAACGCTCAGATTCTTTGACTGCCGCACCCAGACAGAGGTTGCCAAAGACTTAGGAATATCACAGGCTCAGGTTAGCCGTCTGGAAAAATGTGCCCTCCGTGACATGAAAAGACACCTTTGTTAACAAGTGCAATATAATAATATAAACACAGAATAAGGTGTTCATATGCGTCTATGTGAACTTAAAGGAAAAACAGTTATCAATGATACAGACTGCTGCATATTAGGATTCGTTATTGATATTGACTTTGACCCCGCATCCGGATGTATACTTGCAATTATTGTTCCAGGCCCGGCAAGATTATGTGGTTTTCTTGGCAGGGATTATGAATATGTTATTCCGTTCAAATGTATCCGCACAATCGGCCCTGATATTATACTTGTAAGTATATGTCCTGATAAGGTTAAGCAAAAATGTATCTGACCAGTATTGAAAAACCATGCCTCTTGCTATAAAATAGTAATATATATGTTTTACGGAGGCGGATAATCATGGATAAGAAATATGTAGCTTATGTCGGCAGCTATACACACGAAAGCAGTAAAGGAATCCATATATATGACTGTGATGTAGCTAAAGGAAGAATAACAGAACGTGGAGAGGTTGCAATTGATAATCCTTCTTTCATTACATTTTCACCTGATAAGAACTTCTTATACGCTATATGCGACCAGGGTGTTTCAGCATATGCAATATTAGCTGATGGCAATATTGAACTTATGAACGTAGCATCAATCAACGGAATGCGCGGATGTCATATATGTGTTACAAGTGATAACAGATTCCTTGTAGTATCTGGTTACCACGATGGCAAGATAACAGTTATGCATATCAATGCAGACGGCTCTGTTGGATTTATTGCAGATGAAGTATTCCACAAGGGAATCGGCAGTGTTGCCGAAAGAAATTTTCGTCCACATATAAGCTGGAGCGCATTCACACCAGATGAGGAGCTCTTATGTGTATGTGATCCTGGTATCGACCAGATAAAGCTTTATGAATTCAACCATGTAACAGGCAAGTTAAAGTTATATGATATAATCCGTTCACAGCAGGAATCTGCACCACGTCAGATAGAATTCAGCCGTGATGGAAAGTATGCCTATGTTGTATGTGAGATGAAGAACTATATCAACGTGTACTCATATGATAAGAACTCAGACAGGAACCGTTTCGAACTTGTACAGAATATATTCACTGTAAGACGCGACCACAAGACTAACAGTGCTGCAGCTAATATAATATTTGACAGTACAGGAAAGCATCTGCTCTGCTCTAATGCAGGTGATAACACAGTTACAATATATAACGTTGACACTAAGACAGGAAAGCTTTCAAGTCTCAACTCTCTCCCAATCAGTGGAGACTATCCTAAGTACATAAAGCTTTTCCCTGATGATAAGCACATAATGTCTATGAACAATGAAGGTAATTCTATAACAATATTTACTGTAAAGTATGACAGAGGTCTTATCATAATGAATGGTCCAGAGCTTAAGATTTCAAGGCCTAATAACATGATAATTAAAGAGCTTAATTAAATACAGCTTATAACACAAATGGCTGCCGTTTAGTAACGGCAGCCATTATATTTTTTATGAATATTTCTCTTCACAGTATTTACATCTGTAAACCTGCTTCTCTTCATCTGCAAGCACAAATACCTGTTTCAATCCCTGCTCAATAGATGTGATACATCTTGGATTCTTACATTTGATAATATTAGTAACCTGTTTTGGAAGAGATAATGTCTTCTTCTCTACTATCTCACCATTCTTAATAATATTAACAGTAATATTATGATCAACAAATCCTAAAACATCAAGATCAACAAGATCAAGACCGCCTTCAATCTTAATAATGTCTTTCTTTCCCATCTTGTCACTTCTTGCATTCTTGATAATGGCAACCTGACAGTCAAGCTTATCAAGTCCTAAGTAATTGTATATCATCATGGCCTTTCCTGCTTCAATATGATCAAGAACAAAGCCTTCATTAAGTTCGCCTACATTTAACATATTCTTCTCCTCCTTATGCGTCCAATGAATCAAGTACATGAGCCAATGATGGATTAACTGCTGTATCCAGACCAAGTAATGTAAGTATAAGTGCCATTCTTACATATACACCAAACTGAACCTGCTTGAAATAAGCAGCTCTTTCATCATTATCTACATCAACTGATATCTCATTAACTCTTGGAAGTGGGTGAAGTACATACATATCAGGCTTTCCAAGCGCCATCTTCTCTTCGTCAAGAATATAGAAATCTTTCATTCTTAAATACTCATCTTCACTGAAGAATCTTTCTCTCTGGACTCTTGTCATATACAGAATATCAAGTTCTGGCATAGCCTGCTCAAGATTCTCAACTTCAACGAAATCACAATTATTAGCCTTAAGTACATCATCTCTGATATAATCAGGGATTCTTAACTCCTTAGGAGATATAAGGACAAACTTTACATTCTTGTATCTTACTAATGAACTTATAAGTGAGTGTACAGTTCTTCCGAACTTAAGGTCACCGCATAAACCGATAGTAAAGTTATCAAGTGAACCACGGAGTTCTCTTATTGTCATAAGATCTGTGAGTGTCTGTGTAGGATGCTGATGTCCACCATCTCCTGCATTAATAATAGGGATGCGTGAATATTCAGAAGCTACCATTGGAGCACCTTCCTTTGGATGACGCATTGCACAGATATCTGCATAACAAGAGATAACCCTTATTGTATCTGCAACACTTTCACCCTTTGACGCTGAGCTTGAAGAAGCCTCAGAAAAGCCTAATACCTGACCACCAAGATTAATCATGGCAGCCTCAAAGCTTAATCTTGTTCTTGTACTTGGCTCATAGAACAATGTGGCTATCTTCTTACCATCACATACATGGCCGTACTTTGATGGATCCTTTGAAATGTCTCTTGCAAGGTCTAATAATCTTGCCAGTTCATCAACGCTTAAATCAAGCGGACTAAGTAAATGTCTCATAATAGAAAAGCCTCCGTGTGTATATTTAATTAAAATAATTACTCTGTTCTGCTGTATTTCTCTGACTGAACCTTGATAAGTTCTGCATCATTAAAATAATCAATCTTCATAGCTGCCTTGACATCATTAAGAGTCTCCTGGGCAACTGCATACGCTGCCTCTGTACCTTTCTTAAGGATATTGTAAACTTCAGGAATATCCTTTTCATACTCATGTCTTCTTGCTCTGATTGGTTCAAGCTCCTTATTGATAACATTAAGAAGGAACTTCTTAACCTTAACATCTCCAAGACCACCTCTTCTGTAGTGATCCTTTAATTCATCAAGATTCTTGTAATCAGGAAGGAATTCAGCAAAATCCTCATCACTGCTGAAAGCATCAAGGTAAGTAAATACAGTGTTACCCTCAACCTGACCAGGATCAGATACCTGAATATGGTTAGGATCTGTGTACATACTCATAACCTTCTTCTTAACTTCCTCTGGAGTATCAGATAAGTAAATGCAGTTTCCTAATGACTTGCTCATCTTAGCCTTACCATCAGTACCAGGAAGTCTTAAGCAGGCCTTGTTATCTGGAAGAAGAATCTCAGGTTCAACTAAAGCCTCTCCATATACAGAATTAAACTTTCTTACAATCTCACGGCACTGCTCAATCATAGGCTCCTGATCTTCTCCTACAGGAACTGTAGTAGCCTTAAATGCAGTAATATCCGCAGCCTGGCTTATTGGGTAGCAGAAGAATCCTACCGGAATACTTGCCTCGAAATTACGCATCTGAATCTCAGATTTAACTGTAGGGTTTCTCTGAAGTCTTGAAACTGTAACGAGGTTCATATAATAAAATGTAAGCTCTGTAAGCTGTGGAATCTGTGACTGAATAAATATATTAGACTTAGCTGGATCAATACCAACTGAAAGATAATCGAGTGCGACCTCAATAATGTTCTGTCTTACTTTCTCTGGATTATCAGCATTATCTGTTAATGCCTGTGCATCCGCAATCATAATAAAAATCTTCTCGAATTCGCCTGAATTCTGTAATTCTACTCTACGCTTTAAAGATCCAACATAATGACCTAAGTGAAGTCTTCCTGTTGGTCTGTCACCTGTTAATATAATCTTAGACATAGCCCATCCTTCCTTCATCCCAAAATTGTAAAAATTATATCATACTTTTACGCAAATGGCAAAAAAGTTTAATATAAATTGGCAGAATTACTGCAATTCCTGCAAGAAACGTAAGCCCCTCATTCCAGCACACTGCATCAAAGCCAAAATGTGGTATCAGAAGCACAGCAACAGCCGCCCTTCCAGCCATCTCAGCAAGACCGGAAAGAATAGAATATTTGCCATATCCCATACCCTGTACAGAATATCTTGCAGTGAACAAAAGTGCCAGCTCTGCATTAAATACACTTATATATCTTATAAACTTCACAGTGTAGCCGACAACAACAGTATCAGCTGCATCAACGAATATAAGAGCCATATATCTGCCGGTAAAGAAACACACTATCATAGTGATTACAGAATATATAAGACCAATCTCTAAAGTTCTCTTAAATCCTTCGCTTATACGGTCAAATCTCTTAGCTCCGAAATTCTGTCCGACAAAAGAAGACAGAGCTGTTCCCAACGCATTTAACGGACACAGAATCAGATTCTTAATCTTATAGCCTGATGTGAAACCTGCAATAGCATCTTCGCCTAGCGCATTGACATAATACTGCAGGATAATAGCACCAATCGCCGTTATAGAATACTGTAAGCCCATCGGCATACACATTTTAATAATGTTCTTCATGTAATACGGATGGAACTTCCTTTCATCTGCATTAACCGGAAATAAAAGCTTGTACTTCTTAAAAATATATATAGCACTCAGTACACCGGCAATTCCCTGTGAAAATATAGTTGCAACTGCAGCTCCTGCAACGCCCCACTTCACGACAACAACGAGAAACAGGTCAAGAAATATATTAATAACAGTTGATATTGCCATAAATATAGTTGATTTCTTGCTGTCTCCGAAAGCCATAAGCAGACCGAAGCAGAAGTTATAAAGTACCGTCAGTGGAAGTCCTAAGAATATAATAACAAGGTACACATGTGCATCCTTAAATATACTCTCAGGGGTCTTTAACCACGTTAAAAAGAGTCCACTCATGGACGCTGTAACTGCTGTTATAATAACAGCAATTGCAAGTGCAAAGTAGACTCCGTTAACAAAATATTTTCTTAAATCATCATTCTTTCCTGCACCAAATGCCTGTGACACAGGAACACTTATTCCTATACATGAACCTATACAGAAATAACATACAATATATGTAAGAGAAGAAGTTGCACCAACTGCTGCCAGTGCCTTAGAACTTAAGAATTGTCCAACAATTGCTGCATCAGCAATATTATAAAGCTGCTGCAGAAGCTGACCTAAAAGCACCGGTCCTGCAAATGATAATAAAATCCTTGTTATAGGTCCATTAGTCATCTTTGCATTATCAAGTGTCTCTGCCCTGCTCATAGTTTTCTTCTTCTCCCATAAAAACTAACTATATTCCAGACTTCTTATTGTGTCTTATTCTGGCAGCAATTCTGGAAATTCCCATAATAATAAGAGTTCCCACAACTGCCCCGCAGCCATCAATAAGCACATCTGTCACTCTTCCACTTCTTCCCGGCACGAAGAGCTGATGAAATTCATCTGTTGCCGCATATAATATTGCTATAAGTGCTGATATAGCAACATATCTTATATTAATTACACCTGCTGTAACCGCACCTAATACCAGTCCGGCAAGCAGTGCATATTCCGTTGCGTGTGCAGTCTTTCTTACAGGATGATCAATTGTCTGAGCCATATGAATCTGCTGTTCCTCACTCATATCGTCAAAACCCGGAACAAATATATGACACACAACCATTCCTGCTTTAATACTCTGGTTTTCTGATTCTTCCCCCGGTCTCGCAGAAAAAGAAAATATAACAATCATCCATGTAACTGCAAGTATTGCAAATATAATTCTACGGATATTACAGTACTTTAATCTATCCATAGCTCCTAATCTCTGTATCCGTGAGGGTTATGACTCTGCCAGTTCCATGTGTCCCTGCACATATCTTCTAATGATTTCTCAGCATTCCATCCTAATACTTCATGTGCCTTAGTTGCATCTGCCCATGAATCTGGAATGTCACCAGGACGTCTGTCACCAATCTTGTAATTAACTTTAACACCTGTAGCATTCTGGAATGCATTAACGATTTCAAGAACACTGTATGGTGTACCTGTTCCAAGATTAAATATCTCAACACCCTTGTGAGTGTCTGCATATTCAACAGCCTTAAGATGTCCACATGCGAGGTCAACAACATGAATGTAATCTCTTCTGCATGTTCCATCAGGAGTTGGATAATCTCCTCCAAATATAGTAAGCTGCTCTCTTACACCTGCAGCTACCTGTGATATATATGGCATAAGGTTGTTAGGGATTCCCTGTGGATCTTCTCCAATCTTTCCAGATGAATGTGCTCCGATAGGATTGAAATATCTGAGTAATATAACTGTAAGCTCAGGATCAGCCTGTGCACAGTCTGTAAGAATCTGCTCCATCATAGACTTAGTCCATCCATATGGATTAGTGCAGTCACCCTTATGCATTGTCTCATTATATGGTGGCTTCTGGTCTCCATATACAGTTGCTGAAGATGAGAATACAATCTTAGTAACTCCTGCTTCCTTCATACACTCAATAAGAGTAAGTGTTGTATCAATATTATTGCGGTAATACTTGGCTGGTAATCTTGTTGACTCACCTACTGCCTTAAGTCCTGCAAAATGTATAACACAATCTATATGATTCTCTGCGAAAACCTTCTGCATAGCTTCTTTATCTTTAACATCTGCCTCGTAAGAAACCACCTTCTTACCAGTAATCTCCTCAACTCTCTTTATAGATTCCGGACAACTGTTACTATAATCATCAACAATAATAACTTCATGTCCTGCATTAAGCAGTTCAACTGCTGTATGTGAGCCTATATATCCAGCTCCACCCGCTAATAAAACAACCATTATATCCTCCTTGGTCTATATACATAATCAAATTTCATTCCAAATACTACCACAGTATTAGTCATATATCAATAACATTTGTACTCATCAGTCTTTCCTGCCGATAAATGATTCATATAATCTGTAGTCACTATTCACAATCAGTTCATCTGGAAATGCTGTCTCTTCAATAACTTTATATGCCCTGTCGAAATCACATATACTCTCTTTAATATGTGCATCACTTCCTATAGAAATGCTGACGCCCATCTCCTTGCACAGATTAAGCATATGAACATCATTCTCATAAGCTCCCTGTCTAGGTCCTGCCGGATTAAGAGAAGTATTGTTAAGTTCAAGAAGCACATGCTTCTCCTTAGCTGCTTTCACAAGACGCTCATAATCCACCGGGTATCTTGAATCATCAGGATGTCCTATAATATTGACATATGGATTGTCCATCGCCTTAATTAAAGCATTGGTATTCTGCTCAATACTTCCCGGCTTGATGCATGGAATATGAAGGCTTGCTATAACAACATCACAGCCTTTAAGTCCGTATTCCTTAAGGTCAATATTACCGTCATAATCCATGATATTCGCTTCACAGCCCATATATATCTTCACTCCACATTTCTGTCTTGGAATTATTCCCATGTTAGAAAAATATAATATACCTGCACTTCCCGGCATCTTAGGTGCATGGTCTGTTATCGCAAGATGAGTAACTCCTATGCCTGCCGCATACGCCGCCATCTCATCTATAGTATTATACGCATGTCCACTGACCAGTGTATGAGTATGTGTATCAATTGAATATTTCATAAATTCACCTTCCTTATTCATTCCACATATTATCACACTATTTTTAATAATTCACCATAAATATTTCACATTTTACTTCTATCATCATCCATATAGAAAACCAATCTGCATATGAAAGGACGTGTTTATTATGTCTGATTTTTTCAAAAAACACTGGTGGGGATTAGTATTCGGAACGACACTTCTCGGATACAGTACCTTCTGTGTCCTTGATACATTTTTAATACCTAAAAATGTTGTTTCTATTGATAATTACAACGAATATCCTGATAGTCTTAGCAGCTCAGCAGGCAATGATAATAGCAATAACAATGACGACAATACCGGCAATGTAATTGTGACCGACACAAGCTATACAAGTGATTCAGTCGCAATTAATATAACTACTCTTCGCGAATACAATACTGATATATATGTTGCAGATGTTGTAATTAAAGACATCTCATATCTTCACACCGGACTCGCCAACGGGGTATTTGGAAGAAATATAACAGCTAAGACCTCAGATATAGCCAGCGACTGCGATGCAATACTTGCGATAAATGGTGATTACTATGGTTTCAGGGATTATGGACCTGTTATAAGAAATGGCTATCTATACAGAAGTTCTGCCAGAGATTCTACCAGCGAAGCACTGGCTATATACAATGATGGCAGCATGAAAATATTGAAAGAATCGGACATTGATACCAACTCACTGTTATCAGATGGTGTACTGCAGTTATTCAGTTTCGGTCCCGGACTAGTAGAAAATGGTGAAATTGCTGTATCTGCCGGGCAGGAAGTTGACCAGTCCATGACAAGCAATCCGCGTACAGCAATCGGCATGATTGCACCACTGCATTATGTGTTCGTAGTTTCAGACGGCAGAACTTCCGCAAGCTCCGGTCTGTCACTTCTGCAGCTTGCCACTGTTCTTAAAGACCTTGGCTGCGAAACAGCATACAATCTTGACGGCGGCGGTTCTTCAACTATGTACTTCATGGGAAATATAATAAATAATCCGACAACTAATGGAAAAACAATCTCTGAAAGGAAGGTGAGCGACATTGTATATATCAGATAAAGCTCATAATAAAACTGAAATAAGACGCATGATAATATGGCTTGGAATATCAGTATTCTGCCTGATATTCTATCTTATATATAACCAGTTCTCACACGGTGTACAATCTGCATATATGACATATCTCTTTGCATGGCCGCTGGTTCTTGGCTTTCTGCCATGCGCTGCACTATATATCATAAGCAGACTAAGAAAAAGCACTATCCAGATATCTTCGATATCCGATAATGCATACTGTTCAGGTGTTGCAGCCCTTACCGTAAGCAGTCTGTTAAGAGGCATATTCGAGATAGCAGGAACTGCCTCCATATATCAGACCTGGCTTACATATGCAGGGCTGGCCCTGATTATTATTGGAATCATTACTGGTATCGCTGGTATTATACACAATAACTAAAATTCAATATCAACTGTACCGTTAGCGTGCTTCATATAATCAAAAAGCTTAGGTGCTGTAAGAAGTGTAAGTGGATCTTTCTCTGTATCATCCTCTTCAAATATCTTAACAACCTCATCGATTTCTGAGTTAGAAAGAGAATTAATATACTCTCTCATCTCTACTACTGTCATATTAAATAATTCTTCTTTGCTCTTCATAACCTGATGTCTCCTTGATAAACTCTTCTAATCAATTCTTTTTCTAACTTATTACTCGGTGCGTCCTGTATAGATTACCTTACCGGTGTTCCATAACTCTGCTGTTCTTCTTGCAGCTTCCAGTCTTTCATCATCATTCTTAAACTCGAATGTTGCTGACTGACATCCACAATCCAGACATGTTACATAATAACCATGGTCCTCTTCTTCAAGTATAGATGGTCCGAAGCATCTCGGACAATCCTGTAAATCAATCATCTCGTAAATCTCCATGTTATACGTCCTCTCTTAATGTTTTCTATATTGGAAAATTAATGTGTTTTCTGGCAACATGGATGATTATAGCACATTTGGTTGGAAAGGACAAAATCTGCGCCAGTTAATATTATTAATAATTATATTATAATTTCATTTCACACACAGCTTTAGTTAAGACGCTCTTAATCTTTCCGCTGGCAATCATATTTTTCAAATCTCCGATTGTGCATTTAATAATTGTAACTTTCGGATTTATTATAGCTGAATCAGCGATTCTAATTCTGACAACATGTATACACATTGACGTATTTCCAATTTCTTTAATTATTGTTCCAACATGTTCAACATCTTTATCTGATTTACAACTGTAATCACATGTTCCCATTAACACATCATTAACATTTTCATAGTCTTTCTTATCTATATCATATGGCCCATATGGAAAAACACATCCATAATAATCATCTATCAAAACATATCTGCTATCAGTATAAAGCAATACAAGTATTCCATAGTCATTAATATAATTAACATAAGAT
>JAUNOK010000024.1:23624-38838 GCA_030537195.1 Eubacteriales bacterium | reverse complement strand
AGGGTATTGCTAAGATGACGAACAGGATAATTACTATCAGTGATGGCAGGATTGTAAGTGATAATAAAAATATATAAATGTTCATGGAATATTTACAAAAAATTATAATAAAATTTACTTGAATTATTATACAGGCAAGCCTATAATAAAAGCATAGGGTTTGTTTATAATTTAACAATCTAATATTTTATGTACGGAGGTTTTATTATGGTTCGATTTACTTTACCAAGAGATTTGTATCATGGAAAGGGTTCTTTGGAAGCCCTCAAGACACTTGAAGGAAAGAAAGCTATCATCTGCGTTGGTGGTGGATCTATGAAGCGTAACGGTTTCCTTCAGAAAGCAGAAGATTACCTCAAGGAAGCAGGAATGGAAGTTAAGCTTTTCGAGGGTATCGAGTCTGATCCATCAGTTGAGACTGTTATGAAGGGCGCTGCTGTTATGACAGAGTTCGAGCCAGACTGGATTGTTGCTATTGGTGGTGGTTCTCCAATTGATGCTGCTAAGGCAATGTGGATTAAGTATGAATATCCTGATACAACATTTGAAGATATGTGCAAGGTATTCGGTCTTCCTAAGCTTCGTAAGAAAGCTCATTTCTGTGCAGTTTCATCTACATCAGGAACAGCTACAGAGGTAACAGCATTCTCTATTATTACAGATTATCAGAAAGGTATTAAGTATCCTATAGCGGACTTTGAGATTACTCCTGATGTTGCTATTGTTGATCCAGAACTTGCAGAGACTATGCCAGTTAAGCTTGTAGCACATACAGGTATGGATGCCATGACACATGCAATTGAGGCTTATGTATCAACAGCTAACTGTGATTACACAGATCCATTAGCACTTCATGCTATGGAGATGATTCAGGCTAACCTCGTTAAATCATACAACGGAGATATGGCAGCAAGAGATTCAATGCATAATGCACAGTGCCTTGCAGGTATGGCATTCTCTAACGCATTACTTGGTATTGTCCATTCAATGGCACACAAGACTGGTGCAGCATTTGAAGGCGGACATATTATCCACGGTGCAGCTAATGCTATGTATCTTCCTAAGGTTATCAAGTTCAATGCCAAGGACGAGACAGCAGCTAAGAGATATGCATTTATCGCAGACTTCTTACATCTTGGTGGCAATACACAGGATGAGAAGATTGACAATCTTATCGCTATGTTAAGAAAGATGAATGATGACCTTAATATTCCACACTGCATTAAGCATTATGGAGAGGGTGGTCTCCCAGCAGAGACAGGATTTGTATCAGAGGAAGAATTCAAGGCTAAGTTACATGACATCGCAGCCAATGCTATCCTTGATGCATGTACAGGTTCTAATCCACGTCAGCCAAGTCAGGAAGAGATGGAGAAGCTTCTTACATGCTGCTACTATGATACAGAAGTTGACTTCTAATAATTACATATCAGAATAAATCTTAAGCCTTCTGGTAATAATACGGTTGTATTAATTATCAGGAGGCTTTTTATTATGGCATTGAATGAAAAAGAAAAGACTACGATTAAGGATTTACAGACTCAGGAGCAGACCTGCGTGCAGAAGTACAAGAAATACGGTCAGGACGCCAAAGACCCTGTATTAAAGGATTTGTTCTCTACATTAGAGAAGAATGAGCAGAAGCATTTTGATACATTGGGACAGATTCTTGAGGGAAAAGTTCCTGAATGTGACTGCAATGACTGTGAAGGAAAAGAGTATGAGCCTAAGGCAACATATGATGTGATGAGCAAGTCAGAAGATAAGGAAAGCGATGCATTTTTAGCAACAGACAGTATTGGTTCTGAGAAGATGGTTTCGGGTGAATACAACTCCAATGTATTCGTATTTGCTGATACAGCCATCAGAAAGATTCTTGCCGATATCCAGATTGAGGAGCAGAATCATGCAGAAATGCTCTATAAATACAAGACAGTTAACGGAATGGCATAATTTTATGCAAACTTTTTTGAAAAATGTTACAATTATCTAAACTTTTTTGAAAAGTATTCCGTATAAAGATATGAACGGGACATGAGACTACTCTTTATGTTCCGTCAGTACATACCAACCGGGGGTGAGTAGATGGTTTTGCTATCAAGGAATCACGATGTTGATCTGATAAGCAGAATCCTGAATAATAATGACAGAGATGCGGCGGATGAGCTGGTAACACGGTATTATAAGACTGTGTATAAGCACATATATATCAAGCTGAAGGATGAGGAGTTAAGTATGGATCTTACTCAGGAGACCTTCATATCTGCGTTAAGAGGACTGGGGAGTTTCAACGTGGATAAAGCGGCATTTAAGACATGGATTATGAGAATCGCAGATAATAAGGTCACGGATTATTTCAGGAGCAGACAGTATCACGAGAGTATTGTTACACAGATTATGGATGATACCATACAGGAACCTGCTGATGAGAGAGCTGGCACGGAGACGAGTGTGCTTGGGAAGCTTTCTTATGAGGAGATGGAGAAAATGTATGGTCATCACCAGAATAAGGAATGGGAAACTTTCAGACTTAAAGTGTATGAAGGTTATACATTTGGCGAGATAAGTGCTAATCAGGGGGTTGATCTTAGCACGGTAAAGAGCAGGTATTATGCAATGGTTAAGAGAGTAAGAAAGGAGTGGGATTATCTTGAGTAAGGTTAAGTATCCAGATAAGGAAAAAATCAGAATACAGATAGATGAAATCCTTGATAAGTCTGAATTGTTTGATGCTTCAGAAGATAAGGCGTCTACATATACGAATGATAAGATAGTACATTTGAAACCAGTAAAACAACACCTGCCAGTCAGAAAGTATGTTACAGTTGTTGCTGCAGTGGCAGCGATATTGGTATTTGTTACAGCAGTTAAGAATTACAAAGCTGTTAACAGTGGACAGCAATACAAGTCAAGCAGTCTGGTTCCACTTGCAACGAGCAGCACACAGGCGGATGAACAATCAGTGGAGGACAATGCTGATATTGCTAGTGAGGCTTATGGAATCTACGGATATAACAGCTATGAAAGGCTGTATTCTTCACTTGATTATAAGGATGTCAGTACAATATATAACAATAAGAGAATAGAGTATGGTTATACATATATTATCAGATATGACAAGGTTACAATGAATAACGGTGCCGCTATATATGTTGAAGTTCCATATGATATTAGTTATAATATTAATCAGACGTATTTAGACTGGGTTAATGATTCAGCGGCAGCGATGATAGAAGAGACAATTAAATCATATGTTGATAAGAAGAATGTCAGTGGAGATGGCAGAATAACATGCAACATAATTAATGATACTTTGCAGATTTATGTGGATAACACTATATATGATACCCTGCCGCTGATTCAATAATAATGCTTATGGGGGATTACATGAACGAGAATAACTATTACTTAAAGAAATCTAAAGCAGTTTTAAGAGAGGTAAGGAAGTCTGTTATTGGTAAAGATGATGTCATATGCAAGGTATATATGGCGATAATAGCAGGGGGACATGTACTTCTGGATGATATTCCGGGAGTCGGTAAGACAACAATGGCTCATGCATTTGCGAATGCACTTGGGCTGCAATACAACAGAATACAGTTTACGCCGGATGTTATGCCATCGGATATAACAGGATTTTCGATGTATAACAGGCAGACTGGCAAATTTGAATTCAAGCAGGGGGCAGCTATGTGCAACCTGCTTCTTGCTGATGAAATTAATAGAACATCACCTAAGACACAGTCAGCTTTATTGCAGATTATGGAAGAGTCTAAGGTGACTGTTGACGGTAATACATATGAGCTTCCAGACCCATTTATGGTAATAGCAACCCAGAATCCTATCGGTTCTATTGGAACTCAGAAGCTTCCTGAATCACAGCTTGACAGATTCATGATAAAGCTTTCTATGGGATATCCACAGATTGAGGATGAAGTTGCTATTATGAAGAGCAGACTTGAGAATGGAAAGAATACACAGTTTTCTGCATGTGTCCTTGAAGAAGGTGATATAGAAGGAATCCGTCAGGAAGTTGCAGGAATATATGTTGATGATTCTATATATGAATATGTAGCTAAGATTGTAGCTAAGACAAGGAGCAGGGAGAATATAATTCAGGGTGTTTCACCAAGAGGAAGTATTGCAGTAATTGCGATGGCTAAGGCGGAAGCATTTCTTCGTGGCAATAATTATGTTCTTCCATCAGATATTAAGAATATTGCAGTTGAAACATTTGCACACAGAATAGTTACTAATGTTACCGGAGCTGCTGGTGCAGAGGCAGCTAAGAAAGAGATTACTGAGATATTAAGAAATGTACCAGTGCCAGAGATGAATAAGTAAGGGTGGCAGTATGCTTAAAAGAAGGATTTTGTATTTTATCTGTCTTGCAGTTGTTTTCGGGATTAATATATTTTATGTGGAATATCAGATATTTATATTGCTTGTCCTGATGATTGCGATACCGCTTGCTTCATGGATTATGTTCGTTATATCGGACATCGGGCTGGGACTCAGTCTGCAGATTAATAAGAATGTTGCGCAGGTGGGAAGCAGGATTAAGATAAGAATTGTTAAGAAGAATGCATGTAATCTTGGATTGGTTAATGGCAATATAACCGTGAAATATACATATTGTCATACAGGCGATGAGTTCAGGATAGTTGTGCCTATAAGACCGGGAATCAGAAAGAGTGCAGGTGCTACGGAGATTGCTGCCGATTATTGTGGTAATATCCGCATCGGGGTTGAGTCTATAGAGATATATGACTGCCTTGGGCTTTTTGGCAGTAAGAAAGCATTTGCAGGAGTTACGAAGGTATCAGTTATGCCGGAAAAGGTGCCGGCGGATAATGTAGATACGGACAGGATTAATGCTTATTACGATGAAGACAATGAAATATATGTAAAAAGTTTTTCTGATGAGATTAATGAACTCAGGGAATACAGGGATGGGGACAGTCCGAGAAATATTCACTGGAAGAAGAGCAGTACTCTTCCAGATGATGATTTTATTGTTAAAGAGTATAGCACGAGTATTAATAAGACTATATTGATTGTGGTAGATACTGATTCTACAGAGGCTGTCCAGGACAGACTTGTAAGGATGAGTGGAATATATTCAAGGGCAATGTCGTATGGTATTGCCTGTGTTGATAATGGAATTAATGGAGAATATGTGGTATGGGATGCTTCGAAATCAGAAGCAGTAAGGATCCCATTCTATGATTATAACAGTGTGACAGCGGCGATGAGTACTGTCATGGATATACGATGCAGCAGTAATGCTGCTAATAAGGCATGTCAGGAGTTATATGAGGATGACACGCTTGAGATTACAACTGAACCGGTGGTTATTACAGATAACAGATAATGTGGCAAGAGGGTATTAATGAATAAGGGAAGGCATATATATACAGACAATTTAATACTTAGAATTATTGTGACATATTTCGGAACATTTGGCGCAGCTTCAGTGATAGAGAGGATTACATATCCGGCTGTTGATATGGGATTTATCGGGATTACTGCGCTTATATTAAGTATCGCCTATACATTGATGCTGTCATATTATGGAAAAGGTGCAAGGTTTGTAAGAATTATAGGAATGGCAGTTTTACCTGTGGCATATGTTGTGATTAATCTTGGGGCGTTTATAAGTGGCGTCAGGACATTAGTTAATGTGTTCATGTCGATGTCGGCTTTTACAGGCGGTGATGCATTAACGGTTGCGGATGCAGGGGTATCTTCTGTAAGATGTGTATGCGTGGTTGTTATTATGGTTATTGCAATTCTTGCGGCTACGGAGGTTAATGTATTTCCTAATATGCTTGTAAGTCTTGCTATCGTACTTCCTATGTTAAGCATATTCATAGCGGCAGTAATTGTGCCAGATATTGTAAGTATTGTTTTTTCTGTCCTTTTTATCTTTGATTCTATGGCACTTGGAAGGAAAAAACAGGTCAATCAGAATGTTAAGACGATTGTAATTATGTCGGCTGTTATTGCAGCTGTTGTAACATTTGTCATACCTCAGGAAACTTACAAGAGGAATTCATTCTTTGACGATGCAAGAGAAATGGTGACAGATATTGTCTATGATACTTTCGGGATTGACTTAAACGGTGATAAATCAGACCAGCAGGAGGATAAGAATAAGGTTAATGCATCAATAGGTATCGGTAACGGTGATGTAGGTCTTGTGGATGAGGTATATTATAATGATACTTATGCAGGTGAGCTTAGTACAATGTCCGATATAGGAATCGCATATGCAAAGATATATACAGGAAGAACTTTCAGTAAGAACAGCTGGCAGAGGTGGAACGATACAAGAGAGATGCAGTATTCATACACAAGTGCTGTGCATGAATTTGTTCTTGATATGATTAAGAGAAAGAATATCAGTCTTGATGCGGATGAACAGAAGCTGGCTGACCGGTATATATATTATAAGCAGAGCTTCACAGCCAGTGATTCCAGTGTATATGATAATGGAATACAATACAGGATAATTGGCGGGGATATATATGACTATGCGGATATGGGCGATATTATGAAGAAGTATCGCAGTTCTGCAACAATTAACTCATATGAAAGTTATGTGCATGACCAGTATCTTTTCGTTAATGCGGAAGATTCTATTGTTGTAAATGAGATGTTTGGAACAAGGGAACTGCAGACAGCACAGGAAAAAGCTGATTATATACAGAGTGTGGTTACTTATCTTAAGGATAATTATACTTATACATTAAAGCCGGGAAAAGTTCCTGAGGGAAAGAGTGTTGTCGAGTATTTCCTGAAAGACAGCAAAAGAGGTTATTGTACATATTTTGCTACTTCGGCAGCAGTTATATTAAGATGTGCGGGAATACCAACAAGATACTGTGCGGGATATACTGTTAATACAAGAACTGCGCAGGCACATACATTTGGACAGGATAATGAGTATATGAATTATGAGGTGTATGATAATGCAGCTCATGCATGGGTTGAAGCATATATTGACGGATATGGCTGGGTAACTGTAGACCCTACACCGGGCTATGGAGAGAGTGACGTTGCTGAGGAAGTTTCTACAGAGCAGACAAGTGAGGGAGCAAGCCAGTCATACAGCAGTGAATCAACAGATAATAATACAGAAGCAGATAATACCAGTGATACACAGCAGCAGGAGGTTACTACACAGCAGGCAGCAGATGTTAATAGCAGACATTTTTCTGGAAAGATAAGAATAAGCGGCTTATTTGTTGCTATATGTGTAGTAATACTTAGCGTTATTGCGGCAGTTGCGTGTATTGTAATAAGAATTGTTTCGAGAATACATTTGTTAAGAAATAATTCAGTTGATGAGAAACAATTATTAAAAATGTATGCATATCTTGAACGGCTGCTTGCAAGTCTTGGATACAGGCGTAATCCTGATTCGGATTATGAGGAATATATTGATTCGATTGTACAGTCAGATGAATATCTTAAGAATGCCGGACTTGAAGACACTGTGCAGACAATTCTTGCGGTTAGATTTGGTAATGCAAAATGTGTTGACAAAGCTGACATAACTGGGATAATAAATACTATAAGACAGGTGCGAAGCTACGCACTTAAGAAAGCCAGAGGATTGAAGAAGCTTATAGTATGTTTAATTTAGAAGAAGAGCTTAAGAAACTCCCGGCCAAACCGGGAGTTTATATTATGCATGATAAATGGGACAACATAATATATATAGGTAAGGCGAAGATTTTAAAGAATCGTGTAAGACAGTATTTCCAGAGCAGCAGGAATAAGTCTGCCAAGATTGTGCAGATGGTGTCACATATTCAGTATTTTGAATATATTATCACAGATTCTGAACTTGAGGCGCTTGTTTTGGAGTGCAATCTTATCAAGGAGCACAGACCTAAGTACAACACTATGTTAAAGGATGACAAGAGTTATCCTTTTATTAAGATTACCGTGGGAGAGGAGTATCCGAGGGTGCTTTTTGCAAGAAAGATGAAGCATGGAGCGGGAAAGTATTTCGGACCTTATACTTCTGCCGCAGCAGTCAAGGATACTATCGAATTGTTATGCAAGCTGTATAAGGTAAGAACCTGTAACAGAAATCTTCCTAAAGACGAAGGTAAGGACAGACCATGCCTTAATTACCATATCGGACAGTGCGATGCACCGTGTCAGGGATATGTAAGCGGTGAGGAATACAGAAGAAGAATTGATGAGGTTGTAAGTTTCCTGAATGGTGATTACAAGAAGATTATGGACAGGCTTACAACGCAGATGCAGGAAGCGTCTGAAAAGATGGAGTATGAGGAAGCTGCCAGGTACAGAGATCTGTTGATGAGCGTCAAGCAGGTTGCACAGAAGCAGAAGATTACAGCGGATGATGTCAACGACAGGGATGTTATTGCATGTGCAAGTGACGGTCAGGACGCAGTTGTGCAGGTGTTCTTTATCAGACAGGGTAAGCTTCTTGGAAGAGACCATTTTCATATGAAGGTTGCAGAGGGGGATACTAAGAGCGACATAATTTCGGAATTTATGAAGCAGTATTACGGTGGAACTCCATTTATACCTAATATAATTATGGTGCAGTATGAGATAGAAGATTCGGATACAATAGCACAGTGGCTCAGCGCAAGAAAGGACCGTAAGGTAAGCATTGTCACACCTAAGAAGGGTGACAAGGAGAAGATGGTTGAACTTGCATATAAGAATGCACAGCTTGTTCTTACACAGGACGCTGAGAAGATTAAGCGTGAGGAGAGCAGGACAACAGGCGCAATGAAAGAGATTGCAGACTGGCTTGGGCTTGGCACGCTTCACAGGGCAGAGGCATACGATATATCTAATACCAATGGTGTTGAGAGTGTCGGTTCTATGGTTGTGTTCGAGGACGGAAGACCGAAGAAGAACGATTACCGAAAGTTTAAGATAAGGACTGTAAAAGGTCCTGATGACTATAAGAGCATGAGAGAGGTTCTTACAAGACGATTCACAAGAGGTATGCGTGAGAGGGAAGGAATTGAGGAGAGCCACGGATTTTCGAGATATCCAGACCTTATTATGATGGATGGTGGACGAGGTCAGGTTAATATTGCGCTAGATGTTCTTAAGGAGCTGGGGCTTAATATTCCGGTATGCGGTATGGTAAAGGATGATACCCACAGCACAAGAGGTCTGTACTATAATAATGTAGAGATACCGATAGACAAGCACAGCGAGGGCTTTAAGCTGATTACAAGAGTACAGGATGAAGCACACAGATTTGCAATAACATACCATAGAAGCTTAAGAGACAAGGCACAGGTATCTTCTGTTCTTGATTCGATTGAAGGAATCGGACCTGTCAGAAGAAAAGCACTTATGAAGCATTTTCTTGACATAGAAAAGATTCGTCAGGCGTCAGTGGACGAGCTTATGAAGGCAGATGGCATTACCGAAAATGTGGCAGAGAATATATACAAATTCTTCCATTGATAATAGTTTTATAATAGCTTTTAGGGCTTGTCTGTGATAAACTTAGGATATATGAAATCGTAAACATGAGTTTGGAGGCAGTGAATATATGAGTAATGGTAAAGAGAGGGTAAAGTTATCTAAAGTTATCCAGAAAATGAATCTTGTTAATCTTACACCGCAGATAGATGCGTCAGGAATCTGGCTTAATCTTCCGGATGTAAACAGACCGGCTTTGCAGCTTACAGGTTTCTATGACCAGTTTGACAATGACCGTTTACAGATTATCGGTAATGTTGAGCATGCTTATCTAGAGAGTCTTTCTGAGCAGGAAAGATATGAAAGATATATGCAGCTTTTATCAAGCAATATTCCATGTATTATATTCTGCAGGAATTTAAAGCCGGAGCCAAAGGTTATTGAACTTGCGGTTAAGTATCAGATTCCGCTTCTTATGACAGATCAGGCTACATCTTCATTTACAGCAGAAGTAATCCGCTGGTTGAAGGTACAGCTTGCGCCTTGTATCGTAATCCATGGTGTATTAGTTGATGTATACGGTGTCGGCGTGCTTATCACAGGTGAGTCTGGTATCGGTAAGAGCGAGGCAGCACTTGAACTTATTAAGAGAGGCCATCGTCTTGTAACTGATGATGCGGTTGAGATAAGAAAGGTCAGTGATGAGACTTTAGTCGGAAGTGCACCTGGAGTTACCAAGTACTTTATTGAGCTTAGAGGTATTGGTATTATTGATGTCAAGACTCTTTTCGGTGTTGAAAGTGTTAAGGAAACCCAGGAAATCGATATGGTTATCAAGCTTGAGGACTGGAATAAGGACAGAGAATATGACAGACTTGGACTTGAAGAAGAATATATAGAATATCTTGGCAATAAGGTTGTGTGTCATACACTTCCAATCAGACCGGGACGTAATCTTGCTGTTATTGTTGAGTCAGCAGCGGTTAACCACAGACAGAAGAAGATGGGATATAATGCAGCTAAGGAGTTGTACAGAAGAGTACAGGAGAACCTCATGAGAGGCGGGGAGGACGACGATGAGTAAGATTGTATTTGGAATCGATGTTGGAGGAACAACCTGCAAATGTGGAACATTTTCTGAAGAAGGTGAACTCTTAAGAAAAGAAGAGATTCCTACAAGAAAAGATGAGGGCGGAAGCCTGATTCTTCCTGATATAAGTGAGTATATCAAAGGTGTTCTTGCAGATATGAACCTTACAACAGATGATGTAATAGGAATCGGAATGGGACTTCCTGGGGCATGCCTTGAAGATGGAACTGTTAACAAATGTATTAATTTAGGCTGGGGAGTATTTAATGCAGCTAATGTATTATCAGAACTTACAGGTATTCCCGTTAAGATTGGTAATGATGCCAATATGGCAGCACTCGGAGAATTCTGGGTAGGCGGCGGCAGCGAATACAACAGTATGATTATGGTGACAATAGGCACCGGTGTAGGTGGCGGAGTTATTATTGATGGTAAGCCACTTTATGGATTTAACGGGGCAGCAGGTGAGATAGGACATATTCCACTTGTTGAAGGGGAGACAGAAAGCTGTAACTGTGGCAAGAAGGGCTGTCTTGAACAGGTTGCTTCTGCAACAGGTATTGTAAGAACAGCTAACCGTATGCTTGCAGAGAGTGACATGCCTTCCTCTTTAAGAAATGTTCCATACATATCAGCAAAGGTTATATTCGATGAGGCTAAGGGAGGAGATGCCTTAGCTATACAGGTAACAGAGTATGTATGCAGATATCTTGGAAAAGGACTTGCATGTGCAGCCGGAATGGTTGATCCGGAGGTATTTGTAATCGGTGGAGGAGTTTCTGCTGCAGGGGAATATTTTATCAATCTTATTGATAAGTATTATAAGGAATGTGTGTTCCATGCGAGCAGACAGACTAAGATAGTTAAGGCTACACTTGGTAATGATGCAGGAATGTACGGAGCAGCAAAGCTTATTCTTGGAAATTAATATTAAGGATAGTGAGATTATATATGGATAATAAGATGTTATCAGAAGCATTGATATCGATGCTTGGTAATGGGAATGTAAGAATAGGTGAACCGATGAAGTCACATACTACATTCAGAATCGGAGGTGCTGCTGATTATTATGTAACACCACAGACAGAAAAGCAGATAGCAGATGTTATTACATTTTTGAAAAAATCGGACATTGCATATATTGTTATTGGTAATGGAAGTAATATTCTTGTAAGTGATGAAGGCTTCAGGGGAGTAGTTGTTGAGCTTGGCGATGCGTTCTCAGGTTTTGAGATACTTGAGGGTTCACAGGAAGATTCAGATGATGTGTTTGTTAAAGCAAATGCAGGTATGAAGCTTACAAGACTTGGCAACCAGCTTGCGTCTGATGGAATTGCAGGATTTGAATTCGCAACAGGTATTCCGGGATGCATAGGCGGTGCAGTAAGAATGAATGCAGGAGCTTATGGAGGAGAATTAAAGGATATTATTGTCAGTGCAAAGGTTATTGATGATGAAGGTGCCATCAGGGAGCTTTCTGCAGATGAGCTTGAACTTGGATACAGAACAAGTATTGTAGCGAAAAGTAATATGATTATTCTTGAGGCAATATTAAGATTAAGAAAAGGCCAACCGGATACAATAAGAAAGAATATCTCAGAGCTGGCAGCTAAGAGAAGAGAGAAACAGCCTCTTGAGTATCCTAGTGCCGGAAGTACATTTAAGAGACCGGAAGGATATTTTGCAGCGAAACTTATTGAGGATGCAGGTCTTAAGGGATGTGCAAGAGGCGGCGCACAGGTATCTGAGAAGCACGCAGGATTCGTTGTTAATAAGGGCGGTGCAACCGCGAAGGATGTATGCGAACTTACCGATTATATTAAAAGCACTGTTATGGAGAAGTTCGGTGTCAAGCTTGAACTGGAAGTCGTAAAGATCGGATTCTAAGCTGTCTGGCAGTTAAGTGTCAGAGAATTAAAGGCAGACAGGTAATTAAGACTTATAAGAAAGAGAAGATGATAAGATGAAGATGATTATTGTTACAGGTATGTCAGGTGCAGGTAAATCCACAGCACTTAATGTGTTAGAAGATGAGGGATATTATTGTGTTGATAATATGCCAATATCTCTGATTCCTAAGTTTGCGGAGCTTGCTAATGCTGGTGATGATGGTTACAGTAATATAGCTATTGGTGTAGATATAAGAAGCGGTCACGCACTTGCAGAACTGGATTCGGTACTTGATGATATGCTTAATAAGCATTTTAACTATACAATTCTGTTTCTTGAGTCAAGAGATGATGTGCTTGTTAAGCGTTATAAGGAGACGAGAAGAACTCATCCGCTTGCAAAGGACGACCACGACAGAATAGATAATGTAATAAAGCTGGAAAGAGATGAGCTTAAGTTCTTAAAGAACAGGGCTGATGTCATAATTGACACAAGCCAGATGCTTACAAGAGAACTTAAGGCGGAGCTTGAGCGCATATTCTTTGATGATAAGAATTTCAAGAACCTGTTTGTTACAGTTCTTTCTTTCGGTTTCAAATATGGAATACCCGCAGATGCAGACCTTGTGTTTGATGTAAGATTTCTGCCTAACCCATATTATATTGAAGAACTTAAACACCTTACCGGCAATGACAAGCCTGTACAGGATTATGTGAAGAAAGCTCCGGAGACAACAGAATTTCTGGAAAAGATAGATGATTTATTGAAGTTCCTTCTGCCTAATTATGTTAAGGAAGGAAAGAACAGCCTTGTTATTGCAATTGGCTGCACAGGTGGAAAGCACCGTTCAGTTACACTTGCCAATGAGATATATAACATTATAAGTAAGACCGAATATGGCTGTAAGGTTGAACACAGAGATATTGAGAAAGATTCTAAGAGAAAAGGTTAAGTATGTCATTTTCATCAGAAGTAAAAGAAGAGTTAGTTAAGAAAACAGATTCCGCGAGGCATTGCCAGATTGCGGAATTTGCTGCGTTTATGGGAATGTCTGGCAATGTAAGCGAGACAGATAATGGAGAGCTGTGTCTGGAGTTCGTTACAGAGAATGAATTATCTGTAGAGAAGTTTGGTGACCTGTTATTGAGAATATTTAGCATTAAGATGGATGCTGATACTAATGAAGTGGTTAAGAATGGCAAGGAAACTGTTGTAAGAATCACCGGACAGAGTGATGTTGCCAAGATATTACAGACTTTAAAATGGTGTGACGACCAGTTCACACAGATTGAACCGGTCTTTGTTGACCCAAGGATTGTTGCTATGGACTGCTGTAAGAAAGCATTTATAAGAGGAGCTTTCATGGAGCGAGGTTCTATAAGCGACCCAAACAAGTTCTATCACTATGAGATTGTGTGCAAATACGAAGAGGACGCGGATGTTCTTATGGATATGCTTCGTTTCTTCGGACTTGATGCCAAGGTCATCGTAAGAAAAAACAGTTTTGTTGTATACATGAAAGAGGGTAATAATATTACTGATACCCTTAATCTTATGGGTGCGGTTGTTTCGCAGATGAATCTTTACAATGTCATGATTCTTAAGGGAATCAGTAATGATGTCAACAGGAAGGTAAACTGTGAGACTGCTAATCTTAACAAGACGATTGAGGCGGCGGTCAAGCAGATTAAGGATATTGAACTTATAAGAGACACTGTCGGACTGGATAGTTTAAGTGACAGCCTGATGCAGGTTGCTCTTTTAAGACTTGAGAATCCTGACATGAGTCTTCAGGGACTGGGTGAACTGTTAGACCCTCCGGTTGGTAAATCAGGTGTGAACCACAGATTGAGAAAGATTGGCGAGAAGGCAGATGAATTAAGACAGAGCATGGGAATTTCTGTCTGATTAAACATTTTTAATAAAATTTTACATTTTCTTTTCAAATAGGGATTGACAAGAAGTGTATAATTGAAAATATGAGAGAAAAGAGCAGTCATATACTGCGGAAAGGTTGATTAAGATGACTAAAGTAGATATAATTTCAGGCTTTTTAGGAGCAGGTAAAACAACACTTATAAGCAAGCTTTTAAAGGAAGCTTTAAAGGGAGAGCAGGTAGTTCTTATTGAGAACGAGTTCGGTGAAATCGGTATTGATGGCGGATTCCTTAAGGATTCAGGTGTTGAGATAAGAGAGATGAACTCAGGCTGTATCTGCTGTTCACTCGTTGGTGATTTCGGAACTTCTCTTAAGGAAGTTGTAGACAAGTATCACCCAGACAGAATTATTATTGAGCCTTCAGGTGTAGGTAAGCTTTCAGATGTTATCAAGGCTGTTAAAGACCTTCACATTGAGAATGAAATCGTTCTTAACAGTGCATCAACAGTTGCAGATGCTTCTAAGGTTAAGGTATATATGAAGAACTTCGGTGAGTTCTTTAATAACCAGATCGAGCATGCAGGAACTGTTATCTTAAGCAGAACCCAGAATGTTTCTGAAGAGAAGTTAAAGACAGCTATCGAGCTTATTAAGAGTGTTAATCCTAATGCACATATCATCACAACTCCTTGGGATGATATTGACGGAACTAAGATTCTTGGCGCAATGGAGAATGTTACTAACCTTGAGTTAGACATGCTTGCTGAGGCAGCACAGAAGGCTTATGAGGAGCATGAGAAGGAACATCACCACCATCATCATGAAGATGGAGAGTGCTGCTGTTGTGGCGGACATCATGACGATGATGATGACGAGCATGAGCATCATCACGACCATGACCACGAGCATGAACATCATCA
>JAUNOK010000024.1:0-23614 GCA_030537195.1 Eubacteriales bacterium | reverse complement strand
GGCTGTGAATCGCGATCACCGTGTCGAGTGCGATCATCACGATCATGACGAGGAACATGAGCATCATCATGAGCATGATCATCACCATCATCATGCAGATGACGTATTTACAAGCTGGGGTACAGAGACTCCTAAGAAGTATGAGAAGGCAGAACTTGACAGCATATTAAAGAAGCTTTCTGAGAGTGAAGATTATGGTAAGGTTCTCCGTTCTAAGGGTATGCTTCCTTGCACAGATGGAACATGGATGTATTTCGACCTTGTACCAGAAGAATATGAGATTCGTGAAGGAAGTGCTGATTTCACAGGAAGAATCTGCGTAATCGGTTCTGAACTTAAGGAAGATGCTCTTAAGGAACTTTTTGAAGTTTAATTAGTGTTTTAAGAACACATTTTTACAACGCATTTATAATGAAATGATAGCGCAGATGCGCGGAAATGAGGATAAATATGGCAAATGAGGAATATCAGATTCCGATTTTCTTGATTAACGGTCAGCTTGACAGCGGTAAAACAAGATTTATCTCCGATACTATAGCAATGGGACAGTTTGCAGATGCTAAGAACAAGCTTCTTATTGTGTGCGAAGAAGGTGAAGAGGAGTACAGCGAGAAGCTTCTTAAGGACAATGGTGTTGATATGGTTGTTGTTGAGAAGGAAGATTTTAATATCAAGACTCTTAATGAACTGGACAAGAAGTATGATCCATGGATTGTTATTGTTGAATATAACGGAATGTGGGACCCAGCGCTTATTCTTGGAAGCGAGAAGCCAAGAGGATGGCAGGTATACCAGTCTATAACTTTAGTTGATGCCAATTCATTTGGCTTACAGTGGGCTAACATGAAGTCTATTATTGCAGAGTCTGTTAAGTATGCTGATATGGTTATCTTTAACAGATGCAAGTCAGGTATGGACCTTGGCAGCTACAGAAGAAGCATGAGAGCATTAAATCCTGCACTTCAGATTATCTTCGAGGATGAGAAGGGTGATCAGGTTGCTATATCTGAGCAGCTTCCATATGATATCAATGCTGATGTTATTCAGGTCGATGATGAAGATTATGGTATCTGGTATATGGATGTGTCTGAAAGACCAGAAGTATACGCAGGCAAGAAGGTAAGATTCAAGGGACAGGTTCTTAAGAATAAGTACTTTAAGGATAAGAACTTCGTTCCGGGAAGAAAAGTAATGACATGCTGTGCAGAAGATACACAGTTTATCGGTTATATCAGCTTCTACAACAACATAGCTTCTCTTGAAAACAGAGAATGGATATGGGTTACAGCTACTATTAAGTATGAATTCCAGATGGCATATAAGAAGAAAGGTCCTGTTCTTTACGTTGAAAGCGTAGAAAAGACAGGTGCACCTAAGGAAGAGATGGTGTTCTTCTAATATGATACAGGATATATGGCCAAAGCATCTGGACAACCAGTATAAGAATCTTAAGCCATGCGATGAGGACACTGTGTTTTATTTTCAGGGGTCCTCATTGCTTGCAAAACCATCAGGACATTTTAATTCAGAGAATCCTGAAGAAAATGTATTAATATATCCACAGTATGGTGAGTTCGTTCAGGGGATAAAGTCCTCTTATGGCGAGAAAGCTGTGGATAACTTTGAATTTATTTATCTTTTATCAATTGATGAGGAACATTTTTTCCTTGCAAGAAAGACAGGAAGTCTTGAAAGAGGTACGTTCTTAGGTGAGATGGCTGATTCAGCGGTACACAAGGATATGTATTCTTTCGTCAGAGGATATGAATTCATCGGAGTTGATTCTTTCCGTAAGGCACAGCCTAGAGAGCACGCATATGCGGCTATCACTGCATTTCATCTGTACGGCTGGTACAGGGATAATCATTTCTGTGGGAGATGCGGAAAACCACTCAGGCATGATAACAAGCAGAGAATGTTACGCTGTGACTGCTGTAAGAATATGGTATTTCCTAAGATATGTCCTGCTGTTATTGTTGCAGTTACTGATAAGGACAGAATTCTTCTTACTAAATATGCGGGAAGAACTTACAGGAATTATGCACTTATTGCCGGATTCACCGAGATTGGTGAGACAACAGAGGAAACTGTAAGCAGGGAGGTTATGGAAGAGGTAGGTGTGAAGGTTAAGAATATCACCTATTACAAGAGCCAGCCTTGGGGACTTAGCGGTTCTCAGCTTCTTGGTTACTTCTGTGAGCTTGACGGTGACGACACAATAACTCTTGAAGAAGATGAGTTATCGGTCGGCACATGGGTCAAAGCAGATGATATAGATGTAATTGACGACCATATCAGTCTCACACGGGAAATGATTGAGAAATTCCGTAGTGAGCATGTGAGTCACAATTAATTGTAATCTTTAAAACTAATATTAAGATCTATGGTATTACCACTGACACCGTCTAACTTGGCGGATTCAGTGTACTGCCACATAGAGAATTCATATGGGAAGTAAGGAGTGTCTGAATAGTAGGCAAACCACTTCTCATATTTTTCTAAGCGGGTAAGGTCAAGTCTTCCAACGAATCCTTTCAGGTTGGAATATATCATTGGCTTATAGCCTGCTTTTTCTATCTTGTCGCAGAATGCGATTATTATGTCTGTAAGTTCCTGCTCAGACAGATTCTCCTGTCTGTAAGAATCCCCCGAGATCTCTTCAAAGTCAATAACTACGGGATATGTAATCTTGTAAGGTTTGATAATGTTAAGGACATAATCAGCCTCTTCTATAGCTTCTTCTTTCGTAATAGCAGATGAGAAGAAGTATGCTCCAATTTTAATATCATTCTTAATTGCGTCTTTTGCAAATGTATCAAAAGAAGAATCAGTATTCAGAATACCGTTGCCATAGCTTCTGAATCCGCATCTTAACATGGCAAATTCGACGCCCTGTTCTTTTAACTTCTTAAAGTCGATATTACCCTGAAACTTGGAAGCATCAACACCCATATGTGTTGTAACCTTACCGTCTTCATTGTATGTAATAATTCCTTTATCATCCTGCTTGAAATTCTCATCCTTATAATTATTCTTAGCAAGTTCAGGAAGTATCTGTGCGAATACATACTGGTTCTTATTATTCACATATACGATATTGTCAGGGAAGTAACTTTTTAATATTGAAAGAGAACCTTCGCCGTTAGTGAATCTTAACTTCATATCAGAAAGAAGATCCTCTTTCTCTTCAGACTTTAGCTTTTCAATTTCTTCATTGCTAAGCTTATCAGTATTAGCCGTAACAGTTGCTTTTCTGTACTTCATAATAACACCAGTGGTCAGCAGACCAAACATTACTGTTGTCATAAAGAATATTAAAGTTGTTATCACAAATGGATTGGTTTTCTTGGATTTCATAGTGTATCACCTCTATAATAGTTAATTATGAGTTATTCATAAAAAGTATTTCTTGTATAAATGGTATATTAGCTTTCGCAAAAAGTCAATTAGAATCTGTATGATTTTCTAAATAAAAATATAGAAAAAGTATTGACAATTTATTGAATAGAATATATAGTATTTGTACAACACAGCAATTCTTATAGAATCAGAATCCAGACGTGGATAACTGAGATTCTTTTGCCTTCGCAAGAAGGTAATTGTATCGTTTCTGTTCTGAATTAAGCTGGTAGATATAACAGTCTATCAGGTCAGGATCAGTAACATTATCAAGATTAGAATAGGCAGTATACATTGCCTTTTTAGTCATCATAAGTTCCTGTAACAGATATTTTTCATCATATGTAGCAGGACTCTTTTTTTTACCAAACATTTTCAATAGAATTACTCCTTAATATTCAAGATTAGGGGCATCATATGCCTTTATTAGAAGTATAGGCAGTAAATGGTAATTCTATACATGTTTTTTGAGGAGGTGGATATGTGCCTTACGTTATATCAGTAGTTATTGCACTGATATTCATTATATGGTCAGTGAGGGAAGATGTAAAAGCTTTCAGAATACCGAATTATCTGATTATAACAGGATTAATTGTGGGAACAGGAATACTCGTTATAAGAGGATTGACAGGTGAGAATATAAGGGACTACATACTTGGCACCCTGGCGGGATTAGCAGGAATGATGCTTCTTTATATAATCAGGGCTGTCGGTGCGGGAGATGTGAAGCTTTTTGCAGTGATTGGGATACTGACAGGATTAGAATTCGTGGTACAGCTTATTGTTGTGTCGCTTATCACAGGACTTCTTACAGGAATTGTTGAGTTGTGTTTTAAAAAGACCAGTCTGGTCAGAGTTGGAAGTATGGGGATACAAGGACACGGATTTCATTATGCAGTTGCGGTTCTGATTGGATATGTTGTTGTGTTGGGATACAGAGTTGTTGTGGTTTTATGAATATTTAAGGGGAGGTAAATAATGGGGAGGAATAACATTTGTGTTATATACGATTCAGATGAGAATTATGCAAAGCGTCTGATGTCAGTAATTAACGATGATAATGATATTCCTTATAATGCACAGGTGTTTACACAGGAGCAGGAACTTGATAAGTATCTGCAGGAGAAGAAAGCGGACATGCTTATGATATGCGAAGGCGCATATGAGTATGATGCGACAAGAACGGGAAATAAGACAGTTGTGTTGTGTGAGGAAGAACAGGATGCCGATGAAATCAATTCTAAAGATGAGAGGGGGCTGGTTGGCATATGCAAGTATCAGCCTTCATACCAGCTTCTTCAGTCGGTAATGAGATATGAAAAGAGAGGAATTAACAAGAGAAGAGGAAGTCTTAAGGTAGTTGGTGTGTATGGATTTAACAATACATCACGGATGGTATTGTCACTGGCATCTGCAAAGCTGCTATCAGAAAAATGTAATACATTATTCATGAACTTCGAGATATTTGGCGGATTTAAAGGAATATTAAAAGGGGAGGAGGAACAGAATCTTTCAGATGCTTTATATGCGTTCAGACAGAATCATAACCAGTTTCACAAGAATATTGTTAATGCGATAAGTCATTATGACAGGCTTGATTACATACCTGATGCGTCGTGTGCAGATGATATAGATGACATAAAAGCAGAGGAACTTGGAACATTTATTCAGGGGATTGGAAGGGAGCTTGGTTATTCATATATTGTGGTCGACATAGGCGATGGGTTGAGGATGCCATGGAAGATGATGGACTGCTTTGATGAGATATATGTCTGTGATGGTGATAATTATATAGAACAGGCTAAAGTCAGAAACTTCGAAAATATGGCAATGGAGCGGGGAATGAACAATATTGTCAGTGCATTTAAGAAGGTCAGGGTAAGAGTGGAAGATGGTGTTCTTAATCCGGATATGTGGAGCAGACTGCCTTTCTGCAGTTTTTATGATGAGCTGTGTTCTTTAATTGAGACCGGGGAAACGTAATGGAAGAACTATATATGAAGATAAGGAAACTTGTATATGAACGCCTTGATATAGGCAGGGATATTGCTGACAGCGAATTGTATCAGGTGATAGATACATGCATATATGAGGAAAGCCGTAATATTGTAATCTCTATAAGGCAGAAAGAGGAGTTGAAGAAGAGAATTTATAATTCTATCAAGAAACTTGATATTCTACAGGAACTTTTAGAAGATGACAGTGTTACAGAGATTATGGTAAATGGGAGTGACAGTATCTTTGTAGAGCGGAATGGTCACATAGAAAAGTGGAATAAGAAGTTTGAGAGTGCTGATAGATTGTCAGATGTAGCACAGCGTATAGCAGCCATATCTAACAGAATGGTTAATGAGGCATCACCGGTAGCAGACACAAGATTGCCGGATGGTTCGAGAGTCAGCATTGTATTACCGCCGGTTGCTATTAATGGACCTGTAATAACCATAAGAAAATTCTATGATACACCGCTTACGATTGAGAGACTTATTGAACTTGAATCAATTACGGCTGAAGCTGCAGAATTTTTAAGCAGACTGGTAAAGAGCAGATATAACATTTTCATATCAGGAGGTACAGGAAGTGGTAAGACAACATTTTTAAATGTATTGTCAGATTTTATTCCTGAAGATGAGAGAGTGGTGACGATTGAAGACGCAGCGGAATTACAGCTTCATAATGTCAGTAATCTTGTCAGACTTGAAGCAAGGATGGCTAATATGGAAGGATGCAATGCAGTGGGGATAAGAGACCTTATTAAAGCGAGTCTCAGAATGAGACCAGACCGCATAGTTGTCGGTGAAGTCAGGGGTGCAGAAGCAATAGATATGCTTCAGGCTATGAATACAGGGCATGACGGAAGCCTGTCAACAGGGCATGGAAACAGTCCGAAAGATATGATGACAAGACTTGAGACAATGGTGCTTATGGGGATAGAGATGCCGGTAACAGCAATCCGTTCACAGATATCGTCAGCTATAGATATTGTTGTACATCTGGCAAGATTAAGGGACAAAAGCAGGAAGGTGGTGCAGATTGCAGAGGTTGGAGATTATATCGGAGGTGAAGTTGCGCTTACACCATTATACAAGTTTATTGAAACAGGCCAGGACAAGGATGGAAAAGTACGTGGAAAACTTGTCAGACAGGAAAACAGCCTTACCAGAATTGAAAAGCTTAAGACTGCCGGATATATGTAATGGTGATGCGCGGTATATAGCAGAGGGAATAGTTATTGTCTGTGCTGCAGCGTATATCTTCTATGAAAATATATTGATGGCGCTCATACTGTCACCATATGTATATCTGTATTACAAGCAGAGGAAAAAGGAACGGGCAAAGAAGGATAATAATGAATTCCGTAGGAAGTTCAGAGATGGAATTATGTCGGTATCATTTGCGTTAAATGTAGGCTACTCGATAGAGAATGCATTTGTACAGGCAGTAGGAGAGCTGGAAATGATATATGGCAGAGAGTCAGATATTGTTATTAAATTCAGACATATTGTTATAAGGCTTAGTCAGAATGAGAATATCGAGGATATATTTATGGATTTCGCAGAGGAAAGCAAAGTGGAAGATATCATATATTTTGCAGAGATATTCAGATATGCCAAGAGAAGTGGAGGGGATTTAATATCAATTATCAGAAATACAACGCAGATTATACAGCAGAAGGAAGAGGTTTTATCAGAGATAGACACGATTATAAGTGGTAAAAGAATGGAACAGAAGGTAATGAGCATAATACCAGCTGCTATAGTTGTGTATCTTAAGCTTACGGCAGCCGAATTTATACAGCCGTTATATGGCAATGTATATGGGGCAGTTATTATGACTGTGTGTCTTATAGTTTATGTTATCGCTGATATGTGGGCAAAGAGGATTGTTAATATTGAAGTTTAAGAAGATGGGGAAAATACCACTTATTATTATTGTCAGCGTTGCGCTGGCAATAATCAGTGTATGTATGTCGGGAATGCCGGCTGTAATTGATGGTGTTATTAAGAGACCTGAACCGGGAGAGGATGGCAGTAATAAATATGTTGATGTAATAGGAGAGGATGGGCAGCAGATAGCGTCTGTTAATCTTGAAATTAATCCGAGAATAATGTCAGCAGATGAGGTGTATGAAAGTTTTGATAGGGCGTATGAGGACGTGATAGTTACCATGCTTGGGGATAATGAAAGTTGTGATTATGTAACTGGAGATCTTGTATTGCCAGAGAAAGATAAGACGGGGGTAATTGAGTTTGCATGGTATTCATCAGATTATCAGTTGGTTAATTATAACGGTAAGATCAATAACAGAGGCTTTGATGAGAGCGAATGCAAGGATGTGTCTCTTAAGCTTGTTATGGAGTATGAAGATTACAGGAGTGAATATGAGATATCTGTAACTGTATATGCTCCGGAATACAATGGCAAGGCTGGGAAACAGGCGCGTGTGGAAAAAGCAATGGAGGATGTTCTTAATAACAATCCGACAGATACAGATATTAATCTTCCGGAATATATAGATGGGGAAAAAGTTACATATGAGGAACAGGACAAACCTGTATCTCCAGTAATATTTCTTATTCTTGGGGGAATTGCGGCAGCAGTTGTTGTCATATCTGACAGAAAAAAGGAGAATGATCGGATTGTAAGAAGAAAAAGAGAACTTATATATGACTATTCAGAGGTTGTGTCCAAGCTGACACTACTTCTGGAAGCAGGAATGACAACGAGAATGGCATGGCATAAGATTGTGTGTGATTATAAGGAAAAAGTTAAAGGTGGGGATATGAAAAGACCTGTATATGAAGAAATGTGTACAACTGACTATAACATTCAGGCAGGAATTTCGGAGACCAAGGCATATGAACAGTTTGGTAAACGTTGTGATACAAGGGAGTATATGAAGCTTGCAACTCTATTGCAGACCAATATCAGAAGAGGTACTAAGGAACTTAGCAGTCTACTCGAAAAGGAAGCTGAAGATGCATTTGAGAAAAGAAAAAATATGGCGCGGGTAAAGGGCGAAGAGGCAACAACCAGACTTCTTATGCCAATGATGCTTATGCTCATAACGGTAATGATGATAATTATGATACCGGCAATATGGTCTTTTCGCATGTAGTGGGCTGACAACGAATTGGAAATATGTGGTGAGTTAGTAAAAGGAAAGGTTGTGGGGATATGAATAATATAATGAACAATATTAAGAGAGAAGCTAAGAGATTCTGGAATGATGAGGATGGGATGGGAGTTGTTGAGGTTGTATTAATAACGATTGTCCTCGTTGGACTGGTTGTGCTTTTTAAGAAACAGATAACAGACCTTGTTAATTCTGTTCTCTCAAAGATGACTAATCAGGCTAATAAAATATGATTAATGGAGGATACATGTGTCTGAAAAAAGATTAAATGCACATATAACAATAATGGCTGCATTATCCGTGACTGTTATTCTTTCTTTAATGTGTGCGTGTATAAAGTCAGCATTGGACTGTTATTATAACACGCAGATTAAAGAAGCATGTATGCTGTCAGTAGAAGCAGCATTTTCTTCATATCACAATGATATGCTGAATGAATATGACATATTTCTGCTTGAGGATACTGACAGAATAGAGGCAAGAATTGAGAAATATGTTGAGAAAAACTTGTCCTCGTGTGGAAAAGACATTTCTTTATTAGGAATTAATGTGGATAACATAGAACGCATGGCTGATAAAGGCGGAATACATCTTAAGAAAGAAATTGCACAGTATATGCAATATGAAATATACGGGGATATATTGGGAATATCGCAACAGTCACAGGCTGAGCTGGAAAAATCACAGAAGGTGCAGGAAATAACAGATGATATAACAGAATGTGAAGAGATGCTGTGGGATGCAGATATGAAAACATTACGCCTTATTGAACTGGTTGATGGGATTGAGACAACTGAGACAGGTATTGTTATAAGAAGAGGAGAACCTGTTGCTGTGTCTGATTATTTTGTTAAATCAGCAGTTAATGGAACGGTTTCTAAAGAGGCTGTGTATGTTGATGAGGATAAAGTTTATAAGAGTGTGAGTGCTTCACAACCGGGTTATATAGATGTATCAAAGATACTGGATGATATGTATGAGGATGCAGAAGGTATTACAGAGGATATGAAAGATTCCGGAGATATCAGTTCGTATGCAGATTTCTATAAAAAGAATTATGGAATGTTAAAGGCTGTTATTGATGGAGGAATAGATAAAACAGAAGAGGCATTAAAGTTGCTTGGCGAATATGAGGATGCAAAGACGGGTGCAAAGGACAAGCTGGGCAATTGTGCTGAGAAGGTCATATCATACAGAGATATATTGGGAGATGAACTGCAGAAAGGATTGCTGGAAGATATTGAGATTATAAGGCAGGATAACCAGACTGATAAGAAAATGTTATGTAATGTTGAAGAACTAACAACTGCACTTGAAAGAAATAAAGTTGTGCTGTATGGAGTACGGGATATTATCAATGAACTGGATGAGGAGCTTTCTTACAGTAACAGACAGGAGATTATGGCACTTGTTGTTAAATGCAGACAGTCATTATATGGTTTATCGGCAAAAGGAATGAAAATTGATTATTCACAGATAGATTTTAATGCAGATTCATCCGGTTTATCAGCTATAAAGAAAGTCAGGCAGATGATAACTGATGGGATTCTGGCACTTGTAATGGATACAGACAATATATCTGAGAAAACAATTACATATGGTGATCTTGCGACCAGTATGTCAGGGAAATATGATGAGAATATTTCGGTTGCAGATGCTATCAAAGAAGATGCTTTGATGAATGAGTATCTGATGACGAGATTTAAATGCTTTACGGATTATCTTGAAGAATCTGCGAATGATGCTGATTGTCTTGATTATACACTCGAATATATTCTGTGTGGCAGAGACAGTGATAAAGAAAATCTGAAGCAGACAATGCTTGAGTTGTCGGGAATAAGAACAGGAATGAATATGGCATATCTTATCACAGACCAGAATAAGAAAGCGCAGGCTTTAACACTTGCAACCAGTGCTTTGGGATTTACCGGCAATATGGCACTTATTAAGGGTGGACAGTATCTGATAATGTCAATATGGGCATATGGAGAGGCTGTTATGGATATGCGTGATATATATGCTGGTAAGAAGATAAAGCTGTTCAAAAGTAAAGAGTCATGGAAGTTATCACTGGAAGGACTTTTAAATATGCGTTTTGAATCAGATAAGGAAGCTGATAATGAAGGACTTGATTACAAGGGATACATAAGAATGTTGCTTTTAATGGAAAGTGCGGAACACAAGAATTATAGAACAATGGGTGCAATGGAACTAAGAATGATAAGCATGGGGCATGAGAATTTCAGAATGAAGAATTATATTGTCAGTGCAAAAGGTGAAGCAGTATTCCGGATATCAGGAAGAAAGCAGGTATATGTACAGGAAATGGGCTGTTCATATATTTAACAGTTTATATATTTAATCAGGTTTAGCAGCATTTGCTTCTAAATTACAGTTGGATGCAGGATTGATAATTATGAAAGGAGTTGTAGTCAGATTATAAAAAAAGATAACCATAAATTGAACAAAAAATATATTCCTGCATCGGCAACTGTTGAAGCGGCTATTGTAATTCCGTTGGTTATATATGCTGTTGCTACGGTTATGTTTCTTTTACAGGTAATATCTATAAAAATACATGTGAACGATGCACTATATAATGCACTTAGAAAATTTAATACATATTCATATGCAAATGAAGCGATTATGGGAGATATAAGTAAGTCTACATTTTTTGCGATTTTTGTAGATGAAGTTGGGGCTGGTTATGCGGGGAAGCACTATATTGCAGGAGGTAATGCGGGGTGGAATTTTTATGGCTCCAGAATAGCTGAGGATGACTCTACAGTCAGTGTATCACTGGCGTACACAATAAAGAATCCTTTCAACATCTTTGGCAGAAGAGGTATTACTGTACGGGAGGAAAGAATAACAGATATATGGTTGGGCGAGGATAAAGACGGATTCTTTTCACAATCAGATGAGGATTCGGAGTATGTGTATATAACACAATATGGTGAAGTCTATCATACAGATGTGGCATGTAGTTATCTTAGAAGAGATATTAAGACGGAAAGCTTGTCAGGAATCGGAGGATTAAGAAATAATTCAGGTTCTAAATACTACAAGTGTACTCAGTGTAACGGAGCATCGTTGGTTGTCTACTATACGGATTATGGAGACAAGTATCATATGTCAGCTAATTGCTATACATTGCAAAGGACAATATTAAGGGTAAAAAGAGATAAAGTTCAAGGAATGGAGTGTTGTATGAAATGCAGCAAGTCATAATCAGAGAGGTGGTATATGGGAATATGGGAAGTGTGATTATTCTGGCAGGGTTAATTATTATGTCAGTCATAGACATAAAAAGAAAGTCGATTCATATTGGCATGTTAATAATTATGGGGATTATTGCAGTGGGAATAAGAGTGGCAGAGAGTATGTATGGAAAGGCAGAGTTTAACATATATGAATTACTGATTATAACAGGTTGTACTCTTGCTATGTCATTAATATGCGCCATAACGCATATGCTTGGGGCAGCAGATGCAGTTATCATTGGTATATTGGCATTAGCAATAGGAATTCGTAAGGCAATATCAGTATTTATTGGCGCAATGATGGTTGTGTGTATTGTCTGTGGGATTTTGCTGATATTAAAGAGGTTAAGAAGAAAAGATACTATTCCGTTTATTCCGTTTATACTGATTTCTTATATGGGGGTTACGTTATGCGGATAAAAGCATCATATACTGTTGAAAATGCGGTAATAGTACCTATGTTTATGATAATAATTGTAGTAATGCTGAGAGTGTCCTGCAATATGCATGATGAACTTATAAAGATGAGTGTTAATAGTCAGGTAGTTGTGCAGGCGGAACTGAATGATTTTAATAGGGATGATGAACAGATATATGATGAAAAAGCATCACAGTATTTAAAAGAGAGAACAATTTTTCTTAATGATTATAAGGTGGATGGGGAATCATCACTCGTAAAGACGAATTCGCCAGAAAAAGCAATAAGAATATTTAATGCATTGAGAAAACTGGGGATTGATTGAGGAGGTTTTGGTATTGGAGAAAGAAGATATTAATATCAGATATGAGCATCAGAATAACAGTAATTATCTGGTTATAGAGGATTCTTCCGAGTATGAGGATTATCAGTACAAGATGTTAAAACGCAATAAGCCGGAACATTTTTTACATTTTTCCATGTACTCGGTTAATGGAAGATATGGGATTTATTATGATATTACTTCCAGACAGCAGCTTAGTAAATATTATGAATATGGGAAGATGACAATGGAAGATGTTAAATCCATATGTGTCAACATATCAGAGATGGTTAGGATAGCGGAAGATTATATGCTTGATATCGACCATGTAAAGATAGAACCAAGATACATATATATGGATGTTGGAACAAAGAAATTACAATTTGTATATCATACACGGCTGAATAATCATACATTTAACGAAAGTCTTAAGATATTATTTGAATTCATTCTGGAACACTTTGATCACAGTCTTAATAAAGAGAGCATTGTGAAATTGTATGAGGTCTATCAGAAAGTGATAGTTGGTGATTATGACCCATACAATCTGATGAGAATGTTTGGTGTGGTTACAAGGAAGAAACCAGAGACTGATAATACAGCAGATAATATAACAGATAACATAGAAAATAATACTGGCAATAATATTGAGAGTAATAACATGGAGAGTAATAAGCGGTCTGTCGAAAAGAAGCAGATTAAGACTGTTATTCCGGAGCAGATTGTATCTGATGTAGAGGAGAAATCTGATAAACATGATACCAAACATGCGCGGATAATAATTGCAGCTGTACTTATCATACTTGGAATGATTAATTTACTTGCACCAGGAGTTATTCCTTATAATATCCCTTCTATATGGTGTTTCATAGGTATTGGTGCAGGAGTTGGAATGTTAACTTCGGTTAAGAAAAGAGGTGCTAAGCTTGGCAAGACGGTTGTTGTGTCAGAAAAGCAGGCAATTCCATACTCAGTGAAGGCCGATGTCAAAGAAGAACGAAGGCAGGAGCAGCAGGTAGAACATAAGAAAGAGAATAAGAAAGAACAGAAAGAGAGTGAGATTTCCTATGATGATATATGTAATGAGACAATGCTGTTATCAGACTATATGCCGGAGATTAACAAGAAAAAAACATTAAAGCTTATATTACAGGATGCTGAACTTATAGGAAATGTGCAGATATATATAAGAGGTGTGCAGAATAATGATGGTGTAATACATATGGATAAGTATCCATATGTATTGGGAAGCTTTGATAAAATGTCAGATGTTGTGATTAAGGCACAGGTTGTCAGCAGAATGCATTGCTGCATATATCATGAAGATTTCAAAGAAGATAAGTATCTGGTTGAGGACCTTAATGCAACCAATGGAACATATCTTAATGGAGAAAGGCTGGCTAATCATGAAAAGAAAGAACTCCATAATGGAGATATATTAAAGCTTGCTGCCATATCATTTATTGTTGAAATAATATAGACAGGACAGTTTTTCCCTCATGCTCGTATATATCAGCTTTGGCATTATTAGAAAGACATATCTGATGGATAATTGAAAGTCCGACACCAACATGTTCTTTTTTAGTAGAAAAGAATGGTTTGATAAGTTGGTTGTAATCAAGCGGAGAAGTGCCAGATTGATTACAGTCAGGAATAATGCGGTTATTTACAATCTGAACTAATATACCATTATCATCTTTCTTAGTTATTAATGTTATTTCTCCTGAGCATTCGGAGGCTTCACATGCGTTGAGAACAGCTTCTGTGATAAGTGTCTTTAATTGTTCAGGATTAATAAGAATATCAGGTGTTTCATCCAGACAGAAAGAAAAATCACAGGAATTATTAAGCGTATCGTCGATAATATCAGGGATTTCATACATGATGTTATTGATGCTGATAGGCTCTTTTTCAGTTTTTTTCATGCTGTATCTGTATAGAGTTGTTCTTTCCATATGATATATGAGCTGCGATATAACTTTTTCCATACGGTTGAAATATGGATTATCACATATTTCAGGGGATTTTTTCTTAAGAAGCTGAAAAGTTGTTTTCATGTATGCAATATAATTCTTAATGTCATGGGAATCAATTGACAGCTCTGAAAGAGAGAATGATGACATATTGTTAACTATTGGCTCTAACTCAGGATTGGATTCAATTAATCTGCATAATTGCTGATATTCATCAAAGTTTAACATTATTATGATATGTCCTTTCAAACATTAATTTGATAAGTTTTTTGCTACAAGGTTGTAATCGAACCATGTTTAAGTTATGATATTAAAGTATATACATATTCGAAATACATGTAAACAAAAGTATTTCGACAAATTTCGCGCAAAGTGAGGAAATAGTATGAAAAAGGATGATTGTATTTTTTGCAAGCTGGCAAACGGCGAGATTCCAACGAATGCTCTTTATGAGGATGATATCGTAAAAGTTATTTTCGATGCCAATCCTGCCGCTAAAGGACATGTACTTATATTGCCGAAAGAACATTTTGACAATATATATGAACTTGATGATGACACTGCCGCACATGTATTTAAAGTGGCAATTAAGATTTCTAAAGCGTATAAGAAAGCGTTGGATTTTGATGGACTTAATATTGTTCAGAACAATGGAGAAGTCGCAGGGCAGACGGTATTTCATTTTCATATGCATATTATTCCTAGAATTAAAGGGGATACAGTTAATGTTGGCTGGGTTCCGGGAACAGCAGACAATGAAACTATAGCGTCAATCGTAGAAAAGGTTACACCTTATCTTTAATGTTTTATGTGTTATACAATGAGGGAATGAATAACGGATATTAAGCGGGTAACCGTAATGATATAAAGAAAGAGGAGAAAACATGATTAAATTAAGTGATGGAGGAGCATATCTTATCAATGGTGTTGATGTTGTAGAAGATAGTGCTTCGGCTGTGAATGAAGTAGCTGCCAAGACAGGATGTTCAGTAACTAAGGAAGAGGCTGCTAAGAATACTATTGCATATAGAATTCTTGAAAGTCATAACACATCTGGAAACATGGAGAAGTTAAAGATCAAATTTGATAAGATGACTTCTCATGATATCACATTTGTTGGAATTATTCAGACAGCAAGAGCTTCTGGCCTTGAAAAATTCCCGATTCCTTATGTGCTTACTAACTGTCATAACAGTCTATGTGCAGTTGGTGGAACTATTAATGAAGATGACCATATGTTTGGACTTACATGCGCAAAGAAATATGGCGGAATATATGTACCACCTCATCAGGCTGTAATCCACCAGTTTGCAAGAGAGATGCTGGCTGAGGGTGGAAAAATGATTCTTGGATCAGACAGTCATACACGTTATGGAGCTCTTGGAACAATGGCTATGGGCGAAGGTGGTCCGGAACTTGTTAAGCAGCTTCTTAATAAGACTTATGATATTAACAGACCAGGAGTTGTAGCTATCTACATGACAGGAGAACCAGCTAAGGGCGTTGGCCCTCAGGATGTTGCACTTGCTATTATTGGTGCTGTATTTGGTAATGGTTACGTTAAGAATAAAGTTATGGAATTTGTTGGACCTGGTGTTTCATCACTTAGTGCTGATTTCAGAATTGGTGTAGATGTTATGACTACAGAGACAACATGTCTTTCATCTATCTGGAGAACAGATGATAAGGTAAAGGAATTCTATGATATTCACGGAAGAAGTGAGAGCTATAAGGAACTTAATCCTGGAAATGTTGCTTATTATGATGGTGTTGTATATGTAGATTTAAGTACAATCAAGCCAATGATTGCTATGCCATTCCATCCAAGCAATACATACACAATTGAAGAACTTAATGCTAACCTTGAGGATATTCTTCATGATGTAGAGAAGAAGGCTCTTGTGAGTCTTGATGGACAGGTTGAATATAAGCTTACAGATAAAATTAAGAATGGTAAGCTTTATGTTGATCAGGGAATTATTGCCGGATGTGCCGGTGGTGGTTTTGAGAATATATGTGCAGCAGCAGACATCCTTAAAGGAAAGTCTATTGGTGCAGATGAGTTTACACTTAGCGTATATCCTGCAAGTACACCTATTTATGTTGAACTTGCAAGAAATGGAAGACTTGCAGACCTTATGGAAACAGGTGCAATTGTTAAGACTGCATTCTGTGGACCATGCTTTGGTGCTGGAGATACGCCTGCTAATAATGCATTTTCAATCAGACATTCAACAAGAAACTTCCCTAACAGAGAAGGCTCTAAGTTACAGAATGGACAGATATCATCAGTTGCACTTATGGATGCACGTTCTATTGCTGCAACAGCAGCTAATAAGGGCTTCCTTACAGCAGCAACAGATATGGATGTAGAATTCACAGGACCAGCATATCATTTTGACAGCTCAATCTATGCTAACAGAGTATTTGACAGTAAGGGTGTTGCAGATCCAGATCAGGAAATCCAGTTTGGTCCTAATATCAAGGACTGGCCAGAGATGGTTGCACTTCCAGAGAATCTTATTATTAAGGTTGTATCTGAGATACATGATCCTGTTACAACAACAGATGAACTTATTCCATCAGGAGAGACCTCATCATACAGATCTAATCCTCTTGGTCTTGCTGAATTTGCACTTTCAAGAAAAGATCCTGCATATGTTGGACGTGCTAAGGAAGTACAGAAGGCAGAGAAGGCAAGAGAAGCAGGACAGTGCATGGGAGAAGCTTTACCAGAACTTAGAGAGATTATGCATAAGATTAAAGAGACATACGATGTCCACAAGTCTAATGTTGGTGTAGGAAGTACTATATTTGCAGTTAAGCCGGGGGATGGATCAGCTAGAGAACAGGCTGCATCATGCCAGAAGGTACTTGGCGGATGGGCTAATATAGCTAATGAGTACGCTACTAAGAGATACCGTTCTAATCTTATTAACTGGGGTATGCTTCCATTCATTATTGATAAGGGAGAGCTTCCATTTGAGAATGGAGATTATATCTTTATTCCAGAGATTCAGGATGCAATTAAGAACAAAGTATCTACAATTAAGGCATTTGTTGTTAATAAAGATATGAAAGAGTTCGAACTTAAGCTTGGTGAACTTACAGACGATGAAAGACAGATAATTCTTGATGGTTGTCTTATCAATTATTATCGTGAGAACAAGTAATAAAGATGAAATATTAGTATATACGGAAGTTGGTGGGTAGATGGCAGAACAGAATATACTGAATGGTAATCAGAAACAGCTTGAACAGATTATTGGTGATATTAAAGAGCATAATGCAAAGAAGGACAGACTTGAAAAGCTGGCAGAAAGCGTTAAAGACATTTCGAAGGAATTAGATAATGCTAGAAAAGAAAAACAGAATGAAATGGATTCTAAGATAAAAGCGAGTACAGATGCTATATGTGATGGATATGATAAATCTATCAATGCAGATAAGGATAAGATTAAGAGTGTTTCCGCTGCAAGAGATAAAGCAAAGCTGGCTGGTGTTAAAGAGCGAATTAATGCGGAGACAGCATCTTTAAGGGCTCAGAATGAAGATCTTGCAGACCAGATTAATGAAGCTTTTATACATGAGAATATATCTAAAGCGTTTAACAGTCAGTTGTTTATATCAGTGTTTAATCCTAAGAAACTGCTGGATTATGTAATAGATATAGCGATTATGCTGGTTCTGTATGTAGTTGTTCCGGTTGTGTTATTTTTACTGCCAATGATTCCACAATGGATACTTTTGGTATATTGTACAGTAATAATGGTAGCGAGTATTATTGTTATCAAATGTATCTTCAGAAAAGTTGTATTAAAGCATGCCGAAACAATAATGGCAGCGCAGAATACAAGAATACAGATAACTGATAATAAGAAACGTATTAAGAAGATTGAAAAGAACATCAGAAAAGATAAGAATGAAGACATGTATGGTCTTGAATCATTTGACTCTGATATTAATGCATTACATGATGATATAGCACGAATTGAGGAAGAGAAGAATTCAGCCCTGGAAGAATTTGAAAAGAATACCAAGGCTGATATAATTTCAGAAATCAATGAGCGTTATGCTGACAAAATAAGCAATATGGAAACTGAGCTTGATAAGAAGAAAAAAGAATATGATGAACTTGATGATTTAGTAAAGAAGCAGAGAATATACATATCATCTAACTACGAAGCATATCTTGGTAAAGAATTCATTAATGTAGATAAGCTTTCAGAGCTTAATTCTATTATGAAGTCTGATTCAGCAGATACGATAGCTCAGGCGCTTGCTGTATATAATAATCGTCATTAAATATTCTTAAAGCGAGGACGATAGCATCAGCTATCTGAAATATAATAGAAAGACGAGTTGTCTGAAGTGTGGAGGATGCCGTATCAAGGGAAGAGTTAACAATTCCTGTGATATGGATATCACCAACTTCGGGCAATCTTTTTTTTACACCAAGACCAGGCTTTAAAGGACCTTTTCCAAGCGTAATCATGCCTATATGTTCTTCGTTTCCTAAAGAAGCATCAATTGCAATTATAAAAGGATTATCAAATGTTTTCTGAATGGATTTTATGCAATAGCTTAGATTGGCAGCGTGAACAGGCTGATTAAGATCACCAAGAAGATAAAAACCGGGTGAGATAAAATCCCTGAATTTGTGTCCTATTATAGGACCAAGGCTGTCGCCGGTTGAGCGGTCGCTGCCTATGCACAGTACTATAATTTCCTGGTTGGGGTGAATGTTGTCAATGACCATTGTGGTCAGTATCCGTCCTATCTGCGATGGGGTTTTTGGATTTTTGGAATCAAAATAATAATGCATAATTTCCTCCGAATCATTTTAAGAGCTGGGACAGGCTCTTTATAATGTGTACGCCAAAGCACTAAAAAATATTCCCCAAAATGTTTTTGATATTTTTTGGCTTGCTGACAAAATCTGATAATTTTTTCCTTCGGACAGTGATATTATTCAAACGAGTAATAGTATAAGGAGGCACCATGATAGAAATAATATGTAATGAAGAGAATTCAGACAAATCTAAACAAGTTACAAGGGGTGCGGCCATTAGAAGACCGAAAAACATTAAACAGATAGGTGATGTGAGTTCTGACAAGAAAATATATATAGAGGATTATGCTTTTACATATATAAACTCAATTGCGTATAATAACCCGTCAGATTCACAGGCAGGAGTACTTCTTGGGGAAAATCAGACTGATGGTGATGAAAAATGTGTTTTTATTAAGGGAATAATAAAAGCAAAATTGGGGACAGAAGTTGAAGAAAAAGGAGTATACTTCAACGAAAATGTATGGAATGGAATATATTCGGATGTGGAAAAATATTTTCCGGATTTATCGGTAGTTGGGTGGTTTGCAGCAATTCCGGAGGTTACACCAGAAAGAATGATGAAATTAAAGAAGATACATCTTGATAATTTTGCGGGAGCTATGAAAACATTTTATCTAATTGATACAGTTGAAAAGGAAGAAAATTTTTACTTGTATGAGAATGGGGAACTGAAGAAACAAAAGGGATATGTCTGCTTTTATGAAAGAAATTATGAAATGCAGGAATATATGCTGGAACGTCGAGAAAGAAGTTCGTGCGAAGATGGTCAGGACAAGGTTATGAAGTCCATCCGAAAAATAATAAAAGAAAAAGAAGAAATACATGAACAGAAGAAGAGTGCCAGATTTATGTATGGTGTAAGTGCATTTATGGTTGTTGTTATTCTTGTTATAGGTATTAACCTTATGAATAACTATCAGAAAATGAAGAAGTTTGACAAGTCAATAAGCAGTCTGATGGTACAGATGTCTGGAAACGACAATGCAACGGAGGAAAATATTGTCCCTGTTAACAGATTAGAGGGAGGTGTATATCCTACAGAGGCTGAGACAGAAAGTGAGTCTGCAAGTGTCAGTGCTGCCTCAACAGAAAATGTAACAGTAACGCTGCCTCAACAGACAGAAGAACAGACAGTTGCTGCTACAGTTAGCGAGGTGAAGGTGTACACAGTGAAGGCAGGTGATACAATAATGGGAATATGCAAGAAATATTATGGCGATACATCTAAATGCAATGAAGTTATATCATATAATAATATTAAAGATGGAAATGTACTTTACATAGGCCAGCAGATAAAACTTCCTTGATAAAATCCCCTAATATTGTATAATTATCTCAGCATAAGTATGCGATAGAAAAGGGGAAATGTATGGCAGATATAATATCTGGGAAGTCCAGATTTAATGGTGACAGGAATGCTCCTGTAAAGAAGATTGTTAATATTAATAAAGAAACAGCAGCATCCAATGAAGTGGATGATGATGTTCTTGATGAAGCTGTAGTCAGAAGAAAGATACGCAGACATAAAACAAGAGTAGCAATCATAGCAGTTGTAGTAGTTGTGGTTCTTCTTATAATAGCGTATATAGTATCGCGGGTAATCGATAACTATGATTATTCTACATATATGATTTCCAGCTCAGTGAACAGGGATGATATAGAGTCATCGAAATACACTGCATTTGCAGATGGATATGTAAGATATAGTAACGATGGAATTTCATATTATAAGAGCAATGGAAAAGTAATATGGAATCAGACATATTCAATGCAGAATCCGAAAGTAAGCATATGTGGTAATTCGATAGCTGTTGCAGATATTAATGGAAGCAGCGCGTATTCATTTAATACAAGTGGACAGGTTGGTAAGGCGGATACTTCGATGCCGATACTTCAGATTGAAGTATCAGATAGTGGAAAGATGGCTGCTGTTCTTGAAGATAATTATGCTAATTACATTAATATGTATGATACTAATGGAGAAAAGATATATAGTGTTAAAACTACATTGTCAGGGGATGGATATCCAATTGATATAAGCATTTCGGCCGATGCTAAGAAACTTATAGCTTCATTTATTAAAGTAAGTGGGGATGAGATTAAGACAAATGTGGTGTTTTATAACTTCTCGGATGTTGGAAAGAATGAGACTGAGCGAGTAGTTGGCGGATTCAATTATGATGATGTCATAGTAGGTGATGTTAAATTCATCAATGACACAATGGCGGTTGCTGTTGGAGAAAATGTTGTGAGTATATATAAGATAAAAGAGTACCCAAGTCTTGAGCACACTATCAGGATAGATAACGAGATAGAAAAAGTGTTTTATAGTGACCAGTATATAGGACTTGTACTTGATAATTCTGAGTCAGGAGATCCTTACAAATTAGTGGTCTATAATACTTCTGGTAAGCAGGTGCTTGATACAACATTTGGAGTACAGTATACAAATGTACAGTTTGATGGAAAGAGCGTAATAATGAGTAATGCATCATCATTTATACTTATGAATATGCATGGAAAGAAATTGGCGGATATCAGTTTTGATATGCCGGTTATAGATGTTCTGCCAACAGGAAGCAGAGGAGATTATACGTTGGTTAATTCAAAATATATACAGTCAATTAAACTTAAATGATAAGGGGGACGGCTTATGCTGTTGACAGGAGTAATACTGATTCTCGCAATATTTGCAGTTATAGGATGGCGAAAGGGTGTGATAAGACTTGTATTATCACTTGCATCCATGATTATAACAATATTGGCAGCTATTATAATAGCGCCACTGGCCACAACTGCAGTTAAAAATGGAACTAATATTGATGAGAATATGGCTCAGTCAATGTACACGGTACTTTCAGAAAATAAGGAAGTGGATAAATATTTTTCCAATGAGCAGGTGATTCCGGATGGAATTGATATAAGCGAGGTAGGAGAGCATATACAGAATATAAGTGAAACTGTGGTGGAGGTTGGAGACAGAATTAATTTCCCAGAAAGTCTTATGGATGTAATTAAGACTATTCCTGAATCGGAACTTATGGCAATTGTTAAGAATCAGGGACAGGCTTCGCTAAAAGAGATAAGTTTAAGGATAATTTCAATCAGATTATCAGATATTGTATTGACATCTATCATATATATAGTGATAATGGTAGTAGTATTTATAGTCTTGAAGGTAATTATTGGGGCAACAGGAATAATAAGAAGGCTTCCGGTCATAAAGCAGGCAGACAAGCTTGGCGGAGTAATAGTTGGACTGATAGAAGGACTTGTGGTTATATGGATATTCTTTACTGTCGTCACAGCTATAAGTGGAACAGAAAATGCAGCTAATATATTGGTGCAGATACATACAAATGCATTTCTGGAAGCATTATATAACAACAATCCGATTACCAGAGTGCTATTTAGTACAATAAGATAAAATAAGGGGGATAGAAAGATGATATGTCAGTCGTGTGGAAGAGCAAACGAACAGGGGGCAAGGTTCTGTAAAAGTTGTGGAGCGCCATTGGAGAGCAATGTGAATGTACAGCAGAACAATACAACAGGATATCAGCAGTATGATATGTCTGGAAATATGAATGTTAGTACAACGAGAATGACAAAAGAAGAGTTTAATCAGTGTGCCAATATAAAATCGCTGATAAAGAACATAACTGTTGCAGCTATAATCGCATATGTTGTTGGTTTTATATCATTAATTACTAATGTAATACTTGGTGGCAATGTATTTGGATTGCTGGACGTGATTATTGTAGTAGGACTTGGCGTAGGAATTCACATGGCAAAAAGCAGGGCATGTTCAATAGTTCTTTTGGTATATTCATTTGTCAATATGATTTACATGATAATACTTGCTGGTATGCCTGGCGGATGGCTTATTATAGTATGTGGTATATATGCTACTATATACACATTCAAGTATCAGAACGCATGGGAAAGATATCAGCAGACAGGACAGTTATAATTTACAATATAATATATAAAGTATAGACACCTTATCTTGAAAGATTGTTCAGAATCAACTTTTTAAGACAAGGTGTTTTTATATGTAAAATGTCTTATACCTCTGTAATCAATATATAGTATAAATGTGATTACTGATACATATATATTGTGATATTACAAAGCTATAAAATAAAAATTCAAAAAAACCAAAAAAAAATAAAAAAAGTTGTTGACAATAGGTAGACCGGGTGATATTATATACAAGTCGCCGCGGTAAGCGGTAACAAATAAGA
>JAUNOK010000023.1 GCA_030537195.1 Eubacteriales bacterium | reverse complement strand
CTGCAAAAACTGCTGAAAAAGGTATTAAAAAGGCAGGAAATAAGCTTGGAGAGGTGGCTGGAGAAATAGTTGCAGGCTACAAGAGCAAGGCTGGTGGAGCTTCTTCTAAGGCTTCAGGAACATCTTCAACAGGCAGTACAGCTCCAGATATTATTGTAGATGCTAAAGATGTTACAGAACATTCAAGTGATGAGGAATAGTAATGCAGAGTGATTTTTCACAGGGAAAAGTCTGGAAGAATGTTATTAATCAGGCAATTCCGCTTATGGTCGCACAGCTAATACAGATTCTGTATAACGTTGTGGATCGTATATATATCGGCCATCTTCCAGTTATAGGAAGCAATGCTCTTACAGGAATTGGTCTGGTTTTTCCTATTACGACACTTGTTGCGGCATTTACTAATCTGTTTTCAACAGGTGGTGTGCCGCTTTTTTCTATGGCGAGAGGTGCTAAAGAGGAGAAAAAAGCTGAACTTATATTAGGGCAGGTTGTTTCTTTACTGACAATTACTTCTTTTGTACTTATGGTTTTGTGCTACATTTTTAAAAGACCAGTGCTTTTTCTTTTCGGAGCAAGTGAGGAAACTTATGTATATGCTGACCAGTATCTGAAAATATATCTTCTTGGAACAGTATTTTCAGTGCTTTCAACAGGTCTTAACGGATTTATTAATGCACAGGGATATCCTAAAAAGGGTATGATGACCGTTATGCTTGGAGCGGTTATTAATCTGATTCTTGACCCGATATTCATATATGGATTACATATGGGGGTCTATGGAGCGGCAATAGCTACTGTCATAAGCCAGGGCGTTTCATTTGCATGGGTCGTAAGCTTTTTTGCCGGAAAGAAGACATTTTACCATATTAAGAAAGAAAATCTGGAACTAAAGGCAGCAATGGTTGGCAATATAACATCTCTTGGAATATCAGGATTCGTTATGCAGGGAACTAACTGCCTGGTACAGATTGTCTGCAACAAGATGCTTTTTATGTACGGTGGAGATATGTATGTCGGTATTATGACGGTAATTAACTCTGTCAGGGAGATTCTTTCTGTTCCAGGAAGTACACTGGGAAGCGGTGCACAGCCTGTTCTGGGCTATAACTATGGCGCAAAGCAGTATGAGAGAGTCAGAAAAGCTATAAGATTTACGGCAGCAATAGGATTTATATATATGCTTGTTGCATGGCTTGTCGTAATTATATTTCCCAAAGAGATTCTGTCGATATTCACAACTGATAAGGCTATGATAACCTCAGGAGAACATGCTTTAAAGCTGTATTTCTTCGGGTTCTTTTTTATGTCGTTCCAGTTCGTGGGGCAGTCAACATTTACAGCATTAGGATGTGCCAAAAGAGCAGTTTTCTTTTCAATATTCAGAAAAGTAATTATTGTTGTGCCTCTTACTATTATACTTCCAATGCTGGGGCTTGGCGTTGAAGGTGTATTTATTGCCGAGCCAATATCTAATGCAATAGGAGGGCTGGCAAGCTTTACAACTATGTATTTTACACTTTACAAAAAGCTGCCGGAATAGTATTCTAAAGATGAAGATAGCAAAGGTGCCATCGCTTCTATACAGGGAGCGGTGGCTTTTTTAAAATATTTTGAATTAATGGAAAGAAGGATATTTATGGATATATTTGACATAATAGGTCCTGTGATGGTCGGTCCATCAAGCTCTCATACTGCCGGAGCGGTACGAATCGGATATATAGCTGGCAAACTTATGGGAGAACCTATAGCAAGAGCTGAGATACTTTTATATGGGTCTTTTCTGGCAACAGGAAAGGGACACGGAACAAGGAAGGCACTTGTTGCCGGGCTTCTTGGAATGAAACCGGACGATATGAGGATTCCTGACAGTTTCGAGATTGCAAGGGAACATGGAATTGAAGTCACATTTGGGGAATCAACATTAAGAGATGCACATCCAAATACAGCTCAGATTCTGCTAACATCAGTAACTGGTAAGAAACTTGAGGTTGTGGGGGAATCACTTGGAGGTTCAAGGATTAATATTGCACAGATTGACGGGATTGCTACGAATTTTTCAGGAGATTATCCGACGCTTGTTGTGCATAATATGGACCAGCCGGGACATGTTGCAGAAGTTACATCAATGCTTGCACATAAATCCGTTAATATTGCCACAATGCAGTTATACAGGGCAAGCAGGGGTGGCAATTCGGTTATGGTACTCGAATGTGACCAGGAAGTACCGGAAGACGGAATTAACTGGTTAAGACATGCAGAAGGGGTTGTTAAAGTGACTTATCTTGGTATGGAGTGAGTGTCAGATATAGTAATTAAAGTTATAAAAAGCAGGAGGTTTTATGGCAGAATATCATTCAATCAGTGACCTTGTAAAATTAAGTGCAGATAATAATCAGGAAATCTGGCAGGTTGTGCTAACAGGACAGGCACAGGACAAGCTGATGTCGGAGCGGGATGTATTTGCACAGATGAAACAGATGTATCAGGCTATGAAAAGCGCAGACGAATTGTATGACCAGCAGTTAAAATCGCCAAGCGGAATGGCAGGCGGTGATGGATATAAGATGCATCAGTATAATGAGTCTGGCAATAATATATGCGGGAATTTCATAGGCATGGTTATGGAAAAGGCTTTGAAGATGGGCGAATCCAATGCATGTATGAAAAGGATTGTTGCAGCGCCTACAGCCGGTTCATGTGGCGTTATACCGGCCGTGTTATTGTCTTATGAAAAATGTTTCAATGTACCGGAAGATGAATGCGTTAAGGCACTTTTAATAGCAGCAGGTATTGGAGCTGTAATTGCTGAAAATGCATCTATTGCGGGAGCTGCAGGGGGATGCCAGGCAGAGATAGGTTCTGCAAGTGCAATGGCTGCGGCTGGACTTGCATATATGCAGGGAGCGGACAGTGAAGGGTGTGCCAATGCACTCGCACTTGCATTAAAGAGTATGCTTGGACTGACATGTGATCCGGTATGTGGACTTGTTGAAGTTCCTTGCATTAAAAGGAATGTTTCTGGTGCTGTCAATGCGATTACTGCGGCACAGATGACAATGGCAGGTATAAGGAGCGTAATTCCTGCAGATGAGGTTATAGATTCCATGAGAAGGATTGGTAATGATATGCCGGTATGTCTTAAAGAGACAGGAGATGGCGGACTGGCAATAACACCTACTGCAAGGGGGTATAAAGAAAAAATAAATAATATTGACAATTAATGTCACAAAAATTGACAAAAATTCGACAAAAAATACTGATTTTTTTCGAAATTTAGCAAAAAATCTGTTGATTGACGGAAATAATATGCTATAATATAGATGAAAGCAAGGGAAATTGAATTTGTTTGAGTGAGTTTGATTGCTTTTGCTGATAACAATACACAAAGATATAAGGATAACTCCATAATTCCTTATATTTGACTATATTTCTATCCCCTCTACTCATCCCCGGTTCCCCCAGAACCGGGGAAGTTTTTTTATGCTGAAATGTTGCAGCAGGAAGTTATGAGAATATACATGGAAAGTACACAGCAGAGAGACAAAATGTGATATAATAACCCAACGTTGTTATATTTAATGATATACACAGAATTTCTAAGATGGAGTTAATCATGACAAGAAAAGAACTTAATGAAATTAAATCACAATATACATTAGAGGATTGCGGAATATTAAGATTATGCGGCTGTTATGTTGATGGGGAGCGAAACAAGATAACACAGTTTAACGAGAACTTTCTTAATCTTCCAGAAGAAGAGAAACACAAGTATTTTGATATATTTAAGAAGACTCTTTCTGGTACACCGGGAAAGAATCTTGTTGATATGAAGTTTAATGTTGATGCGTATGCTGATGAGGGCGCAAGAACATTTTTAATGAACTTAAGAGACAGCGGTCTTAAAGATGACAGGCTTCTTGATGAATTCTATGACAGAATTATTAATAACTACAGTTATGTTGGTAATTATCTGATTCTTCTTATTAATCAGGTGTATGATATTCCGGCAGTTACTACTGATAATATTGAGATGGATGATGCATCGGATGAGGTTTACAGCTATATTTTGTGTAGCATATGTCATGTTAATCTTTCTAAGCCGGGGCTTGGGTATGATGAGGAAGATAATAATTTCCATGACAAGAAGCAGAATCATATGGTAGATGTGCCGGATGTTGGATTTCTGTTTCCTGCATTTAATAAGAGAAGTGCAGACGAAGATATGGCACTTTTCTATACTAAAGATGTAAGTGAATTTGAGGATGGGCTAATTGACTGTCTGCTTGACTGTGCTGTTCCACTTCCTGCCAAGCAGCAGAAAGAAACATTTACATCTCTCGTAAGTGAGGCACTTGGTAAAGATGCTGACCTTGAAGTTGTTAAGAATATTCATGAGAATCTTGAACAGATTATAGAGGAGAAGAAACAGGAAAGCCCGGCACCTGTTATGCTTGATAAAACGGAGATGAAGGATCTGCTTGAAAAGAGCGGTGTTAAGGAAGAGAGGCTTGAGAATTTCGAAGAACATTTTGAGATGGCTGCGGGGGAACATGGAAAACTTGTTGCATCAAATGTTTCATCTGGAAAGAAATTTGAAGTAAAGACACCAGATGTTGTAATTAAGATTAATTCTGATAAGACTGACATTGTAAGCACACAGGTTATTGATGGCAGACAGTGCCTTGTAATTCAGATTGATGAAAGACTTGAGGTTAACGGAATTTCGGTTAATCCTGATACGGGTGAGGTTATAGACAGAACCGCCGAAGGATATATGGAAGAAGAATGATGAGAAAGGATGAGTCTGTATGACATTGAAGAAGTTTCTGCATAATTTCAATGGACATCTTCACACGGTTAATTCGCATAGAAGACTGGTGAGAAAATACTGCTTTAAGCTTGGATTATACAGACAGGGAATGATGCATGATTTGTCCAAGTATTCTCCATCTGAATTCTTACCAGGTGTAAAGTATTATCAGGACGGTCATAGAAGTCCTAATAATGCACAGAGAGAGGATGAAGGAGTATCAAAGGCGTGGTTACACCATAAGGGACGTAATAAGCATCATTTTGAGTACTGGATAGATTATGATGTTGATGGTAACAGCACAGTACTTGCTGGTATGAAGATGCCGGTTAAATACGTTGCTGAGATGTTTTGTGACAGGGTTGCTGCCAGCAGGATATATAATAAAGACAAATATAAGGACTCAGACCCTTTGGATTATTATATTAAGGGACTTGGACACTATATTATGCATCCGGAAACAGATGCGCTTCTTCATGAACTTTTACAGATGCTTGCTGATAAAGGTGAGGAGTACACATTTGAATATATAAGAAAAAATGTGCTTAAGAAGAAATAATATGATATGAGAAGATACTGGTACACCCGGAGTGTTGTTACAGAAACAATACTCAGGGTGTTTTTTAGATTTTTTCAAGTGCTGATATCAGTTCTTTTAGCTGCGCGCGTATTTTCTTACGATGAATATCAGAATAACCAACTTCATTGGCAATCCTGTAAAGATATTCCTGAAAGTTCTGGACAAGCTGTGGATGGTTAAAATCAAAGACCATACTTGGAAGAGCTGTCCTGATGAGCAGCGCTTCAGAACCTTCATTAACAATTATACATACATTATCATCAGGTTTATATTCGATGGGAACAAAGTAATAATCAGGATGTGTATCCATTATATTTACTACATTTCTAAGGTGCATGGCATATGTCCGGGGTGTGTAATATACAGGAACATTCTGCTTGACAACAGGAAATATTACGGGAACGCGTCCGGTAAGAATCTGCCGGACTGTTGCAAGAGGACATATGTCAACATTACGCATACCGTCAAATATTGTATTACTCTGATAAGATGTTTTCATACTTACACCAAGGCTGTCAGGGTTGTCAGACAGAAACTGGGATATAAGTTCTGCTGGCATTGCTGCCGGAGGCAGGCTAAGTCCCTTCTGAATATGAGTGGTTGGAGTATTCAGAATTCTCTGAAAGCATATTGAAACATCTTCGGCGGATTCATATATGTTCATTGTTGGGCGGCAGTATGATAAAAATGTCTTGAATTCAACTTCCTTTGTTGAGACAATTGCTGATTCAGCAGTAAGTACAGTAAATGTTTTATCAGGAATAGAAGACAGGCTGTCGGAATATACAGCTGCATATCCTGGATATATTATGCTTATCTTGGAAAAAAGATTGTCTCTCATTCTTGGATAATAGTATGATTTTACACGGCCTGTAAGGTATGCAGGAATCCAGTAGAAGAATTCTTCAAAAAACTGGGTTGTGTTAACTGGTGATGGTGAAATACGGCATATTTCATATCCATAGTCTAAAAGCTTCATAATAAGTTCCTGTAGGGAATCTATAATATCTTTGTTATCAAATATGCTATATACATCATCATCTACCCATACATAGATGGTTGCCGGGTCTTCAAGCGTCAGGAGGTAGTTAATAAAACTGAGAATCGCCTGGCGTTTGCCGGCGGATCTGTATAGTACGCTTGTGGCATTGGGAACGACATCAATGGTTCTGATTCCCTGTATATTGTTATATGATGGTGAAGGTACGCTTTCATTGAGAATACTGTCTACGAGATTATTAGGTTCTGGCAGTTCGTCAGTAAGCCACTGATAAAGCATGTCTGAATATTCGGATACAGGTCTTGAGTGGTTAAAACGTGAATAATCGGCAGCAAGTGCAAGCGCTTTGCGCTGATAATTAAGGTTTATGACTCCTGCAAAATAATCCGCCATTCTTTTGACTACATCTTTATTACGGGGACATTTTCTTTTGCCATTGCGGTACAGACTGACAGCCGAGTTATCAATATCGATAGCGGCAGCAAGTGTAGTATTATTAGTGTTAGTTATGTCCATCAGGAACTTGAACTTGTCGTTAAATGTCATTATATCTCCTTATGCAAATGCGTGAATGCCTGAAATGATAAGTGTTGTCAGTGTACGGGCCATATCATCGAGTGAAGTTTCACCAGGATTGGTTATCCACTCATAATATACAGAAACCATTCCACCAGCAACAAAACTAGATATTAAAGGATATTGTTCAGGTGGAACGTTCATCTTGATGTCATTATCAACCAGTTCTTTAAGCAGTGTCTCCTGTAATGCTTTCTGAAGTCTGTTAAACAGCATATTGCCGTTATCTGAAGCAAAAAGATCTCTTACGATATCTGCGTCAGCCATAATTGTATTAAGAAATGCAAATAATGTCTGTGGGGATAACATGTTGTAATCTTCCGACATAGCATACATAAGGTCTTTCAGTGAAGATATAAGTTCATTAATTCCTTCATCCAGAACATCATTAACTGTTGAATAATAAGTATAAAATGTTTTTCTATTGATATTGGCTGCCGCAGCAAGTTCGGTAACAGTAATAGAGTTAAGTTTCTTCTTCTGCATAAGTTCTACTAAAGCTTCATAAATTGCTTTCTTGGTCTTCAGAATTCTGCGGTCAGGTTTAGCTTCTGTAACAGGATTAGTATCTAATGATTTATCCATATAAGCCTCCAATCATCCAATTATTAATTGCGTATAAAATACCTGTAAAGAAAGGATAAACTCGGTATTTTTGAACTAAATATATTGTACATCAAACATAAAAAATAGTAAACAAAATACGACAAAATGTTACATAAGTGTCAAAAAAGAAATAATTGACCTTTGATAATATTTGTTAAAAAACATACAATGTTGATTAGAAACATATTGTATGTTATCGGAACATTTGTGTATTAACTAATAAGCTAATAGTAATATGCAATAAATGTTAATTCTAACTAGAGGGTAGTCTGATGAAAAAGAAAAACGCATTTATTAATGTAACAGCCAGTATGGGAAGAGGTCTTTTATATGCTTACCTGTATATTATGTTCAGACCTAAGATATGTTATCAAAGCAGAAAGGCGAAAGAGGAGATTGAAAAAGGCGGAGTCATATTCATTGGTAACCATGTGGGACATAATGACGGACAGATGTTTTATATGCTTTTTAGAAACAGTGTCCTCATAATAGCCAAGGACTGGGCTGACAAGAAGATTCTTAAGTGGCTTACAAGTGGTGGCAAATTCATATCGGTTGACCGTTTTGGAACGGATATTACCTGGATAAGAGGAGCTTCAGAGCATCTTAAGGCCGGTGATAACATGATTATATTTCCAGAAGGTCATACTTCCAAGACTGGTATTATGGATGAGTTCAAACCCGGATTTGCAATGCTTGCAGTAATGTCAGGAGCTAAGATTGTTCCGGTATATAATAACGGAGAATATCATAAGCTGTTTGGGAAGAGACTTAAACTGTACGTTGGCGAACCAATGGAACTTACTAAAGAAGGTAAGGGACTTAATGCTGAATATCTTGCAGGAGAATGTGAGAGATTCCGTAATGCTGTAGAACAGCTTAGAAAGTAACAAAAGTTTATTATTATAATGAAAAGGAGTAAGGTTATGGATCATTATTTTTATAATATGGTAACTCCAGAAGAGATGCAGACTCTGGAATATATTCCAACTATTCCAAAGTTTCTTGATTTTATTAAGAAACAATATTCTGATTATCCTGCCATAAGTGACAAGGTTACTACATATACATATGAAGAACTTGTTTCAAGGGTGGCTAAGAGAGTTACATTTATTAATTCATTAGGACTTGAAAAAGGTTCTAATATTGCCGTTCTTGCAAAGAATGATCTTGATGCAATGGAACTGTTCCTTGCAATTCCAGCGGCAGGACATGTACTTATTATGCTTCCTAATGCACTTAATGATAAGGCACTTGCAGGAATCAGCATGAAGTTCGATCTTGCCGGAATGTTTGTTGGCAAGGAATTTACTGAGGTTACAGCTAATGTACCTTGCAAGACATGGCCAAGCACTTCTATTGGTGAGACAGAAAGCGCGTTTGCAGATGTGAAGAAGGATACTACAGCAGCCATCTTCTTTACAGGAGGAACTACAGGAGCACCTAAGGGCGCTGTTCACAGCCATGGTTCTATTATGAGAGGCTCATTTAACGGTGTATTCGGACCAGGAAATATTCTTCATAAGAGATATATAGCAATGCTTCCGCTTTCACACATATTTGGTGCTATTATGGGTTATATGGCTAAGTTGTATACTGGCTCACTTACATACACATGCGTTGATATGAGAGCCGCAATTGGTGATATTCCAGTTGTAAGACCTACAACACTTGTACTTGTTCCGGGACTTGTTGAGATTATCCTTAACATTGCAAAAGCTAAGGGCAGAGCGTTCTTAGGAGACCTTGAGCTTATCATGTGCGGAGCTGCACCTGTTCCTCCAAGACAGATGGCAGAATGTCGTGAATTTGGAATTACATTATGTGCGGGTTATGGGCTTACAGAGTGTGCAAACCTCACAGCAGGTAACTGTAATACGGATCAGAAGCCTGAGTCTATGGGACACATTTATCCAGAACAGCAGGTTAAGGTTGTTAACGGAGAACTCTGGATTAAGGGTGACAATGTAATGAAGGAATATTACAAAGATCCTGAGCATACAGCAGAAGTATTTGAGGATGGATGGTTTAAGACTGGTGACCTTGTAGAGTTTGATGATAATGACTGGATATATATTACAGGCCGTATCAAGAACCTTATTATTCTTCCTAATGGTGAAAATGTATCACCAGAGGAGATTGAAGAATTATTCTACAAGCAGCCACTTGTAAAGGATTGCCTTGTGCAGGAGATGGAAATGAATGGAAACACAGTTATTGGTGTTGAGATTATTCCATATATGCCAGAATTAGAGGGAGCATCTGAGGAAGAGATAGAGAAGCGGTTACAGGACGTTGTTAATGAAGTTAATAAGGAACTTCCTCCGTTCAAGAGAGTGCTTAAACTTAAGATGCGTAAAGATGATTTCAAGAGAAATGGCGCAATGAAGATATTAAGAAACCAGGCTTAGAAATAGAATTATATTAGAGAAAAGGAGATTCAATTATGGTATTCGAGAAGTTAAAGGAGATTTTTGGAAGGGTTATGCCACAGTGCGATCCATCAACTATTACAATGGACAGCGTTCTTACAACAGATTTAGGAGTGGATTCTCTTAATATGATGTTACTTGCTATTACTGTTGAGGATGAATTCAAGATCAGATTCAGCTCTGATGCAAAGCTTGAAACTGTTAAAGATATTGTTGATTATGTAGAAGCTAACGCTAAATAAGAGGCGCTTATGAGTAAAGTAAAGACAGGGCTTGTGCTGGAAGGCGGGGCTATGAGAGGTATTTTCTCAGCCGGAGTTCTTGATTACATGCTTAAGAAAGACATTTATTATGACTATGTTATAGGAGTGTCTGCAGGAGCTGGTAATGCAGTTAACTATGTTTCCAGACAGGAAGGAAGAACTAAACAGATAATTACCCATGAGAATGCAGAAGCCTACTATGGTGTCGGACAGCTTTTCGAGAACAAGAAGATTCTTAATCTTGAAATGCTGGTGGCAGAATATGCACTTAAAGATATTCCTTATGATTTTGATACATTTTTCGCGTCTAAGACAGAGTGCGAGAGTGTTGTTGTGAATTGTGAGACCGGAAAGGCAGAGTATAAGGGCAATTTTAAGACTAAAGATGAATTCTTGAAGTGTCAGATGGCAAGCTGCTCTGTGCCATTTATATGCGAACCTGTTGAAATTGACGGTTATCATTATCTTGATGGAAGTATCATTGATTCGATACCGGTTGAGAGAGCAGTTGAGAAGGGGTGCGAGAAGATTGTTGTTGTGCTTACCAAGCCGGAAGGTTCTAAGCCTACAGATTATTCTAAGGTAAAGAAACTGATTGAGTGGAGCTATAAGAAGTACCCAGAGCTTTGTGAGGCTATGGCTCACAGAAGACAGGCTTATGACAAACAGGATAAGTTCATGAAAAAGCTTGTCGAAGAGGGTAAAGTTTTTGTTATCCGCCCAGAGGAGCAGATGATAAGACATTTTGAGAGTAATAATGAAAAACTTCTTCAGTGCTATCAGTATGGATATGACACAATGAGAAGACAGTTTAAAGCATTTGAGAAGTTTATGGAGGACTAATTATAATGAAGGTTTTAGTAGTAAACGGAAGTCCTAAAGGACCTAAGAGCAATACTATGCAGATGACAAATGCGGTTCTTAAGGGACTTAAGGAGACTAATCCAGAAGCTGAGATTGAGCTTCTTACAGTCAGAGACATGGATATCAAGCCATGTATGGGATGTATGAGCTGCTGGGGAAAGACAGCAGGACAGTGTGTTATCAATGATGTTATGCAGGATGTTCATGTTAAATTCATGAATGCCGATGTAATTATATACAGTTTCCCACTGTATTTCTTCGGTATGCCAGGTCCAATGAAAACATTTGTTGACAGAATCATGCCACTTATGGAGACTTACAAGGGTAAGGTCAGAGATATAGGGGATAATGCATTCCATGAATTCCGTTATGATGTAAGCGGTAAGAAGTTCTATGTTATATCATCATGCGGATACGGAAGAACCCAGGAGATATATGACGCTCTTATCAAGGAATTTAATTTCATCTATGGCAAGGGCAGATATCAGGCTCTCCTCTGTCCACAGAGTGAAATGTTTGCAATTCCACCAATGGTAAACCAGATTAATGAATATCTTAAGAGATACACAGAAATCGGTAAGGTTATGGGAAAGGGTGAGGATATTCCTCAGGATATGATTGATTATGCTTCACAGCCAATGATTCCACAAAGAGCTTTGGAGAAGCTTATGAATAATTACTGGGATGCAGTTACACCAGAGAATCCTCTTCCAGCTCCTAATTTAAGATAAGAGGCGGCTTATGAAAACATATTATATGTTTGGTGACTCGCTTATGCGCGGGGTTATGCCGGACGAATCGTGGAATTACCACAGCTCTGATGCAATCGGTTTTGAGACAATGCAGACACAATATAATATGAAGTTTGTCAATTACGCAATGCCGACATTCACATCAGAGAGAGTAAAAATGTGGCTTACACAGACAATGTTAAGACAGCCTGCACCTGATGTTGCATTTCTTGAATGTGGCGGTAACGACTGTGACTATGACTGGAAGGCAATATGTGATGGTAAATGTGACTATGAACACAGACACAGAGTTGCCCCGCAGGATTTTAAAAAGAATTATGAGGATATGATACATTTGTTACAGGGAAAGGATATTGCAGTTACAGCCGTAATTGCCCCTCCAATTCCTGTTGAAGTGTATCTTTCACATCTGCTTGAGAGTGGAGTAGATAAAGATATTATGTCAGAATATGTGAACTCAGTTCAGCAGATGAAGGATGAGTTTGCTGAATATGGTGACATAATGAGAGCCGTTGCAAAGGAAAATGGCTGTGAAATATTAAGTCTTTGTGAAAGTTTTCTTGCACTTAATGACATGAAGGCATATTATAGTAAAGATGGAATGCATCCGAATGAAGCAGGTTATGCTATCATTCATGATGATTTTGAAAGATATTTTTCTTCGCATGTGCAGTAATACTCACATGCGGAGATTTTTGTGTAATTAGCGGGGATTGGGGATTATATAGAAAGATGAGGAATTAGAATGTTTAATCTGCGTTTCAAATGTACTGTTATATCAAGCTGGCACATGGTGCTTCATGCTGTACCTAAGGCTAATAAGATGATTGCCAATAAAAGTAGTCATTCAGCAGAGGAACGGTTTAGATATGCAAAGTGGATTATCGATTATATGAGAAAACATGCCAGAACCAGAACAAAGGTATATGGCAGAGAGAATATTCCAACTGATAGTAATTACATAATGTATCCTAATCATCAGGGAAAATATGATGCATTAGGAATTATTCTTGCACAGGATAAACCTTGTGGCGTTCTCTGGGGAAAGAAACAGGCAGAAAGACTTATGAGCCGTCAGGTATGTGGTCTTATTGATGCAGTTGTTATTGATCTTGATAATAACCGTGATAAGGTAAGAGCTATTATGGATGTAACCAAGCAGGTTAAGTCTGGAAGAAACTTCCTTATATTCCCAGAAGGCGGTTACACTGACAATAAGAATGAGCTTCAGGAATTTCAGGCTGGCTGCTTTTCATGCAGCTTACAGACTAAGACACCTATCGTTCCTGTAGCACTTTTTGATTCATACAAATCTATGAACAGCAATACATTTGAGAGAGTTGATACTCAGGTTCATTTTCTGAAACCAATTCTGTATTCTGAGTATGGAGAACTTAAGAAGAAAGAAGTTGCCGAACTCGTAAAGAGCAGAATTGCTGAAAGAATGGCTCAGATTAAGGCTGGAGAGATTAATGAGAGTTATGAACTGATAGGATAAATGGTTGACATGTATTATATACACTGTTAAGATATTTAAGATTTACTTAATAATAAAGTGGTATGAGGAATATTATGTTGTTTGGTAATAAGAAGAAAAATGCAAAGTACATTGTGGATGTACATTGTCATATTATGCCGAGAATAGATGATGGTTCCAGAAATATGACAGAAACTATTAAGATGCTTAAAATCGCAGAGGAAGAAGGAATAACGCATATAATTGCTACTCCGCATTTTAAAAGCGGTCATCATAATGCTGCTCCACAGAAGGTGGGAGAGCTTATAAATGCAGTTAACGATGCAGCAGCTACACTTAGAATTAATATGAATCTGTATCAGGGAAATGAAATCCTGTACTTTGAGGATATGTGCAGTTATATTGATGCAGGAAAGATTAGCAGGATGAATGGAACTAATCATATTCTTGTTGAATTCATGCCATCTGATCCATATCAGTATATAAGGAATTCGATTGATGAGATAATTGGTGATGGATATCATCCGATTATTGCGCATATTGAAAGATATGGATGCATGGTTGATGATATTGACAATGTCAGGGAAATCAAACATATGGGAGCACAGATTCAGGTTAATGCGTCAAGTATAACTGGCAGTATGGGTAAAGAAATCAAGAAATTCGTGCACAAGCTTCTGAAAGAAGAGTTAGTTGATTATGTTGGAACAGATGCACACAGATGTGAACGAAGCAGGATTCCTAAGATGAAAGATTGCACACAACTGCTTTATAAAAAGTATGATGAAGCGTATGTTGACAGCATATTGTATGGCAATGCGTTTGACAGACTGTTAACTGATACTAATACATTAAAGGAGAACAGATAATGGAATCTAATAAGAGAACAGATAAGATTGAAGTTAATCTGGGCGAGATATTTGGATTATTACTTCACAGAATGTGGATGATATTATTAGCTGGTTTTATATGTGGAGCTGTAGGATTTATATACAGTAACTTTTTTATAACACCACAGTATCAGTCAACGACTAAGGTATATATTCTTAATAAACAGAATAGTACATCAGTTACATATAGTGATGTACAGCTTTCAACAACTTTGTCAAAGGATTATGAGCAGCTTGTTACAAGCCGTTATGTAATTGAAGGTGTTATTAAACAGTTAAGTCTTAATGAAACATATGAGAGCCTTGTTGGAAGAGTTTCAGCAGTTAATACTAACGATACACGAATTATTGCAATTACTGTTACAGATCCGAGTGCAGAGCAGGCACAGAAGATAGCCAATGCGGTAAGAGATCTTGCAGCACAGCATATCACACAGGTTATGGATATTGAAGCTGTTAATGTGGTAGATTCAGCTAATCTCCCGACAGCTCCTGTTTCTCCATCAATTACAAAATGGACATTAGTGGGAATTGTTATAGGTATAATTGTTTCAATTATAATTATTATTGTCAGATACCTGCTTGATGATACAATCAAGAGCTCAGAGGATATAGAGAAATATCTGGGTATCAGTACACTGGCACTTATTCCTATGAATCATGCAGAAGATCAGAATTCTGACAGAAGAAAGTCTTCACATAATAATGGAAATGTAATGAAGGGACTGAATGATGCGAAGTCAAAGATTTTCAAATCATAACAGTAAGATAGTTTATGGAGGGCAAGAGATGCAGGAGTTTTCAGTAAAGCAGAGTAATCTTGATTTCAGGACAAGAGAAGCTTATAAGATGTTAAGAACTAACATTGAATTTACAGGTGATAATAATAAAGTAATATTTATAACAAGCAGTATGTCAGGAGAAGGAAAGAGTACTGTTGCATTCGAACTTGCAATGTCATTTGCACAGAATGGAATGAACACATTACTTATAGATGCAGATACAAGAAAATCTGTTATGAAAAACAGAGGAAAGAAAGGTAAGATTAAGTACGGACTCACACATTATCTTTCAGGAAAGAATGAACTTAAAGATGTTATATGTGTAAGTGATGTGCCTAATTTCTGCATGATATTTGCAGGACCTGTACCACCTAATCCAAGTGAGCTTGTTGGTAATGAAAGATTTGCCAAGATGGTAGAGGAGACAAGAAATACATTTGACATGGTTATTATTGATACACCTCCTATAGGTAGTGTTGTGGATGCAGCTGTTATATCTAAAGTATGTGATGGTGGAATTCTTGTAATAGGAGCAGGTGATATAAGTTATAAGTTCGCAAGAAAATCATTAGAACAGCTCGAAAAGACAGGCTGTAAGATTCTTGGAAGCGTGCTTAATAAAGTTGATATATCAGGTGGTTCTTATTATGGTAAGTACTATGGTAAATATTATGGCAAATATTACGGCAGTTATTATGGTAATAGCGAGGATAATGATTAATAAGACTGGAGTGGCACATATGTGCCACTTTTTTAGTTAAATGTGGATTCTTATATGTTATTATGATATTATAAATGTATAGATTTACGTGCAATTTAATACCAGTGAAAGGAAAAACATATGAGAATAAAGAAATTATCAGCACTATTATTAAGTGCTCTTCTTGTGGTAAGTCCAGTTAGTTACATTACAGTACATGGAGGCTCATTTAACGAATCGGATGCATATACACAGACAGAAAGCATAATGGATGATTATTATGTCGGAGGTTATATACCCGGTGATCTTGATAATAATGCACCCGTATATGTATCGGATATTGCAACTTATGCGAATGAAATAATTCCATCTGCATATCCATCAGATATATCTTCTTATAAGAAAGAGCATCCTTCAAGAAATCAGAATCCATATGGAACATGCTGGGCATTCTCGTCAATAGGTCTGGCGGAATTCGATCTTATATCCAAGGGTCAGAGAGATTCAAGTGTAGATCTTAGTGAATTACAGCTTATACATTTTGCTTATAATTCAGTAACAGACCCACTAGGAGGAACTAAGGGAGATTATTCAAAGTATTATAATGATAATACAAGCAATTCATATCTTAACAGAGGTGGCAATTATGAAATGGCTGTAAGACGACTAAGCCAGTGGTCAGGAACTGTCAATGAGTCGGATGTCCCATACAGCAATGCCAGCACAGTATATAATAATGGTCTTGATGATAAATATGCATATGATTATGATGTGGCACATTTGCAGAATGCTTATTTAATCAATGCAAAGAAACAACCGGATGTGGTTAAACAGCAGATAATGGAGCATGGCGCTGTTGGTGCAAGTTATACCCATTATTATAACGGAGCAAATACTTACAACAATTCTTATTATGACTGGCAGGGAATTGTAAGTGGCGGCGGAGGACATGCCATTATGATTGTCGGCTGGGATGATGATTATTCTAAAGATAATTTCACAACTACAAGCAAGCCTGCGAATAATGGTGCATGGCTTATAAGAAACAGCTGGGGAACTTACTTTGATTACTTCTGGATGTCTTATGAAACATATTCTCTTCAGGATAATGTATGGGTATTTGATATGTCAGCAGATGATGGCCTGGATAACAATTATCAGCTTGATGGTGGTCTGTATACAGCATCTATAGGCTATTCTAAGGCTGCCAATGTTTTTCATGTATCTGAAAAGGATGGCGTTGATTCAGAGACACTTAAGTCAGTATCTATATCATGCACACAGACAGCTGATGTAGGATATACAATTGATATATATACAGACCTTACAGATGCTGGTAATCCAGCAAGTGGAACTAAGCATGAAGAAGCAACTACAAGCGGAAGGACTACATTTGCAGGAATATACACAATTCCCCTTGAACATGAAGTGATTCTTAATCCGGATACATATTATGCAGTTGTAGTGACACTGGATAAAGGCGGTTTCGAAATTGAATATGGATATTCAGAAAGTACTAATCCAGGCGGTACAGATGACAAGATGGTATGGGAGAATGCTGTAAGTTACTGGGATAATTGTGAGGGAAGCTATTATTATAATGGATATAATTTCGAGAAGTTTTATTATAATTTCAGAATAAAAGCATTTACATCTAATAATGTTGAGCTGGGAGACAGATTAGAAGGCTATACTTTAAGCATGGATGGAAAGGTTGATATGAATTTTTATATGAATCTTCCTGATAATGTTGTCAATGATTCAGGTGCATATATGGAATTCACAATGCCAGATGGATGTGCGTCAAAGGAAATGTTATCTGATGCCAGAAAGACATCAGATGGATTGTATGTATTCTCTTGTGGAATAGCTGCAAAGCAGATGGCCGATGTGGTAACTGCAAGAATTGTAAGCAATGGAATTAAAGGTAATATATATACATATTCTGTAAAACAATATGCAGAATCTGTGCTTAATGCTGCAGATGGCGTATATTCAGAAGAAGCAGTAAATGCGGTTAAGGCGATGCTTAATTATGGAACAGCAGCACAGCAGTATTTTGAATATAACACAGATAACCTGGCTAACTCCATTATGTCAGATGCAGACAGAGTTATGGATGAGGTTGCATTTGGAACCTATAAAGGAAAAGTTGTTAATTCAGATGAGGTAGAAGGAATCGGATATTATGGAAGTTCACTAGTGCTTCAATCAGATACTACTTTAAGAAATTACTTCCAGTTAGATGATGGATATAATATAGCAGATTATGAGTTTTATGAGCAGAACGCAGATGGAGTGAAGAAAGATCTGGAACCTCAAAAAGCAGATTCTTCCTTATATTATATAGATATTAATAATGTTAAAGCTTATGAACTTGGTGATAATTATAATATATATGTTAAGAAGAAATCTGATGAATCTGTGGAGATGCTGATTGAATATGGTGCATTTGTATACGCAAGATATGTATACATATATTCAGATAATGAAGCACTTAGAAATCTGATGAAAGCAATGTATCATTATAATAATGCTGCAATTGAATATTTTTACTTTTTTAGTTAAATTAATGCTTGATATTTTTAACCTGTGTCTATATAATGATTAGCAAGGCTCATTTCAGTGTGCAAATTGGTCAGTGTATGCTGGAATATTTGAAGTTCATTTTAGTGGTTTATGCTATATTTTATATGTGCATATAGTATAATGGCAGAGGAGGGGGAAAGCTAACTAACTTATGATTAATGTTAACAAAACCAAAGAAAGTATCCAGAATGTTTTAATATTTTTCACTGATGCGATAGCAGTGTTTCTTGCATATTATCTTTCAGGATTCATATGGCTGATAGGTTACAGACACCAGTCGTTCTGGAGAGTTATGCAGACACTTAACAATAATATAATTACTATAATTATAGCTGTTCTTATTACAGCTCTTTTCTGTAATATCAAAGGAGATGTTCTTAACAGAGGAAAGTTTGAAGAATTCGCTTCTGTTATGAAGAAAAGTATTATTGCTTCAGCAGTAATAGCTGTCTATGAACTTTTAAGTAAAACAACTCAGGGCGTTCCAAGAAGTGTATATGTTATAACATTTTTTCTTGGAGCAGTTCTTATGTACATATTAAGAATGCTTGTTAAGGTATATATGAGACATCGTAATGGTGGAATACGTACACATAGTATTCTTGTTGTTACAATTAAGAGCCGTGCAGAAGATACTCTTGCCAAGGTTGTAGCAAGAAACGACTGGATGCGCCGACTTGATGGAGTTGTAATTACAGATGAGGATATGACTGGCAAGACAATCTCAGATGTTCCTGTTGTTGCAAATGTTCATTCCATGATGAGATATATTAAGAATGAAATTGTTGATGAAGTATTTATAGATGTTGATTATAAAACCCGTGAAAGTATCAAGCCTATGGTTATGGAACTTGAAGATATGGGTGTAACGGTTAATCTTAAGCTTGAGATTCTTGACAGCTATAAGGATTTCGACTGTAAGCTTGGTTACATAGGAAGCGTACCTGTCATTACATTTGCTAACAGAATATATGACTGGAAAGGAATGTTCGTTAAGAGATGTATTGATATATTAGGAGCACTTGTCGGACTTGTATTTATGGCTATTGCAATGATATTCGTTGCTCCAGCAATTATGATTGAATCTCCGGGACCTATCTTTTTCAAGCAGAAACGTGTTGGAAAGAATGGCCGTTACTTCTATATATATAAGTTCAGATCTATGTATATGGATGCAGAGGAACGTAAGAAAGAGCTTATGGCTCAGAATGAGATGAGTGGTCTTATGTTCAAGATGAAAGACGACCCACGTATTACCAAGGTTGGTAAATTCATCAGAAAGACAAGTATTGATGAGCTTCCACAGTTCATTAACGTTCTTAAGGGTGATATGAGTCTTGTAGGAACAAGACCACCAACGGTTGGTGAGTTCAAGCAGTATGAAGGTCATCATAAGAGAAGACTTTCTATGAAACCTGGTATCACAGGAATGTGGCAGGCTTATGGAAGAAAGACTGTTAATGATTTCGAGGACATTGTTAAGATGGATCTTGATTATATTGATAACTGGAGTATCCTGCTCGATATTAAGATTCTGTTTAAGACAGTACAGGCTGTATTCACAACCGGAGGACAGTAGAATATAAGTTTTAATCCCTGTGGCATCTTATTGTGCTGCAGGGAATTTTTGTCTAGGTATTATGTACAGTAATGTTTTATAAATATGTGCAATATGCACAAAAAATATTAACAATATAGAAAAAATGCATAAAAATTAACCATAATGCTTATTGACGCAAACTCTTGATTGGGTTAAAATGATAGTAACTTTTGGCATAGGGGACATGCTGTAGTGCAACATGTCGAAACAATGTGTTATATGCTGTTAATAACATGATTGGTACTGTGCCTACATTATAATAAGGAGGATTTTATGAAAAAGGGTAAAAGAATTTTAGCCGCTTTTTTAGCAGTGCTTATGGTTGTTGCTATTATGCCAACAAACTGGGCAACTAAAAAGGTAAAAGCCGCTACAGAGACAAAAGTATATACTCTTAATGCTAACGACCTTGAAGCAGTGGCTCAGGGAACAAAGGCAGATGGAGATGTCGTAAAAGCGGGAACAGATAATTTCTTTAGCATTATCTGTAGTGCCAAGACAAAGTTTGATTCTTCAAATAAGTCATTCAGTGATGGATTTGAAGGAACACAGAGAATCAACTTTGGAGAAGGAACAACAACAGCAAAGAATGCTATCAGATTCACAGTTGAAAGTGCAGCAACTGTACAGGTATGGTGGGCATGTGGAGATGCTGGCCGTGAGGTAACTATCCTTGATAAGGATGGTAATGCAGTAGCTACAACATCAGAAGGTCTTGCAAAGAATGCAATGGCTATCTCAACATTAACAGTACCAGAGGCAGGAACATATTATCTTGGTAATACACCAAAGAGTAATTATATTTTCAAGGTTCAGGTATCTGATGAAGTTGAAGTTAAACCAGTTTATAAGGAAGTAACAACAGTTCTCAATGCTAACGACCTTGAAGCAGTAGCTCAGGGAACAAAGGCAGATGGAGATGTTGTAAAGGCTGGTGAAAGTGATTTCTTTAGCATTATCTGTAGTGCCAAGACAAAGTTTGATTCTTCAAATAAGTCATTCAGTGATGGATTTGAAGGAACACAGAGAATCAACTTTGGAGAAGGAACAACAACAGCAAAGAATGCTATCAGATTCACAGTTGAAAGTGCAGCAACTGTACAGGTATGGTGGGCATGTGGAGATGCTGGCCGTGAGGTAACTATCCTTGATAAGGATGGTAATGCAGTAGCTACAACATCAGAAGGTCTTGCAAAGAATGCAATGGCTATCTCAACATTAACAATTCCAGAAGCAGGAACATATTATCTTGGAAGTACACCAAAGAGTAACTACATTTTCAAGGTAGCTGTTACACATACAGTTGAAGTTACAGGTGGAGATGATAAGCCAGAAAGAACAGCATGGGCTAATGTAGCAACACCTGTTATCACATCTGCAGTTCAGGATGGAGCAAATATTAACGTAACAGCTGATGCATCAGTTGGTTATAATGGAGCTGATAAAGTTGTTATTGTAATGTTAGATGCAGCTGGAAACGAAGTAAAGAAGTTAATGTCTGATAACGAGGCAGAGGATGTAACAAAGTCATTCGCTCCAAGTGAATCAGGTACATATACATTTAAAGCTATTATTTCTAGAGATGGTGAAGAAGATAAGGTAAGTGAGGCAGTTAATGTTGATTATGCTCTTCCACTTTCAGCACCATCTATCAGCAGTGCTACAAGTCTTGGTAATGGTACAGTAAGTCTTGTATGGCAGCCAGTTAAGGAAGCAACTTCATACAATGTTTATGTTGAGGGAACAAAGGTTGGTTCTACAACAGAGACAAGCTATGACGTTACAGGATTAACAGTTGATACTAAGTATGAATTTGCAGTAGAAGCAGTAAGAGAAACACCAGCTGCTGTATCTGAAAAGTCAACAATATCTGCAACAGCAACATCTGATGCTAAGCAGGTATGGGGCTATATCGTATATGGTAATGGTGCAAGCGAATCTAATTCAGCATACGAAGGAAACATTAACGAGAATGGTTCAGTTACATTAAGATCTGGAGCAGTAGATGCTAATGGAGTTCTTAAGGGAAGCGGTAATAACGGAAAATTAGTTCCAGCATCATTCGATGGACTTAACTTCTATTATACAGCAGTACCTACATCACTTAACTTTACTTTAAGAGCTAAAGTAACAGTTGATCAGTGGAATTTATCAAATGGTCAGGAAGGCTTCGGTCTTATGGCTGCAGATAAGCTTGGCGGATCTGGATGGAACAACTCATATATGGCAGTAGTTTCTAAGACAGAATATAACTGGAATGAAGAAACAGGCAAGGTTACTAATGATGCAACAGCCCTTAAAGTATCTCAGAAGATTGGTATTGCTTCTCAGGAGAAGAAAGGACTTACTAAGGATAACATAGATGCAATTGAAGCTAATGATACTGAAACAGTAAAACAGTTCCAGAGTGCTATGTATCCTCTTGAGCAGAGATATGCACAGAATGTTAATATTATTGGTAATGCTGTTAAGCCAGTTAGTGATACAATAGAGAATCCTGTTACAGAGATGTATCTTACAATTCAGAAGAACAACACAGGATACTTTGTATCTTATGAATCAGTAGATGGAACATATTCAACAACTAAGAAGTATTATGATACAGAGACATTATCACAGCTTGATGCAGATAATGTATATGTAGGTTTCTTTACAAGTAGATATGCACAGGCAACATTCTCAGATGTAACATTTACAACAATTAATCCATCTGATGATGCTCCAGCAGAAGAGAAGCCAATTGAAGAATTAGTAACAAATGCAGCATTTAACTCTAAGACTTCAACAGGTACAAGCGATTATGAGTTCAGATTCACAGCTAATTGTGATGGTACTCTTTCTATCTGGGATAGCGAAGATAATGCAATCGCTACAGATATCGCTGTTGCAGCTAACACAGTTGTTAAGCCAGCAACAACAACACTTAACGTAGGTAAGAATACATTCAGATATGTATTTACACCAGATGCTGATTATATCCCAGAAAAGGATATGGTTATGTCATCATATGAGCCAATTGAAGGTACATTTACAGTTACATACAGAACATACGGTGTTGAGGGTCAGTCAATTTACGTTGCACCAGGTAAGTACGGTGTTGGTATTAAGGAAGACCCAATGAGCATCTATGATGCTGTTAAGTATGTACAGCCAGGACAGACTATCGTAGTTATGGAAGGTACATATTACCTTGACAGAACTATTAAGGTAGAAAGAGGAGTAGACGGTACAGCAGATAAGCCAATTCAGATGGTTGCTGATCCAGAAGCTTCTTCAAGACCAGTATTTGATTTCCAGGGATTATGTGCAGGTATGGTACTTGCTGGTGATTACTGGTACTTCCAGGGATTTGATGTAACTAATTCAGCTAATGCACAGAAGGGTATTCAGCTTTCAGGTAAGTACAATACAATGGATAACATTATGACTTACCACAATGGTAATACAGGTCTTCAGATTAGCAGATATCTTACAACAGATGAATTTGATATGTGGCCAGCATATAACTTAATTCTTAACTGTACATCATACGGTAACGCTGATGCAGGTTATGAAGATGCTGATGGTTTCGCAGCTAAGTTAACAGTTGGTGATGGTAATGTATTTGATGGTTGTATCTCATACAACAACGCTGATGATGGTTGGGATCTTTTCGCTAAGGTTCAGACAGGTTCAATCGGTGTAGTAACAATCAAGAACTCAGTTGCTTATGGTAATGGTTACCTTGAAGATGGTACAGATGCTGGTAACGGTAATGGATTCAAGCTTGGTGGTGACAGCATGTCAGGCAAGCATGTTCTTGAAAACTGTGTAGCATTTGATAACAAGGCTAAGGGTATTGATTCTAACTCTTGTCCAGATATCAATGTAATTAACTGTACAACATTCAACAATGAGTCATACAACATTGCTCTTTACACTAATACAGCTAAGAATACTGATTTCTCAGCAACAGGTGTACTTTCATACAGAACATATATGAAGGACAATGTTGAGCAGTTCAAGTTACTTGGAACACAGGATAAGACAAAGGTTGATAACGATACTAACTATTTCTGGAATTACAGTGGAACAGCTAAGAACTCAGCTACAACTGTAACAGATGACTGGTTTGAATCAGTTGATACAACAATGGATTATGCAACACATGTATATGCATCACATAAGGTAACAAGAAATGCTGATAACACAATCAACATGAATGGTCTCCTTGTTCTTACAGACAAGGCAGCAGCTAATGCAGGTGCTAGAATGACTGGTACTCCATCAGCTAACATCGTTGTTCCTGAAGGAATTAAGGGTCATAAGACAATTTCTATTACAGGTAAGGATGTAGTTAAGGGTAACACAACAGATGTTGCAGTTGTTCAGGGAACATCAACAGATATCGTTTGGACAATTGATGCAGATGCATCTACATTTGATTACATTATGGTTGATGATGTAGTTCTCGATGCTTATAAGTACACTGTAGAGGCTAATGGTAATACAACAGTTATTACATTCAAGGCTTCTTATATCAAGAGTTTAAAGGCAGCTGAGCATACATTCAGAGCTTACTTCACAGATGGTTATATTGCAGAGACAAAGCTTGAGGTTCTTCCTAAGACAGGCGATTTCGCTGGTAATATGGCAGCTGTATATGCAATGCTTATGCTTATGGCATTACTTGCAGGTTCAGTAGTTCTTTTCGAGAAGAAGAGAAAGAGAGCTTAATAAAGCTATAATTTAATAAGACATATGACTGAGGTCTGGATTTCCAGGCCTCAGTTTTTTAGTTGTTCAATAATATTTAAGAGTCAGCAAATCTTGTGCAATGTTACTAAAATAAAACTTACTTAAAATAACTTTTAAAAAGAAGTTTACTAAAAGTGTTATTGACTATTTGAAGTGTACGGTGTTAATCTGATTACAGATTTATGAAAAATATAAGGAGGAATTTTTCTCATGAGAAAAAGAACCAGAAAAGCGTTGTCGATTCTTATGGCAGCATTAATGGTTGTTAGTATTGTACCAGTTACAGGATTTAACAACATTGTTGCTAAAGCATCGACAGCAAGTACAGAATCATCTGTTGTGACATGGTCAGCAGCAGATATTCTTGCAGCACAAGAAGGAGATTCAGGTTTGGTGTTATGCGGAGATGGTTGGAGTAATAATGTAGCACCAGATGATGTAGCATTTGAAGATGGATTTAGTGCATTAGGAGATAATGCTAAGGCAGGATCTGTAAAAGCAAAGACTAATGGAAAGACAGCAGCAGGAACAGTACCAGATGAGGGCTGTTATATAAAGTATACAGCACCTGTTAATGGTGAGTTAGCCATTAATACTAAGATAGGAAAGGGAAAAACTTTCTATGTAGTAGATGAAGATGGCATAAAAGCAGCTGAAGTAAAGAATGGAACTTCTGGAAGTACATATAATACTGTTAAGGCAGAAGTAGAAGCAGGAAAGACATATTATGCATACCTTGGAGGAGCAACAGCACAGATCTGGCAGGTATACTTCACACCTGCTGAAGCAGAGTGGTCAGCAGCAGATATATTAGCTTCAACAACATATAATAATGGTTTAACATTATGCGGAGATGGTTGGAGTAATAATGTAGCACCAGATGATGTAGCATTTGAAGATGGATTTAGTGCATTAGGAGATAATGCTAAGGCAGGATCTGTAAAAGCAAAGACTAATGGAAAGACAGCAGCAGGAACAGTACCAGATGAGGGCTGTTATATAAAGTATACAGCAGCAGCCAATGGCGAGTTAGCAATTGATACTAAGATAGGAAAAGGAAAGACTTTCTATGTAGTAGCAGAAGATGGAACAAAGGCAGCAGAGGTAAAGAATTCTTCAGATAAAAGTACATACAATACAGTTAAGACTAAGGTAGAAGCAGGAAAGACATATTATGCATACCTTGGAGGAGCAACAGCTCAGATCTGGAAAGTATATTACTCACAGTTAAATAAGAAGACTGTAGTTGAATGGGAATCAGTAGCAAAGCCAGTTATCAGTAAAGTAGAAGCAGGATCAGATGGCTTTACAGTTACTGTTGAAGGAATTGTGGATGAGTTTAACGGGGCTGAAGATATTGTTGTAACAATGCTTCATAATGATGGACAGGCTGGAGAGACTGTCATAAAGAGATCAGAAGGAACAGCAACAGTTAATTTTACAGCTTATGAGAGTGGTGATTATACATTTGTTGCAACAGCACAGAGATTAGGTTGTGCTGATAAAGCTTCAGATGCTTATGAAGTAAAGGATTTCGTACTCGGTGTTAAGATGCCAACTATTACATGGGCAGAGAACAAGGGTAACGGAGAAGTATATCTTGACTGGGTTAATATAAGTGATGCCAAGGATTATACTTTAACATATAAGGTTAAGGATGCAGAGGACAGCACAGCAGTTAAGATTGATGGAATCACAGAAGGTGATTATACAGTAAAGGATTTAGCAGTTGGAAGTACATATGAATTCAGCGTTGTTGCAAACAGAGCTGATGGATATTATTCAACAGCTTCAGAGAAGGAATTAACAGTAACAGCAGATGCACAGAAGAACTGGTATGTATCAACTGTTGGTTCTGCTCAGGAGACTAAGGCAACTATTACAGATGCAGATGGTGATACACAGGTTGTAGATATGGCTAATGGTGATACAGCACCACAGAAGGTTGCTACAACTGAGGCAAAGGATATTACTAATACAACAGGAAGTATGGAAATCCAGGCTAAGGCATCAGGAAAGATTTCTGATGATGAAGATGGATTCTCATATTACTATACTAAGGTTAATCCAGAGAAAGAGAACTTTGAATTAACTGCAACATTTACAGTAACAGATATATCTCTTACACCTGATAACCAGACAGGATTTGGTGTTGTAGTTGCAGATACATTAGGTGTTAATAACTGGGGTGCACCAAGTTATGTACATAAGTATTTCAATTACTTCTCATCGATGATGTACAGCTCTAAGAATAATGCACCAACAATGCGTTATATCACAGGTTATACATCAGCAGATACATCTAATAAAGATGGTGTAGACAGAGTTAATAATAATGTTAAGTTTAACCAGTTAACAGGAACAGATATGTTCAAGGTTGGAGCTGAGTATACATTTACAGTAAGAAAGACTGACGATGGATATGAAGCAGTTGCAACAACAGAGAATGGAACACAGACACAGAAGCTTACAGCTAATGATTTCACATCAGTACAGGAAGATGGAACTGTAGTTGTAGGTGTTATGGTAGCAAGAAAGATTGGTGCTAAGATTACTGATATCAAGTTTACTACATCAGAAAGTAAGGGACTTGCAACATCAGAGGTTGTAGAAGATAAGGTAACACCATCAATCAGAGTATATTCTTCTAGCACATGTGGAGCTGATGAGTATGAATACACAGTAGTTCCTAATTGTGCAGGTACTTTAAAGGTAACAGGAAGTGCTGACGGTAAGGTTGTTACTAAAGAAGTAACAGCGGATGAAGTTGTAAGAATTCCAGTTGCAATTAATGTAGGAAGCAATACTATTAAGGCAGAATTTGAGCCAGCAGCAGCTGCTAATATTACATCAACTAAGACAGTAACAAGTGAAACAACTGTTAACCGTAAGGTATATGGTGTAGCTGGGGAGACAATTATTGTAACTCCAGATGGTAAGGCAACTGGTGATGGAACAGAGGAAAGTCCATTAGATATTAATACAGCAGTTTCATATGCACAGCCAGGACAGACAATTCTTATGAAGAATGGTGTATATGACAAGTGGATCACAATTAACAGAAGTGTAAGCGGAACAGCAGATAAGCCAATTAATCTTGTTGCAGAATCAATCTCAACAGATGGAACAGATGGAGTAGTATTATCTGGAGCAGGTCTTTCAGTAATCGGAAGCTACTGGCATGTATATGGCTTATATGTTAAGGATTCTTCAGGGGTAGGTATTCAGATAAGCGGTAACTATAATACAATAGATATGTGTACAGTTAATCATTCAGCTAACACAGGTGTTCAGATAAGCAGAAGCGGAAGCGCTGATAATTATGCTGGAATTCAGGGTAAGTTATGGCCAACAGGCAACCTTGTAAAGAACTGTGAATCATTTGATAACTGCGATGCAGGAAGAAATGATGCTGATGGATTTGCAGCAAAGTTAACATGTGGTGAAGGTAACAGATTCTATGGTTGTATATCACATAATAATATTGATGATGGCTGGGATCTCTATGCTAAGTCAGTATCTGGTACAATCGGTTCAGTTACTATAGAGAATTGTGTAGCATACAACAATGGATGGCTTACAACAGATGATGTAACTGCTGCTGGTTATAACTATGGTGAAGGTAACGGATTTAAGTTAGGTGGTGGATACCTTAAGGGTGGACATAAGCTTATTAACTGTGTATCTTATGGTAACCATGCTAAGGGAATCACAAGTAATAGCTGCCCAGATATCTCTATCACAAGATGTACAGCATACAACAATGGTAATGCTGATTCATACAGCATAGGTCTTAATACTATGGATTCTATGCTTAAGGAGTGGAAAGTTAGTGGTCTTATATCTATGTCTAAGTCAGATTTGACAGCTAAGGCAGACCTTATTCCATTCTCACAGCACGGTGATGATAACTACATTTATAATGGTTCAGAATCATATAACAATCTTGGTCAGAAGGCTACAGATGAGTGGTTTGAAAGTGTAGATACAACAATTACACCATCAAGAAATGCAGACGGAACAATCGATATGCATAACCTTTTAGTTATTAAGACTGGTGTATTAAGTGATAATGTTGGTGCAAGACTTGATACAACAAGTGAAGAAGCAATAAGCGTTAAGCCACAGGCTGGAGAGGTTGTTTCTCATGTATATGGTGAATGGACAACAACTAAGGAAGCAACTTGTACAGAAAATGGTGAAGAGCACAGAACATGTACAATATGTGGAGTTGAAGAGACAAGAGAAATCGAAGCTCTCGGACATGAATTCAGCAATGAGTTCACAGTAGATAAAGAAGCTACTACAACAGAAGAAGGTTCTAAGTCACAGCACTGCTTACATGCAGGTTGTACAGAGAAGACTAATGTAACAGCTATTCCTAAGCTTTCATCAGGAAGTGAGGATGTTAATCCAACACCAACACCTTCAACACCTGATGATAAGGATGATGCAAATGTACCATCAACAGGAACAGATACAACAGTTAAAGAGCCTTCTGCTCAGACTGGAGATACAATGCATGCAGTACCATTTGCATTAGCAATGATTATCTCAGCAGGAGTAGTTGCAATTGTTCTTTCATCAAAGAAGAAGTTCGTAAGATAATAAATGAATAAATAATAATGGCGGCTGATAGATTTTTCGTATCAGCCGCCAATTTATTTATAAAGAAGTATTAATTATATGGGGTCTATCGGTAGTTCTGTAATGTAGGTGTTGAATTAACACCAAGTGGATTAGTAACACCAGGTGCGGTAGTAACTTTGTAAGTTACTGTTATGCTTGAACCAGGAGCAATTGAATTGCCAAATCTGTAGGCAACCTGAAGGTTGTGATAATTACCAATATTCATTGTACCACCATTGCTCATCTCTACATCTGATATATTACCGCCTGCAGGGGCAAATATATGAATATAACCTGTAATTGTGCCACCATAACTTCCGATAATATATCTTCCAAGAGATTTGCTTTCTTCATCGGTTAATGTATTGCTATATATAGCAGTTACTTCATAAGTGCTTGAACCGTTGCTGTTAACAACAGGCTCACTTATCTGTGTGTCTATATTAAGGAACCATCCTAACTTACATGGATCAGAGATACTAAAGTATACTCCGGTTTCAGGATTCTCAGGGTCATCGTTAAGTCCACCAGAACATCCGGCATTTTTAACAAGTTCCTGTTCGGATTCATCTTCCATCCACATCATAACTGTGCGGTTCTTTGCTCCGTCTGAGAATACCTTATAATAATCTCCGGCTTTCTTCACATCAAACTCAGAAACAAGTTTTGCCATAGTTACTTTGGCAGTTTCAGCAAACAGATCATCTACATAATCAGCTACAGAAGAAGATGTGTAATTGTTAAGATAACGGTAATAAAGGTCATATTGAAGAACCTGTGTAGCGTTATCGCTTGTTAACTCTGTGCCATCGGAAAGAGTTACATTACCGATGTATCCAAGCATATTCTGTATAATAGCAGGGGTAAGAGATACAACACCATTAACATGTTCCGAATTCTTCTGTTCATAAGCAAGTGCCCATATATAGGCAACTCTTTCAAAATCAGGATCAAAACATGCATCTCTTGGCCCATTCATCCATGAACCAAAAAGCTCTTTTTCCTCATCTGTGATGCCAGCAGCGGAAGGTGTGTAAGTTGCAAGAACATTATATACACTGCTAAAGTCACCTATTGTAAGGATTCCATCACGGATTCTTATGGTTCCAACTGAACCAGGGAAACCGCCGGAAGCGCGAATCTCGGAAGAGTTCTGCGCAGCAAGCAGATATGTTCTGTCTGAGCCATCTCCGATAAATGTCTTGAATAAAGGAAGAAACTCTTTAAGGTTATCATATGAACCAGTCATGGAAGCAATCTGTGTAGAATAATCAGATATCATGCTGTTAAGTCCCATCGGCAGGTTAACCTGATTCATTGAATATACAATATCATCAATCTTAGGCTCAATATCTTCAAGAAGAGACAGATATGCGTTAATAATAGTTATGTTAAAACCATCATCAACCTTTAATTCTGATAAAGGATATTCTTCAAAAACAGTCGCTGTCGGACGAGCAATATCATTAGAAGCCTCATCTACAAGAGAGAGAAGTCTCTCTACAGAGTCTATATAACCCTTGAACTTAGGAACTTTATAGACCATTCTCCACAGAGGTTTGTCTAATGTGGCATTAATATTATCAAGAGCAATATCAAGCTCATCGCATGCTGCAAATGTTGAATCAGCATCCTGTGCTTTCAGGGCAGATAATACATTTTTCAGGTCTGCTTTAAGGACTACAGCCTGTTGTTTGAGGTCAGATATTTCTCTTTTAGCAGTAACAGCACCAAATGCACCGCCTAATCCAAGAATAAGAACTACAGCGATTATAACGCCTATTATGATACGTTTTCGCTTACGCTTCTTTGTATGATGCGAATGATGGTGATGCGAATTGTTAGAATTATGCGAGTGATGAGAATGATGCTCATGTTCACTCCACTCAAATGACATTTCATCCATGTATATTAATCCTCCTGTATGTAAGAATTATTAATAAATTGTGTATACAAACAATATTTTAGTTTATCAGATAATAAAGGTATTTACAATAATAATGTACATAACTTATAATACTTTAAGAAATTTTAATAGAAAAGGATATCAGATATGAGTTTACTTACAGTAACCGGACTTACACACGGATTTGGCGACAGAGCGATATTTAACAATGTGTCTTTCCAGCTTAACAGGCTTGATAAGATTGGATTAGTGGGAGCCAACGGCGAAGGTAAATCCACATTTATGAATATAATAACAGGCAAGCTTATGCCTGACGAGGGAAAGGTTGAGTGGGCTAAGAATGTCAGAGTCGGATATCTCGACCAGCATGCTGTGCTTGAGAAGGGCATGACTATCCAGTCAGTGCTTGCTTCTGCATTTGACTTTCTGTATGACATGGAGAATCAGATGAACGAGATATACGCAGGGCTTGGCGACGCATCTCCAGAAGAGATGGACAAGCTGATGGCGGAAGCGGGAACTATTCAGGACCTTCTTACAATGCATGATTTCTATATGATAGATGCGAAGGTTGAGGAAGTTGCAAGAGCTTTAGGACTTACTGACCTTGGACTTGATAAAGATGTAACTGAGCTTTCAGGCGGACAGAGAACTAAGGTACTGCTTGGAAAGCTGCTTCTTGAGAAGCCGGATATTCTGCTTCTGGATGAGCCTACGAACTATCTTGACAAGGAGCATATTGAGTGGCTTAAAAGATATCTTCAGGATTATGAGAACGCATTTATACTGATATCGCATGATATCCCATTCCTTAACAGCGTTATAAATGTTATATATCATATGGACAATCAGGAGCTTAACCGTTATACAGGTGATTATGATAATTTCCAGAAGGTGTATGCGGTGAAGAAGGCGCAGCTTGAGGCGGCTTACAATAAGCAGCAGCAGGAGATTGCGGAGCTTAAGGATTTCGTTGCAAGAAATAAGGCGAGAGTTGCCACAAGAAATATGGCGATGTCGAGACAGAAGAAGCTTGATAATATGGATATTATTGAGCTGGCAGCAGAGAAGCCAAAGCCAGAGTTTAATTTCAAGGTTGCGAGAACACCGGGAAGATATATTTTCCAGACACACGACCTTGTTATCGGTTATGATGAGCCGCTTTCAAGCCCGCTTAACTTAGAGATGGAGCGAGGTCAGAAGATTGTACTTACAGGTGCTAACGGTATCGGTAAATCTACATTGTTAAAGAGTATATTAGGACTTATCAAGCCGTTGTCAGGTGATGTTGAGCAGGGAGATTATCTTGAGATAGGATATTTCGAACAGGAGACTCCGGCAGGAATTGAAACTACATGTCTTGAGGAGATATGGCAGGAATTTCCGGGATATACTCAGTATGAGGTTCGTTCAGCTCTTGCCAAATGTGGTCTTACAACCAAGCATATTGAGAGCAAGGTTAAGGTTCTTTCCGGTGGAGAGCAGGCGAAGGTGCGTCTGTGCAAGCTGATTAACCGCGAGAGCAACATTCTTGTACTCGATGAGCCTACTAACCACCTTGATGTAGATGCCAAGGACGAATTAAAAAGAGCCCTTATGGCATATAAGGGCAGTATACTTATGGTTTGCCACGAGCCAGAGTTCTACGACGGTCTTGCGACTGATGTGTGGGACTGCGGAAAGTGGACAACACGTATTTAATCATTAAAATACTCGGGAAACATTTTTCTCATTGCATTAATATTTTCAGAATATCTGCTCATATGTCTCTGCGATATATGGGCAGCTTTTTCTTTGTCTTTATTCTCAATAGCGGCCACAAGTTCGCCATGATCTTTTAATATATGGGATGTTTTTTTACATCTGAAACTTAAGATAGTTGTTCTGTCAAAATGTGGTGCCATGCTTTCGACAAGATCATACCATACTGTTTTACCGCACATTTTATACAGGCTTCCATGAAATTCTTTATCTAGCTGGAAAATTTTCTCCTCATCATCACGCTTGATATACATTTCCCATAAAGCTACGTTTTCATATAAGGAATCGAGCTGGCTCTTTGTCAGTATGTCGCAGGCTTCAACGGCAAGCTGTGCTTCAAGTACGCAGCGCAGGTCACGGAGCTGTTCTACGATATCTGTATTGACATATGATACAAATGCGCCAATCTTAGGCTTTATCTCTATAAGTTTTGATTGTGCAAGTTCTAATTCTGCCTCGCGAAGAGGATTGTTGCTGACATGCATAAGTGAACAGAGTTCAGGTGCTTCAAGCTTCTGACCTGGAAGCAGGTTAGTGTGGACAATATTGTAAACAAGCTGTCTGAGTACATAATCTTTCGCTGCTTCGCCTTCTGATTTTTCTGTAATATTTAACATAAATACCCCCAAATGTTAATGATATATATTTTATAGCATATTTTTGTAAAATTGTCTATTTTTTAACACTTGACATTTTATTAACAGATATATATTATACACCATGAAATATATAACACATAGAGTAATATAAAAGATACGGAGGTTAATGATGAGTGGCACAGAAACTAAGAACAAAAAGATAACTCTCATTCACAAACTGGCATACGGAAGTGGTAATATGCTGGGAAGCGGAGCTTTGGCAATAAGCGGGGCATGGCTTTTATATTTTTATACGACATTCTGTAATATGTCGGTTGTTAAGGCAACGCTTATATTTTCAATCGCAACATATCTCGATGTAATTCTTAATCCTTTGATGGGATTTATTACAGACAGCTTCTACAGAACTAAGCTGGGAAGAAAATTTGGACGAAGAAGATTCTTTATCCTTACAGGAATTCCTCTTATGCTTCTTTATCCTATGCTCTGGGTAAAGAATATGAATTTCTTCTATTATCTTACAACTTATATTCTTTTTGAATTTGTGTATACAAGTATTATGATTCCTTATGATACACTTGCTGTTGAGATGACTTCTGATTTTAATCAGAGAACTTATCTTACAGGATTCAAGGCAATGTTTGGAAAGCTGGCTAACTTCTTAGGTGCAGCTATACCAGGATTCTTCATCGGAATATTTGGTAAGGATTCACCATTGCCATTCTTCTATACAGGTGTTACATACTGCGTAATCATGATTATTTCGCTTACATTCCTTTACTTCAATTCATGGGAGAGACCTTATGAAGATGTCGCAGAGGAGAATATTCCTAATTTCTTTGAGGGAATTAAGAAGCTTTTCGTTGATATAACATCAACATTAAGAATCAAGACTTTCAGACAGCACCTTGGAATGTATCTGTTCGGATTCGGTGCAGAGTGGCTTTTCACAGCATGCTTTACTTATTATATAGTATTCTGTCTGAACCAGCCTTCAACACTTGTTTCAGAGCTTAACAGCTTGAGCAGTATTTTACAGCTTATATCAACAGCCGTATTCATCGGAATTGTAGCAAAGAAGGGATTTGCAAAGCCATTTATCGCAGCACTTTCAGTTGTAATCGGCGCAATCCTCTGCTTCTTTGGAATATTTGTATTCCATGTTGCACACATTACAGTCCTTGTATTCGGGGTAATGGTTATATTCGGTCTTGGAACAGGTGGTGTTTACTACATTCCTTGGACAGCGTATACATTTATGGCTGATGTTGATGAGGTTGTAACTAACAGAAGAAGAGAGGGCGTATATGCCGGAGCTATGACAATGGCAGGAAAGCTTATGAGAGCAAGCGTTGTCTTTATCTTAGGCCAGGTTCTTGCTGCATTTGGCTTTGTTTCAGGCGCATCAACACAGCCACAGAGCGCAGTCAATGCGATAGCAGGTGTACTTCTTGTCGGCGTTGGCGGACTTGCAGTAATTGGTATTATCTTCTCATGCAGAATGAAGTTAAACCACAAGACTCATAAGATTGTCATTGACGAGCTTGACAGAATTCATGCAGGTGGCAGAAAAGAGGACGTTTCTGAGGAAACAAGAAGTGTAATTGAGAAATTAACAGGTATTTCTTATGACAAATGTTTTGGTAACAACAACATTGGTTATAAGGAATGAGATAGTTGAATAAGAAATAAATGCGGACAGCTATTCATGCCGGAAGGTGTGGATAGCTGTTTTTAAGATACGGTATTAAAAATATTTTATTGACATATATAATCTGATATGATATTAATATATTAAAAGAATTTAATTCTTTTATCTAATGCTGAATAATCATTCAGCAAGAACCCCATAACACATAATTGAATATGCAGGCTTGTTTTAGATATCTGTAAATGCTAATATACATATATAGAAATAATATTAGTATATGTGCGTGGATATCTGCCTGTGAAAGAGACGAGGAGGATATCTATGGCAGAGAAAAGAGACAATGTAGCAGTTAAATACAAGGATAATGTATTCTGTATGCTTTACAGGGATAAGAAGAATTTACTTGAACTGTACAATGCACTGAACAATTCTAATTATACCAATGTTGATGACTTGAAAGTTACGACATTAAATGGAGGCTCATATATGAAGTACAAGAATGATGCCTCATTTTTACTTAGTATGAACCTGTATATGTTTGAACAGCAGTCAAGCAGGAATAATAACATGGCGTTAAGATTCTTACATTATGTATCAGATGTATTCAGGGAATTGTTCAGTAATGACATGCTTCATAGAAGAAGTATGATAAAGATTCCGGTTCCGCATTTTGTAACATTCTACAATGGTCTGGAGAAATGGATTGATAAAGAAGGTGAACTTAAGCTTTCGGATATGTATGAGATACCGGTTGACAATCCACAGCTGGAATTAAAAGTGAGAGTTATTAATATTAACAAAGATGCAGATATCCTTAGTAAATGCAAAACTCTTCGGGATTACATGACGTTTGTCAATAAAGTGCGATATAAAACTGCAGCTGAAAGGGAAGATGTCAAGCTGGCAGTATTAGAGGCAATGGACGAATGCATAGAGGAGAATATACTTGTCGATTTCTTTGAGAAGCACAGGGAGGAGGTCGTTGAAGTGAGTATATATGATTATGATGAAGAGAAGGTAAGGAAGACATTAGTTGATGAAGCAGTAAAAGAAGCAGTAGAAGAAACAAAAAGAGAAGACAGACAACTAAATATGATTAACTTAATTATAAAGAAAGTTAAGAAAGAAAAAACTCTGGAAACGATTGCTTCTGAACTTGAAGAGAATGTTGAAGATATTAGGCTGTTATATGATACGGTGAAAGAAGCATCACCTGAGTATGATGTGGATAAAATAATGAAGAAATTGAATAAGGAAAATGATTAATTATAATTTGATTAATTAGAATGTTGAAAAAGCCCATAGAAGCAGATTCTATGGGCTTTTTTGCGTTCAAATAACATAAGACTAATCTTTTCTACAATACTATCAGTTTATATTGACGAGGGGGGTATTATGGTAATATTTAGAAAAATAAAAATTTTATAAAATTAGGAGCTGGAATAGACTAATGAAAATTAAGCTTGCGATATTAGAAAAAGATACTAATTATTTAAATCGTATAGTTATAGCTTTTAATACACGATATGCAGATAAGTTGGAAATATACTCATTTACCAGCTATGAAGTTGCTTTAGAGTCATTAGCATCATCTAAAATTGATGTATTGGTGGCTAATGAAGGTTTTGATGTAGATGTTAAAAAACTTCCTCAAAAGTGTGGCTTTGCATATTTAGTGGATTCTCCTGATATAGACAATGTCAAGGAACAGCGGGCTATATGTAAATTCCAAAAAGCAGATCTTATATATAGACAGATATTGAGTATATATTCAGAAAAAGCTGAAAATATGTCTAAAATGAAAATGACAGAGGATGGCAGTAAAGTAATAACATTTTCTTCACCTTGTGGAGGAACCGGCACATCAAGTGTTGCAGCAGCATGTGCTGTTAATTTCGCCAAGAAAGGCAAAAAAGTATTGTATTTCAATCTGGAACCATTTGGTTCATCTGATAATTTCTTTAATGCTGAGGGACAGTTTGATATGAGTGATATTATATATGCACTCAAAAGTGCCAAGGCTAATCTTGCCCTAAAATTAGAAAGTTGTGTAAAACAGGACAGCACAGGTGTATATTTCTTTTCCGCAACAAAAGTTGCGTTAGATATGCAGGAATTACATATGGATGATATAAAACGCCTTTTGTCTGAATTACAACTAATGGGTGGTTATGAGTATGTAATCCTGGATGTACCATTTGGAGTTGATAAAACAATGTTATCAATATATGCGCTTAGCCAACACTTAGTAATAGTTGGAGATGGTTCGGAGGTTTCTAATACAAAAATTCAAAGAGCTTATAATGCATTAACAATTATTGAACAGAATACGGGTGAGCCAATCGTTAATAATATTGGAATAATCTATAACAAGTTTAGCAATAAGACAGGAAATTTACTGGAAAATGTTATAGAGGCCAAAACATTAGGTGGTTCGCCACGATATGAACATGCAACTCAGAAACAGGTAATAGAACAGCTTAGTATATTGGGAACATATGATGAACTTATGTAATAAGAACTAAAGCACAGGGTATGAGGGAGAGAAAAATATGCAGTTTCAACAGGAACAGGATATTGTAGCAGAAATAAAAAAATATATAGCAGAAAATCTTCCACTTAGCAAAATGAGCGATGAAGAGCTTGAAGAACAGGTAGAGAATATAACAGCTCATAAACTTGAAAATATATATTGTTCAATAGAGCAGAGAGTATCAATAGTTCAACAGGTATATAGCTCAATTAGAGGTTTTGGATTATTAGACAGCATACTTACGGATGACACTATTACTGAAGTCATGATTAATGGACCAGATAATATATTTATTGAACAAAAAGGCCGCCTCTTTAAGTTGAATAAAAAATTCGAGAGTCAGAGAAGACTTGAAGATATTATACAGCGAATAGTTGGTCTGGCAGGACGTGAGGTTAATCAGGCTAATCCTATATGTGATACAAGACTTCCTGATGGATCCCGTGTAAATGTTGTTCTTCCTCCAATAGCATTATGTGGGCCAACGATAACAATAAGAAAATTTTCTAAGACACCTATGACAATAGAAAGACTTATACAATATGGTTCTCTAACTCAGGAAATAGCTGACAAATTAGAACTGCTTGTAAGAGCTAAATTTAACATATTCATATGTGGTGGTACAGGTTCTGGAAAAACAACATTTTTGAATGCGCTTTCTAATTATATACCACATGATGAACGAGTAATTACGATTGAGGATTCAGCTGAATTACAGATAACAGGTATAGATAACCTTGTAAGTCTTGAGACAAGAAATGCTAATGCATCAGGTGCCGGTCAGATAACAATAAGAGATCTTATAAAGTCTTCTCTTCGAATGAGACCAGAAAGAATCATAGTAGGTGAGGTCAGAGGCGGAGAGGCGTTGGATATGCTTCAGGCAATGAATACAGGTCATGATGGTTCATTATCAACAGGACATGCCAATTCAACACAGGATATGTTAAGCCGTTTGGAAACAATGGTTCTGCAGGGAGCGGCAGGTTTACCACTTGAGGCTATCAGGCAGCAGATTGCATCAGCAGTAGATATAATTATTCATCTTTCAAGACTGCGTGACAAGAGTAGAAAAACAATGGAAATAACAGAAGTTGTTGGCTATAAAGATGGTCAGATAATACTTAATCCATTGTATGTGTTTGAAGAGGATGAAAACAGTACGTTAGATAAAGTGTCTGGAAGTTTAAAGAGAACATCAAATCCTATGCAGAATACATTCAAGTTGCAACTTTCAGGAATCAAGACAGAAATATGAGGTGAATGAAATGTTAAAGAAGAATCGAGAAGTTGAACCACAATTTGTTCCATCAATATTAAATAATCAAATGCTAAATTACAAGGTATATTATATGTCATTTACTGAGAAGGTGTTCTATTTTCTATTGACATTTATTGCTGGAGGGATAGTCGGACTTATTTTCTATGGTGGATTATTTAAAACCGAAGGCAAAGCAACTACAGTAACTATGATTAGCAATATTGTGGTTTTTTGTCTTGTGGGTCTTATAGGAACTAAGTTTTTTATTCCAGCTATAAGAAAAGGACTTAAAAACAAGAGAGATAAGGTATTAAGAAAACAGTTTATGAATTTGCTTGAAGACCTTTCTGTTTCTTTGGCAGCAGGTAATACATTGAATGATTCGTTTATCAATGCGAAATCTGATATGCAAAACCAGTATTCCGAAAAAGACATGATTATTCAGGAGTTGATTGAGATTAATTCTGGTCTGGATAATGGTCATACTCTCGAAGAAATGATAACAGCCTTTGGTAATCGGGCAGGAAATGAAGATATTGAGAACTTTGCTAATGTTGTAAGCAACTGTTACAGAATGGGTGGAAACTTTAAAGATGTCATTAGGAAAACTCGTGATATTATCAGCGATAAGATTGCAATTGAGGAAGAAATAGAAACAAAGTTGGCTTCTAATAAGTTGCAGCACAAAGCAATGTGTCTTATGCCGATAGCACTAGTAGGAATGTTAAAAATTTCCAGCTCAAGTTTTGCAGCAAATCTTTCTTCGTTCATGGGGGTTATTATTACTACAATAGCTATTGTAATTTTTGTAATATCCTATTTCTGGGGTCAAAAAATTATCAGTATAAAATAGAAGGGATGGTGTGAAAATGGGTGGTATCTTACTTTCTATAGGAACAGTATTGTCGATACTTTTTATTATCATGTTGTTTAAAGGAGGGAAATATGACTATATGTTAGAATCACTTTCGGGTGATGCTTTCCCATTTAAGTCAATGTACAGTGTAGGTCTTGCTTGGCAAGATTTTAAGATTGGTAAACTTCGAGGTGTTCCAGGAAATTTACTTAGAAAAGATGCTAATTTGTATTATTCAAAGAAATACAGTGAATATTATGCAAGAATTATTTGGGCGCAAGTGATTTCGTTGGCACATGCTTGCTTGGCATTTTTTTTCGTTCTTGCTGGAGTTTTTAATAATATGTCCGGTTTTCTTGGAATTGTTGGTGTAGTTGTATGTGTAATAATTATTTATTATTTTTTTACTTTTACAAGTGGGAAAATAAAGACGCGTACCAATGAATGTGAAAAAGAATTTCCAAACGCGATTTCTAAGCTTGCGCTTATTGTAAATTCTGGAGTGATATTGCATGAATCATGGGAAATGGTTGCGTTTGGTAACAAGGGGACACTATATGAAATGATGCAAGATTCTTGTGAACAAATGAAAAATGGAGTATCCGAAATTGACGCAATATATGAGTTTGGTCAAAAAACAAATTCTGATGATATTAAGAAGTTCACTTCTGCATTAATTCAGAGTATTGAACGTGGTGGAGGAGATCTTCCACAGTTTTTAGCTAATCAGTCATCTGAATTATGGGCTACACGTAGGCAGGTCATGCTTCAAAAAGGTGAAAAAGCCGCTGGCGCATTGCTTATGCCAATAGCATTAATGTTTTTAGGTGTTATGATGATAGTCCTTGCAGCTGCAATGCAGAGTTTTGGGTTATAAGGATATCCGCATTAAATGCATGGATATATATTTTAATATTTTATAGGAAAGGGGGACTCATTAATGATTAAGTCATTAGTTAACAACATGAGTGCAAAAGTAAATAGCATTGTACGTACTGCAGTTAAGGAAGAGAGAGGTGATACAAATTTCATTTCTATTCTCATTATTCTTGGAATCGTTATTATTCTTGCAGGAGTATTTATGGCATTCAAGGATCAGATAGTTGGTCAGGTGCAGAACATAATCAATGGCTTTACTATTAGTTAAGAATTTTACTGTTGGTCTTAGCTGTACCTTTTATGTACATGGTGCAGCCAAGACCAATGTAAATGAATTGGAGGAAATATGGAGTATGGAATAGTAGTTGCTTTAATATGTGCAATACTTACATATATAAATTTGGATGAAAATCTGTGCAGTAAAATTAAAATACTGAATAAAAACAAAGATAAAAATTGTTGTCATGAAATTGGTGTTTCTAAAAATAAAATTTATATTATAACCAGCATTGTATTTCTTTCATCTTTTGTAGCATGTGTTTCTATTATTCAAGATGTAAGTAACAACTTAAATATTATTAAGATGAACATTGCACTTATATGTTTAGCAGGAGCTGCTGCTATGGATTATAGGGAGCATAGAATTCCGAACATTTATCCACTTGTTCTCTCATTAAGTGCAATTATTTGTTTGGGAATTGGGTATTTTAATAACCAACAATTAAAATAACAGAAAAGAATCTTAGAACATCAGACATAAATGTTTCTGTAGAAGCGAGTGATAGTCTTAATAATGCAACTGATGAGTATGTAAAGTTACAGGATAAATATGGACAGATAACAGAAGTTTCATTAGAACAGTTAACCGATGCAATTAAGAGGTAAACGCTCCAACCCATGTACCTACAACTACCCCGAAAAATTTGATATAACCAT
>JAUNOK010000022.1 GCA_030537195.1 Eubacteriales bacterium | reverse complement strand
CGGACGGAAGATGATGACTACGAGAAAATAAAATATCAGGAACTTAATGTATCAAAATTCAGATATGAAAAAGAAGATTGGATGCAATATAGTCAAAAAGATAAAACACAGAATTGTTTTCTGGCTCAATACATTGTTGAAAGAATGAGAAATGCTTTGATGCATGGTAATATTGAAATTTTATTGAACAGTAAAGGAAAAATAGAACTTGTTTTTCGAGATAAATATAATAAGCGAAATGAAGTAATATCTATTATATTGGAAGATTTAGAAGAATTTTTGTCTCAGAAATGTTTATATACGGGGATACCCAAAAAGACGCTAACTTTTCTAGTGCAGGAAAGATAAATGTGCATTGAATAATTATTTCACAATTTTTTACCATCAAAACATGAGAAATTATAAAAAGTTATGTGAAAACCACAAAATAAATGAAGTCCACAAAAGCCTTTAAATACAAGGAAAAGTTAAAAACAAGGAGAACCAAAACAGTGATTAAAGTATTATTCATCTGCCACGGCAACATCTGCCGAAGCACTATGGCAGAAAGCGTTATGACATATTTAGTTGAGAAAGAGGGACTTGCTGATAAGTTCTATATTAATTCGGCGGCGACAAGCCGCGAGGAGATTGGTAATGGGGTGCATCATGGCACTGTTGCCAAGTTAAAGAAAGAAGGAATTCCGGTGATCCCTCACAGGGCAGTGCAGATGACTCTGAATGATTATGAGGAATATGATTACCTTATTGGAATGGATACTGAGAATATCCGCAATATGCAGAGGATATCAGGCGGAGATCCTGATGAGAAGATATATAAGCTGCTCACCTTCGCGGGAAGCGGACTTGATGTGGCAGACCCATGGTATACAGGGGATTTTGAGGCAACCTACAGAGATGTTCTGGCAGGCTGCAAAGGACTGCTTGAGTGCCTTAAAGAAGAACTGTAGGCAGCCTGCCTTGCCCGACCTGCCACTACATACTGGCAGCTGGCTACAGCCCGCCACCCTACCAAGGCAGAATATACATATTCCTCCGGTAAGACCCGAACACAGTGGCAGTTGTCTTAAGCTCTGCGCCGAGGCGGCGGAAGGACGAATTGCTGGCGATGTTGTCCGGGTGGGCGACGGCGAGGATAGTGTCGATGCCGCGGTTGCGGGCAATTGTACAGAGACGCTTGTTAAGCTCACACATGAGGTTGTGACCGCGGAAGTCGGGGTGAACCATGCAGCGTCCGATTTCAGCTACATTTGTAGAACGGATGTCGAGACCGAGCTTCTCAGCTTCTTCGGCAAATTCATGCTCGTTAAAGAAGAGGGCGCTCGCTGCGACGAGTTCGTTGTCATCATTGAACGCACCTAAGAAACATGTCCAGTCGGCATCGTAGAAATGCGAGCGTTCAATGTCATCTATTGGTATCCACCATTCTGAAACAGGAAGAGAATCTTCAATTGTGAAGATTAGCTGCTCAAGGGCGGCATTATCATTTTTATCTAATACACGGATAGTCATAGATTCCTCCTAAACCATAACTTTTAATAGAAAAGCTGTAATCTGAATTCACCATATTATAATATGTATGTTAAGCAAAATCAAAATATTTTTCGGATGAGCGAAAAAATTTTTACTTAGGGCTTTTAAATTTCCTTTTTTATGTATATAATGGTGATTAGCCATGGGTATTTGGCTTTATTTTGATACGGTTATAAGTTTTTTGTGTAAATATATTGGGCACAGGCCCGCAGATGTTTTGAATTAAGAAAGGGGAATTATCATGTTATCAACAGATATTGGTATAGATTTAGGTACTGCAAGTATCCTCGTATATATTAAAGGTAAGGGCGTTGTTCTTAAAGAGCCTTCAGTAGTCGCATTTGACAGGGATACTAATAAGATTAAGGCTATTGGTGAGGAAGCAAGACTGATGCTTGGTAGAACACCAGGTAACATCGTTGCTGTAAGACCTCTTCGTCAGGGCGTTATCTCTGATTATACAGTTACTGAGAAGATGCTTAAGTACTTTATCCAGAAGGCTATCGGAAAGAGAATGCTTAAGAAGCCTAGAATCAGTGTATGTGTACCTTCAGGTGTTACTGAGGTTGAGAAGAAGGCGGTTGAGGATGCTACTCTTCAGGCAGGCGCAAGAGAGGTTGCTATTATTGAAGAGCCTATCGCAGCAGCTATCGGTGCAGGCATTGATATTTCAAGACCATGCGGTAATATGATTGTAGATATCGGTGGTGGTACAACTGATATCGCTGTTATCTCTTTAGGTGGAACTGTTGTAAGTACTTCTATTAAGATTGCCGGTGATGATTTTGATGAAGCTATCGTAAGATACATGAGAAAGAAGCATAATCTTCTTATCGGTGAGAGAACTGCAGAAGATATTAAGATTAAGGTTGGTTCTGCTTATCCTAAGGCAGAAGTTACAACTATGAATGTACGAGGAAGAAACCTTGTAACAGGTCTTCCTAAGACTGTAGAGGTAAGCTCAGAGGAGACTGAGGAAGCTTTAAGAGAGGCAACTTCACAGATAGTTGAAGCTGTTCACAGCGTTCTTGAGAAGACTCCACCAGAACTTGCATCTGATATTGCAGACAGAGGAATTGTCCTTACAGGAGGCGGAAGTCTTCTTTCAGGACTTGAGGATTTAATTGAGGCCAAGACAGGAATTAATACTATGACTGCTGAAGATCCAATGACATGTGTTGCTATTGGTACAGGTAAGTTTATTGAGTTCCTTGCAGGCTACAGAGACGAAGTTAAGTAATTTCTTGAACAATAATAATATTTAACATAAAGGAGATAACAGATTGGATTACGAGTCTGTGAAATACGTAGAGGGCTTTGTGGAGAATATTATCTTCAGGAATGAAGACAATGGATATACGGTTTTTAATATTGTATATGATGATGAAGAAATCACCTGTGTTGGAGTGTTAAGCTATATCAACACAGGTGAATTTATTACCGCACAAGGCGAATTTGTTAAGCATGCAGTTTACTACATGCAGTTTAAAGTCACATCTTATGAGTTCAGGGCGCCGGATGATGCTGCATCCGTAAGGCGTTATCTAAGCTCCGGGGCAATCAAGGGTATCGGCGAGAAGATGGCTGAACGAATAGTTAAGACATTTGGCGATGATACATTCAGGATTATGGAAGAAGAACCGGAGCGTCTGGCTGAGATTAAAGGAATAAGCATATCTAAAGCTATGGATATAGCGAACCAGCTTATCGACAAGAAAGACATCAGAAAAGCAATGATGTTTCTTCAGCGTTATGGAATCCAGATGAATCTTGCCAACAAAATATTTAAACGATATGGAAACGACATTTATAACATTCTTGAGCAGAATCCGTACAGGCTTGCTGACGATATAGAGGGTGTCGGATTTAAGACAGCTGACGAGATAGCTTCGCGTGTCGGAATCAAGATTGATTCGGATTTCAGAATCAAGAGCGGAATATTCTATGTTCTCAATCAGGCGACAGCGCAGGGACACACATATCTTCCTTATGATATGCTCGTGCGTCAGGTAAACGAATTGCTTTTAATTGATGTGCAGGACTATGACAAATATCTTATGGACCTGACAATGGATAAGAAGATAGTTGTTAAGGTCAAGGACAATGTAAAATGTGTCTATGCCCGCATGTATTACAATATGGAAGCAAATGTTGCGGCTATGCTTAATAATCTTGACGTCCAGATTGAAGAAGACCAGCAGTTTATTGATGACAGGATTGCAAGAATTGAGGATAAAGAGGGCATAACTCTTGATGATATCCAGAAAGAGGCTGTTGCCAAGGCGGTCAGAAACGGTCTTGTTATTATTACTGGTGGTCCGGGAACTGGTAAGACTACAACTATTAATACAATAATCAAATATTTTGAACTGGAAGGTCTGGAAATCAGGCTTGCGGCACCTACAGGCCGCGCAGCCAAGAGAATGACTGAGGCGTGTGGTTATGAGGCGCAGACTATCCACAGAATGTTAGAGATAAGCGGCGGAGTGCCAGATGGTGACAGAAAGTCAGCGGCAGCAGGACTGTCTATGTTCTTTGAGAGAAATGAAGACAATCCGCTGGAGGCAGATGTTATTATCGTTGATGAGATGTCGATGGTAGATATAAGCATTATGAATTCGCTTCTTAAGGCGGTACCGATTGGAACGAAGCTGATTCTTGTCGGAGATGTTGACCAGCTTCCAAGTGTCGGACCGGGAAATGTGTTGAAGGATATTATAGAATCTGACTGCTTTCCTGTTGTCAAACTTGAAAGAATATTCAGGCAGGCGGCACAGAGTGAGATTATTATTAATGCACATAAGATTAACAGGGGCGAGGAGGTTGTGCTTAACAAATACAGCAAGGATTTCCTCTTTGTTCACAGAAACGGTGCTGACAATATTATAAATGCGATGAAAACGCTTATTAAGGACAAGCTCCCGAACTATGTCGGAGCCGATGTGTACGATCTTCAGATTCTTACACCATCGCGAAAATCCAATGTCGGGGTTGAACGACTTAATAAGATTATGCAGGATTTCCTTAATCCGGCGGATGCCATGAAGCAGGAAAGACAGGTTGGTGATGTTACCTTCCGCGAGGGTGACAAGGTTATGCAGATTAAGAATGACTATCAGCTTACATGGGAAAAACGAAGCAGATACGGTATTCCGACGGAACAGGGTACAGGCGCATTTAACGGTGATACCGGAGTTATAGAGAGAATAAGTACATTTGACGAGAATGTAACTGTAAGATTCGAAGACGGACGATTCGTTACTTATGAATTCTCACAGCTTGATGAGCTTGAACTGGCGTATGCAATTACGGTTCACAAATCACAGGGAAGTGAGTACCCGGCAGTTATTATTCCTATGTCGCAGGGACCAAGGATGCTGATGAACAGGAATATCCTGTACACTGCGGTTACAAGAGCCAGAAAATGTGTATGCCTCGTTGGGGAAGAGGAGATATTCAGACTTATGGCTGGCAATGTATCAGAATCAAAACGTTATTCTTCACTTGCGGACAGGATTGAAGAAATCAGACATATTGAAGATTTCGGACAATGATAATTGATATGTGATAATGATGACAATAATGGGGGATTATGGATTATAAGAAGGTATTGATGGAGGCAGTTAATGCAGTACTTCCACCGGCGTGCCCTGTATGCGGCAGACCGGCGCCATTCGTAGGCGGCAGGCGTGCTGATATATGTCCTGAATGTATGCAGAAGATAAGTTATGTAGATGAGCCTTTCTGTTTAAAATGCGGTAAGCCGGTGCAGAATGATGAAGCAGAATACTGTAATGACTGCAGCAGGCATGCACATGTGTATGACCAGGCATGTTCGGTATACGAGTATTCTAAGGATGTCAAGGATTCGATATACAGATTCAAATATTATAACAAGCAGGAATACGCTGATGTATATGCGAAGCAGATGGCAGACAGATGCGGCATGATGATATGCAGATGGTCGCCTGATGTTATAATCCCTGTTCCAATCCACATTTCAAGGCTGAAGGCGCGTGGATATAATCAGGCCGGACTGATTGCTGAGGCACTTGGTAAGATAGTTGGAATCCCTGTTGATGAGGAGTCTTTAGTCAGGGTGATTAAGACTGCTCCGATGAAGGAACTTGGCAACCGGGAGCGTGTTAAAAATCTTCAAAATGCTTTTCAAGCAGATGAGAAAGTTGTAAGATATAAAAAGGTATTGATTGTTGATGATATATATACTACGGGAGCAACATTTGACGCATGCGCTGCTGTATTAAAGCAGGCAGGAGTGCGTGAAGTATACGGAATAAGTCTTTGCGTGGGTGATGGATTTTAGGTTTGTAATACATTTTAAAGATCGGAGAAAATCATGACAGAGAAGAACACATTTTATAATATGTTAAAAAGCAACGCGCAGAACCGTCCAGATGCGGTAGCTATAGTTTATGATACGATGAAAGTAACTTATGCAAAGCTTTTTGAAGATGTTACCAAGAAAGCGCTGCATTTTCAGAAATATGACGGAAAAAGAATTGCAATATTCGGACCTGCATCATACAGATGGATTGTTAATATGTTTGGAACGATAGTTGCAGGAAGAGACCTTGTACTTATTGACTTCTTTCTGCCCCACGATTCGCGTGTAGATCTTCTTAAGAAGACAGAAGTAAGTTATACACTTACATCGACTAACCAGTATATTCTGTCAGATGAGAATTCTATTATTATATCTAGTGCCGAGAAGGATAATGTTGATGGACTTGTGTATGATGAGAATACACAGGAGGGTGATATTATTATGTTTACAGCGACTGCTGGCGAGTGTGACAAGCCGGTTGTTCTGTCTGTGGAGAATATTCTTAGCGCAGCAATGGCTATAAGCAGCAGGGTTGAATGTACGCCTGAGGATATAGTGCTTGCGCAGATTCCTCTGCATAATGAATTTGGATTAATATACAGCCTGATATGGCCTATCTTTAATGGAGCAATGGTGTGCATCGGACGAGGATTAAGACACATAGATGCTGACACATATTATTACAATCCTACAATTCTTGCGGGAACACCTTCTATGATTGATTATCTGCGTGCAGTAAGCGGATTTAACAGTGAACTGAACACTATTATAATAGGAGGAGCGAGCTGTCCGTTCAGACTTTTTGAGAGCCTGAGAGGCAGTAATCTCAAGGTGTACAGCATATATGGAATGACAGAGACGTCCGGATGTGTCGGAGTTAACGAGCTTTCTGACGGTTCTTATACTCTTTTTGATGCAAATGCTGTTTCAATTGCAGATGATGGTGAAATCCTTGTGGGTGGGCCATGTATAATGAAGGAATACTATAATGATCCTGAAGCTACAGCAGCAGTATTAAAGGACGGAGTGTACCATACAGGAGATTATGGAAGAATAAACAGTGCGGGAAGACTTGTTCTTATACGCCGCAATGATAATATTATTCTTTTGCCGACTGGTGAGAAGATAAGCCGTGTAAGAACTAATGAGCAGATTACAGCTATTAACGGAGTTGCAGAAGGATTTATAACATTTTACAATAACAGACTTACAGCAGTTATTGTGCCGATTGACAAGAGCGCAACTGAAGATATATTCAAACGCCGTATTGACAAGTACAATGAAAAGAAGGGATACCGCTGGGAAATCCAGAAGATTGTACTCAGAAAAGAAGCTTTGCCAAGAAAGGCTGATGGCGAGGTTGATGAGGAAGCTGTGTGTGCATTTTTAGATGATTAATGCAGTTCTCATTTTTTGTCACTATATTTTCTTTAAAAAAGTTGTTGACGAGTGCGATTATGCTGTGCTATATTAGAACAGCTATGGAAGCGGTCTTTTTTGCGTGCCTGAATTTCAACAACCCAACATTGATTAGGCGGGCAAAGAAACCAATTGGTGTTTTAACACCTACAAAAATAATAATTGGAGGTGGAAGTTGTGCGAGTAAAGATAACATTGGCATGTACTGAGTGTAAACAGCGCAATTACAACATGACTAAGGAAAAGAAAGCTCATCCAGACAGAATGGAAACAAAGAAGTATTGTAAGTTCTGTAAATCACACACATTACACAAGGAAACAAAGTAATTAGTACAGTGAGGAGTATTTCATGGGTGATACTGTAAAAGCTAAGAAGCAGAAAAAGAACTGGTTCAAAGGTTTGAAAGCTGAATTTTCAAAAATTATTTGGCCAGACCGTCAGTCGCTTACTAAGGAAACTGGAGCTGTATTGGCTGTATCCGTATTATTAGGTGTAATCATTGCAGTTGTGGATTTAATTGTCCGCTTTGGAATTGAGTTCATTGTAAAATAAGGAATAGGTGATTGTATGGATGACGCAAAATGGTATGTAGTTCACACTTACTCAGGTTATGAGAATAAGGTGAAAGCTAACATTGAGAAGACAGTTGAAAACAGAAATCTTCACGATCAGATTCTTGAAGTTATCGTTCCGCTTGAAACAGTAGTGGAGATTAAAGATGGCTCTAAGAAAGCTGCTCAGAAGAAAATGTTTCCTGGATACGTTCTTGTGAAGATGGTAATGAACGACGATAGTTGGTACGTTGTCAGAAATACAAGAGGTGTTACAGGATTTGTTGGTCCTGGATCAAAGCCAGTACCACTTACACCAACAGAAATCAGAAATCTCGGCATAAGCCTTGAGGAAGAACAGGAAGTTAAGCCTGTTATCCAGTTTAATGGCAAGGTCGGAGATAAGGTTATGATCCTCTCAGGTGCATGGGAAGATACAGTTGGTGAGATTACCAATATTAATGAAGGCAAGCAGTGCCTTACAATTAATGTTGAAATGTTCGGTCGTGAGACACCGGTCGAAATTGATTTCACAGATGTGAAGTTATTGTAAGAAGCAGTCCCGATCCTGGGACGTGGGAGACCAAAATGAATTAGCTTCGCTAATTCATTTGCAAGAATCACCTAAAGGTGATTCTTGGGAGATGGATAGCGGGTAACATTATTATGGTCGCCAATTACCACATTTATTTTTAGGAGGTGCCAAAATGGCAAAGAAAGTAACAGGATATATTAAATTACAGATTCCTGCCGGCAAGGCTACACCAGCTCCACCAGTTGGTCCAGCACTTGGTCAGCACGGTGTTAACATCGTAGAATTCACAAAGCAGTTCAATGCTAAGACAGCAGATCAGGGAGATCTTATCATACCTGTAGTTATTACAGTTTATGCTGATAGAAGCTTCAGCTTTATTACAAAGACTCCACCTGCAGCAGTACTTCTTAAGAAGGCTTGCAACATTAAGTCAGGATCAGGCGTACCTAACAAGACTAAGGTTGCTACTATTAAGAGAGCAGAAGTTCAGAAGATCGCTGAGCTTAAGATGCCAGATCTTAACGCTGCATCTATCGAAGCAGCTACTTCTATGATCGAAGGAACAGCTAAGAGTATGGGTATCGTTGTAGAGGACTAATCTACATTTGATTCATGATTATTGTGGGAGGAAAGATAGAATCCTTCCGATATTACCACTAGGAGGTTTATAATGAAAAGAGGAAAGAAATACGTTGAGGCAGCCAAGAATATTGACCGCCAGACATTATACGAAGCAGCAGACGCTATCTCATTAGTAAAGAAGAACGCTACTGCTAAATTCGACGAGACAATCGAAGCACATATCAGAACAGGTTGTGATGGACGTCACGCTGAGCAGCAGATCAGAGGAGCTGTTGTTCTTCCACACGGAACAGGTAAGACTGTACGTGTATTAGTATTTGCTAAGGGTGCTAAGGCTGATGAGGCTCTTGCAGCTGGAGCAGATTTCGTTGGTGGCGAGGAACTTATTCCTAAGATCCAGAACGATAACTGGTTTGAGTTCGACGTTGTTGTTGCAACTCCAGATATGATGGGTGTTGTTGGTCGTCTTGGTCGTGTACTTGGTCCTAAGGGATTAATGCCAAACCCTAAGGCTGGTACAGTTACTATGGATGTAACAAAAGCTGTTAATGATATCAAGGCTGGTAAGATCGAGTACAGACTTGACAAGACTAATATCATTCACGTGCCAATTGGTAAGGCTTCATTCACAGAGGAGCAGTTATCAGACAACTTCCAGGCTATTATGGATGCAATCGTTAAGGCTAAGCCATCTTCACTTAAGGGAGCTTATCTTAGAAGTGTAGTTCTTACTTCTACTATGGGACCTGGTGTTAAGTTAAGCACAGCCAAGTATGTGGGTTAATCAGATTTTTGATTAAAAACGGTTGACATTAATATATTTTGATAGTATACTATCAGCTTGTGAGCAGCATTTTGCTGTTAACATAATATTTTGCCGTAGACAGCAGGTCCGGATTCAGTATTACTGATGATGGTTAAAGGTAACACGCCTACCGAGGATTTAAGGATTTGATTAATTATTCCCTCTCTGTCTTTGGCAGAGAGGGTTTTTGTTTGTAGGGAAACTATAGACGAATAATCTTCACTTAGGCAAAATCGCTTCTATATGAAGCAAGAATCTAACAGGAGGTAATTATTCATGGCTATTTTAAAGAATGTAGGCCTTAAGACATCTACTATCGATGAGATCACAGCTAATTTTGATGGCGCTCAGGGCGTTGTTGTAGTTAACTACAGCGGTCTTACAGTAGAGCAGGATACACAGCTTCGTAAGCAGTTAAGAGAAGCTGGTGTAGTTTACAAGGTTTATAAGAACACTTTAGTAAAGAGAGTTGTTGCTGGAACAGAGTTCGAGTCAATCGCTGATACTCTTGAAGGAACTAACGCTATTGCATTCAGCAAGACTGATGCTACAGCACCTGCAAGAATCTTAGCTAACTTCGCTAAGACAGCTAATGCTCTTGAGTTAAAGTGTGGCGTTGTTGAAGGAACATTCTACGATGCAGCAGGTATCGCTACAATCGCTACTATCCCTTCAAGAGAGGAACTTCTTTCAAAGTTACTTGGAAGTATCCAGTCACCTATTACAAACTTTGCTCGTGTTATTAAGCAGATTGCTGAGAAGAATGAGGAAGTTGCTTAATCAGTTTAACACTGAATTAACTATGAAAGCAGCATAATTAATTGCTCTTTCGATTTTAGAATAATATTAAAAAGGAGATTATAATAATGACAACACAGGAAATCATTGAAGTTATTAAAGGTTTATCAGTATTAGAGCTTAACGATTTAGTTAAGGCTTGTGAAGAAGAATTCGGCGTATCTGCAGCAGCAGGCGTTGTAGTTGCAGCAGCAGGTGCTGGCGCAGCAGCAGCTGAGGAGAAGACAGAGTTTGACGTTGAGCTTACAGAAGCTGGCGATCAGAAGGTTAAGGTTATCAAGGTTGTTCGTGAAATCACAGGTCTTGGCTTAAAGGAAGCTAAGGATGTTGTTGATGGAGCTCCTAAGGTTGTTAAGGAGCAGGCTTCTAAGGAAGAGGCTGAGGAAATCAAGAAGAAGCTTGAAGAAGTTGGAGCTAAGGTTACTCTTAAGTAATTTACTTGATTGTTCTAATGAATATAATAGAAAAGACAGTGGGTCCTTGTGGCTCCTGTCTTTTCTTTTTTCTAAAGTATTAAGATACATTTCTTTATTATATTCTGTCAGATATGACAGATACATTATTATCTATATCTATTTCTAAATATTCATGATTTTTTTGGAAAATCCCTTGACATATATATAACTTTGATGTACTATGGACAATGCACTATTGTGGTAACTTGTGCTCATTCTCTGCACATTTACCGATAATGTAATATATTAATGTGAAGAAAACTAAGGGGTGAAACGTCAATGGAGAAAAACAGATTACGCCCAATAACGTCGGGCAAGGCAATGCGTATGAGTTTCTCAAGACAGAAAGAGGTTCTTGAGATGCCTAACCTTATTGAGGTGCAGAAGGATTCTTACCAGTGGTTTTTGAATGAAGGCTTGAAAGAGGTCTTTGATGACATATCTCCAATTGCAGACTATAACGGAAGATTAAGTCTGGAATTTGTAGATTTTGCGTTATGTGAAGACGAAGTTAAGTATTCAATTGAAGAGTGTAAAGAAAGAGATGCTACATATGCAGCTCCTCTTAAGGTTACAGTAAGACTTCATAACAAAGAGACAGAAAGCATCAGCGAACATGAGATTTTCATGGGTGACCTGCCATTAATGACTAAGACAGGTACATTTGTAATTAATGGTGCTGAACGAGTTATTGTCAGCCAGTTGGTACGTTCACCTGGTATTTATTATGATATACAGAAGGATAAGTATGGTAAGATCTTCTTATACAGCTGTCAGGTAATCCCTAACAGAGGTGCTTGGTTAGAGTACGAAACAGATGCTAACGATGTATTCTATGTTAAGGTTGACCGTAATAAGAAGGTACCTATTACAGTCCTTATCAGAGCTTTAGGATTTGGTACTAATGCCGAGATTCTTGATATATTTGGTGAGGAGCCTAAGCTTCTTGCAACTATGGAGAAGGATACTTCTACTAATTATCAGGAAGGTATTCTTGAACTTTATAAGAAGTTAAGACCAGGTGAACCATTATCTGTTGAAAGTGCTGAAGCACTTATCTCAGGTATGTTCTTTGATCCAAGAAGATATGACTTGGCTCATGTTGGAAGATATAAGTTTAATAAGAAGCTTTCTTTCAAGAGCAGACTTACAGGACAGGTTCTTGCTGAGGATGTTGTTGATGAGAACGGTACTGTTATTGCAACAGCAGGTGAGAAGCTTACAAGAGAGTCAGCTCAGGCTATTCAGGATGCAGCTGTTCCTTCAGTATTTATTACTGTAGAGGTAAAAGCTGCTGATGGTTCTGTATCTGACAGAGTTGTTAAGATTCTTTCTAACCGTGCAGTTGATATTACTAAATGGGTTGATATCAGCGAAGAAGAAGCTAAGGAACTTGGCGTTACAGAGTATGTATATTACCCAGTTCTTGCTCAGATTCTTGCTGAGAATGAGTCTTTAGAGGATATTAAGGAAGCTATTACTAAGAATATTGCAGACCTTATTCCTAAGCATATTACAGTAGAAGATATTCTTGCTTCTATTAATTATAATATGCACCTTGAATATGGCGTTGGTACTAAGGATGATATCGATCACCTTGGAAACAGACGTATCAGAGCTGTAGGAGAACTTCTTCAGAACCAGTTCAGAATTGGTATCTCAAGAATGGAAAGAGTTGTTCGTGAGAGAATGTCTACACAGGATCTTAGCGGAATATCTCCACAGTCACTTATTAATATTAAGCCTGTAACAGCTGCTATTAAGGAATTCTTCGGAAGTTCACAGTTGTCACAGTTCATGGATCAGAATAACCCTCTTAGTGAGATTACTCATAAGAGACGTCTTTCAGCCCTTGGTCCTGGTGGTCTTTCAAGAGACCGTGCAGGTTTCGAGGTTCGAGATGTACACTATACACACTATGGTAGAATGTGTCCTATCGAGACTCCTGAAGGACCTAACATTGGTCTTATTAACTCTCTTGCATCTTATGCAAGAATTAATGAATATGGATTTGTTGAAGCTCCTTATCGTATCGTAGATAAGAGCGATCCTAAGAATCCAAGAGTTACTGATGAAGTTCGTTACTTCACAGCTGACGAGGAAGATGATTTCCATGTGGCTCAGGCTAATGCTGAGATTGATGAGAATGGTTATTTCGTAAGAAATACTGTATCTGGACGTTACAGAGAAGAAACTTCTCAGTTCGACAAGAGCCAGATTGATCTTATGGACGTATCTCCTAAGATGGTATTCTCAGTTGCTACATCAATGATTCCATTCCTTCAGAACGATGACTGTACCCGTGCCCTCATGGGATCTAACATGCAGCGTCAGGCCGTACCTCTTCTTATGACAGAAGCTCCTGTTATCGGAACTGGTATTGAGAATAAGACTGCAGTTGACTCAGGTGTGTGTGTAGTTGCAGAAGCTGATGGTGTTGTTCTTTCTTCTGAATCTAACAAGATTGTTATCAGAGAGAAAGATGGTAAGGCACATGAATATAAGCTTACTAAGTTCTCAAGAAGTAACCAGAGTAACTGCTATAACCAGAGACCTATTGTATTCAAGGGTGATGAGGTTAAGGCAGGAGATGTTATTGCTGATGGTCCATCTACATCTAATGGTGAGATTGCCCTTGGTAAGAACCCACTTATCGGTTTCATGACTTGGGAAGGTTATAACTACGAGGATGCTGTACTTCTTAGTGAGCGTCTCGTTAGAGATGATGTGTATACATCTATTCATATTGAAGAATATGAGACAGAAGCAAGAGATACTAAGTTAGGACCTGAAGAGATTACAAGAGATCTTCCATCAACAGGTTCTGAGGCAGTTAAGGATCTTGATGAGAACGGTATCATCCGTGTTGGTGCTGAGGTAAGAGCCGGTGATATCCTTGTTGGTAAGGTTACTCCTAAGGGAGAGACAGAGCTTACTGCTGAAGAGAGACTTCTTAGAGCTATCTTCGGTGAAAAGGCAAGAGAAGTAAGAGATACTTCACTTAAGGTTCCTCATGGTGCTTACGGTATCGTTGTTGCTGTTAAGACATTTACAAGACAGAACGGAGATGAACTCTCACCAGGAGTTAACAAATCTGTTCGTATATATATTGCACAGAAGAGAAAGATTGGCGTTGGTGATAAGATGGCTGGTCGTCATGGTAACAAGGGTGTCGTTTCAAGAGTACTTCCTGTTGAAGATATGCCATTCCTTCCTAATGGCCGTCCTCTTGATATTGTGCTTAACCCACTGGGCGTTCCTTCACGAATGAACATTGGACAGGTCCTCGAGATTCATTTAAGTCTTGCAGCTAAGGTACTTGGATTTAATATTGCAACTCCAGTATTCGATGGTGCAGACGAGAACGATATTATGGATACTCTTGATATGGCAAATGCATATGCTAACCATCCATTCGATGACGAAGAGCTTGCAGCTGAGAAGGCTGAGGCTGAGAAGAATGGTGAAGAATATCCAGAGGATATGGTTACATTTACAGCAGAATATAAGGATGTTCTTAATAAAGAGGTATTTGATTACCTTTCAGAACATAGAGATCACAGAGCTGAGTGGAAGGGTGTTCCAATCGGTCGTGATGGTAAGGTAAGACTTAGAGATGGTAGAACAGGTGAGTACTTCGACAGTCCTGTAACTATTGGATTCATGCATTACTTAAAACTTCATCACCTTGTTGATGATAAGATTCACGCTCGTTCAACTGGTCCATACTCACTTGTAACACAGCAGCCACTTGGTGGTAAGGCTCAGTTCGGTGGACAGAGATTCGGAGAGATGGAGGTTTGGGCACTCGAGGCTTATGGTGCTGCTTATACTCTTCAGGAAATCCTTACTGTTAAGTCCGATGATGTTGTAGGACGAGTTAAGACTTATGAAGCTATTATTAAGGGTGAGAATATTCCTGAGCCAGGAGTTCCAGAATCATTTAAGGTTCTTCTTAAGGAACTTCAGTCACTCGCACTTGATGTAAGAGTTCTTGATCAGGACAACAATGAAGTAAGACTTCTTGAGAGTTCTGAGTATGAAGTTACTGACTTCAAGAAGGTTCTTGATGAAGGTAACGGATATAGAAGAAACAGCAGAGACGAAGAGGCAGAGTACAAGGCTGGTGGTATGTCAACAGTTACTCTCAATGAAGATGGAACAGAAGATGCTGTAGATTCAGATGATGACGCTGATTTTGATATGGCCGATGATTTTGATGATGATTACGGCGATGGCAATTCAGATGAATATTAATTAGAAGGGAGCACTATAATGGCAGAAGAAATTAAATCAAATAAGTCAATGAAATTTGATAAGATTCAGATCAAGCTTGCTTCTCCTGAGAATATTTTGGAGTGGTCTCATGGTGAGGTTACCAAACCTGAAACAATTAACTATAGAACACTTAAGCCAGAAAAGGATGGACTTTTCTGCGAAAGAATATTTGGTCCTAGCAAGGACTGGGAGTGCCACTGCGGTAAGTACAAGAAGATCAAAGACAAGGGTATTGTCTGCGACAAATGTGGTGTTGAAGTTACTAAGGCCAGCGTAAGAAGAGACCGTATGGGTCATATTCACCTTGCTGCACCTGTATCACATATCTGGTACTTCAAGGGTATTCCTAGCCGTATGGATCTCATTCTTGATATCGGTCCTAAGAACCTTGAAAAGGTATTATATTTTGCTTCATATATCGTAATTGATCCAGGTGAAACAGATATTCCTTTTAAGAAGATTCTTTCAGAGACTGAATACAGAGAACTCTGTGAACAGTACGGAAGCAAGGCTTTCCGTGTTGGTATGGGAGCTGAGGCAATCCTCGAGCTCCTCCAGATGGTTAACCTTGAAGAAGAGGAAGTAAGACTCAAGGAAGAGCTTGCTAACACTACTTCTCAGAAGGCTGCCAGACTTATAAAGAGAATTGAAGTTGTTGAAGCATTTAAGAATGCAGGAACTAAGCCTGAGTGGATGATTCTTACAGAAATCCCTGTTATCCCACCAGATTTAAGACCTATGGTCCAGCTTGATGGTGGACGTTTTGCAACTTCAGATCTTAATGATCTTTACAGAAGAATTATTAACAGAAATAACAGACTTGCAAGACTTCTTGAGCTTGGCGCTCCTGAAATCATTGTTCGTAACGAAAAGAGAATGCTTCAGGAAGCTGTTGATGCTCTTATCGATAACGGACGTAGAAATGGCCGTCCTGTAACAGGTCCTGGTAACAGAGCCCTTAAGTCTTTATCAGATTTATTAAAGGGTAAGCAGGGACGTTTCAGACAGAACCTTCTTGGTAAGCGAGTTGACTACTCAGGACGTTCAGTTATCGTAGTAGGACCAGAACTTAAGATTTACCAGTGTGGTCTTCCTAAAGAGATGGCTATTGAGTTATTCAAGCCATTTGTTATGAGAGAGCTTGTAAGACGTAATCTTGCAGATAATATTAAGAAAGCTAAGAAGAGCGTAGAGCATCTTGAGCCAGAAGTATGGGATGTACTTGAAGATGTTATCAAAGAGCATCCAGTTATGCTTAACCGTGCTCCTACACTTCACAGACTTGGTATTCAGGCTTTCGAGCCAATCCTTGTAGAAGGTAAGGCTATTAAGCTTCACCCACTTGTTTGTACAGCGTTCAACGCCGATTTCGATGGTGACCAGATGGCTGTCCATCTTCCACTTTCTGTTGAGGCTCAGGCTGAGTGTAGATTTATGCTTCTTTCACCTAACAACCTTCTTAAGCCATCTGATGGTGGTCCTGTTGCCGTTCCTTCGCAGGATATGGTACTTGGTATTTACTACCTTACACAGGAAAGACCTGGTGCTAAGGGTGAGGGTAAGATTTTCAAGAGCATTAATGAGGCACTTCTTGCTTATGAGAATGGTGTAATTACATTACATGCTAAGATTATGGTTCATGTAACTAAGAATATTAACGGAGAAGATGTTTCAGGCAATATTGAGTCTACACTCGGAAGACTTATATTTAATGAAATCCTTCCACAGGATCTTGGATATGTTGACAGAAGCAAGGAAGAGAACTTATTACTTCCAGAAGTTGATTTCCATGTAGGAAAGAAGCAGCTTAAGGATATCTTACAGCATGTTATTAATACTCATGGTACTACAACAACTGCAGAAGTTCTTGATGATATCAAGGCTATGGGTTATAAGTACTCTACAAGAGCTGCCATGACTGTTTCTATTTCAGAGATGACAGTGCCACCAGTTAAGAAGCAGCTTCTTGCTGAGGCAGAAAAGAAAGTTGAACAGATTACTGTTAAATATAACAGAGGTCAGGCTACCGACGAGGAAAGACATAAGAATGTTATCCGAGTATGGCAGGAGACTGATGATAAGATTAAGGATGCCCTTCTTCAGGGTCTTGATAAATATAACAATATCTTCATGATGGCTGACTCAGGTGCCCGTGGTTCTAACCAGCAGATTAAGCAGTTAGCAGGTATGCGTGGTTTGATGGCCGATACTTCAGGTAACACTATCGAACTTCCTATCAAGTCTAACTTCCGTGAAGGTCTTGACGTTCTGGAATACTTTATTTCAGCTCACGGTGCTCGTAAGGGACTTTCAGATACAGCCCTTCGTACAGCCGATTCAGGATACCTTACAAGAAGACTTGTTGATGTTTCTCAGGATCTTATTATCAGAGAGACAGATTGTAGCGCAGGTAAGCAGATACCTGGTATGTATGTTTACTCATTTGTTAATAACAGAGCTACTAATTCTAGTGATGCTAAGGAAGATATCCTTGAGCCATTACAGGAGCGTATTACAGGAAGATACTTAGCTGAGGATATTGTTGATCCAGCTACTGGTGAAGTTATTGTTGCAGCTAACCATCTTGTAACTCCTAAGAGAGCAGAAGCTATTATTAAGACAGGTGTTGATAAAGTTAAGATCAGAACAATTCTTACTTGCCGTTCACACATCGGTGTTTGTGCTAAATGTTATGGAACTAACATGGCAACTGGTCAGACAGTTCAGGTTGGTGAAGCTGTTGGTATTATAGCAGCTCAGTCAATCGGTGAGCCTGGTACACAGCTTACTATGAGAACTTTCCATACTGGTGGTGTTGCCGGTGATAACATTACTCAGGGTCTTCCTAGAGTAGAAGAGCTTTTCGAGGCAAGAAAGCCTAAGATGCTGGCTGTACTTGCTGAGTTTGGCGGAACTGTAAGCATTGTTAAGACTGAGAAGAAGACTGAAATCGTTATTACTGACGAGGAAGGCAATTCAAAGGCTTATCCATTGTCTAAGGATACAAGAGAAAAGGTTGTTGAAGGACAGGTTGTTGCTAAGGGTGAAGAAATCACAGAGGGTTCTGAGAATCCACATGATATCGTAAGAATTCTTGGTGTAAGAGCTGTTCAGGATTACCTCCTTCGTGAAGTTCAGAAGGTTTACCGTATCCAGGGTGTTGATATCAACGATAAGCATATTGAGCTTATTGTTCGTCAGATGCTTAAGAAGATAGTTGTTGATGAAGCTGGAGATTCTAATTTCCTTCCAGGTTCACAGGTTGACACAATTGAATTCCAGGAAGTTAATGAGAAGCTTGAAGAGGAAGGAAAGAAACCTGCTACAGGTACTCCAATCATCCTCGGTATTACTAAGGCTTCACTTGCTTCTACATCATTCATGTCAGCTGCTTCATTCCAGGAGACAACTAAGGTTCTTACAGATGCAGCTATTAACGGAAAGATTGATCCACTTATCGGTCTTAAAGAGAATGTTATTATTGGTAAGCTTATCCCTGCTGGTACAGGTATGAAGCGTTATCAGGATATCAAGATCAGCTCTACAGATAACTATATCGAAGAAGATGAAGAATCTGGTGATGATGAACTTGTATTTACACAGGAAGATTAATTCTTTATAGATAATTTAAGCGTGTCAGATTGATAAAATCTGGCACGCTTTTATCTTTTTTTGAAAAAATGCTTGACACTCAATTTGCAAATATATATACTAATAAAGCGTGCGAATAGGCAAGTTCTATTTCTGCGCTGTTTTGTTACCAAAACATTTTCTTAGTTGATACTAAGATGCAACCATTCATTATTCTAATTTCGGGAGGTGAAAACGGAATGCCAACATTTAACCAGTTAGTAAGACAGGGAAGAAAGACTACAGTAAAGAAGTCTACAGCACCAGCTCTTCAGAAGGGTTATAACTCACTTCAGAAGAAGGCTACAGATATCTCTTCTCCACAGAAGAGAGGCGTTTGTACAGCTGTTAAGACTGCTACACCTAAGAAGCCTAACTCAGCTCTTAGAAAGATTGCCAGAGTACGTCTTTCTAATGGTATCGAGGTAACATCTTACATCCCAGGTGAGGGACACAATCTTCAGGAGCACAGCGTTGTTCTTATAAGAGGTGGAAGAGTAAAGGATTTACCAGGTACAAGATACCACATCATCAGAGGAACACTTGATACAGCAGGTGTTGCAAAGAGAAGACAGGCTCGTTCTAAGTACGGTGCTAAGAGACCTAAGGACGCTAAGTAATTAAGCCTGAATTAAGACACGCATTTTATGAATGCATGCAAGTTTTACAATTTGCAAGAGTCGGATTCGCAGGAATCTGATTTTTACGAACAAATTAAATTTTGAATTGTGCCGGAATTAGATTAATCAAGAGGTTGCAGGTTAATATATACGGCGCGAACACATTTTTTATTTGTGAGTACCTATGATTTAATAAATTTATTAAGGAGGGAAGAACCGTGCCACGTAAAGGACATACACAGAAAAGAGATGTATTAGCAGATCCTATTTACAACAATAAGGTAGTTACTAAGCTTATCAACAACATTATGCTTGATGGTAAGAGAGGAGTAGCTCAGAAGATTGTTTACGGTGCTTTTGATAGAGTCGCAGCTAAGACTGAGAGACCAGCTATCGAAGTATTCGAAGAAGCTATGAACAATATTATGCCAGTTCTTGAAGTTAAGGCTAGACGTATCGGTGGAGCTACTTACCAGGTACCTATCGAAGTTAAGCCAGACAGAAGACAGGCTTTAGCTCTTCGTTGGATGACTACATTCTCTAGAGCAAGAGGCGAGAAGACTATGGAAGAAAGACTCGCTAACGAAATTCTTGATGCAGCTAACAACACAGGTGCATCAGTAAAGAGAAAAGAAGATATGCACAAGATGGCAGAAGCAAACAAGGCTTTTGCTCATTACAGATTCTAATTATAATTATAGGAGGTTTTATCCATGGCTGGAAGAGAATATCCATTGGAGAGAACCAGAAATATCGGAATTATGGCTCATATTGATGCTGGTAAGACAACATTAACAGAGCGTATCCTTTATTATACTGGTGTTAATCACAAGATTGGTGATACTCATGAAGGTACTGCTACTATGGACTGGATGGCCCAGGAGCAGGAGAGAGGTATCACAATCACTTCAGCTGCTACAACATGTCACTGGACACCTGAGAAAGAGGGTAAGCCAGATAAGACACAGCCAGAATACCGTATTAACATTATCGATACTCCAGGACACGTTGACTTCACAGTAGAAGTTGAGCGTTCACTTAGAGTACTTGATGGTGCCGTAGGTGTATTCGATGCACAGAACGGTGTTGAGCCACAGTCAGAGAACGTATGGCGTCAGGCTGATAAGTACAATGTACCTCGTATGGCTTTCATGAACAAGATGGATAAGATGGGTGCCGATTTCTTCGGATCATGCAACCAGCTTATTACAAAGCTTGGAAAGAATCCTGTACTTGTACAGATTCCTATCGGTAAGGAAGATGACTTCAAGGGTATTATCGACTTATTTGAGATGAAGGCTTATGTCTTCAACGGAGATAAGGGTGATGATATCGTTGTTGGTGAGATTCCAGACGATTTAAAGGATCAGGCTCAGGAATATCATGACAAGCTCGTTGAGCAGTGTGCTGAACTTGATGAAGACCTTATGGAGAAGTTCTTTAACGATGAGGAACTTACAGTTCCTGAATTAAAGGCTGCTTTAAGAAAGGGTACTATCGAAGGTACAGCTATTCCTTGTCTTTGCGGTACAGCTTATAAGAACAAGGGTGTTCAGAAGCTTCTTGATGCTGTTATCGAGTACATGCCAGCTCCTACAGATATCCCAGATATCACAGGTGTTGACGAAGACGGTAACGAAGTAACAAGAAAGTCATCTGACGAAGAGCCATTTGCAGCTCTTGCATTCAAGATTATGACTGATCCATTCGTTGGTAAGTTAGCATTCTTCAGAGTTTACTCAGGTACATTAAACGGTGGTTCATATGTACTTAACTCTAACAAGAATAAGAAAGAAAGAGTTGGCCGTATCCTTCAGATGCACGCTAACCAGAGAAAAGAAATCGATAAGGTTTACTCAGGAGATATCGCTGCTGCAGTAGGTCTTAAGGTTACAGTAACAGGTGATACTATCTGTGATGAAGCACATCCAGTTATCTTAGAGTCTATGGAATTCCCAGAGCCAGTTATCGAGCTTGCTATCGAGCCAAAGACTAAGAATGACCAGGGTAAGATGGGCGAAGCTTTAGCAAAGCTTGCTGAAGAGGATCCTACATTCCGTGCTCATACAGATCAGGAAACAGGTCAGACAATCATCGCTGGTATGGGTGAGCTTCACCTTGATATCATCGTTGACAGACTTCTTCGTGAGTTCAAGGTAGAGGCTAACGTTGGTGCTCCTCAGGTTGCTTACAGAGAGTGCTTCACTAAGGCAGTTGATGTTGATAGTAAGTACGCTAAGCAGTCAGGTGGACGTGGACAGTATGGTCACTGTAAAGTACGTTTCTCACCACTTGAAGCTAACGTTGATAAGTTTGATGTTGAGACAAAGAACACAGTATTAATTAACGAACCTCCAGTACTCTTCTGCGAGTCTTCAGTAGTTGGTGGTGCTATTCCTAAGGAATACATCCCTTCAGTTGCTGACGGTATCAGAGAAGCTGCTAATTCAGGTATCTTAGCTGGATTCCCAGTTCTCGGACTTAGAGCAGATATCTACGATGGTTCATACCATGAAGTCGATTCTTCAGAAATGGCATTCCACATTGCTGGTTCTATGGCATTCAAGGATGCTATGGCTAAGGCAGCACCTGCCCTTCTTGAGCCTATCATGAAGGTTGAGGTTACTATGCCAGAAGAATACATGGGTGATGTAATTGGTGATATCAACTCACGTAGAGGACGTATCGAAGGTATGGAAGATATCTCAGGTGGTAAGATGATTAAAGCATTCGTTCCACTTGCTGAGATGTTCGGATATGCTACTGACCTTCGTTCTAAGACACAGGGTCGTGGTAACTACTCTATGTTCTTCGATAAGTACGAGCAGGCTCCAAAGTCTGTTCAGGATAAGGTTATTTCTGATAGAAATAAGTAATAACTATAAAAATATAGTTGAAATATTTCAGTAAATGAAATATAATAAATATCAGCTATGACAAAGCCCGAGGGGTATGTCCCCTCAGGGCAATCTAAATATTTTTAGGAGGATTTTAAACAATGGCAAAGGCTAAATTTGAGAGAACAAAACCACATTGTAACATTGGTACAATCGGACACGTAGATCACGGTAAGACTACATTAACAGCTGCTATCACAAAGACTCTTCATGAGAGACTTGGTACAGGTGAGGCTGTTGCATTCGAGAATATTGATAAGGCACCAGAGGAAAGAGAAAGAGGTATCACTATCTCTACAGCTCACGTTGAGTATGAGACAGAGAAGAGACACTATGCACACGTTGACTGTCCAGGACATGCTGATTATGTAAAGAACATGATCACAGGTGCTGCTCAGATGGATGCAGGTATCCTTGTTGTTGCTGCTACTGATGGTGTTATGGCTCAGACAAGAGAGCATATCCTTCTTGCTCGTCAGGTAGGTGTTCCTTACATCGTTGTATTCATGAACAAGTGTGATATGGTTGACGATCCAGAACTTCTTGAGTTAGTAGATATGGAAATCAGAGAACTTCTTAACGAGTACGGATTCCCAGGAGATGATACTCCAATCATCCAGGGTTCAGCTCTTAAGGCTCTTGAAGATCCTAACAGCGAATGGGGTGATAAGATCCTTGAGCTTATGCATACTATTGATGAGTATGTTCCAGATCCAGAAAGAGATACAGATAAGCCATTCCTTATGCCTGTAGAGGATGTATTCTCTATCACAGGACGTGGTACTGTTGCTACTGGTAGAGTAGAGAGAGGTGTTCTCCACGTTAACGAGGAAGTTGAAATCGTTGGTATCCATGATGAAATCCGTAAGGTAGTTGTAACTGGTATCGAGATGTTCAGAAAGCTTCTTGATGAGGCTCAGCCAGGTGATAACATTGGTGCACTTCTTAGAGGTGTTCAGAGAGACGAGATCCAGAGAGGACAGGTTCTCTGCAAGCCAGGTTCAATCACACCACACCACAAGTTTACAGCTCAGGTTTACGTATTAACAAAGGACGAAGGTGGACGTCATACTCCATTCTTCAACAACTACAGACCACAGTTCTACTTCAGAACAACTGATGTAACTGGTGTTTGTGAGCTTCCAGCTGGTACAGAAATGTGCATGCCTGGTGATAACGTAGAGATGACAGTTGAACTTATCCATAACGTAGCTATGGAGCAGGGTCTTCGTTTCGCTATCCGTGAGGGTGGTAGAACAGTTGGTTCTGGTGCTGTTGCAACAATCATCGAGTAATTGTTATTAATACAGTTCTTTCAAGGGTTTCCGAGAATCTCGGAAACCCTTTTTTGCGCGAGCTGTGATGAGAGAAGTAATGAACTTAAATATGATAAAAATAGGAGTACAACATGTTATACATAATGCGACATGGCAGGACAGACTGGAATGTAAGTCATAAGTTACAGGGTAGAACGGATATACCGCTTAATGATGAGGGCAGAATGATGGCGGCAGAGGCTGGGAAACGGTACGCGGATATACATTTTGATATATGCTATTCATCACCACTTGCCAGAGCTAAGGAAACAGCAGAGATTTTTATGCGTGGAAGAAATGTTCCTGTACGCACAGATGACAGACTTGTTGAGATGGGATTTGGAGTATATGAAGGGATAGAGAACTCATTTGTTATAGATGACTGCCCGATTAATACTCTTTTTAAGAAGCCTGAGGAGTATGTCACAGTTGAAGGTGGAGAAAGTTTTGAAGAGCTCTTTGCAAGGACAGGTGAATTTATAGATAATGTGGTTATGCCACAGGTACGTGAAGGCAAAGATATTCTGATTGTCGGTCACGGTGCAATGAACTGCAGTATTATAGCTAAATTTAAGAATATACCGTTAAAAGATTTCTGGGATGGAATGACGGATAACTGTCAGGTGGTTAAATTAATTTAATTATATAAATATATGAATTTTTTGATAATTATTCAGACCAAATCATACTTGGTTTCGTATATAAGTACAGAGGTTGTTGAATGAGACCTTAACTTACAATGGAAGGCTAAGATGGTGACTGGGATGAGTAAGAGAGATGACAGGAGAAAATACGAAAGAAGAGAGAAAAGAAAGAATCATATATTTCTTGCAATGATGACTATACCGGTATGTACAGTAATAATTGTGTTATCGGTTAAGATGAATAATCAGAATATCAGCAAAGGCGGAGAAGTCGGAGCTGAATATGCCGCTATTAAGAGTGATGATAATGTAACGGAAGAAGAGTTTTCTGTAAGTGAAGAGACTGTGAGTGCTTTACCGGATGCATATAGAATAGAAGGCTATGAATCACTTAATCAGAATCCTGAGCTGCCAACAGGATGTGAGATTACATCTTTAACATCTGTACTTAATTATTATGGTTGTAATGTTGATAAGACAATTATGGCAGATGAATATCTTAAGAAAGGTAACGGAAGTTTCTATGAGATGTTTCTTGGTAATCCGAGAGACAATACAAGCTATGGATGTATGGCACAGCCAATTGTTAATGCAGCTAACAAATATTTCAAGGCAAATAATATGTCAGCGGTTGCAAAGAATATAAGCGGAACAGATTTTAAAGAGATTCTTGAGATGGTTGCTCAGGGAGATCCGATAATAATATGGAATACAATAGATATGAGACAGCCATATGAATCAACGACATTTACATTTAATGGGAAAGAATATACATGGGTGGCGCCGGAGCATTGTGTTGTAATTACTGGATATGATCTTAACAATAATATTGTTTACATAATGGATCCTATGAAAGGTGATATAACAAGGAATCTTGAGACATTTCAATCAAGATATGAAGCGATGCACAGCCAGGCTGTCTATATTATAGAATAAAAGAGGGAGGACATTGTGTCCTCCCTTTAGTTAGTTATGATTTAATATTGTGTCTTTCATTGAGTTTCTTGGCACAATGTATGAATGCAGGGAATAAAAATGCGTCGGCAGCAATCCATGCGATTGGCGATGCGAGGCATGCACCCATGAATCCGATTCTTGGGATAAGTATGATGGCTGCAAATGCACGGCCAATCATCTCAAGTATACCAGCAGATATAGCAAATACTGAGAAGCCCATACCCTGTATACAGAAGCGGACTACATTAACACCAGTAAGTGGTATGTAGAAACATGCGGATGCAAGAATAAACTGTCTTGTAAGAGCAATAATCGTTGTTTCGGATGCATTAACGAACAATAATGCAATGTAATCTGTAGTAAAATACAGTACAATAAGTGATATAACACTGTATATTGAACCAATTATCATTGCAGAGCGGACACCCTGACCGAGTCTTTTAATCTTGGCTGCACCAACATTCTGTCCGGCGTAAGTTGCCATAGTTGAGCCGAGTGCATCAAATGGACAGCATGTAAAGTTGAACATCTTGGAACCAGCAGTCATTGCGGCAACATATGTTGAACCAAGTGTATTGACGGCAGCCTGAAGAATTGTGCTTCCGATTGCAGTGATTGAATACTGGAGTCCCATAGGAACACCGTTCATACACAGGTTAGTTATAAATCTTCTATCAAGTACTCTTTCGGACTTATCACCTTTTAAAATGTCGTATCTCTTATACATGTATATAAGGCAGGTAAGACCAGAGACAAACTGCGATGTTACAGTCGCCCAGCCGGCTCCGGCAACTCCCATCTTACATACAAGAATAAGAAAGAAATCAAGTATTACATTTATAATTGAAGAAAGTACAAGGAAAACTACAGGAGTCTTACTGTCGCCAAGTGAGCGGATAACGCCTGATACCATGTTGTACAGGAATACAGTCGGTATTCCAATAAAGATGACAACAATGTAGTTGTAGGCGTGGTCAATAATGTCTGCCGGGGTATTCATAACGATAAGTATCTTTCGGCAGAAGATTACGGATGCAAACGTAAGCACTATGGCGAATATAACGCTGCAAATGTATCCGTTGAATACATATTTTCTAAGGTCTGAAGGTTTCTTTGCGCCAAAGCACTGGGCAACTGGGATTACGAATCCGTTACAGACACCCATACAGAAACCGATTATCATGAAGTTGATAGAACCTGTTGCTCCAACTCCGGCAAGAGCTTCAACGCCAAGAGTTTTACCAACGATTATTGTATCAACAAGGTTGTAGAACTGCTGAAACAGCATTCCAAGCAGCATTGGAACTGCGAATCCAAGAATATGCTTGGATGGCGAACCGTTTGTCATATCTTTTACCATAGGATTTCCTCACTTTCGTATATTTATAAAGCCAAATGATTATACTATATTTTTGTGAACTGTCAAACTGATTTTGATTGAAATTGAATAAATTTAACGGATTATTGTCTTAATATGAAATGTCTGTTAAAATGCATAAGTAATATTTATGCGGAGGCAGACATGAAGAAAACATTTGATGTTAAGAGACTTACCACACTGGCGCTGCTTACAACAATAGCACTGACGATATTTGTTGTGGAATCAGCGATTCCTACACTTGTTCCAATTCCGGGAGTCAAGTTAGGACTTGCCAATATAGTTACACTTTTTGTATTGAAAAGGTATAAAGTCAGTGATGCAGCAATTGTGCTGGCGATGAGAATTATACTCGCCACGATATTCACGGGACAGGCAGTATCATTTATATATAGTGTAAGTGGTGGATTTTTGTGTCTGATTGTGATGGCGGCTGTTAATAAGCTGCTTAAAGGCCAGTATATATTCCTTACCGGAATACTTGGTGCGGTGTCGCACAATGCAGGTCAGATTCTTGCTGCATTTTTCATATTAAGATTATCGGGAATATTTGCATATATGCCGTTTCTTGTGATAAGCGGAGTTATAACCGGCCTGTTTACGGGACTTGTGTGTTTCTTTGCAGACAGATATATTCCTAAGAAGTTTACTATGTAGCAGAAGGAGGAGCTTGTGAAAAAAAGAGTTATTGCAGTAGTAGCTGTGATTGTTCTGCTTGTCGGGGCGAGTGTGGCTTCTATTATATATATGAAATCAGAAAAGAATGATGGCGGCAAGACCGCTTATATATACAGGGATAACGAGATGCTAAGAACTGTTTCGTTAAATGATGTGAAGAATCCGTACACGTTCAGGATTGAATACGGTGATGGAGATTATAATGATATTCTCGTAGAGAATGGAAAGATTAAGATAGCTGATGCAAGCTGTCCGGACAAGCTGTGTGTGAATATGGGTTATATATCTGAGCCTTTAATGCCAATCACATGCCTGCCGAATCATCTTGTTATCAGAATTGTGAATGACGGCGAAGAATCGCCGTCACTTGATGGTGTTGTGTATTAATTACTTCATCCAGCGACCAGAAGCACCACATGGAAGAACAAGTCCGTTGCTTGAAACAGGAAGCCCTACTTCCTGAGAATCACAGTGTCCGCCAAAGCACTTAAGTTCTGTGCTTAACATATAAGTAAGAACAGCTGGCTGAAGACCTGTTGTATATGAATTAATAAGGAAGAATAATGGTTCATCAGAAAGAAGCTGTGCACAAAGCTTAACAAGCGGGTGTATGGCTTCTTCTATTTTCCAGATTTCTCCTTTAGGACCACGTCCGTATGAAGGTGGATCCATGATGATTGCATCATAATGGTTTCCTCTTCTAATCTCTCTTTCTACGAACTTTACGCAGTCATCAACTATCCAGCGGATAGGCTTGTCGATAAGTCCTGAAGACTGGGCGTTTTCTTTAGCCCATGCAACTATACCCTTGGAAGCATCTACATGTGTAACGTTAGCACCGGCTGCTGCACATGCAAGTGTTGCACCACCAGTATAAGCAAACAGGTTAAGAACTTTTACAGGCTCGCTTCCACGCTTTTTCTTGGCATCAGAGATAATCTTTCCGAACCAGTCCCAGTTAGCAGCCTGCTCAGGGAATATTCCTGTGTGCTTGAAGCTGAATGGCTTTAAGTTGAATGTCAGCTCCTGCTCAAATGAAGGACTGTTGTAGTGAATCTGCCACTGCTGTGGAAGGTCGAAGAACTCCCATTCTCCGCCGCCCTTAGAACTTCTGTGATAATGACCGTTCATATTCTTCCAGCCACGTTCTTTCTTAGGCGTATCCCATATTACCTGTGGGTCCGGGCGCACAAGAATGTACTTGCCCCAGCGCTCAAGCTTTTCACCCTTAGAGGTATCTATTACTTCATAATCTTTCCAGTTGTCAGCTATAAACATAATTAAGTATCCTTTTCTATATTAAAATGTATTGCGGTTCTATACCGCATTTGTCATTAAATAATTATATACGAAAATATTAATAACTGCAATCATGCAAAAATGTTTTGAACAGCGGTGTTTTATGTTAATATATTTCTATCGAAATCTTATTAAGGAGCGATGCATATTGAAGAATATTAGTTTGAAGAATATACAGAAAGATATTGTTTCGGGAATAATTGTTGCACTTGTGTCAATTCCTATATCAATGGGATATGCGCAGATTGCAGGACTGCCTGCAGTGTATGGTCTGTACTGTTCTATTCTGCCGGTGCTTATATATGGACTTATAACATCTTCACCGCAGTTTGTGTTCGGAGTAGATGCAACTCCGGCAGCGCTTGTCGGTGGAACACTGGCAACACTTGGAATAGCGTCAGGCTCTGAGGAGGCGAAAGCAGTAGTTCCGGCAATTACTTTAGTTGCGGCATTGTGGCTGCTGCTTTTCTTCTTTATTAAAGCAGGGCGTATTGTCAATTACATATCGACACCTGTTATGGGCGGCTTCATAAGCGGTATCGGAGTGACAATAATTCTTATGCAGGCTGCGAAGCTTTTCGGAGGTAATGCGGGAACAGGCGAAGCAATAAAGCTTCTTATACATATAGCTGGTGAGATGAAATCATTTAATCTGCTCTCAGCAGTGCTTGGTGTTGGAACGGTTGTGGTTATACTTGTTGCAAAGAGGTTCATACCAAAGTTTCCTATGTCGGTTCTTCTTATGGTGATTGGTGCACTTGCAACTGCAGTTTTCCACATTGACAGATTTGGCGTTAAGCTTCTTCCACATGTTGATAAGGGGCTGCCGGGATTGTCGCTTCCTGATATGTCGGTTGTGCTTAAGAATCCGTCAGAGATAATACTTCTTGGACTGTCAGTGGCAGGTGTTGTCATGGCACAGACTTTGCTTGCAACTAATAATTATGCCAACAAATATGGCTACAAGGTAAGCAACAACAGAGAGATTCTGTCTTATGCTGCTGCAAATGCGGCCTCTGCTGTAATTGGCGGCTGCCCTTTAAATGGCAGTGTGTCAAGAACAGGAATTGCAGACCAGTTTGGCTGCAAATCACAGGTTATGTCAATAACAGCTTCACTTACAATGCTTCTTATAGTACTTTTTGGTACGCCCGTGCTTGAATATCTTCCTGTACCAATACTTACAGGAATTGTTGTTGCGGCACTGATTGGAATTACTGAATTCGGACTTGCAGCTAAATTATGGAAAACAGACCATACGGAATTTGCAATATTTGTAGGTGCTTTCTTAGGCGTTCTGTTATTCGGAACTATATACGGAGTTGTAATTGGTGTTATTCTTTCGTTCATTGCTGTTATCGTCAAAGCAGTTGAACCGCCAAGAGCATTTCTTGGAGTGATACCGGGACAGGAGGGATTCTACAGTCTTAACAGATACCGTAATGTAAAGAAGATTAAAGGCGCAGTTATATACAGATTTAACGGTGCGCTTTTCTTTGCGAATATCAACACATTTGTCGATGATATAGAAAAGAATATTGACGATAATACCAGGTGGGTAATTGTGGATGCCGGAGGAGTCGGCTCTATTGACGTAACGGCGGTTGACAGGCTTATGTCTTTATATAAAGCACTTGAGAAGAAGAATATAAAGCTTTATATTACTGAACATGCACACACTCTTAATGACCAGTTAAGAGAGCTGGGGGCAGGCGAGCTTGTTGAGAAAGGTGTTGTAAGAAGAACAATTCCACTTGCGTTAAGAGACGCGGGGCTTGACAGACCTTACCCGGTTGAGGAGAGCGAAGGTGTACAGGCAGCTTCTGGTGAGGCTCATGAGGACAACGAGAGGCTTGCTGAGATTGAGTGGGCTTTTGGTGCAGACGCAGATGAGTGGCTTGAGAAGATGGCAGCAGAGATGGCGGCAGAGATTGGCAGTGTTAAGAAGGATGAGAAGAATGTTATTGTTGACGCTGAAAAGCATGCTGCATGGGGAAGAATAGGACTCTTTGATGAGGATGAGCTGCTCGAGCGACTTGAGATGCATTTGTTTGATGATAAGAAATATCCTAATCTTGATATTGATGATATTGAGAAGAGAATTGATGAGCGTCGTGTTGTTGTTGAGAAGAAGCTGGCGCAGATTAATCCTGACGCAATCCATATGCTTAAGGAACACAGGAAGGAAATGCTTGACAGAGTGAAGCTGCACAATCCTTATGCATATGAGCATATGATGGAGCAGAAGAGAAAGCATTATGAACATTTGAAAAAGAGGGATCCGGAGCTTGCACAGAAGCTTAAGAATTTCTATAATCTTTCAGATGATGACCAATAATTTATATAACGGAGATAATTGTGAATATATTAAATGTTGAAAAGGTCAGCAAGACCTACGGAGAAAAGGAACTTTTTAATAATATAAGTCTGGGAATTAACAGTGGTGATAAGATTGGACTTATAGGTGTGAATGGAACAGGCAAGTCTACACTTTTAAAGATTATTGCAGGTGTTGAAGAACCGGACGAGGGACAGGTAGTCAAGGGCAAGGGAATTGAGCTTGCGTATCTTGCACAGACACCAATGTATTATGATAATGAAAATATACTGGAATATGTTATGCGTGGAAAACATGCAGACAGCCAGCCAAGGGCGAAAGAGATTCTTAACAAGCTTGGAATTACAGACCACGGTGCAATGATGAATATTTTATCAGGTGGTCAGAAGAAAAGAGCGGCACTTGCAAGGACTCTGGTTGAGCCTGCAAGACTTCTGATTCTTGATGAGCCTACTAACCACCTTGATAATGATATGGTTCTCTGGCTTGAACAGTTTATTAAGAATTTCAAAGGGGAGCTTATCATGGTTACTCATGACAGGTATTTCCTTGATAATGTTACTAACAGAATTGTTGAACTTGATAAGGCATCTCTGTACAGTTACGATACGAATTATTCTGGCTTTCTTGAACTTAAGACCCAGCGCGAGGAGATGGAGAGAGCTACTGAGGCTAAGAGACAGAATATATTAAGGAAGGAACTTGCCTGGATAAGAAGAGGCTGTCAGGCCCGTTCAACAAAGCAGCAGGCACGAATTGACAGATTCGAGGATATGAAGGAAGCTTCAAAGCAGGCAAGAGCCAGATTTGACAAGCAGCTTATGGATATGAATTCTGTGAGCAGCAGACTTGGAAGAAAAACTGTCGAACTTCACAACATTTGTAAAAGCTTTGGTGAGAGGAAGATAATTGATGATTTTACATACATTTTTCTAAGAGATGACAGAATCGGTATTGTCGGTGATAACGGCTGCGGCAAGTCTACGCTTATGAAGATTATAGCAGGCCAGCTTGAACCGGACAGCGGAAGTGTCGAGGTTGGCGAGACAGTAAGAATCGGATATTTCATGCAGGAGAACGAACCGCTTGATGACAGCCTTACGGTGCTTGAGTTCGTAAGAAGCATAGGTGAATATGTTACAACGGTTGATGGCAAGGCGACGGCATCACAGATGTGCGAGAAGTTTCTTTTTACACCGAAGCAGCAGTGGACACCAATAAGCAAGCTGTCAGGTGGTGAGAAGAGAAGACTTTATCTGTTGAGTGTTCTTATGAGTGCACCAAATGTGCTTATTCTCGATGAGCCTACCAACGACCTTGATATTGAGACTCTTGAGATACTTGAAGAGTATCTGGATGGATTTGCGGGTATTGTAATTACGGTTTCGCATGACAGATATTTCCTTGACAGAGTTGTTGACCGAATATTTGCATTTGAGGCAGGAGGCCACCTTACACAGTATGAAGGCGGCTATACGGACTACAGGGATAAATGTGTTTCTTCTATATATAATGTGTCATCAAATGGAAACTCTGATGCATCGAAATCCAAGGCAGCAGGTCAGGCGAAGAAAGCATATAACAGCCATGAGGATAAGATTAAGTTCACATACATGGAACAGAAGGAATATGAGACCATTGATGATGATATAGAGAAGCTGGAAAACAGGGTTTCAGAACTTGACGATGAGATTGCAAAGAATGCGACTTCTTATTCCAAGCTTGCAGAGCTTACTAAGGAAAAGGAAGAAGTGGAGAAGCAGCTTGAAGAGAAGCTGGAGCGTTGGGAATATCTTAGTGATCTTGCAGAAAAGATTGAAAAGCAGAAAATGCAGTAATCATAGGCAGAACAAGTGATTTCAGAACAGATTATTTTGGTTGAGTAAATCATATATTCATGGTATGATGATATATGATTTACTATATTAATCATATGAGGGAGGAGAAATTATGTTTTGTCCAAATTGCGGAACAAAGAATGATGATGAGGCACTATTCTGCTGCAACTGTGGAACACGGCTTGTGATAGATGAGCCACAGGAAGAACCGGCACAGCCAGAGGTAACACCGGCACAGGAGAGTGCGCCAGCAGAGCCGGAGGTAACACCAGTACAGGAGAGTGCGCCGGTTCAGCCACAGCAGGCGTTTGGTCAGCAGCCTGTACAGTTTGAAGGCCAGATCCCAAAGCAGCAGCCTGTCAATAAGAAGCCGGTCCAATTTCCTAAAAGTATAATTGCAATTGCAGCTGCAGGAGTAGCTGTGGTAGCTGCAATAATTATATTTGTATGTGTGGGAAAGAATGTAACAGATTATAAGAAGACTGCAAAGCAGTATGTTAAGGCAGTTGCAGAGTGTGAATGGAATGATGCATATAGTCTTATTAATCTGCCTGATGGTGAGTTTCTTACTAAAGAAGCATTTATTAATGTACATTCTGATGTAACTGGAGAAAAGGTTAGTAAGATGGCAGCAGATGACATTGTTTCAACATATAGCAAGATGCCTGGTAACAAGGCTGTTAAGGTTGGATATATAACAGATTCGGGAATGCAGTACAATGATGTATATCTTACAGTAGCCAATAAGCACTATATGCTTTTCTTTAAGAAGTATAAAGTAAGCGCAGAGAACTTAGTTGTTAAGGATATTACAGTAAAGGTTCCAAAGGGACTTACATTATATATTAATGATACTATTGTTGGTGATGGATATAAAACCGATGCATCCAAGAGTGGCAGCAGTTCTTCTGATGAATATGTAATACCATATCTGTTTTATGGAAAGAACGATATTAAAGTAACTGGTGATTTTATAGAAGACTATACAACACAGCTTTATGCAGCATATGATGAAGATACATTTACAGTTGGAACATACAACGTAAAATATGTCAATTCAAAGCTGGAAGAACTCAAGACACAGGCCAAGACAGATGTAGATGCAATAGTAAGTGCTGTACAGGCAAAGAAAGATTATTCAGCAATAAGTGACAGAGTATGCAATGAAGAAAAGAAGAACTTAGAGTCAACTTATAAGAATATCTATGACAGTTACAATGACAAATACAAGACAGTATCAGATCTGAAGATTTCCAAGTTTACAGCTTCAATTACAGATACATCTTTCAGAGTGGATTCAGATGATGGATGCCCAACAGTAAAAGTTTCAATTAAGATTGGATATACATACAAGATACAGTATTCAGGAAGCGATAAAGCTAATGATAAGAATAACACTAATAATTCAGCTTATATCTATTATAAATATGAAGATGGCAACTGGAAGATTGATTCTATGTATCTTGGATTAGGATTCTATTAAATGTGTTTCGGCCGGGACAGAAGTTCCGGTCGAATTTATTTTAAATGTATTAAAAAAAATACAATTTTTTCTGTTGATTTTATATAGGGAGTAGTGTATATTAATACTTGCTGTGACATTGATAGCTGTGAAGCGTGAGGTTGCTGCTTGAGTAAAGCAGGTTTTCCGTGGAGCGAATGTCAATGCTGGAGATAAACTCCGGCGAAGAAACTGGCGACAAGTCACTGTACCAAAATCATCTGCAATCCGCAGAAATGACACGCGTGGGTCGAATGTTGAATGAGACTACATGATACGCGTGGGAGTGTGTACAGTCACCGCTTGTCGTACTTAAACAATAAAGTGCGAAGGAGGCGACTTTTTTTATGGCAAATCAGGTAATCAGAATTACTCTGAAGGCTTACGATCATCAGTTGATTGATCAGTCAGCTAAGAAAATCATCGAAACTGCTAAGAAGACAGGAGCACAGGTGAGTGGTCCAGTACCTCTTCCAACAAAGAAGGAAGTTGTTACTATTCTTAGAGCTGTTCACAAGTACAAGGATTCAAGAGAGCAGTTCGAGCAGAGAACTCATAAGAGACTCATCGATGTATTATCACCATCTCAGAAGACTGTAGATGCATTATCTAAGTTAGAGATGCCAGCTGGTGTATTCATCAACCTTAAGGTAATGAACTAATCATTATCTGGAATTTTTCATTATTAAAGCAATAATCCTAAGGGTTTAATATAGAAGTAACAAGCAGTGGTGCGGGTTCCACTTATATTAGCTGTTCTAGGATGACAGGATGCGCTGTGTATCGCACATCATCTTGTCCGCTGTAGATTAAACAGGAGGAAAATCAATGAAGAAGGCAATTTTAGCTACAAAAGTCGGAATGACTCAAATCTTCAACGAAGACGGTGTTTTAACACCTGTAACTGTTCTTCAGGCTGGTCCTTGTGTTGTTACACAAGTTAAGACAGTAGAAAACGACGGTTACGATGCAGTTCAGGTTGGTTTTGCTGACATTAGAGAAAAGTTAGTAAACAAGCCTGTTAAAGGACATTTTGATAAGGCAGAGGTTCCTTACAAGAGATTCTTAAGAGAGTTCAAGTTTGAAAACGCTTCAGAGTACTCTGTAAAGGACGAAATCAAGGCTGATATCTTCGCTGCAGGCGATAAGGTTGATGCAACTGCTATTTCAAAGGGTAAAGGTTTCCAGGGCGCAATCAAGAGATTAGGCCAGTCAAGAGGACCTATGGCTCATGGTTCTAAGTTCCACAGACATCAGGGTTCAAACGGATCAGCAACAACACCTGGTAGAGTATTCAAGGGAAAAGGAATGCCTGGACATATGGGTTCTAAGAGAATCACAATCCAGAATCTTGAAGTAGTAAGAGTTGATGTTGAAAACAACGTAATCTTAGTTAAGGGTGCAGTACCTGGACCTAAGAAATCATTAGTAACACTGAAAGAAACAGTAAAAGCTGCTAAGTAGTTTTTGCTAAGGAAGGAGGACCACACAGATGGCAAACGTATCTGTTTACAATATTGAAGGCAAAGAAGTTGGTTCAATCGAATTAAATGATGCTGTATTTGGTGTAGAAGTTAACGAACATCTCGTACACATGGCAGTAGTTAACCAGCTTGCAAATAATCGTCAGGGAACACAGAGCGCAAAGACACGTTCAGAAGTTTCTGGTGGCGGAAGAAAACCTTGGAGACAGAAAGGAACTGGTCATGCAAGACAGGGTTCTACAAGATCTCCACAGTGGACAGGCGGTGGTGTTGTATTTGCACCAAAGCCAAGAGATTATTCATTCAAGATGAATAAGAAGGAAAAGAGAATTGCTCTTCTTTCTGCATTATCATCAAAGGTTGCTGACAACAAGATCGTAGTTCTTGATGCATTTAACCTTGACGAAGTTAAGACAAAGAAGTTCGCAGAAGTTATGAGCAACTTAAAGGTTGATAAGGCTTTAGTAGTTATCGAAGGCGAGAATAAGAACGTAGTTCTTTCAGGAAGAAACATTCCTACAGTTAAGGTTTCAGCTACTAACGAAATCAACACATACGATGTATTAAAGTATGAAACATTAGTAGTTACTAAGGCTGCTGTTGAAAAATTAGAGGAGGTGTATGCATAATGGCAAACGTACAGTATTATGATGTAATCCTCAAGCCTGTAATCACAGAGAAGTCTATGGCTGATATGGCAGATAAGAAGTATACATTCTTAGTTCATACAGATGCTAACAAGACAATGATTAAGGATGCTGTTGAGAAGATGTTCGAAGGAACTAAGGTTGCTTCAGTTAACACAATGAATCTTGATGGCAAGAAGAAGAGAAGAGGCAGAACAGCTGGTACAACTTCTAAGACTAAGAAGGCAATCGTACAGTTAACAGCTGACAGCAAGGAAATCGAAATCTTTGAAGGCCTTTAATTAGTAGCTTTTAAGTGTAGAAAACAATATTACACAGACTCGAAAGGAGAGAAATAATGGGAATTAAGACATATAACCCATATACACCTTCCAGAAGAAATATGACTGGATCTGATTTCTCAGAGATTACAAAGAAGACTCCAGAGAAGTCATTACTTGCTAAGAAGAGCAAGAATGCTGGTCGTAACAACCAGGGTAAGATTACTGTAAGACACCAGGGTGGTGGAAACAGACAGAAGTATAGAATAATTGATTTCAAGAGAAACAAGGAAGGCGTTCCTGCACAGGTTATCGGAATTGAGTACGATCCAAACAGAACAGCTAACATCGCTCTTATCTGCTACGCAGATGGCGAGAAGGCATATATCCTTGCTCCTCAGGGATTAACAGATGGAATGACAGTACAGAATGGTGCTGGTGCAGAAGTTAGAGTGGGTAACTGCTTACCACTTTCAGAGATTCCAGTTGGTACTCAGGTACACAACATTGAATTATATCCAGGTAAGGGTGGACAGCTTGTTCGTTCTGCTGGAAACTCAGCTCAGCTTATGGCTAAGGAAGGCAAGTATGCAACACTTAGATTACCATCAGGCGAGATGAGAATGGTTCCAATTATCTGCCGCGCAACAATCGGTGTTGTAGGTAATGGAGATCACAACCTTATTAATCTTGGTAAGGCTGGACGTAAGAGACATATGGGTATCAGACCTACAGTTCGTGGTTCTGTTATGAACCCTAATGACCATCCACATGGTGGTGGTGAAGGTAGAGCACCAGTTGGTCGTCCAAGCCCAATGACACCTTGGGGCAAGCCAGCTATGGGTCTTAAGACTCGTAAGGCTAAGAAGGCTTCAAACAAGCTTATCGTAAGAAGAAGAAACGGAAAGGCTATTAAGTAATTAGCCCACAATCGTAACTATTATTATTCACGAAGATTATAAGGAGGTTTCAACCTATGGCTCGATCACTTAAAAAGGGAGCATTTGCAGACGAGAGCTTACTTAAGAAAGTTGACGCTTTAAATGCTGCAAACGACAAACAGGTTATTAAGACTTGGTCTCGTCGTTCAACAATTTATCCTCAGTTTGTAGGTCATACAATCGCTGTTCATGATGGTAGAAAGCATGTGCCTGTATATGTTACAGAGGATATGGTTGGTCATAAGCTCGGTGAGTTCGTTGCAACAAGAACTTACAGAGGACACGGCAAAGACGAAAAGAAGAGTAGATAATTTGAATTTTTGAAAGGAGGTTTAATCCATGGCTAACGGACATAGATCCCAGATTAAACGTGAAAGAAACGCTGTTAAGGATACAAGACCAAGCGCAAAGTTATCTTACGCTAGAGTATCTGTTCAGAAGGCTTGTTTCGTATTAGATGCTATTAGAGGCAAGAGCCTTGATGAAGCACTTGCAATTGTTATGTACAATCCAAGATATGCATCATCTATTATAGAGAAGTTATTAAAGTCAGCAGCTGCTAACGCTGAGAACAATAACGGTATGGACCCAAGTAAGTTATATGTAGAAGAGTGCTACGCTAACAAGGGACCAACAATGAAGAGAGTACATCCAAGAGCACAGGGTAGAGCTTACAGAATCGAGAAGAGAATGAGCCACATCACTGTTGTTTTAAATGAAAGATAATTATTTTCTAAGAGATAGAAAGGAGTCTTTATGGGACAGAAAGTTAATCCTCATGGTTTAAGAGTCGGCGTAATCAAAGACTGGGATGCAAAGTGGTATGCAGAAGACGATTTCGCTGATAACCTTGTAGAAGATTATAACATTAGAAAATTCCTCAAGAATAAGTTATATGCTGCAGGAATTTCAAAGATTGAAACAGAGAGAGCTTCAGACAGATTAAAGATCGTTATTCATACAGCTAAGCCTGGTATCGTAATCGGTAAGGGTGGTGCTGAAATCGAGAACTTAAAGAAGCAGGTAGAGAAGTTAACATCTGCTAAGAAGTTAAGCATCGACATCAAGGAAGTTAAGAGACCTGATAAGGATGCTCAGCTTGTTGCAGAGAACATCGCTCAGCAGTTAGAGAACCGTATCTCTTTCAGAAGAGCTATGAAGTCTTGCATGGGCAGAACAATGAAGCAGGGAGCTAAGGGTATCAAGACATCTTGCTCAGGACGTCTCGGTGGAGCTGATATGGCTCGTACAGAGTTCTATAGCGAGGGTACAATTCCTCTTCAGACACTTCGTGCAGATATCGATTACGGATTTGCAGAAGCAGATACAACTTATGGCAAGGTTGGTGTTAAGGTTTGGATCTACGAAGGTGAGGTTCTTCCTACAAAGAATAATGCCAACGCTAACGTAGAAAAGGAAGGGAGCGATAAGTAATGTTACTACCTAAGAGAGTTAAACATCGTAGACAGTTCCGTGGTTCTATGGCTGGTAAGGCTACAAGAGGCAATAAGATCACTAATGGTGAATTCGGTATTGTTGCAACAGAACCTTGTTGGATCAAATCAAATCAGATAGAAGCTGCCCGTGTCGCTATGACAAGATATATTAAGCGTGGTGGTAAAGTATTTATAAAGATTTTCCCAGATAAGCCGGTAACAGGTAAGCCTATCGGTGTTCGTATGGGTAAAGGTAAAGGTAACTTGGAGTGCTGGGTAGCAGTAGTTAAACCTGGACGTGTAATGTTCGAGATCTCAGGCGTTGCTGAAGAAACAGCAAGAGAAGCTTTACGTCTCGCAACACATAAGCTTCCTTGCAAGTGCAAGATTGTTTCACGTGCAGACTTAGAAGGCGGTGATAACAGTGAAAATTAATAAGTATGTAGAAGATTTAAAGGCAAAATCAGCTGCAGAGTTAAATGAAGAATTAGTAGCTGCTAAGAAGGAACTTTTCAATTTAAGATTCCAGAACGCAACAAATCAGCTGGACAACACAAGCAGAATTAAGGAAGTTCGTAAGAACATCGCTAGAATCCAGACTGTAATTGCACAGAAGAATGCTTAATTAAGGCATGTAGACTTAGATATCCTAAGAAAGGAGAATAACTGTGGAAGAGAGAAATTTAAGAAAAACTCGTACAGGTAAGGTTATAAGCAATAAGATGGATAAGACAATCGTTGTTGCAGTACAGGACAACGTTAAGCATCCACTTTACAATAAGATCGTTAAAAGAACTTACAAGTTAAAGGCACACGATGAGAACAATGAATGTTTAATCGGAGATGTTGTTAAGGTAATGGAGACTAGACCTTTATCTAAGGATAAGAGATGGAGATTAGTTGAAATTATCAGCAGAGCAAAATAATAATAATTTATTTGTGATATTACTGAAAGGAGTAGTATTATGGTACAACAGGAAACCAGACTTAAGGTTGCTGATAATACTGGTGCTAAGGAAATTCTTTGTATCAGAGTTATGGGCGGATCTACAAGAAGATATGCAAATATCGGTGATGTAATTGTCGCTACTGTTAAAGAAGCAACACCAGGCGGCGTTGTTAAAAAGGGTGACGTTGTTAAGGCCGTTGTCGTACGTTCAGTAAAGGGCGCACGTCGTAAGGACGGTTCATATATTAAATTTGATGAGAATGCTGCTGTTATAATTAAAGATGATCAGACTCCTAAGGGAACTCGTATCTTTGGTCCAGTAGCCAGAGAGTTAAGAGATAAGAAGTTCATGAAGATCGTATCTCTTGCTCCAGAAGTATTATAGGAGGTACCACAATGTCAGCTGTTAGAATTAAAAAGGGTGATACTGTTAAGGTTATCGCAGGAAAAGACAAAGGCAAAGAGGGCAAGGTATTGTCTGTAAATGCTAAGAATCATACAGCATTAGTTGAGGGTGTTAACATGGTTACAAAGCATGCTAAGCCAAGCGCAGCTAATCAGCAGGGTGGAATTCTCCACCAGGAAGCACCAATCGATATATCTAATATCGCTTACTCATTAAAGGGTAAGGAAACAAAGATTGGTTATGACTTCAAGGACGGTAAGAAAGTTCGTGTTGCTAAGGCAACTGGCGAAGTTATCGATTAATAAAGGAAGGAGGCAATAATTTTGAGTAGACTTAGAGAATTATACGATAATGAAATTACTAAGAAAATGACTGAGAAATTCGGTTACAAGAACCCAATGATGGTTCCAAAGATCGACAAGATCGTAATTAACATGGGCGTTGGCGAAGCTAAGGAAAATTCAAAGCTTCTTGACACAGCTGTTAAGGAAATGGAAACAATTGCTGGTCAGAAGGCAGTTCTTACAAGAGCTAAGAATTCAATTGCTAACTTCAAGTTAAGAGAGGGTCAGGCAATTGGTTGTAAGGTTACATTAAGAGGAGAGAAGATGTATGAATTCCTTGATAGATTAGTAAACCTTGCATTACCACGTGTACGTGACTTCCGTGGCGTTAGCGCTGATTCATTCGATGGAAGAGGTAACTATGCTTTAGGTATTAAAGAGCAGATTATCTTCCCAGAAATTGAATATGATAAGATTGATAAGGTTAGAGGTATGGATGTAATCATCACAACTACAGCTAAGACTGATGAGGAAGCTCGTGAGTTATTAAGATTATTCAACATGCCATTCAAGAAATAATTAAGGAGGGAAATTCAATGGCTAAGACTTCTATGAAGGTTAAGCAGCAGAGAGCACCTAAGTTCTCTACAAGAGCGTACACACGTTGTACAATATGTGGTCGTCCACATTCTGTTTTAAGAAAATACGGAATCTGCAGAATTTGCTTCCGTGAATTAGCTTACAAGGGACAGATCCCTGGAGTTAAGAAAGCATCTTGGTAAAATCAATTAACGTAGTCCTGGCAACAGGAAACCAGTTAAATTAAGGAGGAAAATTTCAATGACAGATCCAATTGCAGATATGCTTACAAGAATTCGTAATGCTAATACAGCAAAGCACGACACAGTTGATGTTCCAGCATCTAAGATGAAGCTTTCAATCGCTAAGATTCTTTTAGATGAAGGTTATATTAAGTCTTATGAGCTCGTTGAGAACGGTAACTTCAACGATATCCATATCACATTAAAGTATGGTGCTTCTAAGAACGAGAAGATCATTTCTGGTCTTCAGAGAATCTCTAAGCCAGGTCTTAGAGTATATGCAAGCAAGGAAGAACTTCCAAAGGTTCTCGGTGGTCTTGGTGTAGCTATCATTTCTACAAACAAGGGCGTTATCACAGACAAAGAAGCTAGAAAGCTCGGCGTTGGTGGAGAAGTTCTTTGCTTCGTATGGTAATTAATTAACACTTACACACAGGGAAACGGGAATCCTATCCCATCGTTGTTCAGCGTATATGAATGTTTCCCTCATTATAATTAGGAGGTGCACGGCATGTCACGTATAGGAAGAATGCCTATCGCTGTCCCAGCAGGAGTTACTGTTGAGATCGCAGAAAATAATAAAGTGACTGTAAAGGGTCCAAAGGGAACTCTTGAGAGAGTTTTACCAGCAGAGATGGACATTAAGCAGGAAGGTTCTGAAATCGTTGTTTCAAGACCAAATGACTTAAAGAAAATGAAGTCATTACATGGACTTACAAGAACACTTATTCATAACATGATTATCGGTGTTACAGAAGGATATGAGAAGAAACTTGAAGTTAACGGTGTTGGTTATAGAGCACAGAAGCAGGGTAAGAAGTTAGTTCTTTCATTAGGCTACTCTCATCCAGTTGAGATGGAAGATCCAGACGGAATTGAAACAGTTCTTGACGGAACAAACATCATCATTGTTAAAGGTATCAGTAAAGAAGCAGTTGGCCAGTACGCAGCTGAAATCAGAGCAAAGAGAGCTCCAGAGCCATATAAGGGCAAGGGTATCAAGTATGCTGATGAAGTTATCAGACGTAAAGTTGGTA